>CABWZY010000035.1:0-2040 GCA_902510055.1 uncultured Candidatus Actinomarina sp. | reverse complement strand
AGAACCAGAACCTTATACAGGAAAGGTAAAAGTTGGCATTATTGGAGCAGGTAACTTTGCTTCTACAACCATCCTTCCTATCTTGAAAGAGCTTAAAAAAGATTGTCAGATATTGGGAATAGTCTCATCAGGGGGTTTAAGTTCAGAAGTTTTAATAAAAAATTATAAAATAAAAAATAAATATGAAACAGAGTCAGAAATTATTGATGCTGAAGAAATTGATGCAATTTTTATACTTACTCAGCACCATAATCATGCGGATCTTGTTGTAAGAGCATTAAATGCTAATAAAGCAGTGTATGTAGAAAAACCATTAGCCATCACTAAAGAGTCAATTACAGAAATTGAAGAAGCAATGTACAATGCTGAGGATCCTAAAATATTTGTTGGGTTCAATAGGCGGTTTTCACAATCAGCTCAATTTATTAAATCACATTTAACAAATTCACCAGCTAACAGCATAAACTTCCGTTTTAGTGTTCCAAAATTAGAAAAAGATCATTGGACAAATTTAGAAGAATTAGGAGGAGGGAGAATTGTTGGAGAGGCAATTCACGCTATTGATTTTTCTTCATATATATTTGATTCTTTACCACAGAGTATTTCTTCAAGCTCACCAATAAACAAAGAGACGGGAGAAGCATTTGATAATCAAATATTTATAAATGTAAATTATGCAAATGGATCTCATTCTGCAATACAATTCTTTTCTGAAGCAAACCAGTCTCTTTCTAAAGAAAGAATTGAAGTTCATGGAGGTGGAAACTCCTTTATTCTTGAAGATTTCCAATTATTAAGATACTTAGTTGGACCAATAGACAAGGGTAAAATTTTTAAACAAGGAAAAGGACATAAAGAATCAATTTCTTCATTCCTTTCTTACGTAAAAGGTGAAATTCCTAATCCTTATACTTGGTCTGAGTTAAAATCAGTCTCTTTAGCTGCTATATATGCCCAAAAATATTTAAATTCAGGAAAACAACATAGTGTTTTTTCATAACTAAAGCTAGATTATGGACATATTTGATATTGCTATTTTGATATTGGTTTTCGGATTAGTATTTAAAAAATTTATTTCTGAAAAAATGTATTTTGTATCTTTAATGATTGTCATCTTAACTGCATTAAGCCAGATATTTACAGTTGGTTATAAATGGCAATATATGCCTTTGTATACAATTATTATTATTTCAGCATTAAATCTTAAAATTAGTTTTGGATTCCAAAATAAAATACTGAAATCTATCTCATTTTTATTACTTTTTGTATTGTTTTTGTCATCAGTATTGTTTATCTATTTTTTACCAATTCCAAAATTTACAATAGAAGAGAAAGCATACTCTGTCGGGTATGAAGAAATACACATTATTGTCGAAGGTAGAGATCAGCCTAAAGCATTTTCTGAGCTTAGCAATCTTTCTTCTGTTGGAGAGAGAGAGCTGTTAGTAGATGTCTATTATCCTAGCTCTTCAGAAACAAAGCCAGTTCAACTGTTTAAAGATGCTTCGAGTCAATGGGGTGTAACTGTAATTAATTATCTCAATAGAACATGGGGTATAAATCTTCCTACATTTTTATTTAGTCATTTAAATCTTTCATATTTTGATGTTGGAAACGATTTAGAAAAATTAACAGATAAATCCCCAGTTTTAATCTATACGCATGGCTGGGCAGGTGAAAAAATATTTGCTACCGATCAATTAATTACAATTGCATCTCAAGGCTATGTTGTTGTTGCAATAGATCACACTGGAGTAGCGATGTTTACTGAATTACCATCTGGTACTATTTTTAATACTGGATCATCGGAAAACTCAACAAAGGTATATGATGTCATGTATGAAATGTCAGTGGATATCGAAAATACAATATCTTATTTAGAAAATACTAATTATTCTGCAGATTTTTCCAACATATCAGTACTAGGACACTCTACTGGTGGAGGTTCAGGCCATCTATTTTGTCTTAGAAATAAATGTAATACATTAATCTTACAAGATCCATTTTTTGTTCCAGTCATTGAAGAATTATCAACTATTG
>CABWZY010000034.1:0-2344 GCA_902510055.1 uncultured Candidatus Actinomarina sp. | reverse complement strand
CCAGATGATCCTGCGTGTCAAGATGGCGGAACAGATTCCAGCTATGGAGACAATGTAGATTGTTCAACTTATCCAGACGATCCTGCGTGTAATGAAGGTTATGGAGGATCTTCAGGTGTAGATTGTTCAGTTCCTGGAAATGAAAGTGCCCCTGAGTGTGGTGGTGGTGATACTACTTTTGACTGTTCTGATCCAGCAAATGCTGAAGAATGTGGAGGAGCAGAAGACACCTCAACAGGAAATGAAGGTACTGGATGGGGAAGTGACATAGACTGCTCTGACCCTGCTTATTCAGACTCACCAGAATGCGGAGGTACCGGTGGAGATGGTGGCTTTGGTGGTGGTGTAGATTGTATGACGGATCCAGGTAATCCAGCTTGTACTGACGATAATACAGGTGGAGGAGGAAGTATGCCTCCAGATGGTGATGATGGTAATGGACCTTATTCAGGTGGTGGTGAACAACCTCCAGGTGGTGAACAACCTCCAGGTGGTGAACAACCTCCAGGTGATTCAGGTCCTTAATTTATAGATAAAATAATTTATCTATTTTATAAAAGTGTTATTAACTTTCTAATTTATTGACTCTTCTAACGTAATTTTCTTCATTAAGAAATGATGCTGAAAGAAAAGAATTCACTATTGTAACTGCTAAATCTTGATTTACATTATTTGCTCCGAGGCATAAAACATTTACATTGTTGTGTTCAACACTTTGTACTGCTGTTTCAACATCAGATACATTTGCAGCTCGTATTCCTGAGGTTTTATTTGCAGCTATAGACATTCCGACACCGCTTCCACAAATTAATACTCCCCTGTAGTCTTCATTATTTAAAATAAATTCAGTGACTTCAGATGCAAAATCTGGAAAATCACAGCTTTCATCACTATCGGTTCCAAAGTCTTTAATATTTACTTCTTCACCAAAGCTCTCTATAAGATATTGTTTTAATTGATACCCTGCATGATCAGATGCAATAGCAATATTGTTAATCATTAAATTAATTTTTCGATATCTAGCAATTCGTCTATTTCTTTTTCAGAAAGTAGCTCTTTTCCAAGCAAAACTTCTTTGATAGTTTTATCGTTAGACATAGCTTCCTTTGCTACTTCTGCTGCTGTGTCGTATCCTAACTTTGGTACTAAAGCTGTAACTAAGATTGAATTCTTTTGAATGTTGCCTGCAAGTTTTTCTGTATTTGCTTCTAATCCTTTAACTAATTTTTCACCAAAAACCTTAGTACTGCTTGAAAGAATAGAAATACTTTCTAATACATTATGAGCCATAACCGGCAACATAGTATTGAGTTCAAAGTTACCATTTGCTGCTGCAAAAGTTATTGCTGTATCGTTCCCAATTACCTGTGCAGATACTTGCATCATCATTTCAGGTATAACAGGGTTAACTTTTCCAGGCATAATTGAAGATCCAGGTTGTAATGCTGGGATTTTTAGTTCATTTAAACCAGAGATAGGACCGCTCCCCATCCATCTAATATCATTGGCAATCTTAAATAAAGAGACAGCCAGTGACTTTAGAGCTCCTGATAACTGAACTATTTCATCTCTTGAGCCTTGTCTTATGAAATGGTTATCTACTTCTTCAAAGTCTGGACCCAAAGATTTCTTTAATTCTTTAGCAACATCAGACCCAAAACCATCAGGTGCATTTATTCCTGTACCAACAGCAGTCCCTCCAATTGCAAGTTTTTTAACGCTACCTAATGAATTATCAATACCTTCCATTCTTTCAGAAACTAATGCCGCATATCCCATAAATTCTTGACCTAAAGTAACTGGTGTTGCATCCATTAAATGCGTTCTTCCATTTTTATAAACTTTATCCCAAGCCTTCCCTTTTTCTTCAAGCAATGAAATTAAACCTTTAAGTTCAGGAATTAAGCTCTCTGATGCCTCTAAAACAGCAGCTACATTAGTTGCAGTTGGTATCACATCGTTTGATGACTGACTCATATTTACATGATCATTAGGATGTACTTCATTACCACTTTTATCTGATGCTAACCGTGCAATTATTTCATTTGCATTCATATTTGTTGAAGTTCCTGAACCTGTCTGAAAAATATCTAATACAAAATCATCATCATGCTTGCCGTCAATTACTTCTTGAGCACTCTCGACAATTGCTTTTGCCATATCTTTTTCTAATAATTTATTTTTTTCATTTACCGCTGCACAAGCTTTTTTAATTTCAGCTAATGATCTAATGAATGTTCTAGAAAATCTTAGTTCTGAGATTGGAAAGTTTTCTACTGCTCTAGCTGTAGATGCTCCATATAGTGCTGATTCTGGGACTTCGAACTCACCCATGGAGTCCTTT
>CABWZY010000033.1:0-2408 GCA_902510055.1 uncultured Candidatus Actinomarina sp. | reverse complement strand
CAAAAAATATAAGTATGACTACTCTACCCTCTTCAAGCCCTCCAACATTAATGATATGCCAAGAAGGACTTAGTGAAATTGCTGGAGTTCAATCTTTTCTACAATCTAGGGGTTACGAACCAGGACCAGTAGATGGCAAATATGGTGACAAAACAAGAAATGCATTAAAAAACTACCAATCATCCGTTGGGATAAGCCAATCAGGTGTAATTGATAATGAAACAATTAATAAAATAAAAAGTGACGCTGCTTCTGATGGTCCGTGTGAATCTCCTTATGGACCATTAAAAATTGCTGGCGGAGCAACAATTAATATTTTTTCTAGTGGAAATTACTGTAGCATAACTGGACATCCTTTTACTGCAAAAGTCGCAGCAGGATGCAATATTGGTATTAATTGGTCAGATGGTGGAAGAGTTAGAATTGGACCTAGAGAACATAAACATGGTGAAATTAAATTACGATCCAAGAATGTTTCTTCTGGTTTCCATGTTGTTATAGCAGTTGATATAGAAAAATATCTTTATGGCTTAGCTGAAATGCCTTCACATTGGAATGTAAAAGCATTAGAAGCGCAAGCTCTTGTTGGGAGAAGTTATGCTGTATATGCTTACTTACTCCAAAATAGACCTGATAAAAAAACAAACATTGAGACGGGACTTGATTCAAGCAGACAAGCTTACTGTTGGTGTCATATTGGCTCAACAGCATCAAGTCAATATTACTACGGTTACTTAAAAGAAATATCGGGTCCAAATTGGGTTCAAGCAGTTAACAATACTTCTGGCAAAGTAATAACTTATGACAATAAAGTTATACAGGCATTTTACTCTTCTTCAACTGGAGGTAAAACTAACAATAACTCTGTAGGCTTTGGTTCGCCAACAATCTGGCCATACCTTCAAACGGTAGATGACCCTTGGTCTGTTGATAATAGGGTTGGAAATCCAAAAGCGGCTTGGTCTTATGATTATACTACTTATCAATTAAGTAGAAATATACTGTGTGGTGACATACCCTGTTTTGATGCAATAACTGATATTTATATCTCTAGTGTAGCTGAATCTGGAGCAGCAGTAGAGGTTACCATGAAGGGCTATAAGAATGGTTCTTTTAAATCAGTAACAAAATCTGGAAGAAATATTAAGTCTCAACTTGGTTTTACTTCACATTATTTTAAAACATCAAGTACCTCAGATATTTCAACTCTAAACGTTGGCCCTGTTACTGTATCGACAACTTCAACTACAACTACAGATGGTGAAGTTACCACTACGACAGGAGATACAGCACAATATGCTACCTCAACTCAAGGTTTGAGTTATTTAAGTAAAGCTGGACTGATTAATAAGTGTCTTGAGAGTTCTACAGCTTGTCAGGCAAAAATACTTACTAGAGAAGAAGCAGCTGCTGTAGTTGCTGTAGTTGGAGGTATTCCATTAGATTCTCCTAATGCTTACAGTGACGATGATCAAAGTATTTATCAAAGTGCAATTAATGGCATGCCTTATTACGGAATGGATGTTTGTTTGCGTGCTGGTTTGCAATATTTACCAAAAGAATCTGTTTTAAGAGATCAATTTGCTTGTATGCTCGTAAGAGCAATCAAAAAAGGGTCTAGTAATGATCTCGAAGGAAGCAGTGACCCATATTCTGATGAAGGAGGTAGCGCTTTCCAAACTAACATACATACACTAGCAGCAAATCAAGTGATACCTTCCTGTAGCTCTTTAACAGATAAATTTTGCCCAAGTAGGAAAATCTCAGTTGGTGAAGTATCTTATATAATTGATAAATTAGTTTCAAAATCTCTTATTTCTTCTGATCTTTTCAATGATACACCTTTCCAGCAAGGCTGGGAGGCAACAGCCGGTGAAGTAGAAGAAGCTGCATCAACTGCTGTTTCAAATCCAAATGCTGGTAATGATGCATGTGTTGTGAAAGACAATAGTAGTGTTCAATTAAGTAGCATCTTAGACATTCAGAGATTTTTAGCTAATAATGGTTTTAATCCAGGCCCTATTGATGGATTAAGTGGCAACAAAACAAAGACAGCTATAAAAAGCTTTCAAAGTAAAAACGGTTTATTGTCAGATGGAATTGCCGGTAACAAAACAAAGGCAGCTATGAGAGCATACACTGGTTGTGAAACAACTAATACATGTAATGCAAGAGACAATACCAGTTCAAAATTAGATACAGTTTCTGATATACAAACCTATTTAGCAAATAATGGATTCAATCCAGGAATTATAGATGGTGAAATGGGCTCTTATACTAAGGAAGCTATTAAAGCTTTCCAGAGAAAAGTGGGATTAATCCCAGATGGGGTTGCAGGCAATAGAACTAAAGCCGAAATGCGTTCTTATACAGGCTGTTAATTTAAATGTTTAATTATTTCCTTAGTA
>CABWZY010000032.1:0-2474 GCA_902510055.1 uncultured Candidatus Actinomarina sp. | reverse complement strand
GATTATCACATGACTGATCCAAGAGTGTTTTATGCTGATGAGGACCCATGGGTTATTCCTACAGATTCTTCAACGACACCAAGAGTTGGAACACTTCGTGGAGAGTTTACTGAAATTGGTTTCAAACCAATGTTGCCATATTATTTATTGATGACATTGCCAGGAGAACAAGATTTAAGCTATTTAATATTTCAACCATTCAATCCGGAAAACAGACCTAACATGCAGTCATTCTTAGTTGCTGATGCTGATCCAGAAAATTATGGACAGCTAATTGATTTTAGATTGCCAAAAGGTGAGTTTGTTGACGGACCTTCTCAAGTTTCAACAAGAATAAATCAAGATCCTGATATTTCACAAATCTTTACTCTTCTTGATCAGCAAGGCTCAAGTGTTATAAGAGGGAATCTTTTTGTTGTTCCTATTAATCAATCAGTTTTGTACTATCAACCAATTTATCTTCAAGGAGAACAGAATCCTTTACCTGAATTTAAGTTTGTAGTGGTAGTTTTCCAAGATAGAATCTTAATGGCTGAATCATTAGGTGAAGCACTTGAAGGGATATTTGGAGATATAGATTTTGATACCTCTAAAAAGGAAGATGATGATCCTGATGCTAATCCTATTGATTTATTAAATAAAGCTAATTCAGCATTCAATCAAGCTCAAGAAGAATTATTAAAAGGCAATCTTGGCAAGTACCAAGATTTAATAGAGAAAGCAGAAGAGTTCGTCTCGTTAGCTATTGAAATATTAAACGAAAAATAAAATAGCTTGAGTTTAAATATTATGTAATTACTATTGATATTCAGCGCGGGGTGGAGCAGTCTGGTAGCTCGCTGGGCTCATAACCCAGAGGTCGTAGGTTCAAATCCTACCCCCGCTACCATTTCATCTAATAAAAAAGTCCAGTATTCTTTTTCTTCCAGTTGATGCAGCTAAAAGTTTTAGCGTAAAGATACCCATTCCTCCAAGGAAAGACAAGATACCACCAATTAATATAATTCTCCAAAATAGTATCTGATCCATATTTTGATTATATACTCATGCGAAATAAAAATTTAACTTGAATAACTAGAAATCAAATCATAAGTAATAGGCCCACTAAAACTTTTCAGAACTATGAAGTTTTTATCCAATAAGAGAGTTGTTGGAATGCCATTCCAAGAAAATTCTGTCACTATAATTTCTATATTTTCTTGTTTTAAAATATTTTTATAGTTTAATTTGTAATTTTCTATGAATTCTTGGCCATTACTTACAGAATCATCAACCAATAAACCAAGTACATAAAACCTGCCACTCTCTGATAGTTCCTTTAAATGCTCAACTTCTTCGATACAAGGAGTACACCAGCTAGCCCAGAGATTAATAATTATGTATTCTTCATTTAATAATTCAATATCTACTTCATTATTTTCATTAACAAGAGAGAGATCAATGCCGTTATTAATATCAATACTCACATCTTCTACTATATTTTGTGGCCTGTAATTAATATATACAGCTGATACAAGCAAGAAGAGAACTAGAAGTACAAAATTTCTTTTTAACATAACTTCAATTTAATAAAGTAATGAACATAAAATACATAAGTATGGAAATTGGAAAATTAATTTACCCTGGTTTTAACAGATCTTTCGAAGAGCTTTCTTCTCTTAAAGTTAAAAAGGGGAATTTGATTGAAATTGTTGATTTTACTGAAATTGAATGGGTGCGTTCAGCAATTAAAGAGTTAATTAAAGAGAAGAATGCCGATATAGAAATAAAATTTAAAGAAGCAAGTGAAAAAGAGATATTAAAAGTAAGTCAAATTGTAGGCGCTGATAAGACACCTGATGAAGCGAAAAATGAATTCAATAACGGGAAGCGTATAATTGGAATTGCTTCTGGTAAAGGTGGTGTAGGAAAGTCAACCTTAACTTCTTTGCTTGCTTTGGCTTTCTCAGAACAAGGAAAAAAAGTAGGAATTCTTGATGCTGATATTTGGGGTTTTTCTATACCAAAAATGTTAGGAGCAAAATTTCCGCCAATCCCATTTAATAATCGAATATTCCCTTCAAAGATAAATAAATTAAATGTAATTTCTATGGAGTATTTTGTTAAACAAGATGAAGCGGTAATTTGGAGAGGTCCAATGCTTCATAAAGCTATAGAACAATTTTTATATGAAGTCTTATGGCAGGATATTGATGTTTTGTTAATTGATATGCCTCCAGGGACAGGAGATGTTTCAATATCTCTTTCACAGTTTTTAAATTTTTATGAAACAATAATTGTTACTACTCCACAATCGAATGCAACAGTCGTAGCAGAAAGAGCTGGGATTATGTCAAGAAAAGTCAACTCAAGCATAATAGGCGTCATTGAAAATATGTCACATATTGACTTAGGGGATTCTAAAATTTATCCATTTGGAAAAGGTGGTGGGGAAGTATTATCAGAAAACCTCAAGGTTCCTTTAATTGGTCAGC
>CABWZY010000031.1:0-2519 GCA_902510055.1 uncultured Candidatus Actinomarina sp. | reverse complement strand
TAACAAATATAATTAAGATATAAATGGTAAATGTAGCATTTGATTTAGGTGACCAAGTAAAAGAAGATCTCGAATATTCTTCGAATATTAATTCGATAGAATACGATTCTTTGTTAGTTATAGGGATGGGTGGTTCTGGAGTTGCAGGTGACGTCCTTTCTTTATTGTCAAGTGAAGTAAGTTCAAAAAATATTATTGTAAGGAAGACATATTCAATTCCAAAAAAATTAACAGAACTTAGACCATTTTGTTTATTTATTTCATATTCAGGGAATACAGAAGAAACAATATCAGGACTAGAGGAAGCAATAAAGAATGAGCTAGATTGGGCTGTTATTTCAAGTGGTGGAAAATTAATAGACCAAGCATTAGAGCATAATAAAGAATATATAAAAATACCTCAAGGTCTTCAACCAAGAGCTGCTTTCGGATATTTAACTCAAGCTGTTTGTAAATTTATAGACCAAGCTGAAGGTACTGATTACTTAAACGAAGTAAGAAAAGTAGGGGATTACTTAAATGAACTTTTAAATCAAAAAACAGACTCAGAAATTTTTATTCAAGCAAAAAACATTGCTCAACAAATAAGTAATAAAACTTCTATTATTTATGGGGGAACACTTTTAACTGAACTAGTAGCTTCAAGGTGGAAAACACAAATTAATGAAAATGCAAAATCTAAATCTTACGTAGGCTCAATGCCTGAAGTTCATCATAATGAGATATTATCTTGGGATGCAGACCCTAAATCTAGTAAAACAGATTTTGTTTTAATATTTTTAAGAGATAACAACGAACATTCTCAAATAATAAAAAGGTTTGATTTATCAAAAAAATTACTAAGTGAAAAGGTAGATATTTTAAATATAGAGCCGAAAGCTTCAGAATCAACATTAAGTAAAGTTATGGAGTTAGTATTATTGGGTGATCTTGTAAGTATATCTTTAGCCGAAGAATTAAATATGGTTCCTGAAGATATAGAAGTAATAGAGAGCTTAAAAAAATTATTAGAGGATTAAATTGTCAACAATAAAAGATGCAAAATTAGCTGAATTAGGAAATGAAGAGGTTGCTTGGGCTGCTAGGCAAATGCTTGTTTTAGAAGAAATCAAAAATGATTTTTCAAAGAACAAACCTTTAGAGGGCTTAAATATTGGTGCGTGCATGCATGTAACTAAAGAAACTGCAAACTTAATGCTTACTTTAAAAGAAGGAGGAGCCAAGGTTGCTTTATGTGCATCCAATCCTTTATCTACAAAAGATTCTGTTGCTGCTTATCTTGCAGAGAATGATATTGAAGTACATGCTGTATGGGGTGTTTCAAATGAAGACTTCTTTAAACATCTTAATTCTGTTTTAGATACTAACCCTGATATAACAATGGACGATGGTGCTGATCTTGTTTCGCTATTACATACTGAGAGGGCAGATATACCGATAATGGGGTCAATGGAAGAAACAACAACAGGAGTAATAAGACTTAGGTCAATGGAAAAAAATAATAAATTAAGATTTCCAGTGGTAGCTGTGAATGATTCTGATACTAAACATTTGTTTGATAATAGGTTTGGAACAGGACAGAGTGCAATGGATGGAGTAGTTAGAGCTACAGATTTATTAATAGCAGGTTTAAATGTTGTTGTTATTGGTTTTGGTGATTGCGGAAAAGGAGTAGCAGAAAGGGCTTATGGAATGGGAGCAAAAGTTACAGTTGTTGAGCCAAATTCAGTAAGAGCTTTAGAAGCACTAATGCACGGGTATGAAGTAAAAACTTCTATAAATGCTGCAAAAATCGCAGATGTAATTATTTCGGTAACAGGAAATTTACATGCTTTAGATACACAACACTTTGATGTTATGAAAGATGGCGTTGCATTAGCAAATGCAGGACATTTTGATGTAGAAATAAATTTGGAAGCTCTTAAGAATGAAAGCACAGAGATTGAGAGAGTAAGAGAACATGTAGAGAGCTATAAATATAAAGGTAAAGAAATATTAGTTCTAGCTGAAGGAAGGTTAGTGAATCTTGCTGCAGCAAGTGGACATCCAGCTTCAGTAATGGATATGTCATTTGCAAATCAGGCTTTAGCATCAGAATGGATAAAAGATAATCATGAGAAATTAGAATCAAAGGTATACACATTACCTAAGGAAGTAGATATTAAAATAGCTGCTACAAAATTAAGCTTAATGGGTGGCGAATTAGAAATATTATCTGATGAACAAATTAAATATCTAGATTCTTGGGAGCATGGTACAAGCTGAAATTTGAATATATTTAAAAAAGCTCTAACAATTGGAAGCGGAAAACTTGCAACTGAGCTTAATGCAAAAATTGACTCAATAAATTCAAAAGAAGAAGAGATTACAAAATTCAGCGATGTTGAAATAAAAGAGTCATTTCAAAAACTTAAAACTGATATAGACAAAATTGATAAACATGATATTGAAGTAGATGCTTTCGCTCTAGTCAGGGAAGCTGCAAAAAGAACAATTAATGAAAGGCATTATGATGTCCA
>CABWZY010000030.1:0-2751 GCA_902510055.1 uncultured Candidatus Actinomarina sp. | reverse complement strand
CGGTTGAATTTGCATAAGGTCATCCTGTACTGTATCAATTGACTCAGCCATATTTATCGTAGCTAAAAGATGTGATCCGACAATTAAATCAATTAACCTACCAAAAATATGACACAATGGTAAGAAAGATATAAATTCTTGTTGATCAGTTTTTGCATTTTTAATTATGTTGAAATTTGCAATATTACTACCAATCCAAGCAAGGTTTCCGTGAGTAATCATTGACCCTTTTGGTGGTCCTGTTGTTCCAGATGTATATACCATAATTGCTATATCGTCATCATCAACCAAATCTAATTTGTCAGTAACAAAATTTGGATCTTTTTCAAATTCTTCTTTACCTATTGCTAGAAATTCTTCCCAAGTCATCAATAAAGGACTCTCATAATTTGTTAGACCTCTTGGTTCAAAATAAATTATTTTTTTCAAACCAGGTAGTTCTTCAATTACCTCTAATGCTTTATCTACCTGCTCTTGATCCTCTGCAAATAATATTTTGGATTCAGAATGACCAATCAAATACTCAACTTCAGAAGGCGGATTAGTTGGATAAAGACCAACACTAACAGCCCCAATTGCTTGAATTGCTACGTCTGCTATAAACCATTCTGGTCTATTCTCTGATTGAATAGCTACACTGTCTTGTGTATCAACACCAAAATATTTCAAAGCCGAGCCAATCCACTGCGCTTGTTGCCAATATTCTTCGTAAGTTATTTCCACCCATTTTCCAAAATTCTTTTCCCTCATTGCTATTAAATCAGGATATCTCCCTGCAGTTTCTCTAATTTTTCTTGCAGGAGTCAAACCTCCTTTAGTCTCAATTTCTTCCATTAGCTGTTGTACTTTTACCATGTCTCTCCTTAAATCATTTCTCCGAACTTACTCCAAGATAAGCCTCTATTACACTTTTGTCATGAATCGCATCTTTTGGCAATCCATCAAATAACTTCTCTCCAAAATCCATCACAACTACATCTTCTGCTATATCCATAACCATATTCATGTCATGATCAACTAAAACGGTTGTTATCTTAAGTTCTTCATGAATATCAAGAATAAAACGTGCTATATCTTCAGTTTCCTCGTTGTTCATGCCTGCAGCAGGCTCATCTAAAAGAATGATCTCTGGCTTCATAGCCAGTGCTCTTCCAAGCTCTACTCTTTTTTGAATTCCATATGGCAACGAAAGAATATAAGAAAACCTGTACTCTTCAATTTCTAAAAAATCAATAATATCTTCAGCAATTTTTCTTGCTTCAAGTTCTTTTTTTCTGACAGATGGGCCAAAAAATATACCAGAAATAGATCCATAATCTATATGCCTGTGAGCACCTATCAATATGTTGTCTAAGACAGTCATATTCTCAAATAATTCAATATTTTGAAATGTTCTTGCAACACCTTTGTTTGCTATTTCATCAGGCCTCAGGCCTTCAATTGTCTCTCCTTTAAATTCAATAGAACCACTTGTTGGTTTATAAATTCCACTTATGCAATTAAAGATAGATGTTTTACCTGCGCCATTAGGGCCAATGATTGCATGTAATGAACCCTCTTTAATATCAAAAGATACATTACTTAGAGCCTTTACTCCTCCAAAATTAAGAGAAACATCTTTAAAAGAAATAATACTACTTATGAGAGCCACCTCTTCTTCCTTTTATAGTGTTTAACATCTTTAAAAGACTTCCTTTTTGTTCCTTCTGCATTTAATCCTAAATAAAACTCTCTAACATCTTCATCTTTTAATAACTTTTCTGGGGTGTTGTCCATGACAATATTTCCAGTTTCCATAATATATCCATGAGTTGCAATACTAAGAGCCATGTTGGCATTTTGCTCTACTAACAAAACTGAAACTCCCTGTTGATTAATTTCTACTATGAATTCTTTTATTTGATCTACCAACTTGGGAGCAAGTCCTAAACTTGGCTCATCAAGCAGTAAGCACTTTGGATTTGACATTAAAGCTCTACCTATTGCTAACATTTGTTGTTCTCCGCCAGATAAATATCCTGCAACATCTTTTGATCTTGGCGCTAACAAAGGAAATAGATCAAAAACCCTATCAATATTTTCTTTTATATCTTTTGAAGCTGTATGCCCTCCAAGCCTAAGATTTTCAGTCACTGTTAACTCAGAAAAGATTCTCCTGCCCTCTAAAACCTGTGCAATTCCTAGGTCAACAATATCTGAAGGTTTCATATTGGTAATGTCTTTATCATCAAAAGAGATGCTTCCTTTAGTAATATCTCCATTTTGGACATCTAGAAGACCAGTAATTGATCGCAATACAGTTGTTTTTCCAGATCCATTACTTCCAAGAAGAGCAACTATATCGCCTTCTTTAATGGAAAAAGAAATACCTCTTAAAACTAAAATAACATCTTGATATACAACTTCTAAGTTCTTAATCGATAAAATGTGTTACTCCCCCATAACATGTACTTATTTAGACTAAAGTAAATTAGAAAATGTTTCAATTCGATTTAAGAACTTAGATTTTTTTGAAATTCAACTACTACTATATATCATTTAATATGAAGGATATGGATAACGAAAATTTCGAACAACAAGAATTATTTGAACAAAAAAAATATATTTCCGATTTAGTAGAAGAAAGTACTAATAAAAAGAAATCCTCTTTAAATATTATTTTTGGTTCTTCAATACTTACAAGTATTATTGTCCTTTCTTTTCTATATACTTATGGAATTTTTGATGAAGAAGAAATTGTACTTCCTGAGC
>CABWZY010000029.1:0-2918 GCA_902510055.1 uncultured Candidatus Actinomarina sp. | reverse complement strand
AAATATAAATAAAGATATCAATGTAATCCTGATTATTTAGGAAAATAAGCGTATTTTCAAGTATTTCTTTCATAACTATATATTTTTTTATTCGCTATTGAAGAGTACTAAAATCACGCTATTGTTGTAATACTTCCTACAAATTATGTAGGAATTTTTAATTTCAGTGACTGAAAGGAAATTATATGAAGAATCGCAAAGCTTTGGCTTTGATTGCGATTTTAGCATTAGTCGCTGCGGCTTGTGGTGGTACAGCTGATGTGGTTGAGGAAGAAGTAGTTGAAACTACTGAAGCTCCTGCAACTACTGCGGCACCAACTACAACTGCCGCTCCTGCTGCTGATCCACTAGTCTTGGCATCACTTATGCCACTATCTGGTGACTTAGCATCGCTAGGACCTGGTATTGCACTAGGAGCCGCTCTTGCTGTTGAGCAAATCAATGCTGCTGGCGGTATAAATGGTCAACCAGTCGTCCTTATTGAAGGCGACAGTGGTTGTGATGGAGCTGTTGCATTAACAAGTTTAAATGATGTTGTTGCACAAGGAGCTCAAGGTGTTATGGGTGCTGCATGTAGTGGTACTTCACTAGCAATTCTTGACACAGCTATAGCTGCGGAAGTAGTTATGGTGTCTCCGTCAAATACAAGTCCTCAATTTACCAAAATGGATAAAAAAGGATTTTATGCAAGAACTGCACCATCAGATCTTCTTCAAGGAGGAGTGTTAGGCTCTCTTCTTATAGAAGATGGGATAACTACAATTTCAATAATTTCAAGAGCAGACTCTTATGGTAGAGGTCTTGCTGAAGCTACTGCTGCAGCTTTTGAAGCAGCTGGTGGAACAGTAAAGACTATTGTTTACCATGCAACTGATGCTACAGAATTCGCTTCTGAAGTAACAGCTGTTGGTAAGGGTGCTCCTGAAGCAATTGTAGGAATATTATTCCCAGAAACTGGTTGTGGTGTTCTTCAACCTGCATACGAACAAGGTCTTCTTGACATACCGTGGTACATGACTGACGGTGTTAAAGATGCTGGACTTAATTCAGCATGTGGTCTTGGAAATGCTCTAGACGGTATGAAAGGTACAGCTCCCGGCTCAGCTGCTGGTGCTGCAAAAGATGCTTTTGAAGCAGCCTACGCACAAGTTAGTGCAGATGGTTCGCCTACATTCATCTTTGCGCCACAAGCTTATGATGCTGTCATGTTAATGGCAATATCAGCTGCTGCTAATGGTGTAACTGGACCCGCAATAGCTGCTGGATTAGTTGAAGCATCTTCAGGCGGTACAAAATGTATCGGTGCTGAATGTGTAGCTTTAGCTGCTGCAGGTGAGGATGTGGACTATGTCGGTGCATCTGGAGAAGTCGAGTTAGACAAATCTGGTGACCCAACTGCATCTACTTATGATATTTGGACTACAGAGGGTGATACAAACCCAGTTCTTAAATCAGTAGATTTTGGTTCATAATTCTTATAAAGAATTGAAAAAAGGCCTGTTTTTACAGGCCTTTTTTTTATAGTTTTCCTAAATATAAATCTACAACTCTTGGGTCGTTTAAGAGTTCTGCTCCTTCTCCTTGGTAAGCGTTTCTACCTTGGTCTAAAACATAACCTCTATTACTAAATTTTAATGCTCTTTTCGCATTTTGTTCAACTAGCAAGATGGATACACCTGTATCATTAATCTCTTTGATGCTTTCAAATACTTCATTTATTGCAACTGGTGAAAGCCCTGCTGATGGCTCATCTAACAAAAGCAAGTTGGGTGATGTTACTAAAGCTCTTGCTAATGCAAGTATTTGTCTTTGACCTCCTGATAAATTTCCAGCTTTTTCCTTCCTTCTCTCACTTAGAAGAGGAAAATCTTGAAGTACCTTTGAAATGCTGCTTTTTCTATTGTTAGCTAAAGACCAAGCTCCAATTTCTAAATTTTCTTCTATTGTCAAAGATGGAAATACATTTTCAACTTGTGGTACATACCCTATACCTTCGTTAACAATTCTATGAGTTGAAAGATTTGTTTTTTCAGAACCATTTATAAAAAATCTTCCAGCAGATATATTTATTAAACCCATTATTGCTTTTAGTAATGTAGATTTACCTGCACCATTTGGGCCTATTATTGATACAATTTCTCCCTCTGAAACAATCAAGTCTACACCTTGTAATATGTTCAAACCTTTAACATAACCAGCTGCAATACCGTTGCATTCCAATATTGGTTTATTCATCGCCAGTTCCTAGATAAGCTTCAATTACTTTTTGATTTTCTCTAACTTCTTGTGGTTCTCCATCAGCTATTAAAGATCCCTCTGCTAAAACAACTACTCTTTCAGAAATTTTCATTACTGCTTCAATATTGTGTTCAACCATCAAAATCGTAATTCCCTGATTCGATAAGTTTTGTATTATTTCAAGCAAGTCTTCAGCTAATTTTGGATTTACTCCAGCCAAAGGTTCATCTAATAAAAGAACATCCGGCTTTTTGATAATCGACCTTCCTAGCTCTAATAATTTCTTCTGGCCACCAGAAAGTTCTCTAGCATACGAACTAGACATTTGTTCTATATTTAAATCCTTCATTACATTAATGGCTTCTTCTTTTAGCAACTCTTCATACTTTTTTTGTTTTGATAACTTCATGATTGATTGAAGTAAAGAGTCATTTGAAATACTAGAACCAGCAAACATTAGGTTCTCTAAAACAGTCATCCTATCAAATACTTTTGTCAATTGAAAAGTTCTTACCATACCTAATCTTGCAATTTTATAAGGTTGGCTTTTTGTAATATTCTTATCTTTATAGAATATTTCTCCATTATCTTCTTCTTGAAATCCAGAAATTAAATCAAAAAGAGTTGTTTTCCCAGCTCCATTAGGTCCTATTATTGAAGTTAATTCGTTACTTTTAAAA
>CABWZY010000028.1:0-2947 GCA_902510055.1 uncultured Candidatus Actinomarina sp. | reverse complement strand
CAGTTTATTAGCATTCGTCAATGTCTTTTTAGCTGTATTTAATTCTATTCCTTTGATACCACTTGATGGAGGTAGGGCATTGATGTCTGTTATTGAGGGAATTACAGGTATAAAAGTTGCTGAAAAAAAACTATATCCTGTCGCTTTAGTTGTTGTCGCAGTTTTTATTTTTATTGGTATTACCGCATTTTATCTAGACTTAACTAATCCGATAAATTTATAAATATGAAAAGAAGAAAGACAACGCAATTTAAATTAGGAGATATAGGTGTTGGTTCAGAATATCCTATAACTGTACAGTCAATGACAACAACTAAAACAAGGGATACAGAAAAAACATTAGAACAAATATATGAGTTGGCAAGTAATGGAGCTGATATTGTAAGAGTTACTTGTAATGAAATCGAAGCAGCTACTTCATTAGTTGAAATTTCTACCAGAAGTCCAGTACCAATTATCGCTGATATTCATTTTCAATATAAACTTGCATTGGCTGCAATTGAAGCAGGGGTACAAGGATTAAGATTAAATCCTGGAAATATTCGAAATGAAAAACATATAAAAGAAGTTGCTAAGGAAGCTTTATTAGAAAACATACCAATAAGAGTTGGTGTAAATGCAGGATCTTTAGATAAAGAGATTGCAATTAATCATGGTGAATCAACACCAGAAGCATTAGTTGAATCAGCTATAAAAGAAATAAGATATTTAGAGGAAGTAGAATTCTATAATATAAAGATTTCTGTCAAGCATTCAAATGTACCACTTATGATTGAATCTTATAGATTGTTAGCAGAAAAAGTAGAATACCCCTTACATCTCGGAGTAACAGAAGCAGGGCCTTTGCCGGGAGGATTAATCAAATCTGTCGCTGGAATCTCTACTTTATTGTCTGAAGGTATAGGAGACACTATAAGACTTTCTTTAACAACAGATCCAATTGAAGAAGCAAAATATGGAAGACATTTGCTAGAGTATCTTAACTTAAGAGAAAGAAAATCACTAGATTTAATAGCATGCCCTAGTTGTGGTAGAGCTGAAGTTGACGTAATCAAAGTTGCAAAAGAAGCACAGGAAGCTTTAGAAGAAAAAGGTTTTCCAATACAAGTAGCAGTTATGGGTTGTGTAGTTAATGGCCCAGGAGAAGCTAAATCAGCTGATTTAGGAATTGCTGCGGGAAAAAATAGAGGTCATTTATTTATAAAAGGTCAAGTAGTTAAGGTAGTTGAGGAAAAAGATATGGTATCTTCTTTAGTTACTGAAGGTGAACTTATTACTAAAGAAGGAATAGAAGCAAGATTAGCTGCTGCTGATAAAGATGCAGCTAAGATAGCCCAAAAAGATGTCGATGCATTAATTGACATTCAGGGTGATATAAACGATTTTAAAACAAAAGTTAAATCTGTTGTAGAGATTAATTCAAATCAAGATATTGATTCTTAATTATTATAAAATAAATATATGATGAAAAATCTAACACCTATGTCTGAAGATTTTAATCAATGGTATACAGACATAATACAAGAAGCAGAGTTGGCTGATTATTCTCCAGTAAAAGGAACTATGGTTATAAGACCATATGGATATGCTATCTGGGAAAATATTCAAAAATATTTAGATAATAGATTTAAGGAAACTGGACATAAAAATGCTTATTTTCCACTTTTTATACCTAAATCTTTTATTGAAAAAGAAGCAGAACATGTTGAAGGATTTTCACCTGAGCTTGCCACAGTTACTCATGCAGGAGGGAAAGAATTAGAAGAACCTTTAATTGTTAGACCAACATCTGAAACAATTATTAATCATATGTTTTCAAAATGGATAACAAGTCATCGTGATTTACCAATGTTAATTAATCAGTGGGCAAATGTAGTTAGGTGGGAAATGAGAACAAGGTTATTCTTAAGAACTTCAGAATTTTTATGGCAGGAAGGTCACACAGCTCACGTAACCAAAGAAGAAGCAAACGATGAAGCAATAAAAATGTTAAATATTTATGAGGAATTCGTTCAAAATGTTGCTGCTGTTTCCGTTACTAAAGGTCTTAAATCAGAAATAGAAAAATTTGCAGGTGCTGAGAAAACTTATTCAATTGAAGCAATGATGCTAGACAAGAAAGCACTGCAAGCAGGAACATCTCATGAATTGGGACAAAACTTTTCTAAAGCTTTTGATATACAATATTCAGATGAAAAAAATAAACTTCAACATCCTTATCAAACTAGTTGGGGAGTTAGTACAAGATTGATAGGTATGATTATTATGGCACATGGTGATGACAAAGGATTAAAACTTCCTCCTAATTTAGCTCCAATACAAGTTGTTATTGTTCCAATCATTCCAAAAAAAGATGATAAGCAATTAGTTATGAAAAAAGTAGAAGAGATAAATGAAAAATTAGAAAAGCATAGGATAGAGATTGATGACAGAGATGAAGTTTCTCCAGGTTTTAAATTCAACGAGTGGGAATTAAAAGGCGTTCCAGTGAGAATAGAAGTAGGCCCAAGAGATATCAAAAATAATAAAGTTATTGTATCAAGAAGAGATATTGACGATTCTAAACAAGAAGTTTCTTTTGATAATATATCTATAGAGATTGATGATTTATTAACAGATATACAAAATAATATGTTTAAAAATTCAAAAGATCACATGATTAAAAATACAACTCATGTTGAATCTAAAGATGAATTAATTGAAAAATTAAATAAAACAGAAGGCTTCGTAACTTGTTATTGGTCAGAAAATGAAAAAGATGAAATAGAAATTAAAGAATTAACAAGTGCAACAATTAGGTGTTATCCATTAGACAATAAAGAAACGAAAAAGTCTATAAATCATAAAGACAAAGAAGGATTATTTACTATCTTCTCAAAAGCTTATTAAAATCTTCCAATAAAACAATTTTATTGTTAAAATTAAATAGACAATTTAGCTACATGAC
>CABWZY010000027.1:0-3008 GCA_902510055.1 uncultured Candidatus Actinomarina sp. | reverse complement strand
AGCAAACCAAATAAAGAAGCTGCAATTACTCCAATAAATACAGCAAGAAGAAATGGAAGTCCTGATTCTGTTATTTCCCCTTCTCTACCAGCAGCATGTGGTATTAACAATAATGTAACATAGGCACCAACACCCATAAATGAATAAGCCAGTTAATCCAAAATGAACATTTAATCCAATTGCAGCAAGTCCATATATTCCAGCAAATGTTAGAAGATTAAATAGTATTCTTAATGGCCCTTCGTCATTTAGAGCAAATACTAAATATATTGAAAAAATAGTAATCAATATAGTTACTACCCATTTAATAGATAACTTCATGAAATTCTTTCTTTTTGTCCAAAAATACCTTGTGGTCTAAATAACAGAATTAATATCATTATGGCAAGAGCAACTGCATTTTTAGCTTCTGTATGTCCTTCCATAAACGGTAAAGCAACTGAAACTTGGACAAAAATTCCTATAAGTAAACCTCCAACCATTGCTCCAAAAGATGTTCCTATGCCTCCTAATACTGTCCCTGCAAATATAAGTAGCAAAATAAGAAAACCCATGTTATATCTAACGTCATTTATAATTGCTTGAAAAATGCCAGCCAAGCCTGCAAGCATACTTGAAGAGATCCATGTAAATAAAATTATATTGTCAGAATTAATACCTGAAACACTAGCTAATTCACCTGAATCTCTAACAGCTCTCATTGCTTTTCCAATTCGGGTAAAAGTTAAGAATAGACCAATTATTATCATTACTATAAGACCTGCAATTAAAACTTTGAAATTTCTAGGAGTCATTTCAATAAATAAATATGTTTGTCTTCTTTCTAGGTCTAGAGGAAAGTTCTGGACTCTACCAGTAGCAAATAAAAGATATAGGTGTCGTATAAATATTGATAATCCAATTGTTACAACTAAAACTGCAATATTACCAACTTCTGCTTTCCTAAGTGGTCTAAAAAGTAATAGCTCTAATAATCCACCAAATACTCCACAAAGAATTACAGCAATTATTGCTGAAATTGCAAAACTCATACCTAGTGGAGAAAATCTCTCTAGAAATAGAACCCTTGAGTCTATTGGGCCCGAAAGAAATAAAGTGACGATTGCTCCCAAAGCAATAATCTCTCCATGAGCAAAGTTGACTATCCTTGTTACACCGTAAAGTAAAGATAGTGCAACAGAGGCAACTGAAATAATTATGCCTAAAAGTAACCCATTACCTAATTGATCAATCATTTTTTAATTTCATTCATCCTTAAATATTACTTCGGAACCGTCAATTATTTCAATCTCTAATATATATGTTTCATCAATTTGGTTGAGATATCCTACAGTTGCATTAAGCCAAGAAGAAGGAACCGTCGCTGTACCTTTTACAACAACAGGTAATTTTTTTGATATTGTAATTTCATATTGACCATTTAATACCAACTCTTTCATATTTAGATTAGGTCCTAAGTATATCTCCCCAGTGCCGGATAAAGATGAAGGCATTAGATTAAGATTGTCTAAATAAATATTTGAACCAATAGAAAAAATATTAAGTTTCCATAAATTTTCTGAACCTAATTCTATTTTCCAGCCTTTGACTTTAAGTAAAGAACTAGTATTAATTTCTCTAAAAACTATTGCTCTCGGCTCACCTATAATAGTTTCTATTGCTTCTGGGTATCCTAGCTTTCCAGGCTTATTTATAATTTCAGCCTTGTAGCCATTGCCTACAAAATAATTTAATTCAATTGCACTATATTCATCAATAAAGATCTGTTGTTCTATTGTTGAATCTAAATTTAAATTTTCAAAACTCGAATTAAAAGAATATGTAGTCAAAAATTCTGCATTAAAAAAATGCGCAATTTGAAAAAATATAAATACTGATATTAAGAATCCATAGAAATAAAATTCTATTTTTTCACTTATGGTTATTTTTCTAGCTAGAAATAATACACCTATAGGGACTATCGTTAATGGCCAATAATCTAAATAATCATAGATAATTGAAGGCCTTAAGTATCCAAAAAATATTAAAGATATTTGGAAAATTATCACTAATCCAAGTATGAATTTTATACTATTTTTATAATTTTTCACTTAGAGCCGGAGAGGGGAGTCGAACCCCTGACCTGCCGATTACAAGTCGGCTGCTCTGGCCACTGAGCTACTCCGGCGAATAGTAAAATAATAGCAAACAATAAATTTCAATTAATTTATTTTTTAATAAATATTTGATGCATTGCTATAGCTCCAGCAACAGACACGTTTAATGATTCAGTATTGTTTAACATTTGTATCTGAGAAATTAGATCTAATTTATTTTTTACTTCATTACTAAGGCCTTTTTCTTCTGAACCTAAAAATATCGCAACATTTTGTTCGTTAAAATTAATATCTTTTATTTTTGTTTCTCCACTCATATCTAGACCTATAGTCCATATATCAAGATTGTTGAATTTCTTTATAAGTGAAAATATAGAATTATAAGTTAAAATATTAACTTTCTCTAGTCCCCCTGCTGAAATTGAAAATACTTTTTCAGATAATTTTACTGACCTTTTTGATGGTATCGCTAAAACATTAAAATCAAATGCTGCAGCACTCCTTACAATTGCTCCTAAATTATTTATATCCTGTATATGGTCACAAACTATAAAATTTGAATTTTTAAATTTCATTATATCTGACTCTCTGTAGGTTACTAACGGGTTACAAATAGCTACGACTCTGTGCCTGTTGCTATATTCCCAATCACCTTTATTCATTACTTCTATTATTTTTATTTTTTTCTTTTGAGCTATATCAATCAAAGAATCAAATCTTTTTGATTGATTTTTTGTACGCAAAATAATTATTTCATTTACTCTGTTAGTTTCTAAAGCTGCTTCTACAGAGTTAAAACCTTCAACTAGTCTTCCAAGACCATCCACTGTCTGTTCCATCTTCTATACTTATTCCAATATCTAAAATGCTTTCTCTCATTTTATCTGCAGAATTGAAGTCTTTTTTCTTTCT
>CABWZY010000026.1:0-3418 GCA_902510055.1 uncultured Candidatus Actinomarina sp. | reverse complement strand
AGATATTGCCCTAAATGTTGTTACGTTAAATAAAAGTACTCCAACTAATAAAAGCAAAGACAAGAATAAATTTATAGTATAGGGTGTTGAAACTAGAGACCAAGTTATTAAAAAACCCTCGCCAAAAATTGTTGGATTTCCTGCATTAGCACCAGCGTTCCATGAATAACCAGAATTTATTCCAATTAATCCAGTAATAAAAAGAGAAAAAAGAATAACGGACTTTAATAAGAAACTAGTTATAGATTCTATTCTTGTATAAACAACTTCTCTTCCAAAGATTCTTGGTATTAAGTAATAAACAAATGGAACAACAATTAAAACTAGACTGTATACATATCCATATCTAATGGCACTCTCAAAACTTGTAACACTTAATATTGGGATTAAGTTTGAAAATGAGCTTACAATTTGAAAAATGTTTGTAATAAAAAATACAATAAATGAAACATTTATAAGTTCATAAATTACTGAGTTATTATTTTCTCTTGTTGATATCGTTTTAAGGTAATTCACCAATAAAGAAAGTAAAGGGATTATAAGACCTAAAGAGAGGTACAGCGAAACGTTCTCTATCCAATCTGGTAAGACTGAACCATAATGGAATTTATAATTTGTCCAAGGCAGAAGGAATAGATATCCCCAAAAAGTAATAGAACTTAATGTTTGACTATATAAAGTAGCGTTTATTCCTTTTGTCATTAAAAAAAACAAAATTGATAAGAAGACAAAAGAAAACCCGACGTATATATGAGAGGAGATGTATAAAGAGTGTATAAAAAAATTATCTGAAATTACAATATAGCTTTCTTGGTAAATAATTAAAGAGAGTGAATAAAACATCAAAGACCCGACTAGGAATTGACTACTGACAAATAGCGAAGCCTCTTTTTTAGCTAGAAGATTAAGAAAAACTAAGCTTAATAGACCAAGAACAACTAAAAGTTTAAACAACAACAATAATGTTGAATTTCCAAACGACATCATATTATTAGGAAAAATTAACCCCAGAATAATTTCTATTGATTCAAATCCGACTACCCCCAAACAAGACAGGAAGAAAAGAGGGAAAAGGACGAGCCTTCTTCCTATAGATTTAGATAGTAAATAAACAGTTACAAATACAAAAACAAATGCAAATAGTAAGTTATAGGTAGCTTGATTTGAAATTTTATCAAGGACACCATAATTGAAGATTCGAGTATGAGGTAAAGCTCCAGAGAAGAGAAAATAGAAATCTCTTAATAAATTAATAGTTACGGCTAAAAGGATCACCAAAGGAGCAAATAGAATGAAAAATTTTGATAAATCTTGTTCATTTTTTGGAATTAATTTTATCTTCATCTATCTATATAGTAATTAACAACTTAAATTTAGCGTCATTCAAATAAAATACTATTCATTCAAGCAAGATTATAGAAAAAGTTATCTGATAAAATTTATATATCTATTGGAATAACGATAAAATATAGATATAAGGTTTTGAGGATATTTTGATAAATTTTGTTTTTAAGAACAGATATAAAATTGCACCAGCTCTTATTGTTATGGGAATTGGAGGCATAACAATAGGTGTGATAATCGCACACTTTGCAGGTTTCCCTAAAGGTGAAGTAATTGATTATTTTAATTGGATGCCTAGAGGATGGTTAATGCAAACCTTTGGGCAGCTTGTAGCATTTGGAGCTGGACAGTTATTTTTACTTGGTTTAGCAATGTTAGCATGGCAGGACACACCAATGACTTGGACGAGAGCAGCGTATCTTTCATTATTAAGTTGGATTCAGTTAACTTTAATATTTGGAGTCCTTCCATCAGAGTGGCTTAACTTAGCTCAAGGTCCTCTTGAGTGGACTAATCAAAGAGAGTTTATAAAATTTCCTCCTATTTTATTTCTAGGTAATGAAATTTCATTGAGTTTAGGTGCATTTAAAGACATAATTCAACTTGGAATCTCTCAAGGTGCTTTAGTTACTGTAATTGTTGGTGGCTACTTAATACAAGATTTAAATAACGCAAAAGAAAGAGGAAAAACAAGAATTTCTGACTACGGAAAGACAGTAGTAAAAGCAGGTGATGATGGCTAAATCAGAAGTTCTAATTGAGATGCCAGATTTTCCAGAGAAATATAATCTTGGAATGGTTGAAGTAGAGAAAGTATCTTCAAGAGTTAGGCCAAAACAATTCCTCCATATAGATGAATCAGAATGTATTTTGTGTGAGGGCTGTGTAGATATATGTCCATGGAAGTGTATTCATTATTTATCAAATGATGCAATAGAAGATTCAATAAATGTAGAATCTCCTGACGATAGTGAAGAAGCGGTAGGGTTTTTTGTTGTTGATGAAGAAGCATGTACAAGATGCGCCCTCTGTATTGACAGGTGTCCAACAGGTGTTATTTCTTTAGGAAAATTTCAAGGATCATTAGCTGATCAAGCAGTAGAGAATGGAATCTACACTGCTCCATGGGAAGAAGATTCCGGAGCAAGAGATGACAGGCATGGCTATATATATGGAAGGCTATAGAATTAAATAATGCAAAAACTAACTTTTAGAGAAAGAATTAAAGATACAGCTGTAGGGTTAGGAGATTCTTTAAAAGGTAGTCAGTTTTGGTCAAGTATTTTCAGGCCTGGTTCTCCTTTCAGGAAAGGGTATTCTGATAGTCCTAGAAACAGGTCCTATGTTGTAATGAACAATGTTTTGTATCATTTACATCCTGTAAAAGTTAAAAGACATGGAATCAGACTTTCTTATACTTTATGTTTAGGTGGCCTCAGTTTCTTTTTGTTCATAGTCTTAACAATTACTGGAATTTGGCTAATGTTTTATTTTAGGCCAACTGGTGAACTTGCTTATATAGATATGGAAGCACTTCAGACAAGTATTGCTTTTGGATCTTTAGTTAGAAATATGCACAGATGGGGAGCCCATTTAATGGTTTTAGTTGTATTCCTTCATATGTCTAGAGTTTTTTATCATGGAGCATATAAGGCTCCTAGAGAGTTCAACTGGGTAATAGGGGTAATACTTCTTTTTCTTACATTATTCCTCTCTTTTACAGGATATTTATTACCTTGGGACCAGCTGGCAATCTGGGCAGTTACGGTAGGTGGAAACATGGCAGGATATACTCCAGTATTTGGCGCCCAAGTTAAATTCATATTGTTTGCTGGTTTAGAAGCAACCTCAGCAACCCTCTTAAGATTCTATGTTTTACATGTATTATTTTTCCCATTCATAATTGTTATTTTTATGGCAATACACTTCTGGAGAGTTAGAAAAGATGGCGGAATTTCGGGACCACTCTAATGGTAGACATTCCAGAACATTTACTTTTAAGATCAGCTGAAGCACGGGCAAAGGCTTTAGGAATATCTGTAGAGCAAGCTTTAGCTGAAATGAAAGGAGAGTC
>CABWZY010000025.1:0-3852 GCA_902510055.1 uncultured Candidatus Actinomarina sp. | reverse complement strand
TCATGCTACATGGTGTGGGCCTTGCAAAATATTAAGTCCAATACTTGAAGAACTTCAGGATGAAATGGAAAATGTAGAATTTGTAAAATTAGATGTAGACCAGTTTCCAGAAATATCTGGTGCTAACCAAGTAATGGGTGTTCCAACTGTAGTAATTCTCAAAGATGGAGAAATTAAAGAAAGATTTGTAGGGGTTCAGCCAAAAGAAGTTATAAAAGAAAAGATTCAAGCTATTAGCTAACCATGCAAAAAGCTATATAGGGTAAGAAGGATATTGATGAATAGTATCATGTTTTACAGTACTGCGTGGTGCGGAGACTGTGTAAGATCTAAGAAATTGTTAGAGAAAATGAACATTTCTTATGAAGAGATTGATATTGATTTTGATAAAGAGGCCTACAAGAAGGTTAGTGAGTTACAAAACAGGAAACCAAAGATACCAACAATTGTATTTGAAGATGATACCTATTTAGTTGAACCTACCGACGTAGAGCTATTAGACAAAATAAAAAGTTATCAAAATTAATATCAATACTCTAAGTAAGTATATGAGTTAGCATAAGATAGGTTGAGAGATAAATAATGAAAATACTTATTTGTGATAAATTAGATAAACAAACACTAAAAGAATTACAAAAAATTGGAAATTGTATCGATGCTTCTGAGGAAAAGAATAAAAAAGAAAAAATTATAGAAAATATTGTTGATGCGGAAATTGTTTTAGTAAGAAGTGATACTCAGATAAACAAAGAATTAATTGATATTAGCAAAAATCTAAAAATTATTGGCCGCAGTGGAGTAGGGACTGACAATATAGACTTAGTTGAAGCATCGGCAAGAAATATTCATGTAACTAACACTCCTGAAGCTAATGTTATTTCAGCAGCTGAATTAACAGTTGGTCTAATAATTTCTGCTGCTAGAAATATTACTGTTGCTAACAATTCAGTTAAAAAGAATGAATGGGAAAGATCCCAATTTATGGGAATTGAATTACATAAAAAGCAACTGGGCTTAATAGGTTTTGGCAAAGTTGCAAGATTAGTGTCAACAAGAATGCAGAGCTTTGAAATGAAGATAGTTTTCTATGATCCATTTATTGATAGTTCAACTGACAAGGAAGAAAAAATAGGTCTAGATGAATTATTGATGACTTCAGATTTTGTTTCAATTCATATACCAAAGAACAAAGAAACAGAAAACTTAATTTCTAAGGAGAAACTATCACTAATGAAAGATGGATCAATAATAGTTAATACATCAAGGGGTGGATTAATAGATGAGCATGAAGTATTTAATCTAACTAAAGAAAATAAACTATATTCAGCAGGTTTAGATGTTTATGAAAAGGAACCTCCAGAAATAAACAAAGAGCATGTAAATAGTAAAGTAATTACACTTCCTCACCTAGGTGCTTCAACTAAAGAGGCTCAATTAAGAGCCGGTCAACAACTTATTCAGAATATTAAAGATATTTTAAATGATGATTTATCTTCAGTAATTAATAAAAAATCATAATAATTGTTGTCTTAGTGCAGAGAAACCGCCATAATTATTATACGATTTAGTTGTTTGCTGGCACCAAATACAATTTTAAATAATCGTTAAAAAAACTCTTGTTTATGAATAACTTGTATCCCATAATATAAATATGTTAGATAATAAATTTAGTGATTATAAAACAATAAATAATGTGATAGCTATTTTTAGTGGGTTGGTCGCAGTTGCTTTAGTTTTAGCTCCAGCTACTATTTCCACTATTTTTAATGTAAGTTATTTATCTCAAGCTCAAGGTTCTTGGATTAATTCTTCAAGAGTTGTTTGGATTTTATGTATTTCGATTTCTCTATTATCAAATTGGGCTCGATTTGTTGATGAAATATATGCTCAAAAAATAATTATGAGATTCTATTCAGTAATGTTTTCAGGCTTTGCTGTAAGCAATTTTCTTGGCGGGATTGAATCAAATGTACCAGTTCAATCAACTAGCATAGCTTTCATTGCTGTACTAATAGCAGTGGCATCGATGTGTTGGAATAATAGTCGAGGAATAGAACCAAATACTAAAGCTATTAATTCTTCAAATACTGTTTCACTAATCAATAATGCAGAAGAAGATCAAGATATCTTAGAAGCAAATAGTTAATAAAAATTTATTTAAAATTTTCTACAGATTCGTATAGATAGCTAATTCTTTCATAAATAGGCCAACCATTTGGAATACATCCATCAGTTGATTTAGATTGCTGCATCATTAATGGTGCTAAAGCATTTTGAGAAGGACAATTCGTATGACCCCATCCAAGCATATGTCCTACTTCATGATTAATTAGATAAAGTCTATAAGTGGCTATATCGAGTCCAAAATCTTTTGCTCCAGATAACCACCTAAAATAGTTATAAATTATTTGATTTCCATTTCGACAAGAATAGATACCATTTGTTTGTAAAGGAAAACACATCTCATCAACCGTAGCTGGGTTACCAAGAAAGATATGGAAGTCAGCATCATAATAGTTAACAACCTGGAATTCTTTTTCAACTACAGTTTTCCAACCACGCTGATCATTTAATATAGAAGTAATAAAATTTGAAAGACAATTTATATCTATTGGTAAATTTGATTCAAGCGATATAGAGAAATTAATTTTTTCTTCGCTATAAGTATTAGCTTCAATAATATTAATCCATTGGTTTTCTAACTCTTGAATTTCTTCCACAAGGCATCCACCTTCAAGGCTTACTCCAGGTATTAATTTACTGAGTACGGTTTGTTCTTCTGTTGAATAAATAGAAATTTTTGATGAATAAATATCTACACCATCACTATCAGGCAATTTAAAGTTGAGACTAGTTTGCATTTCTTCTTCGTAACTATCTTGTAATGTTGGTACGGTTGTAGTTGTTGTATATATGATTTCATCTTCATTATTTGAAACTTTTATTTCATCATTAATTGCAATAATTTCTCTTTGATTATTGACTATTATATTTCCAGCAATATTTAATTTTTCAGACACCATAAAAGTAGACAGAAATATAAATATTAATGTATTAAATAGTATTAAAGTTTTTCTTTTTCCCACTAAAGCTATGTTAGAGAAACTTACTTATTCATCAATATGTTTTTTATAGCCTAATTTGTCGATAAAATCTTCAGGTTCTAAACCTAAACCATCGGCGACTCTATTTATGTAATTGAAATAAGATATAACTTGAACTATTTCAGAAATTTCTATTTCATTGAATTTAAAAGATTTAAGTGATTCAATATCATTATTATTTATTTTATCTGGTTTGATTGTTAATTTTTCTGCAAATTTACATAGTTCCATGTGTTTTGGAGATAAGGAACTACTTTTCCAATCTTTAGCAACCTCATCTATAAGTTCTTGGTTTTCTGTCTCCGACCGGAGATCGTATAAATGTGCTCGTATTCAGTATTCACATTCATTTGAAATAGAAGTAACCACAGCAAGTAGTTCTCTATCAAACCTAGTTAATTTTGATTTTCCATACATTGTTGAACCATAAAGTCTCATTGAATCTTGAAGTATTTCAGGAGTTTGAGATTGGATACTAAGTATTTTCCAAATTCTCCCAGCTCTTCTCATTCCTTTTTCATATTCTTTTTTTAAAAGACCGGAAGATTCTTCAAAGTTAAAAATATTTATAAAAGCCATATGTAATTATTTTTGCTTAAAATAATTAATATGCAACTATCTTTGGAATTAAAAAAGGCTATCGATAATAATGCATTTACAGCGATAGCAACAATCTTAAGTAATGGAGAAATACAAAACCATTTAATGTGGGTAGATTATAAAGATGATTCTCTACTTATTAATACAG
>CABWZY010000024.1:0-5576 GCA_902510055.1 uncultured Candidatus Actinomarina sp. | reverse complement strand
TGTCCACCTTACATATTCAATTGGGTAATCATTACCTAAAATTTCATACTGCTTGTCATACCTACCAGGTCCATATGATTTAGAGACAACTAACTCTAGTTCCTTATAATAAAATTCATTCCTAGAAATATTTAATGGTATATCTCCAACAACAACTATTTTTCCTTTGTTTCTTGCTATTTTTGTTGCAACTTCAATAGGTTCATTGCTCCCTGTTGCAGCTGTGATTATAACTGAGTCAACATTATTCAATTCAATCTCTTCAACAGATTTATAATGATTTTCCTGTGTTCTTCTTTTATCATCAGGATCTATTCCGACAACTTCAGAACCTTGAGCCTCAGCTAATCTGCATACTAATTGTCCTATCACTCCTAATCCAATCACTACTATCTTCGAGCCTAAAGAAGTTTCTGAAAGCCTTAAGCCATGAAGAGCAATACTCCCCAAAACTGTGTAAGCTGCTTCTTTGGTGCTTGTCTCTTCTGGAATCCTTGAACATAGATTCTCGCTCACAATAACATATTCTGCGTGATTACCATTCGACACTACTAAATCCCCAACATGGAAATTATTTACACTCTCGCCGACTTCGATGACTTCTCCGGATGAACTATAACCTAATTTAATTGGAAGAATGTTTTTTGGAAATACTGCATTCCAAAGTGCTGAGAGACCTTCTTTCTTAATTAATTCCAAACCTTTATTAATGTATGTATCATCTTGAAGCTTTTCACCTAAAGATATGTTTGCAGATTCAATAGTTGATAATTCTGTACCTGAAGATACAACTGAATAATGATTTCGAATTAAAACTTCTCCTGCCCCAGGTCTAGGAATAGGTGTATCCCATAAAATAGGGTCAGGATTATTCTTCAATACAACTAACTGCTTCATTCAATACTCACCATTATTAATAATAACTGCTTCACTTTTGTAATTAAGTAAGAGGTTAAATTATTAAATTCACCTTCAGATATACTTACTTCCTTATGTCAAAAAACAACATTAGAAACATAGCAATAATTGCTCATGTTGATCATGGAAAAACAACATTAGTTGATGGATTACTTCAACAAAGCGGAACATTTAGTGACCATCAAGTCTTAGAAGATAGGGTTATGGACTCCGGAGATTTAGAAAAAGAGAGAGGTATAACTATCACTTCAAAAAACACAGCAATAAATTATGAAAATGTAAAAATTAATATTGTAGATACACCCGGACATGCTGATTTTGGTGGTGAAGTTGAAAGAAGTTTAAATTTAGTTGATGGTGTACTTTTATTGGTTGATTCAAGTGAAGGGCCTCTTCCACAAACTAGGTTTGTTTTAAAAAAAGCACTTGAGAAGAAACTTCCTGTTGTACTTGTAATTAATAAAATTGACAAACCTGATGCAAGAGTAGATGAAGTTGTAGAAGAAACATATGACTTATTTATTGATTTAGATGCTACTGATGACCAGATAGAATTTCCAATAATCTATACGAATGCAAAAGAGGGTATTGCAATTAACAATATTGATGACGAACCTTCTAATCTAGATCCATTATTTAATTTAATCATAAACTATTTTGAAGGTCCAGAAACTTCTGATGAAGGTACTACTCAATTTCTAATAACAAACTTAGCATATGACCCCTATGTAGGGCAGATAGCTATCGGAAGATTAGATAGTGGAATTTTAAATATAAGTAAACAATACAGTTTATGTACTGAAGACAAAACTATAAATAATTTAAAATTCTCAGCACTCTATACGTTTAAAGGACTGGAGAAGGATAAGGTAGATACATTAGAGTCAGGTGATATTATTGCTGTTGCTGGAATTGAGGATATCAATATTGGAGATACAATTTCAGATAATAATAATCCAGTTCCATTAGATAGAATTAAGATTGATCAACCCACAGTTTCAATATTTTTTAATGTTAATAACTCTCCATTTGCAGGAAAAGAAGGAGAATATATAACTTCTAGAAATCTAATAGAGAGGTTAGAAAAAGAAGTATTAAGTAATGTCTCCATTCATGTATCAAGAACTGAAAAAACAGATGTCTTTGAAGTAAAAGGGCGAGGTGAGCTTCAAATGGCAGTGCTTATAGAAACTATGAGAAGAGAAGGCTATGAATTTATGGTATCTAGGCCTGAAGTAATAACAAAAGAAGTAAAAGGCACTATTCATGAACCAGTTGAGAATGTATATATTGACATCCCAGAAGAATTTGTTGGTGCAGTTACTAAACAACTTTCAATTAGAAAAGGTAAGATGACAAGTTTAATAAATAATGGTTTTGGGAGAGCAACATTAGAATTTCAAATACCATCTAGGGGTTTAATTGGTTTTAGAAATCAATTTTTAACAGAAACCAGAGGATCTGGAATAATGAATACTTTGTTTGATTCATATCAAGAATGGTTCGGAGATATTCCACAAAGAACCAGTGGAGTTCTGGTGGCTGATAGAGATGGCAAAGTTACTACTTATGCAAGCTTGGCAATGGTAGATAGAGGAGTTTTATTTGTTACACCAGGAACTATGGTCTACAAAGGGATGATTGTTGGAGAAAGAAATAATGAAGGTGACTTAATAGTAAATATCGTAAAAGAAAAAAAACTGACAAATCATCGTGCATCTGGATCAGATGATACAGTGCCATTAAGACCAGCTCAATTAATGTCTTTAGATCAATGTTTAGAATTTATTAGTGATAATGAGTTTGTTGAAGTTACTCCAGAATCGATAAGATTAAGGAAATCTAACTTAAACGTCAAAACTTAAGAGATTAATTTTTTATTTTAATCAAAAAATTCATTATCAATTTATATCTACTTCACTTCTGTAATCAAGGGGGAGGTTAAATTAATCAACTCACCTTCAGGTGTTTCAATGATTAAGGAACCATCAATATCTACGTCTCTAGCCCAACCTCTTCCTTCAGAGTATTCAACAAGCTTCCCTAGAGTTGTTAGTTTTTTTTTGTATTCTGAAAGTTCAAATCTATCATTGGCAATAAAGTCTAAGACTAGCCTTCCCCATTTTTCGGCATCTGAATTTATTAAATTGTTATCTATTTTTTCATTGTATAAAGAGCCAGCATTAGGAACACTTGGGTTATCCCAAAAATAATTAACTCCAAGACCTACACAGACGATCCCTTTGTGTTCTTCTACCAAAATCCCTCCAATTTTATTTTCCTTTAAGTTAATATCATTAGGCCATTTAAGTTTAATTTCTTCATTTTCGAGAACTTCTAAAAAGCAAAATCCAGCAATTAAGGGAATCAGGGTGTTGTTTAATTTTTCATTACTATTTTCAAACACTAAAGAAACTGCAAGACTCTGATCTGCATTCTGCCATTCTTTTTTTTCTCTACCTCTCCCTGAGTCTTGTGAGTAACTAAGAACTAAAAGTGGTTCGGAATCATAGTTTTCTAGAGCATAATTCTGAGTATTGTCGATAGTTTCAAAAAAAATAGTCTTCATCTTGTTACTTCTTTACATATATGTAGGTCAAATACTTACATTAACAATAAACATAAAAACAAGAAAGTTGGGCATGTCAGAGGAAAATTTAGCTAAAAATAGGGACGAAAAAGCTAAGAAAGTACAACACCCTAAAGGTAAGTTATCTGCCTATGAAAGAATTGATCTTCTTTTGGATGAAGGTTCTTTTACAGAAATTGATGAAAATGTTGTTTCAGATGAGAATCCAGATGGAGAAGCAGTAATCACTGGATCTGGAACAATTCATGGTAGGCCAGTGTATGTATTTTCAGAAGACTTCTCAATTATGGGAGGAAGCCTCGGAGAAATAGTTGCAAAGAAAATCTTGAGAGTGATGGATTTGGCACTTGATGCAAGGGCACCAATAATCGGAATCAAAGATTCTGGTGGAGCACGTATTCAAGAAGGTATCTCTTCATTGTATGGTTATGCACAAATTTTCAAAAAGAATGTAGAAGCTTCAGGAAAGATTCCTCAAATTTCAGTAGTAGTTGGACCTTCCGCTGGAGGCGCTGTGTACAGTCCTGCATTAACTGATTTTATTTTTCAAGTACAAGGGATTGGCCAGTTGTATGTAACAGGTCCAGGTGTTGTAAAAACAGTAACTGGTGAGGATGTAAGTTACGAAGAACTTGGTGGAGTTGAAGCTCATGGAACAAAATCAGGTGTTAGTCATCAAATCTGTGAAAATGAAGAACAAGCTTTTGAAGAAGTAAGATATCTTTTAAGCTTCTTGCCTCAATCAAGTAATCAAAAACCTCCCGTATTTATAACTGAAGATGATAATGAACGCTCAGTTGAAATGTTAGACAGTCTTATTCCAGAAAATAGAAACCACCCATACGATATGAATGATGTAATAAATAATATTGTAGATGATGGAGAACAGTATCCTGTCCAATCTAACTACGCTTTAAATATTATTACTAGTTTCTCTAGGGTAAGTGGAAATACTATCGGAATAATTGCAAACCAACCTTTAGATTTTGCAGGGGTTTTAGATATTAAAGCCTCTGAAAAAGCAGCAAGATTTGTTAGGTTTTGTGATGCATTCAATATACCTCTTCTAACCTTGGTTGACGTGCCGGGATTTTTGCCAGGTGTAGAGCAAGAACATAGCGGAATAATAAGAAGTGGTGCTAAATTACTTTATGCTTACGCTGAATCAACTGTTCCTAGAGTTTGTGTGGTTGTTAGAAAAGCATACGGTGGAGCATATATTGTTATGGATTCAATGGGACTTGGTGCAGATAAATTATTTGCATGGCCTAGTGCTGAAATTGCAGTAATGGGTGCTGAAGGTGCTGTTGATATTGTTAATAGAAGAGATCTTGAAAGTGCTGAAAATAAAGAAGAGCTTAAATCAAAATTAGTAGATGAATATAATGATAAATTCAGCAATCCTGATATAGCTGCAAAGCTTGGTTTAGTAGACAAAATTATAAAACCAAGCGATACTAGAAAAATAGTAGTTGAAGCATTTAAGGAACTGTCAAACAAAACAAACTTAGGAGATAAACATGGAAACATTCCCCTCTAAAAATATAGCTATTACTTGGGTTGAAAAAGGTTCACTCGCTCGTAATCTTTTCTTATCATTTGGCTTTGCTATATTAACAGCATTGAGTGCTCAAATTAGAATTGAGCTACCTATTACACCAGTTCCTATAACAGCTCAAACTTTTGTAGTAATACTTGCTGGGTTGATACTAGGAAGCACTTTTGGATCTTTAAGTATGTTGATGTATCTATTTACCGGATTAGCAGGATTGCCATTTTTCTCAGGGAGTGTTGCTGGATTTGCAATATTAAAAAGTCCAACAATTGGATATATTATTGGTTTCTTTCTTGCAGCACAAATTATTGGGAGGTTATCTCACAATCCTATTGTTGGAATTACTTTAGGAACATTTACAATATACATAACTGGAGTAGCTGGACTTATGATGATTTTAAATATTTCAATGATTGATGCTTTTAGTATTGGTGTTATTCCTTTTATGATAGGAGATCTAATTAAGGCTGCTTTAGCAGTTTTAATAGCTTATCAAATTAGATAAACATTATG
>CABWZY010000023.1:0-5772 GCA_902510055.1 uncultured Candidatus Actinomarina sp. | reverse complement strand
TTATGTATATGCTTTTGTGCATTTTCGTGTGGTTTCGCGTGATCGATATTTTTATAACCTGCATCAGAAATATCTTGATACAAGTTTCCTCCTTTATAAATATTTAATAATTGATGTCCTCTACAAATTGCTAAAGTTTTTATTTTTTCTTCTTCGGCTCTTTTGAGTAAATTAAGTTCTGTTAGGTCTCTTTCAATTGAAACACTTTCGAGTTTCTCTATCGGTTGTTCGCCATAATGTGATGGACTAATATCACCACCTCCTGTAATTATTAAACCATCTATTCCCTTTAGTGAAAACTTAGGGTTATTAAATTGAGTCGGAAATATAACAGCTTGAGCATCAAATTTATTACATAATTTTATAAATTCGGCACTCAATACTGCACATGGTATATCCCCTGCTGACATTGGTGCATTCTTTATACCTGTTGATATTCCTATTGTTAAATTATTCATGAATATAAAAAATTGTTTGAACTTCTACTGAAACATTCATTGGTAAACTTGAAACACCAACAGCTGATCTTGTTGCTTTTGAGTTAAAATATTCTTCTAATTTATCAGTAAAACCATTTAAAACTTTAGGATGGTCTGAGTAATCATCAGAACAATTTACAAAACCAACTACATTTATTGGAGATAATTTTTCAATGTTATACTTTTCTGATAGCGTAGCAATAGTTAATTCAGCACATAATGAAGCAGCTTTATATCCATCTTCTGTACTTTGTTCATTAGGTATTTTACCGATGTACTTGATATCATCGGTTATGGGCACATGACCAGAAGTAAAAATTAAGTTATCAATTTTCTTAATCGTTGTGTAATTACCTACAGCTTTAGGAGGTTTTGGTAAATTATTATCCATTTGCATTGTCCAGTATAAGTTTCCTTACAAGATCTACAACTCTATTTGAATAACCCCACTCATTGTCATACCAACAAACAACTCTTACATGTTTATTTTCTAGTATCTCAGTTGATGTCGCATCATAAATGCTTGAATTTGGATTACCTAAAATATCTGTTGAGACTAAAGGAACCTCAGAGTAGCTTAATATACCTTTTAATTCATTTTCAGATGCTGTTTTAACTGCATTATTAATATCATTGATTGTTACTGCGCTTTCTAATTCAACTATTAGGTCAACAACACTACCATTCGGGACCGGTACGCGCATTGCCATCCCATCTAATTTCCCTTCTAATTCAGGCATTACCATTCCAACAGCTTTTGCTGCTCCAGTAGATGTTGGAATTATATTTTGAGTTGCATTTCTTCCGCGTCTAAAATCACTATGTGTTGTTTCAGCTAAAGCTTGATCGTTTGTGTAGGCATGAACAGTAGTCATTAATCCAGATTTAATTTTAAAATTATCGTTCAGAACCTTTGCTATAGGAGCTAAACAATTAGTCGTACACGATGCGTTTGAGATTAATTTAGAGTCACTACTAAGTGTTTCATCATTAACTCCAAGAACAATTGTTGCATCAATTTCGTCTTTAGGAGGTACTGTTAGTAAAACTTTATTAGCGCCTGCTTCCAAATGTTTGTCTAAAGACTCTTTGTTTGTAAAAATACCTGTTGACTCTACTACTATATCAACATTTAATTCACTCCATGGTAACTTAGAGGGATCAGAAATAGATATAAGTTTAATTTCTCGTTCATTAATTTTAAAAATGTCATTTTGAATTGAAATATCTGCATCTAGAATACCCATAATTGAATCATGCTTAAATAAGTAAGCTAAATTTTCATAATCACCCAAATCATTTATAGCTACAACATTTATGTCAATATCTTGTTCAATAATTATTCTTAATATTGACCTACCTATTCTTCCAAATCCATTTATTGCAATATTATTCATTTACTTTGTTTTTCTGTTGGTAAATTTTTATTGTTTCAAGAATACGTGATGAATAACCCCATCCATTATCAAACCAAATTAAAATTTTAATTTTCTTTTCATCAATGTCCATTGTTGACCTTCCATCTATTAATCCAGATAGAGAATTTCCAACAACATCAGATGAGACTATAGGATCATAAGTAATCCCGATTCTTTCAGATATATAATTTGATGATATATTTTTTTCAATAATTTTATTTATTTTCTCAGATGATGTTTTCTTTTTGACATCAAGAGTTAAATCAATAATACTTCCATCAGGCACTGGCACTGTCATTGAGGAAGAAGTAATCTTATTTTTCAAAAAAGGTAATACTTTTTCTATAACAATAGAAGAAGATGTTTTATTTGGAATAATGTTTTCTCCAGCTGCACGATTTTGCCTAAAACCTTCACCAGCAACATCAGCTAATCTATTTGAGTTTGAATAACCATGTATTGTATTAATAAAAACACGTTCCACTCCGATAGCTTCATTTATAATTTTTATTACAGGCGCTGAAGCATTAGCTGTGTTTGATCCTAAAGAAATAATAGAATTATTAAAATCAATATTTTCATCATTTGCTCCAGGAATAAATATATCTATATCTTCTGTATCTTTTGGTGTTGATGCAATAATAATTTTCTTAGCACCTTTATCTAAATGTTTTAATACCTCAACTTTGTTTTGCTCTTTTCCTGTAGCTAATACAACTATGTCAGTATTAATTGAATCCCAATCAGATTGTTCTGCATCTTTCCAGTTGTTAAAAATAGTTTCTTTGTTATTAACAGATATCCCATTTTCTGTTTCTGTAACACCTGCTTTTAATGGTCCGTAAATAGAGTCATATTTAAGTAAATATATTAAATTATCTTTATCTGCTACGTCGGAAACTGAAACAATATTTATATTATTTTCTTCAATGCTTTGTCTAAATAAATCTCTTCCTATTCTCCCAAAGCCCACTAGCGATATATTTTTCAATTCTCTTCTTTCTTAGAATGCAAAGATTGATTATTTTTTGTTACAATCAAATAATAATAATATCCAGATGATTAATTAAATGACTGAATTAGCTAAAAAAATAGAAAACCATCTTTTTGGTGATATAAGCACTGATGAATTATCAGAAAAAGCATTCATAATTAAAAAAGAGACATTTGGTACAGAAATTACATTTAGTCCTAAAGTATTTATACCTTTAACAACGATGTGTCAAGATTCTTGCGGCTATTGCACTTTTGTTAAATCACCTAAAGATGGTGGTACTTATTTAAATTTTGATGAGGTTGACGTAATAGCAAAAGTAGGTGAAGAAAATGATTGTTATGAAGCTCTATTCACATTAGGTGATAAACCTGAAAAAAAATGGAAAGAAGCTCAGTCTCAACTTAATGATTTAGGTTTTTCATCTACTCATGAATATTTAGTTGAGAACATGAAAAGAATTAATAGTAAATACAGATTATTTCCACATGCAAATCCAGGGCTTATGGAAAAAAAAGAAATATTAGATTTGAAAAAATATTCACCATCTGGTGGGTTGATGTTGGAAACATTCTCAAGCAATGTGACAAATCCTGGAAGGCCTCACTATAAAGCAAAAACAAAAAATATTACTGACAGAATTAAAACTATTGAGAATGCTCAAGAAGTAAAATATCCGATTACAACGGGTTTACTTTTAGGAATTACAGAAACTAAACAGGAGCTTATAGATGATATAGAACAGTTGATATTATTTTCCAGAAAAAATAAATCGATTCAAGAAATCATATTACAAAATTTTAGAGCTAAACAAAATACCCTCATGAAAGATAGTCCTGAAATAACAAATGATTTATTTCTTAAAGTTATTGCAACAGTAAGAATATTTTTACCCGTCCATATATCACTACAGGTTCCACCAAATCTTATTTCATCAATAGATGAATATTTAATAAGCGGCATTAATGATTTAGGAGGAATTTCACCAAAAACTATTGATTGGGTTAATCCAGATCATTTATGGCCTAACTTAAAAAATTTAAGTAATTCTATAGATAATACAAATCAGACTTTAATTCCACGACTTCCTGTTTATCCAAATTTTATAAATAAACAATGGTTGGATGAAAAAATGTACGAAAAAGTTATTAATGTTATAAATGTAGATGGATATCCAAAAATATATGAATATGCAAAATAATATATCATTTCTCAGAATAAGACCGTGTGAAAATGATAATGAAATATTTTTAAATTCAAGAAAAAAAGAGGGGACATCATCTTTTTTAATAAAAAAAGAATTAAATTTTAATGAAATTAATAAAAAAGGATTTCAAACTATATCAAATAAATCTTCATACCAATCTTCCATGTGGTTAATTAGTGATAATAACTGGGAACAATTTCAAGATAAAGATTCTAGAAGACTTATTTACTCTTACAAAGGAAACAAAGAAATTGCATTAGAAGTTTTAACAAGGTTAAAACCACGATCTATTGAAATATCAAATATAAATGATATGAATTTTATCAATACTTATAAACCAAATTACAAACATCTTATCTCTATGTACGTAGATACTAAAGAGGATGCAATTCATGCTATAAATAATGGTATTAATGACCTACTTTTAAGAGATTGGAATACAGAGCAGATTAAAGAATTACAAAATATATCTAAACAGAATCTTTATGAACGTACAGTTCTTTCACCCTTACTTTCTATTGATGAAGCCAGAAAATTATTAGATAAAGGAGAATTTACAAATTATCTACTTACTAGAGATGTACGGGGATATAGAAGAAAAGAAACTGATTGGTATCCTGGAAGTGGTAAAGATATACCTCAACTATCTAATTTCGTATTCAATAACGAAGCTGATTATAAATCAAAAAATTTTGATAATATTTTTAACAAATTAGAAGATGGAGAAAATATTAATGATGACGATTTAACTGAATTATTTAAAACTTCAGGAAAATATATAAATAGAATATCTGAGTTTGCAAATCACTTAAATTTAAAAGTTAATGGTAATAAGGTTACATTTGTTAAAAATCGAAATATTAACTATACAAACCAATGTTATTATAAATGCGGTTTTTGTGGATTTTCAAAAGGACCTAAAAGTTTAGATTTGAAAGAGATTCCTTACTCTCTAGAACCACAAGAAGTAGTAAATAGAGCAAAAGAAGCATACGAAACAGGAGCTTCAGAAGTTTGCTTACAAGGTGGTATACATCCTAATTACACTGGCGAATTTTATATTAATTTAGTTAAAGAAATTAAAGAAGTTATTCCTGATATGCACATTCATGGGTTTACACCACTAGAAATATGGCAAGGTGCTGAAACTATTAACAAAAGTGTAGAACAATATTTGATTTTATTAAAAGATGTAGGATTGAATACACTACCTGGTACTGCTGCAGAGATATTAGATGATCGTATTAGAAAATATTTATGTCCAGATAAAATTACATCCAAACAATGGGCTTACGTTATGGAGGTAGCTCATTCCTTAGGAATTAAATCTACAGCAACAATAATGTTTGGACATATAGATGATATTGAATCTTGGACTAATCACTATTCACTGATAAGAAATCTTCAAGAGAGAACCCATGGTTTTACTGAAATAGTGCCTTTACCTTTTGTTCATATGGGATCACCAATATATTTACAAGGTAAAAGCATGCCGGGACCAACTTGGGATGAAATACTTTTAATTCATTCTTTAGCGAGAATATACTTCCACGATTATATCGACAACATACAAGCTAGCTGGGTAAAACTCGGTCATGATGGTTCCTTAAAATTATTAGAAGCTGGTGTGAATGATTTGGGAGGTACTTTAATAAATGAAAATATTAGTAGAGC
>CABWZY010000022.1:0-6236 GCA_902510055.1 uncultured Candidatus Actinomarina sp. | reverse complement strand
CTGATAGGTTTTTACCAGACAAAGCAATCGATTTAATAGATGAAGCAGGAAGTAGAATGAGGGTATACAAGAAACCCCTTGGTGGTGAAAAAAAGGAATTTGCTGAAAAATTAAAAAATTTGCGAGAACAAAAAATAGATGCTGTTCAATCCCAGCTTTTTGAGAAAGCAGCACAAATAAGAGACCAAGAAAAAAATGTTCTAGATGAAATTGACTCTTTAGAAGATGTTAACTCATCAGATGTAGAGATGGTTATTGATGAAGAAGAGATAGCAGAAGTGCTTGCACAGTGGACTGGAATTCCAGTACATAGGTTGACTCAAGAAGAAACAGCAAGACTGCTTGAAATGGAGAAAGAACTACATAAAAGAATTATTGGACAAGAAGAAGCAATTTCAGCAGTATCAAAGGCTATAAGAAGGACTAGATCTGGCTTAAAAGACCCAAAAAGACCTTCGGGATCCTTTATCTTTTTAGGGCCCTCTGGTGTTGGAAAAACAGAAACTGCAAAAGCTTTAGCAGAATTTTTATTTGGAGATGAAGATTCTTTGATACAAATTGATATGTCAGAATATATGGAAAAACATACTGTTAGCAGACTAATTGGATCACCCCCTGGATATGTTGGATACGACGAGGGAGGACAGTTAACAGAGGCTGTGAGAAGAAAGCCATTTAGTGTTGTTTTATTAGATGAAGTTGAGAAAGCACATCCTGATGTTTTTAATACACTTTTACAAATATTAGAAGATGGAAGGTTAACAGACGCTCAAGGAAGAACAGTAGATTTTAAAAATACTGTAATTATTATGACTTCTAATCTTGGAACTAAAGATTTAAGTAAAAACATTGGCTTTAGTAATTTGGATGGAAATGATTCCTATGAAAAAATGAAATCAAAAGTCAATGAAGAGCTAAAAAGATATTTCAAACCGGAATTTTTGAATAGAATTGATGAGACTATAGTTTTCCATGAGTTAACTCCTGATGAGGTTAAAGAAATAGTTGATCTTATGCTCGACAGAATTCATAAGCAATTGAAGAATTCAGATTTAGAAATTGTTCTATCAGAAGAAGCAAAACAATTCTTAGCTACTGAAGGCTATGACAAAGAATTTGGTGCAAGACCTTTAAGAAGATCCATACAAAGACTTTTAGAGGATCCTCTTTCTGAGGAGTTACTTAAAGGAAAATATAAAGCAGGTTCAACAATTATAGTTTCAGTCAACGAAAAAGAAGAAAAGCTTGATTTTGAAGCGGTTGAAGCTCCAAGCGAACCCCAAGTTGACTTTGCCGATACTGAATCATAAATTTCATATTATAAGGATTTATGAAATTAATAATTGATACTGACCCGGGAACGGATGATGCAGTAGCAATACTTGTCGCGCTTGCTAATTTTGATAATAAAGAGATTCTAGGAATAACAACTGTTGCTGGAAACGTCCCAGTTGAAGTTGGAACAAAGAATGCTTTACGAATTTTAGAATTTACTGGTAGAGCGGAAATCCCTGTTTACGAAGGTTGCTCAAAACCAATGAGTAGAGAATTAGTTACTGCAGAATGGGTTCATGGAACGGATGGATTAAATAATTTAGATATACCAACAACTACTTTAAAAAAACAGAAGTTGTCAGCCGTGGACTTTATAACAAAGGAGTTAGAAGAAAGTACTGAAAAAATAACAATCGGTGTTTTAGGTCCGATGACCAATATTGGGACTGTAATTAAAAATAACCCACCACTTGTAGAAAAAATACAAAAAATAGTTTTTATGGGGGGTTCTGCCTTAAGGGGCAACACAACTCCAGTTGCAGAATTTAATACTTATGTTGACCCAGAAGCAGCAAAGATAGTATTAAATTCAGGTATAGAAATATATATGTTAGGTTTAGATGTTACAAATAAGTCAATTACAACAAAACCTAGAAAAGAAAAGCTTAAAAAAATTAATAATAAAGTATCCGACGCGATGCTTCACTTGATGACATCTTTAGATGAACTTCCATTAGTAAAAGAAATATACCCAAAAGGAACACCCGTTCATGACTTATTGGTTTCAGTTTTTTTGGTTGATCCTTCAATCTTTACACACAAAATGGTAAATGTTGAAGTAGAAGTTGATTCAGAATTAACACTTGGCCAAACAGTTGTTGATTCTCTAGGAATTTCAGATAGAAAGACAAACGTTAACTGGATATATGATCTTGATTCGGATGAAGTTTACAATGTCTTATTTGATTCTGCTAATAAATTAAAATAATAAGAAAAAATTATATTTATAAAAAGTAAATCTAAGTTCACTAACCTTTACCAAAAAATCTTATTTCCTGAATAGCACATTCTTCAAAAGCATTCTGTCCATTTAAATCTTCACCCGGGTACGCACTTAGGAAATCTAGTCTCAAATAAGAAGTTGTAGTATTAACATCTACCCATTGTTCAAAGTTATCATTTTCAAGCTCTTTTTGTATCTCCAATTCCGGATTGTTAGCAGTAATTAATAGATCTCTTATTTTATAGTTTCTTTTAAAAGATGTACTCTTTTCAGCATTTTGAACGACAATAAACTCTATAAATATTTCATCTGCAAAAGTAAACTCTAACCAACCATCTTTACACTGAAGTGAATTGTCTTGCCACATTGTGTAGTCATTATCATAAAGATTCTCACACGAAAAATCTCCAGAGTTACCTGACTCATATGTAGTTGAAGCCGCACAGGATAAAGGTTTTTGTAATTTGAGCATACTCTGAACAGTTGTAGATGTTGTAGGAATAGTTGTTTGTTCAACTATTGCTATTTCTTCAATTACTTCTTCGGCTATTCTTGTATTGTAAAAATAACTTGCACCCGCAATTAAGGGAATAATTAGTGCAAGAAAAAAGACAGCTCTTATACCAGGAACTTCTTTTCTGTTCGGCAGCTCAGAAGCTCCATAGCTTGTAAGAGGTTTAACCAAAGGAACACCACATTCTCTACAGTTTCTAATAGATGGAAGATTATTGTTTCCACAACTTGAACATCTAATTTGAGGCACCCGTGTTCTCTTAATGTACCTATCTTGTACCTGATTAGGCTTAGATTGAATATCTTCTATTTTTAAACCAAGCCACTCACCACAACTTGAACAAAACTCCAATTTTTTGTCAACTACTGCTTGACATGCTTTACAAGTAATATTTTCCACAATATCCTTTGATAACTAGATTAATAATAAAATAATACAGTAACATTCGAATAAACAAAATACTCAAATAATAAAAGAACAGAAGGGAATTTTATGGCCGAGGATCAACTAATTCCAGGTCAACCATTAAGGAATGGAGTAGACCTTATAGCTGATAAGAAAACAGGAGCCCTAATTGTTATAGGAACCTCAGCAAAGTTAGAAAAAATTTCTTCTGGTGGAGTGTCTTTAATTAATTGTTCCTACACTCCTGAAATGATGTCTGAATTAGCAAAGATGGACGGAGCAATTATTGTTGATAAAAGTGTAAACAATATACTTAAAGCTAATGTTCATTTAAATCCGTCAGACGATATAGCAACTTTACAAACAGGAACTAGGCACAGAACAGCAGAGAGAGTATCGGTAGAAACAGACCTCAGTGTGGTTGCAGTTTCAGAAGAATCTTCAATAATAAAAGTTTTTAATGGAAATAATGTAAATGAACTTGAAGAGTCTTCAATCATATTTGGAAGAGTTAATGAGTCATTACAATCAGTTGACAGGACTAGAAGGAGGTTTGATGATGCAGTATTAGAACTAGGAGAATTAGAGATTGAAAATACATTAACAAACCAACAAGTTCTTGAGGTTATTCAAAGAGGTGAGTTGCTTGGAAGACTATCTCAACAAGTAAGGAAAGAAGCGTCTGACTTAGGAGAAGATTCAGGATTAGTTATGATTCAAATTGACTCACTTGAATCAGGAGTTAGGAATACTCTTGATTTAGTTTTGAAAGATCACTTACCAGGTAAAAGATTTAGAAATATAAATAAAGCTGTTGATGAAATTGCAAATTTAACTTATGAAGAGTTGAATACAATCGAACATTTAGGATCTGTTTTGTTCATGGAATCATTAGATGAGGTTTCGTCCTCTAAAGGGTATAGAGTTTTAGCTAGATTACCTGGGCTTCCTGATAATCTACATGATTCATTAATTCAAAAATTTAAAAACCTTCCAAATTTATTAAATGCATCTACTGATAAATTATTTGAAGTAGAAGGGATTGGAAGAAATAGAGCACAACAGTTAAGAGAGTATTTTGATACGCTCCTTAAAAATGTAGGTTTTTCTTATATTAATGGGCATTAGATAGATTTCTAGTTGTACTATTGTTGACATTTATGGCAACAAAATCAAAAAAATTAACAGATAAATATAAACCAAATCAATTTGTAGTTCATCCTCACCATGGAGCTGCAAAAGTTATTAGAAAAGTTAACAAAAATGTAGAAGTTTTTGTAGAGGGTGAACCTAAATCAAAAAGAATTCAATATTTTGAAATAGAAGTATTACTAGATGGCTTAACTGTAATGGTGCCAGTTGAAAATGTCGATGAGGTAATTAGGCCTGTTATTTCAAAGAGTGCAGTTGCTAGAAAAGTATTTCCAATATTTAAGGAGAAACCTGAAGAAGCTGGTACAAACTGGAGTAGATGGTATAAAGTATTAACAGAAAAAATGACTTCGGGAGATATAATCCAAGTTGCCGAAGTAGTTAGAGATTTAACTCACGCTCAAATAAATAAAGGTATTTCACCAGCTTTAAAAAGAATGTTAGCTAAAGCAAGAATGACATTAGCAAGTGAGATTGCTTGTGCATTAGAAATAGATGAAGAAAGTGCTGTAGATAAAATATCTCAATATCTACCAGAAGAAGATCCCGACGACGGTTTATAATTTAACAAATAGCTTCATTAAAAAGGTTTTTATATGTTAATTGGTAATGGCTGGGATTTACACAAGCACTCCTCTTCAAATCCACTATATCTCGCTGGTTTAGAGTTTCAAGAAGACGGCTTTGAAGCCTATTCAGATGGAGATATTGTTCTACATGCTTTATGTGATGCTCTTTTAGGTTCAGTAAGCAAAAAAGATCTTGGGTATTATTTCCCCTCTAAGGAACCTACAGAAAAAGGAGTAAGAAGTACTCAAATGTTAGAAAAAATTTTAGAAATTATTGAATATGATAAATTAAGAGTATGCAATATTGACATAACAATTATTTCAGAACGTTTTTTTGTAAGCGAAAGAAGAGAAGAACTGGAGGAGAGTATTTCAAAACTTTTAAATATTGATGTTGGCAAAGTAAACATTAAAGGAAAAACAACTGATTCTTTTGGACTTATTGGCGATAAAAAAGCATCAGCATGCCTTGTTACAATACTTTTAGAAAATGCTTAAATTATATAACTCATACAGTAATTCACTAGAAGAGGTTGAATTAAATAAAAAAGAAGTAAAAATTTACCTATGTGGACCAACCGTACAGTCTTCACCACACTTAGGCCATGGAAGGTCAGCAGTTGTTTTTGATTTTCTTGTTAGATATTTAAAATATTTAGAATACAAAGTTACGTTTGTTAGAAATATTACAGACATAGATGATAAGATAATCGAAAAATCTCTTGAAGAGAATATCTCTTTCGTAGAGCTTGGAACTAGAGTTACTAAAGAATTTCAAAATGCTTATGAAGAGCTTAATTGTCTTAATCCTGATAAAGAGCCAAAGGCAACTGAATTTATAGATCAGATTATAAAATATATCCAAAAATTGATAGAAAATAAATTTGCATATATAACTAAGTCCGGAGTTTATTATGAGATATCAAAATTTGATGATTACTTCTTGTTATCTGGGAGAACAAAAGATGATGTTATATCAGGAACAAGAGTTGAAATTGAAGAGGATAAAAAAACGCCAGAAGATTTTGCTCTTTGGAAGATTTCAAAAGAAAATGAACCATATTGGGAGTCACCTTGGGGGAACGGACGGCCTGGTTGGCATATTGAATGTTCTTCAATGATTGAAGCTATTCTTGGTAAAACAATAGATATTCATTGTGGTGGCAATGACTTAATTTTTCCACATCATGAAAATGAAATTGCACAATCAAAAGGAGCCTACTCTAATGAGCCATTTGTAAAATATTGGTTGCATAATGGGATGTTAAATTTATCAGGTAAAAAAATGTCTAAATCTGAAGGAAATATCAAATTATTA
>CABWZY010000021.1:0-7825 GCA_902510055.1 uncultured Candidatus Actinomarina sp. | reverse complement strand
CCTTAATTAGACCTTGCGATTCAAGAGACCCAACTTTTTTATTATACATTGGACATGTGAGCCAATAACTTGTTGGAAAAGGTGTGCCATCATCTAAGTTAGAAGGTACTTTAATTACAGCAGGAAGATTGTAATGACAACTTGATACAACTTCAACATTGCTTCTAATAGACCTGTTTAGTTGAGTTTCTACAATTTTTTTAATTTTACTCGCCATTTGTTCCAACAATGAATTCCACAAAATACTGAATAAAACTTTTACTTCTCTCACTTTTAAGTGTCTCTTCTAAAGGTGTGACTGGTTCAGGAACTTCAAAAATATCTATTTTTTCACCTGGTTTTCCATATCCATATTCACGTAAGATAACATCCACTTTCTGAGGATCTTCAAGATTTTCTATTTGTTGTGATAATACTTCCATCTCTCCTTTTAATTCATTTATGTATTCTGTTCTATTTTTTACTTGATTTTCTAATGATTTATATTGATTAAAACTACCTTCCCATGTATCAAAAACAAAAAATAATGACATAAATAAAATGCCTAAAACAAATATCTTTAATGAAAAATTTCCTTTAAAAAGTTTTAATTTTTCCATTTTTTATTATTAAAAGTTTCATAGCCTACTTTTTCTCCAATCCGAAGTAGTTCATTATATTTTGATGTCCTCTCAGACCTTGCTGGAGCACCTGTTTTGATTTGTCCACTTGAGGTTCCCGTAACTAAATGGCTAATAAATGTATCCTCTGTTTCTCCTGATCTGTGAGATACCATAGATGTATAATTATTCTCCTTAGCTAAATTCATTGTCTGAAGTGTCTCAGTTATACTCCCAACTTGATTGATTTTTATAAGAATAGAATTGGCTGCATTTAAATTAATCCCTTCTTGTAACATTTTTTCCTGAGTAACAAAAAGATCATCTCCAACGAGTTGAATGTTATCTCCAATTTTCTCTGTTAATAGAGACCAGCCTTCCCAGTCGTCTTCACTTAGACCATCTTCAATTGAAATTATTGGATATTGATCTGCTAAATTAACTAAATAATCAACCATCTCAACAGAACTTAATTCTTGCTCTTCTATTAAATACTTGCCATCCTTGTGGAACTCTGAAGCTGCTGCATCTAGTGCTATCGAAACTTCTTCTTCAGGTTTATATCCTGACTTTTCAATAGCGTGTAATATTGTTTTTATAACTTCTGATGATGAATTAAGATTTGGAGCAAAGCCTCCTTCATCTCCTACATTTGTAGATAGCCCTTTTTCTTTAAGCAACTCTTTAAGAGTATGATATATCTCGACCCCTGCTTGAAGCGATAAATCAAATGTTTCAAAACCATAAGGAACAATCATAAACTCTTGAATGTCAACCTTATTATCTGCATGTGCTCCACCATTCAAAATATTCATAAATGGTACAGGTAGCGAAGGGGCTCCATATATATTTGGAATAATTTCATATATATGTTTATTTGATGATTTTGAAAAAGCTTTTAAGTTTGCAAGAGATAGAGCCAGTATTGCATTTGCACCTAGTTTTTTCTTATTATCTGAACCATCAAGGTCAATCATTAATTGATCAATGTTTTTTTGGTTCTCAGCATCTTGACCAATCAATATATCTTTCATAGATGTATTTATATTTTCAACAGCTTTACTAACACCCTTGCCTAAATAGCTTTTATCTCCATCTCTTAATTCATGAGCTTCTAGTTTTCCCGTTGAGGCTCCTGAGGGAACTGCTGCACGACCAAAAGAGCCATCCTCTAAAGTAATATCTACCTCAACTGTCGGATTAGCTCTAGAATCTAATATATATCTAGCGTGAATTTTATCTATTTTTGTATTCATAACCCTGTTATCTAAAACTAACAGAAATTTAAAAGTTTTCTATTCTATTTCAGCTTTCTTTGCTTCAATCCATAGTTTTTCAATATCAGAATTATCATTTATCTTGGATTCAACATATTTTGCACGATTAATGAATCTTTCAGTGGATTTTTTAAGCTGTATTTCTGGGTCAGCTTCTATATATCTTGAAACATTAATTAAAGAAAATAATACATCACCTAATTCGTATTTTTTTTCTTCTTGACTTAATGCATCCTTCAACTCCTCTATCTCAGAAATTAAGTCTGAAAGAGCCTCCTCATAGTTTTTATAAGATAAATTTAAACTTTCTGCTTTTCTCTGTACTTTAAATGCAGTTGTTATTGCTGGTAGGTTTTTATTAATATCATCAAAGATTGAATTTTTATCTTCTTGTTTTATTTTCTCCCATTGTTTTTGGACTTCTTTAGGAGTGCCTAGCTTTACATCTCCAAATACATGCGGATGTCTTTTAACAAGTTTCTTATTCAGTGAATCGACTACATCGACAATAGAAAAATATCCATTCTCGCTTGCTATCTTTGAATGTAGCAAAATTTGTAACAATAAATCTCCAAGTTCACTTTCTAGGTTTTGAAATGACTCCTCACTATCGTTCAACTTTGCTAAAGAATCTAGTAACTCATATGCCTCTTCAATCAAATGCTTGGAAAGAGACTCGTGTGTTTGTTCTTTATCCCAAGGGCACTCTTCTCTAAGCTTTGAAATAACATTTACTAATTCATCAAACTCTTTCATAAAACTATATTTTCTTCAAAGCTATATATTTTTCTTCTATTAACCAGTTAACAGTTTTTTTAATAAAGTCTTCTACTTTTATATATTCAACTCCTAGCTCTTTTTTTGCTTTGGAGCCATCATATAAATGACCATTGGTTAAAACTCTTATAGATTCAGAACAAATAAAAGGAGGTTCTGAAGAAAATACTTTTATAAAATCTCCAAGTGGGGCAACTGTCTTGAGTACTGGTTTAGGTATGTAAATTGGATTCCCTTCCCATTCTGTAATTGACTTCAATATATTAATAAGTTCATAACTTTGTAAATAAAAGCTATTCAAAACATATCTTTCATTGTTCTTACCTTTTAATAAGCCCTTGTAATGACCTTCCGTGCAGTCATCTATATCGATAATTGAAATATTATTTTTTATAAGGGGTGGATATTTTTTTCTCAGTGTTGAAATTAATAATTTTGCTGTTCCTGAAACTCTCCCTGGGCCCTGCACTGAGGAAGGGTTTATAGATACAAACTCAAAATCTTTTGTATGTTGGAAAGCTTCTTTTTCCGCCAGATATTTGGATTCTTCATATTTACTTAAAAAAGAACCTCGATGTTCTGAGAACTCGGATCCAATAGTTCCATGTTTCTCTCCAAGGGTTACGGCTGAAGAAGTATAAACAAATTTTTTAATTTTCAAATGGTTACCTAAATCAAGCATTGACTTTGTTCCTTCAATATTTGTTTTAAACATATGTGAAGGATTCTTTGAGCACATCTGGTTAACTCCGGCAACATGAAAAATAGCATCGATATCTAAATTAAATAATCTATCTTTCAAAGAGTCCTCAAACAAGTCTCCTCTGATAGAAGTTACCCCAATTTTCTCAAACTCATTATTACTAGTTTTAGACCTATCTAGAGCATATACTTTATGACCTTTGCTAGCTAACTTTTTCAATAATGGTTTGCCAACTACTCCGGTTGAACCGGTTATAAATATTTTTTCATATTCCATTATTGATTTTTATAGTACTCTCGAAAATATTGATATCCTGAAATATAAGAAAATATAAGTGCAAGGAATACAACTATTTCAGCTAAATCAAAACTTAGTAAATTAACATTAAAATCTAACATAACAAAACCTATTGACCAAAATTGAAAACTTGCTTTTAATTTACCAGTAATGCTTGGGGCTATCATCTTTCCTTCATTTCCAGCTATTCCTCTTAAAGCCATTACAATAAATTCTCTTGAAATTAGTAAAACTGTAATCCAGATATTTACTCTACCTATTAAAGTAAATCCAATAAAAATAGTAGAGACAAAAATCTTATCAGCTATCGTATCCAGGAAAGCTCCCGTTTTTGTTGAAACGTCCCATTTTCTTGCAAGCATTCCGTCAAAATAATCAGTCCAAGCTGCAACAAAAGCTATACCAGCAGGAACTAACATCAATCCTTCCTTCGAACCATCAGATAGTAAAAGAAATAAAATAACTGGTGAAGATAGGAGTCTAAACAAAGCAAGTAAATCAGGAATATTTTTTTTCATTACACTACATCAATTATTCTTCGCTCAGAAGCTTGTTTTATTGCCATTTCTTTATCTTTAGGAAATACTTTAACAATATCTGTTGCATCTTCTAGTAGAAATTTAACTTCTTCTATTTCTTCAGAACTAAACCTAGAAAGAACATAGTCTGCTGGATCAGTACCGCTAGGAGGTCTTCCAACCCCTATTCTTAAACGAAAATACTCTGTTGAACTAATAATATTATTAATTGATTTAATTCCGTTATGACCCCCATCACTACTACCTATTTTTAGTCTTAATCTACCGAAACCTAGGTCTATATCATCATGTACAACTACCATGTTTTCATAATTTATGTTTTTATTCTTTGAGTACTCTTTTATTGCTTCTCCTGAATTATTCATAGATACCATAGGAATAACTAGATCAAGTTTATATTCTTCTGTCTCGTAAGTGCCAATCTGGAATTTTCCAGATTTATGAGTTTTTAGATTAATTTCATTCTTTTCAAAAAAGTTAAATAAACAATCGGCACCTATATTGTGCCTGGTCTTTTTATATTCTTTTTGAGGATTCCAAAGACCAACAAAGATTAGGTTTTTTTTATTCTCCACTTTCCTCTGAGGACTCACCTTGATCAGCTTCCCCACCAGTGTCTTCACTTTCGACACCTTCAACGCCTTCTTCTCCTTCAAGACCTTCTTCTCCTTCAAGACCTTCTCCTAGAACTTCTTCTTCCTCAACAACTGCTCTAGGGATATTGACTGTAACCAATATAGAATCATCATCTTCTGTAGCTAAAGCAACTCCCTCTGGTAAATCTACTTCTGTTGCAACTACATTATCACCTACATTTAATTCAGATATATCTATTTCAAGTGATGAAGGTATAGATGCTGGAAGGGCAACAATAGTGATTGTGTTGTTTATTGTCTGAACAACACCCCCTTCATCTTTAACACCGATAGGTATTCCAGTAAAGTCAAGGGAAACATCAGCTTCAACAGTTTGTGTAAGGTCTATTTGTATAAGATCAACATGAACAATTTGATCTTTATAAGGATGTCTTTGTATCTCTCTTGGAAGTGCTGTAACAGTATCTTTTTTCCCAATTGATAGATTAAGAATGACGTTTGCTCCAGCATCAGTTTTAAGTGCATTATTAAATTCTCTTGCGTCAATATATACAGACTTTGGTTCCATATCTAAGCCATAAACAACTGCTGGTATTGAACCTGAAGATCTTAATCTCCTTGATTCTGCAGAGCCTGTATCTTTTCTAACTGTTGCTACTAAATTTGTTTCCATGATTTCCTTACGAAGTATATAGAATAATGAATTTTAATTACTATTTAAATCCTAAATTACGATTTTTCAGTCGCTGTTCTTGCTGAAAATACAGCAAACGTAAGAGTAATAAAAGCAAATCCACCAGCAACTAAAAATCCTTTCAAAATATCATCTAAAACCCAACCTTCAATCATTATTGCTCTCATTCCTTCTAGTACATAGGTTGTTGGGTTATAAGCTGCTGCTGACTCCAGCCATCCCTTTAGGGCATATCTAGGTGTAAAAGTTGGTGCTAGAAATAACGCTGGAAAAAACAGGAAGGTAGCTGCTTGTGCCCCTTGTGATGAGCCAGACCTAACTCCAGCAGCGACAGAATAACCAGCAAAACCCATACCCCAGAAAAAAGCCATTGCTAAAACAGCAAAATATCCTGAATTTCCTGTTGCAGGATCGGCTCCAATAAAATTACCTAGTGTCATAATCAAAGTTGCCTGTAGTAAAACCCTTATAGCTCCTACAGCTATTGGAGCAAGAATAATGGCCCATTTAGATATAGGCATTCCTTGATATCTTTTAAAAACTCCTGATTCTATATCTTCTACTAAGTAAATTCCTGATGCTCCACCGCTAACTGATGCTGAAACAATTGAAACAGGAAGTATAAAATTTAGAAAGTTACCATTTGCAAAATCAAAAGGAGTGCCCGCAGCACTTCCTCCAAAAACTCCACCTAAAGCTCCATCATAAATAAGAAGAAAGAAAGCAGAAATAAATACATTTGGTAATTCAGCTAATGGTCTCCTAGCCAATCTAAGTAAAAGTCTTTTAGTTAAGATTCCTAGTTGTAGGAAGAATGGTGCGCTTTGATTATTCATATTCACTCAATTCTTCCTCTGAATCTACTTCTTGGTCTGATGCACCTTCTAGTCTATACCCTGTAACTTGAAGAAAAACATCATCGAGAGAAGGCTTGCTTGCTGAAACAGAAGTTACTTCTAAATTCTTTTCTGAGAGCTTCCTTAATAAATCCGGTATCTTTTCTGCACCATTTTCAACAGCAACTCTCAACTCATTACCTTCAATTTCAGAATTTAATATTAAATCTTTTGCTGTCTTTGAATCTTCATAGTTATTAAAAATAAATGTAATAACATCACCTCCAATTTGAGCCTTTAATTCATCTGGGGTTCCCTCTGCAACTACTAATCCATTATCAATTATTGATATTCTATCTGCTAATTCGTCAGCTTCTTCAAGGTATTGTGTTGTAAGAATTATTGTTACACCATCTTCTCTCAATCTTTTTATCTCATCCCATAAAACTCTTCTCGATCCTGGGTCAAGACCTGTTGTTGGTTCATCAAGAAATAGGACCTCGGGTTTATGAACAAGGCTTAGACCTAAATCAAGCCTTCTTTTCATTCCCCCAGAATATGTTTTAACCCTTCTATCTGCAGCTTCATTTAACCCTACTAACTCAAGCAATTCAGAAGTCCTTGTTTCAGCATCTTGTTTTGTAAAACCCCACAATCTTGCTGTTGTAAAAAATAATTCTCTTCCAGTAAGTAGGTTATCTAAACCTGTATCTTGCAAAGCAATGCCTATTTTCTCTCTTACTCTCTTATCTTCTTTCTCTACATCTAAACCTAAAATACTTCCTTTTCCTGATGTAACTCTTAATAAGGTCGTGAGCATTAATATAGTTGTACTCTTTCCTGCTCCATTAGGACCTAATATGCTGAATATTTCACCTTCATTAACATGAAAACTCACATCTTTAACAGCTTCTACGTCTCCATCTTTTGATTTAAATGTTTTCTTTAGATTTTTTGCTTCTACTGCAAACAACTTTATCCTTTCATATAGAGTTATTTATGAAATAATAGTTTAGTCTATTTTTTTTGGCCGCGTAGCTCAGGGGATAGAGCACAGGTTTCCTAAACCTGGTGTCGCAGGTTCGAATCCTGCCGTGGCCGCTGATCTTAAAATTTAAATCCTTCTTTTTCTAATAAGTCTTTCTTACTCTTTGCTCCTCCATGGCCACTGTATCCTCCTACCAAACCATCAGAACGTATAACTCTATGACATGGAATTTGAGGTGCATAAGGATTTTTACCGCATGCATTGGCAACAGCTCTTGAGCTATTTGGTTTTCCTATAGCTATTGCCAATTGTTTATAAGTTCTAGTTTGGCCATATGGAATTTTGGCTATTTCTTTCCATACAGAAATTTGAAATTCAGAACCTTCTAGGTCGTTAAGTAGTTTATTGTTCAATATCTTTAATTAAATTGTCCGTTGTTATGTTACTTAAGTTTAATGATTCTTTATTGAACCTGTTATTTGCAACAAGTGAATCTTTATAATCAATATTTCCTTTTAA
>CABWZY010000020.1:0-8174 GCA_902510055.1 uncultured Candidatus Actinomarina sp. | reverse complement strand
TTCTATGACGAAAGCTTCAAAAGGAATATCAACTATTGAAAAGGAAGAATTTATGGATTCAACTCTTTCAATTTGGAATATTCCCCCTGCTCGAGCAAGAAAAATTGGCCACCCTGCTCCATATCCAACTGAACTTGTAGAAAGATTTATAAAGTTATACACCTACGAAAAAGAACTTATTCTTGACCCCTTTATAGGAAGTGGCACAACAGCAATAGGGGCTATTAATTTGAATAGGAATTATATAGGATATGAAAATAATGAAGAATACATTAAATTGGCAGAAGAAAGAATTAATTCAATAATTAAATGACTATTAAGATTTTTTAAATTTAGCAAGATAAACAAACCCTAGGAAACCCATTCTTTGAAGTGAAATTATTTCTAAACCTGTATTTAAAATTAATTCTTCTGGTGGGTCTAATTTATCCAAAGAAGTGTAGAGAAATCTATATTCTTTAAAATTTAAAGTTATTAAACCAACTATATGAATTATTAAAAATGTACCTATTTTATGAACTAAGCTTAAAAAGCTATTCTTTGGTCTAGTAAGATCCAATAGTACAAATACTCCATCTTTTTTTAAAACTCTACGTATTTCATTAAAGCTCTTATCTATATCTTCTACATTCCTTAAAACAAATGCACAAAATATATTATCAAAAATATTGTCTTCAAATGGTAACTGCTCAGAAAACCCAATAATTTTTCTTTCAAATTTATTTCTTGATAACATTTTTTCATCTGGATCTAAAGCTGTAACGTTTAAATCTTTTAGTTGCTCATAAGCAGCTCCTGTACCGCTTCCTAGGTCTAACACATTGCCTGGTTTTAATAATTTGGTAGCTTTATTTCTCCATGATTTATCAAAACCAAGAGTTAGGAAAGAATTTATTAAATCATAAAATTTATATATATTGTTAAAGTTTGCAGATTTTTTCAATTACAAAATATAAGCAGCAGCTAGCAAAATACCTGTTAGAAAATGAATACCAATTGTTGAGACATTTACCAAAAGAAGCTCATAAGGAACTTTTTGTCTGTCTGCATCAGGATTGTTCCACTTTACCATCCATGCATCAGCCATTTTGAATGCTTTCCATACCAAGATAATTGGTAGTAAAGCAATGAATGCAAAAACTGTTCCATAGTTGGTGAAAAAACTAATAATACCAATTGCCGCAATTGCAATAAATGCTTCAACCATAAACTGTTTATAAAGTGATAATGGCTTTTCAAGTCTCATCCAGCCATCCTCCACAGCAGTCCTAACAACCCAAGTATTTTTACCTACAGCAGCATCTGAAGGAGCATCTTGAAATTGATTAATCCAAACAATTAGCATAACTAATATTCCTATTGGTACTGATGCAATTAATGCTTCAACCCAATTCCATGAAGATAAAATATTACTATGCAAGGGTGCAGTCAAGGCATAATGAGCGCCCATGACCATTACTGGACCAAATCCAAGAGCAATAGCTATTTCTCCTAATCCTTTATAACCAAGTCTTATCGGATCTCCGGTGTATCCTAGTGCAAGGAAAGTGCCAATTATACCTGTCCATAAAATTGGTGTATTGCCAAAGAACTCTCCACTAATTTGTTGATTAATATATAAACCTATAGCAATTGTTCCAATAATACTTGCTAAAGCTGTAAGTAGAACCTGTCCTGGTGTCATTAGCCCAACTTGGATTACTCGGCTTCCTCCATTAAAAGGGCTTGCAACTTTATTAATTTCATCTGCGTTAGAAGTATGGTCAAAATAATCATTAGATGAATTAGTAGCTATTTGAGCTAATGATGCACCAAGAAGAACTAGCCAAAACATATTCCAAGACCATTCTGTTAATAAATTATTAGATTTTAAATCGCTCCAAGCGACTGATGAACCAATAAAAATTGGAGCAAAAGTAGCAGTTAAAAAAGGTGCTCTAATCGTTCTCAACCATAGGCCTATTCTTTTTAATGCCATTCTGAAAGCAAACTTTAATGCTGAGGTTTTGTTAGCAGGGTAAGTCTTCCATTCAAATTTCTCTTCCTCATAGAAATCTACATATTTAATAGTTGTTGGTTTAATTCTGTAATACCCCACAACATCATTTTTTATCAAAAAATCATCATCCATAAATTCTTTAAAAGCATCTGTTGTTTCAAGAACCAATTTATAGGCTTTCTTTTTCTCATCTTCATCTTTAATTTTGTAAGCTTCACCATCAATCTGAAGACCTCTAATACCTTCTTGACCTTTAGGCCATACAACAACATGAACTCGAGGATTTAATCTTATTTGTTCAGCTTTTCTTGATGGGTTAAATGTGAAGAAAATTAAATCATCACCATCTCTATTGAAAAAAACAGATGCACCTGATGAGTTTCCTCCAACACTAGTTGCAATAAACATCCTGTCAGAAGAATCTAAGACATCTTCAATTTTTTTATTTAAGAGATCAATCATACCACAAAGAGTAATATGCTTGTGAAATTATGCACAAAGTCCTTACTGTTTATTTTTTAACCATTTAATATTAAAAAGTATGTTTAAAGTCTTTAAAACTCCAGAATTTAAAAAAGCAGTGCTCTTTTATCTAGAAGGTATAAAAGGAAATAAAAAACATTTCCTTATTTCAATATCCTCTGCAATTATTTGGTGTTTCTTAGTTGTTTTGCATCCATATATTATCAAAAGAATTGTTGATGATGGTATCGTTTCAGGGAATACAAGAATTATTGCAATCCTATTATCTTCATTGATTGTAATTGGATATAGCCGTGCACTATCTATAGGGACTAGAAGATATTTTGGAATGTCTGTTTCTTATAATGTTGAAGCAGAAATTAGGAATAATATTTTTTCACACATGCAAAAACTTGCTTTCAAATTTCACGACAGAGTTCCTACTGGAGAATTGATGGCAAGAGCTTCCAGTGATGCATCTCAAGTACGTATGGCTTTTGCAATAGCTCCTTTAGCATCTGCTAATATTTTACTTTTATTTATTCTCAGTATTACTTTATTAAGCATAAGTCTCCCATTAGGTTCTGTTGTTCTTCTCTCTATCCCAGCAGTACTTTGGTTAGCAGCTAGCTTTTCATCAAAAGCAATGGGCATCTCACTTAAAGTAAAAGAAGCTGAAGCAAATATGACAACTGAAGTAGAAGAGCAACTTGGAGGAATAAGAGTTGTAAAAGCTTTTGGGAATGAAGATACAGCTTCAAATAAAATAGATGAGGCTATTGAAAATATCTATGACAGATCAATTGAGTACTTAAATCTCAGAACAAAATTTGTTCCAATGTTTGAATTAATTCCAATGGTCATTACCTTGCTTGTCTTAATTCTCGGTGGATACTTAACTATAAATGAAAATATATCCTTAGGAGATTTTATTGCTTTTACTCAATATGTGTTTCTACTTCTTTGGCCATTGAGAATTACTGCATGGTTTTTATCTGAAATACCTGCCAGTGTTACTGCAGGAAATAGAATTTTAGAATTATTAAATGAAAAACCATCAATTATTGACCCTCAACAAATTAAGACACTCCCGAAAGAAGGTACCGGTCAAATAAAATTTTCAAATGTTAATTTTAAATATGGAAATGAAAATATTTTTAATGACTTATCTTTTACAATTGACGGTAAAAAGACTGTTGCTATTGTTGGTTCTACCGGGTCAGGTAAATCTACGCTTGGGTATTTAGTTCCAAAACTTTATGAAATAGATTCAGGAAAAATAGAAATTGATGGAGTAGATATTAATGACCTTGAATTATCTGACCTTAGAAAAAATGTAAGCCTCGCTTTCCAGGAAAGTTTCCTTTTCTCAAATACTGCTAGAGAAAATATATCTATAGGTTTAAATAATGCTTCAAAAGAACAGATTGAAAATGCAGCAAGCGTTGCGAAGGCTCATGAATTTATATCTGAACTACCAGAAGCATATGAAACTACTGTTGGTGAAAGAGGTTATGGGCTTTCAGGTGGCCAAAGACAGAGAGTTGCATTAGCAAGAGCTATTGTTAGGAATCCAAGAATTTTAATTCTAGATGATGCTTTATCAGCTGTTGATGCGTCAACTGAGGAAGAAATAAGAAAAGAACTTGAAACAACTATGGAAAGTATGACTACTTTAATAATTACTAATAGAGTGCCAACTATTGAGCTTTGCGATGAAGTTATATTTATTGAAAACGGATCTGTAAAAGCTCAAGGAAAACATAAGGAAATTATTAAAAAAGATCAATCTTATAGAGATCTTTTTCTTGAAGGAAGCACAGTGGAGACTGCTCTATGAAAGAAAAAGTTTTTATTAGGTCTTATAAATTAGTTCCTGAAATACGAAATCCTTTTATCAAAAGTTCGTTAATTGCATTATTTGCAACTGGCTTAAGAATGGTTGGGCCTTTTCTTATATCTAGAGGGGTTGATAACGGTGTAATCAAATCAGACTATAGTTACGTTCTTCAACAAGCAATGTTTTACCTTCTAACTCTTATTGTATTATATTTTGTTACAAGCAAAGCCCTGCTAGCTATTGGTTTAGTTGGAGAAACATATGTTAGAAAAATTAGAGAGAAACTATTTAGACATTTAGCATCATTAGATATCAATTATTTTGAAAAAAATAAAACTGGTGTACTAGTTGCCCGTATGACTTCTGACATGCAAAGTCTTAATGAGTTTGCTAGGGAAGGAGCCAGTAGTATATTAACATCTCTATTGACTATATTTGCTGCAACAGTCGCTGTATTTCTTGTAGATTTTAGACTATCCGTAATTGCCTTTATAATTTTGCCTGTTCTTGGAGTGGCGACAAGAGTTTTCAGAAAACATGCTGATGCTGCATATTGGTCAGTACGAGAATGGATTGGTCAAGTTTTGTCCTCACTACAAGAAGGAATCTCTGGAGTTAGAATCATACAAGCATACGCTGATGAAAATACACAAATTAATAGATTTGAAGATGTAAATGGAGAACATCTAAAAGCTAATATGAGATCTGCAAAAAATATTGCTGTTTATTTCCCTTTTATTGAAATTACAAGAGTTACCTCCATAGCGATTGTTATCTGGTTTGCCGCACAAAGAATATCAGAAGGAACATTAACAATAGGAGAATTAGTTGCTTTACTTTTTTATCTAAACTATTTTTTTGATCCTTTAATTATGCTTTCATTTAATTACGATTTGTTAAGATCTGCAGGTTCCTCTATGAAAAAAGTATTCTCAATACTTGATGAAGAACCATCATTAAGTATAAAAGGAGATACAACACCAGATATGGATAAAGAAAAAGTTGTTGAATTTAAAAATGTGGATTTTTCATACGGCAGGGAGCTCGTACTTAAAGATGTAAATTTTGAAATAAATAAAGGTGAAAAGATAGCAATTGTTGGAGAAACAGGTGCTGGAAAAAGTACGATTGCAAAATTAATTCTAAGATTTTATCTATCTACTAAAGGAACAGTAAGTTTTTTTGAAATTGATGCGAATGATGTAAGACAGAAATGGGTTAGAAAAAATATTGCATATGTACCTCAAGAGAGTTTCTTATTTAGAGGAACAATAAGGGACAACCTAGTTTATTCAAATCCTGAAAATATAGATCTAGAGGAAGAGCTATCTTCAATGGGAATACTTACATGGTTTGATAGATATGAAAATAAACTTGACCAAGAGGTAGGAGAAAGAGGTGGGAATATCTCTGCTGGGGAAAGACAGTTTGTTGCATTATTAAGAGCTGTTCTAGCAAAGAGACAAATCATTGTATTTGATGAAGCTACTGCAAACTTAGATATTGAATCAGAGTCTTCAATATTAGATGCAACTGATAAACTATTATCTTTCCAAACATCAATTGTTATTGCTCATAGGTTGGAAACTATTTTAAATGCCGAAAAAATAATGGTTATGGAAGAAGGGGAACTTGTCGGCTTTGACAGTCACGAAAATCTATTGAAAAATAATTCAGTATATAAAGAACTATTCTCTGCTTGGAATCTGGTTAATTAATTATTGATTAGCTAGTTGTATTAAAAGCTGACCTATATAATCTTCTGGAAGATTTCCTGCTCTACGAGCAATTACGTTTAAATCCTTATCCAAAAATACCCAGTATGGAAATGATGTAAGACCATAAGCTCTTGATATGTCCTTGTCTAAATCATAAATCTGGGTTTCACTCCAACCTTCTCGAAATAACCAATCTTGTGGAGGGTAGTTATCTCTGCCCCTGTCTATTGATGTAGCAATTGCAATAACATCAATACCGTCTGGAACACCTATAGTGTTAATAATTTCTTGAACTACTGGAAGCTCTCGTTGGCAATGAGGACACCAGTGAGCAAGAAATAAAAGTGCTTTAGCATTTCCATTTTTCTCTAAAGAAACTATTTCTGAATCCTGATTTGGTCCTGAAAAAAGTGGTCCGGGTAATCCTACAGCTATACTGTCATCATTTTCTCCAGCGTATTGAGGAAGATTTTCACCATTTATCGTTGTCTCGCCTTCAGGTAGTGGCGCTGCTACTGGTTCTGAGCTTAAGGTAACTCCAATTGCAACAGCTAAGCCTATAACTAGAAGTATTCCTCCGCCGATAATAAAATTTTTATTCACTAATTTGTTTCCTTGCATAGTCATAATACAAGATTGCAGCAAATATGGTAATAAATCCACTTCCAGCCATCACAGGAATACTTATGAAACCAAATATATCAACATACCTTAAAGAACAAGGTACATCTATTGCACAAGTCCCTCCATCTTCTCCTCCGTTTTGAAGATAAATATGATAAAGACTTAGAAAAAAACCAATCAAGCTAAAGTATCCAAATTTAAATAACGCTTTCTTAAACAAAGAAGCTAACATTACCAAAGCAATAGGATACATTAGATACCTTTGGTACCAACAATACTTACACGGTATAAACCCAACTACTTCAGAGTAAATTAAACTTCCAATTGCACAAAATGTAGCAACACTTATTGCATAATTTAAAAACTGATCTGTAATCAACTTGTTAAATGTTCTTTTAGTTAAATACAGATAAAAAATTGAGGCAGTAATTACCCAGGAGACTAAAGTCATAAAACCAAACAAAGTATTGAAAAATAATATTTTATCCATTTAAATAATTCTACTCGTTAAAAGACTAAAGAAATATTAATAGTTAGACTATTGCGTTTCCAGAGTTTGGGTCAAAATAATGTAATTTTGATGGATCAATTGCTAAAGTAATTTTTTCTCCTTCTTTAACAGTTGAATTTGGATTAACTCTAGCAATAAATTTTGTTTGGTCTCCTAAGACTGATATATCTTCACCTTCATCAGCAAGAATTTCCTCTATTGCATCTGTTTGTACTGGTTTTATGTCTTTATAGAAATGTATATAAGAATCTGAACCAAGTTGTTCAAGTAAGGATACCTGAATATTTAATTTCTCTGAAAACTCTTTTGAATTGGCATAGTTTGAATCCTCAAATGCTTCCGGTCTAATTCCTAATACTATCTCTTGTCCATCAAATTCTTTTAATTTCTTATTTTCATCTGCATTACACTTAACTGAATCTCCACCAAAAGATAACGTTATATTCTTTGTTGAGGCTTTAACTGTAGCATAAACAAAGTTCATAGCTGGACTGCCAATAAATCCTGCTACAAAAATATTTTTTGGATATAAATAAATCTCTCTAGGTGTATCTATCTGTTGCAATTCACCTTTTCTTATAACAGCAACCCGATCTCCCATAGTCATTGCTTCTACTTGATCATGAGTAACATAAAGTGTTGTAGTTTCTAATTGGGTGTGTAATACTCCTAACTCTGCACGCATCTGTACTCTTAGCTTTGCATCTAAATTAGAAAGAGGCTCATCCATCAAAAAAGCCTCTGGACTTCTTACAATTGCTCTACCCATTGCAACACGCTGACGCTGACCTCCAGATAGAGCTTTTGGCTTTCTCTCAAGGAGTTCATCAATTTCTAAGATTTTTGCAGCTTCTTTAACTTTTTTATCAATATCTTCTTTTGAAAATTTACGTAATTTAAGTGAAAAAGCCATATTGTCATAAACACTCATGTGGGGATATAAAGCATAATTTTGAAACACCATTGCTATATCCCTATCTTTTGGTGCTACTTCGTTGACTGTTTTCTCTCCTATAGATA
>CABWZY010000019.1:0-8276 GCA_902510055.1 uncultured Candidatus Actinomarina sp. | reverse complement strand
TCATCTTCTGTTGTAGGATTGTTTATATGTGCTCGTTGTTACATATGGTAATAATGCAAGCTCTCTAGCTACTTTTATAAGTCTTGCTACTTTAGCTTGCTCTTGCTTTGTGATTCCTGTAATTAAACTAGATCGTATTTTTCCTCTATCAGATATAAATTTTTCTAATAACTTAACATCCTTGTAGGTTGCATTAGCAATCTGCTGTTTTGTTACTCTCCTTGGCTTTGGAGTTTCATATTTTGAACTCTTAAATTTTGATGTTCTTTTTTGTTGTCCCATAAATACTCCTTAAAACGGTGCTTCGTTTTCTTCAAAGTTATCTCTAGCTTTTGGCTCATCAATACCTGATGACTCAGAATTAACATTTGTTGTTGCCCACTTTAAAGCAGGTCCTATTTCATCTATAATTATTTCTATTTTTGACCTGTTTGCACCTGTATCTTTATCTTCCCAAGAAGAATAATTTAACTTTCCAACAATAATTACTCTCATTCCTTTTGAAATAGATTTTTCAACATTTTCAGCCTGCTGACCAAAAACAACTCCACTGAAATATTGTGGATCATCATCTACGTTTTCCCACTGACCATCAACAAAACGTCTTTTTTTTGGTCCAGCAAAATTTATATTTAGAACTGACATGCCAGTTCCAGTTGTACGCATTTCGGGATCCATCGTTACTGTTCCTACTATTGTTACTGTGTTATCTACCATTTTTATCTACCTCTAGCTTTCCATCTTTAATACTTTGTGTCTAATGACATCATCAGATATTTTTAGCACTCTATCTAGCTCATTCGGAAGATTTGCAGGGCCTTCAAATGTGGTAATTGTATAAATACCTTCATCGAATGTATCAATTTGATATGCTAGTTTTCTCTTTTTCCAAACACCTTGTTCTTCAACCTTACCTTCATTTGAAGTAATGATTTCGGTAATGTTTTTGTGTATTTCTTCTACTCTATTATCTTCAGTAGTTGGTCTCAAGATTGAGACTAAGTCATATTTTTTCATTTCTCTCCTATGGACACTGTACGTGGCTTCTTTCAAAGCAGGTACTTATTAATTTAATACTAGATAAGACTTATGACAGAATTTTCTTAACTTCTTTTTTCCACTCTTTTATATTATCTTCCGTAAGTTCTCCCGCTTCATAAGAATGCTTTTCTGTAGGGAAATCCCTATTTTCAATATCTTTTTTAAAGCTTTTCATACTTTCTAATACATCTTCATATTGATTTGAATACCTTTTAACAAATTTTGCATCTATATATTCCTTAGATTTCATCCCAATTAAATCGTGGTATACAAGAACTTGTCCATCAACATTTACCCCTGCACCTATTCCAATTGTTGGTATAGAAATATTCTCACTTACTGTTTCTGCAAGAACTGATGGGACTCCTTCTAGGACTATGGCAAAACACCCAAGTGATTCTAATAAGATTGCATCTTCTAAAAGTTTTGTTGCAAGCTCTAGAGTTTTTCCTTGTATTTTGTAACCGCCCATAACATTTTTTGATTGAGGTGTTAACCCTAGATGACCCATAACTGGAATTTCAGCATTAACTAAAACTTCTATCATGTCTTTTCTCTTGTCTCCACCTTCAAGCTTTACTGCATCAGCCTTTCCTTCTTGAATGAATCTTGAAGCATTGTAAAGTGTCTCTTTTTGTGTGCTGTGAAAACTCATGTATGGCATATCTGCAACAACAAGAGAGCTTGGCTTAGCCCGAGTTACTGCTTTAACGTGGTGTAACATTTCATCCATTGTTACTGATAATGTATCATCATGACCAAGAACTACTTGAGCTAATGAATCGCCAACTAAAATGATATCAATATCTGCTTCAGAAACAGCTTTTGCAGAAGGGTAATCATAAGCAGTCATCATAGAAATGACTCTATCATTTTTTAAACTAACTATTTTAGGTACTGTCTTTTTCATATTTATCTCTCCGCCTTATTGGTCGAAGGACTTACTTCCATTTTATATTAATAAACACAATAAACAAAAACTTATAATTATTATCTACTTAGTGTGAAAAATTTAAAATTTATCTTCCTATTATTATTAATTGCATGTACAAATACAACTGTGAGTAATTTAATGTCAGAACAAAATGAAAAAGCTTATTTTGCTGGAGGATGTTTTTGGTGTATGGAACCTCCTTTTGAAGCATTAGATGGCGTTATAGAAGCAACATCTGGCTATATGGGTGGTTCAGTTGAAAACCCAACTTATGAAGAAGTTACAACTGGAAAAACTGGTCATGCTGAAGTGGTCGAAATTTTATATGATCCGAGTGTTGTTTCTTATGAAGAACTTCTTGAAGTATTTTGGAGAAATATTGATCCGACAGCATTAAATTATCAATTTGCTGATGTCGGTTCCCAATATAGGACAGAGATTTTTACTGTTGGAGAAGAACAAAAGAGATTAGCAGAGGAATCCAAAGTCAAACTTGAAGAATCAGGAAAGTTTGATAAGCCACTTGTTACTGCAATTTCAGAAGCACCTCAGTTCTATATTGCTGAAGAATACCATCAAGATTTTTACAAAAAGCAAAATGCACGCTATCAACTTTATTCAAGAGCAAGTGGTAGAAAAGGTTTCCTGGAAGATACTTGGGGAGACAGCTAAGACTTTAAAGTTTTATATAAAGCTTCTTTCCAAGCTTTATTATCTATCTCCCAACAGACGTTGATATTTCTTTCTGTGTTAGACCACCATTCATCTATATTTGGTTCATTCTCTCCAACATGTAGTTGGTCAACAATAGTCATCCCTCTTGATGGCCCATCCAGGACAACTTGAACGTTATGTTTTGATTCTCTTTCTGTTACATTTGTATCTAATGCCACTGCCATAGCAACTGGATCTGGTAATCCTAAGCCTGGATCTCCTAACCAATTTTTACTTGAATCTAAAGCATGTTTATTGCAATCAATTGCAAAATTTCCTTTTTCCGTCTTGAAGGTATAAACATACTCCATTTCTTCTTCCGTTAAATTTGCACCACCTCTGCAAAGTTCCCAACCAACCATTGTTATATCAGGGTGTTTAGATTTAAAGACTATATCTGCTGCTTCGGGATCACACCAAATATTATATTCGGCTGCAGGTGTCACATTACCAACAGTATTGGAAGCTCCTCCCATAATCACAATATTCTTAAGCATTAAAAAAGAGTCTGGATATTTTGTAATAAAATTTCCAATATTAGTCAATGGCCCTAGAGTCACAAGAGTAATTTCATTTGGATGTTCCTCTATTAAGCCTCTTAAAACTTCTATAAAATCTTCCTCTGTTTCAGTATGTTTTGGCTCGGGATAATTCATTCCTCCCATCCCGTCAGGTCCGTGAAACCAATCCGCATGTTCCCTCTTCTTTTTTAATGGTTTATCTGCACCTACGTAGACTGGAGTATTCTTTTTACAAAGCTCGACAGTATATCTTGCATTAATACTTCCTTGCTCGATTGGCATATTTCCCGATACAATACTTATTCCAAGTACGTCAACGTCGTCCCACTCTAATGCCATTAATAAAGCAACTGCATCATCGGAGGCTGTATCTGTATCAATAAAAAATTTTCTTCTACTCATATACTTTTTAGGATATCAAAAATAATAAAAAAACTATACCTTGTTAAGTACAAATAATTATTCATCTACTGTAAGGATTTTATTAATAAATCCATGAACTTTTGTTTGCTTGCTTTTGTCACAACTCTAATATTTTTATGTTTGTTTTCTACACCAAAATAATCAACTATCGTTTGACCTCTTGTTAACCCGTCTCTTGTGTCAACAATGACATCTAATTGCTGTGATTCTTCAATTATTTCATTATCTAAAGCTATAGCCATAGTTATTGGATCTGGTAAATCAAAACCGTAAAACCCATAAGTTTTGTATGTTAAATCAATTAAGGTCTTTTGGATGTCTACTGAAAAATCAGCATATTTAGTTTTTAAACTCTTAAGTGAGCTCATTTCCTCTTCTTTTAACATTGCATATTTGTAAGAATTGTCCCAACCAACCATTGTTATTTGAATCTCAGAATCAAAAACTATTTTCGCAGCCTCAGGGTCGACCCATATATTGTATTCTGCTGCAGCAGATACATTTCCTGATCCATCTGAGGTCCCTCCCATTACGTAACAGTGTTTAATCTTCTGAACAATTGAAGGATCTTTTTCTATGGCTTTAGCTATATTTGTTAAAGGACCAAGAGTAACAATTGTAATCTCGTTGGGTTGTTCGTTAAGAGAGTCAATTATAAAATCAACTGCTGATTTTTTCTCATATGTTTCATCTTTTGGATATATCCCTATATCTCCCATTCCATCAACCCCGTGAACACATTGTCCACTTGCTGATATTGGGGATTCTGATTTTACATGATTCATAAATTCATCAAGGTTATGAATTTCTTTGTACTCTCTTGAGAAAGGTTTATTAGAACCTGCGTAGACTTTTATATCTTGCTCACATAACTCTATTGTTGATCTAGCATTTAAAATTCCTAACTCTAATGGGACATTTCCTGAGACTATTGTTATGCCTAGAATCTCAACATTAGGATCTCTCAATGCTAGTAATATAGCTACTGCATCATCTGATCCGGTATCTGCATCAATAATAAATTTTTTCATTTTAGTACATTGTAGTAACAGTTAAGTGATGGGGTCTATGCGTAGCATGATATTGTTTCCAAATTCTATAATCTAATTGTGGAATTATTAACTGATCATCTTTGTTTCTTCTTTTGTTTATTTCTTCCGTTAACTTTGCTGTAGCAAATAAAGATGCTGCCCTTATTTCAATTTCTTCTTGTGAGTCTCTTTCTATTATCGTTCCTTCTAATATCTTGGCTTTTAAATTTTCTGAATATTCTGTTATTTTCATTACCTCTAGGGCAACAGGAATGATGTAATCTGCAAATGCGCTCATTGAATTCATATCTTCAATAACAAAATATTTTGAACCTGAAAGCTCAGCATGAATACCCCAAAATGCAAGTTGTGCTAGTTTATAAAAATGAACCTCATATGTATCTTTATATATAGATTTGTCATTAAACCTAGGGAACTCTGTTAACAATCTCTCAATCAGGCCTTCGCCGTCTTTATAGAGTCTCTTTGGTCCTGCATTAATAAAGTTCATCCAATCACCTTCAAAATCACTCGATAGCTTTACCCCTACTGAATTTAAAGCTTCGACCCTTTCTTCCATCATTGGCATTTCTATATTTCCAGAAAATATCTTTCCTAAGTCTTCAATTGTGAGATTTGCTAAAACTTCTCCATCAAGAAGGTTCTTACCTGAGTCAATCGCTTCATGAATTTGTTTAAACATTGCCTCGCTATCTGAAAATATCTCACCATCTCTTTCTATTGAATATTTAACTGAAGTTTTAAAGTCTGTGAATGCAAAATTCAAAGTATTAATTAAAAATGTTGTCCTTATGAAGTCTTCTGGATCTTTTCTTAGTTTATTATTTTGGGGTAAGATAAACTCTTCATAAGCCATCCATCTAGCTACATTCTTGATTTCATCGTTATTAATAATTACTTCTTCTGAGTTTTCAATAACTGGAACGAGAGAACTCAGAACTTTTGCTTCCCAGTTGATCTCCATAATTTAAATCATAGTAGAAAAATTAAATCTAAATAGATATAATTCCGTCATGAAGTCAAAAATTTGTGTTGTTGGAAGTTCAAATATTGACCAAATATCTTATGTTGAAAAAATACCTGGTGACGGAGAAACTGTTTTTGGATCTTCTTATCAAATGGGATTTGGAGGTAAGGGTGCTAATCAAGCAATAATGGCTAGCTTATTAGGTGCCGAAACATACATGATTACATGCTTGGGTGAAGATGTTTATGCTGACATGACTATAGAAAACTACAAGAAAAATAATATAAATATTGATTATCTTCAAATAGTTCCGGGGTCAAGTGGTGTAGCTCCTATATGGGTTGATGAATCAGGACAAAATAGAATAATTGTAATCTCTGGTTCAAATGATCATATTGATGCAGAAAAAGCTATTCAAGCACTGTCTGAAATTGAAGATTTAAAAATAATTGTTGGTCAGTTTGAAATACCTTTAGAAGTAACTGAGAGAGTTTTTTCTTTTGCAAAAGAAAATAATATAACAACAATATTAAACCCAGCTCCAGCAAAAATACCTTCAGAGAATTTATTATCTTTAACTGATTGGTTTATTCCTAATGAAGTTGAGTTTGCTACTATAAGTAAAATGGATGCTTTTATTGATGAGAATTTAATTAAATATGGAAATTCTCTTTCTGGAAATTTAATTGTGACATTGGGAGATAAAGGGGCTGCAACTATAGATAAAGACTCTGTAATTAAAATTCCAGCTCCAAGTGTAAAAGCAGTCGACACAACAGGTGCTGGCGATGCATTCGTTGGAGCATTTGCATATGGACTTGCTTCTGACCTTACTCCACAAGATGCAATAAAACTCGCTATAGATAGAGCCTCTAACTCAGTCACAAAACCTGGAACTCAAATTTCATATTCAAAACAATGATTTTATTACCTCAAAGAGAGCAGCTTATTTTGTTTATTACTTTTGTAGTAATTTTTATTGTTTTCTGGATAGATGAAAAAAGATTAAAAGATAAAGATCATATACTAAATAAAATCTTTTACTATCTCCCGTCATATAACAGCGACCAGAGGACAGGTTTCTCTCTGGTAACAGTTGCGGCAGTGGCTTCTATATTTGGAATTTATTTATATATGGCTGTTGCTGTGTTGATTGCAGGCCTTTTCTATATTTATAAAGGAAGAAACTAAGAATCTTTACTCCAGAATCTAATTTGAGGGAAAATTGAATTATCAAGTTTCAACAAAATAATTATTATCCCCATTAGTGCAGAAATTATTGATGAAATAAGTACTATTGATAAATTTTCAAATGTTGTGAAGTAAGCAACTACAAGAGGGAAAGTAATAAAAATAGGGATCCTAAATGTAAATAACATCGCATTTGTATTTCCAGCATCTCCTACTTCCCCTAGTTCTACAGCTATATTTGATTGTGAAGTACTGAAAATTCCTAAACCAAGACCTGCAAAAATAAAGATAGCGTCTTGATATACCATTCCATCTATTAAAAAGAGAGCGCTTGCAATAAAATGCATTAAGAGCCCTAAAATATATGTATATTTAAATCCAAATTTGCTTCCAATTATAGGGACAAAAAAACTTCCAATGCTTTGGCTTAATAATAATGAAGTTACCCAAAAACCTATCATGTAGGATGGTGCTTCATAGTAAGTAATGAGCCAAATAGTAAAAAATGGTGTTATTGATTCAGGGACAGAAGATAGGAAATTTGTAATTGAAACAATTCTTAACTCTCTATTATTGGTAACAATTTCAGCCCAGCTTATTAATTTTTCTTTTATAAGCTTAATTTTTAATTTAGATTTTGATCGAATTTCACTTTTTGGTTCTCTAATTAAAATCAAGGGAACTAAAGATATCGTAGTAATAACTATGACTAAAATTAAACCATCTAAATAGCCGTCAACCAGTCCTTTATTTTTTATTTGTGAATCTACATATCTTGAAACCAAAAATCCAGATGCTGATCCGGTAGTCAAATTGATAGAGAAGAAAATTGATCTATATTTATATAAAACCCGTGAAACTAAATCAAAATAGGAAGGAAGAATCGCTCCTGCACTAAATACAAATATCGCATAAGAGATCATAAATAGTTCGAAACTTAAAGTATTGTCTGAATAAAACTTAAGAATAATGAATATTAATACAAATCCAAACCGTTCAATAATCCCCCAAAAAATTACACCTCTTTTTGAATCTTGTTCAACCTTTCTGTTTGATGATGTGATTATCTGACCCATAATCCCTACAGCATAAAAAATAATAATAATTAATGGGGGTGCATACCACCTATCAGAAATGGCTAAAGCTATATCTGGAGGGTAACTGCCAGGTATCAGAAGAGCAAAAGCTGCTCCGAAACCAATGCTGTCAAAAATAAACATAGCGTAATTAAATATGAAATGTTTTTTAACAAATTGTTTATTAGACGACAACTAGATTCTAGCTCTTACCAAAAAGTCTTATAGCTAAGGTGGCTCCAAAAATAATCAAAAGAAATGCTACCCCGCAAAATACCACTATAGAGACACCTACAACTGGAGTAAGTGAAAAACCTGCTGCAGGTATAAAAGCATTCATCTTAATCCTCCCATAAA
>CABWZY010000018.1:0-9081 GCA_902510055.1 uncultured Candidatus Actinomarina sp. | reverse complement strand
AAATTTGTCTAAATTATTTCTTTTATAATCATCTACTTTTATATAAAAAAGATAAACAAATAAAAGAACAAGAGGTAAATCTTCAAAATTTAATCCTAAAATATTCAACCCAACATTTGGTGGAATTAAAAGACTAAGTGCAAAAGTGTATCCAACTAATTTAACTTTATCTTGAGTTAAATTCATAATACCTTTCATATAGTGGGCCCGGCAGGACTCGAACCTGCGACCGACGGATTATGAGTCCGTTGCTCTAACCAGACTGAGCTACAGGCCCTTAAATTAACCTATGACAGATTGCAATTTAAGTGCAATTCCCATATCTCCAGCAATTTTAATTTTTCCTGTCATGAAAGCTGCTTGAGGGCTTACTGATTTGTCATACATACCCTTAAATGTTTCCATGTCTGTTGTAATTGTGCATGCTGCTTCGGCATCTTCATCTGTTATCTCACCGTTTTCAGGGTTCATAAAGACAATTTGAGAATCTACAACCCATTTTATTGATCCTGGTAAAGCACTAAGGTCTTTACCCTCAGCATTTTCCTTTACAAAATCTAATGCTTCTGACATATTCCTCCTATTTACTATTAGTTAATTATATACATGATTGAAATTCTGTTGATAATTATTTGCTCCGAGGGTGGGACTTGAACCCACAACCCACGGATTAACAGTCCGTTGCTCTGCCAATTGAGCTACCTCGGATAGCAAAATTAATAATACTAGGAATTAAAGTGTATTCTGATAAAATTCTATTTTCTTTTTTAATTCCTCAACTTCTGGAAATAAAGAGGTATCTTTTGACAAATCAATTTGATTAATTAAATCTTGGATTTTTATTTCAGAATAAAATAAAATTAATCTAACTATTGATTCATCGAGTTGTTCTTTTGAAAATGAGATATTCTGATATTTATCATTTTCAATTGAATCCTTTTTGGTTTTTAATTGATTTACTTGCTCATCCAAGCCAGCACTCAAATCTAATACTTCTTTTGCTTTATCATCAAGATCAAAATTGTTCTTTATTAAGCTAGCTATAAAAATATCTTTAAATGTCTCAATATGTTTATTTGTCTCGACTTCTTCACCATGCGAAATTGTAGTTGTAACTAAATCTTCTTTAAAACTTAACTCACTTATTAAAGTTTCTTTATTAATACCAAGGATTTTACCTAAATATTCAGTAGATAAATCTTTCTCTAGTGGACTCAGATATACTGAAAATTTCTTATAAGCAGAAAATATCTTTTTTTTGTTTGCTTCTCCTTCTTTGTTAATTAATTGATCTATACAAAATTCAATTAGGTCTTTTTTATCTGATACTATTTCTTTAATATTTTTATCTCCACTCTCATAAAATTCGGAAATATCTTTATATTTAGAAGGAAGCAAAATAGTATATAAATTTAAATCTTTACTTATATTATTTTTGATTTCTACAATTCGTTTTGTTGCCTCAATTCCTGGATCATCATTATCAAAACATAGGTATATTTCATCTGTATATTTAGATATTTGATTTAACTGTTGAATTGTTAACGCTGTTCCTGAAGGTGAAGCAACATTACTATAACCTAATTTATTAAATGCAATCACATCAAAATACCCTTCTACAATAATTGCAAACTTATGTTTCTTTATATCTTTTAAAAAATTTGGAAGGAAATATAATGTTCTATTTTTTTTATAAATTGAAGATTCTGATGAGTTTAAATACTTCGGACCAAAGTCTTCTAATGCTCTTCCTCCAAAAGCTACTACTTCAGATCGGAAATTTGTTATTGGAAATATAATTCTATTTTTAAAAAGAAAATTACCTTTTTCACTAAAAAGTCCTAATTTTTTAAACTCTGAATCAGAAATATTATTACTTTTACAATATTCAATAAGCTTTTTCTCATCTTTTTCTGCAAATCCTAACTTGTAGTTTTTTATATCTTCACCTTCAAGTTTTCTATTTTTTAAATAAACTATCGCTTCATCACTTTTCAACTCATTCATATTATTTATAAAAAAATCAGATATTTTATTTAAATGATCAATCAATTTTTTTTGATTAGTTTCAAATTTAGAATCTGTATAAGTTAAGTTAAAAGAATACTTATCGGCAGCTATTTCTACTGATTCTTGAAATTCTACATTATTTATCAGTTGTATATATTTAAATATATCCCCACCTTCTTTGCATCCAAAACAGTGGAATAAATTTTCCTCATCTGTAAAACTCATGCTTGCGGTTTTTTCTCCATGAAAAGGACAGAGTGCCATACCTTTATTTCCTCTTAATTTTCCAGTTGTAGAACCCAGAATAAAATCACTAATTTTTGATTTAGATTTTAAATCTTCTATTGATTGTTTAGAAATTCCCATTAAAGCTTCTCGAAATACTCACTTAGTTTATCTATACTAATTCTTTCTTGTTTCATTGTATCTCTATCTCTTATTGTTACAGAATTGTCTTCTAACGATTCGAAGTCTACTGTTATGCAATAAGGTGTCCCAACCTCATCCTGCCTTCTGTATCTTTTACCGATAGATTGCGTTATATCAATTTCAGTTCGATAATAATTATTAAGGGTTTTATTAATGTCATTACAAACATCAATTAAATCATCTTTCTTACTTAATGGAAGAATTCCAATCTGAATAGGAGCTACTTCAAAATTGAACCTAAATAGTGTTCTGATTTCTTCATTTTCAAGTTTCTCTTCATCGTAAACAGAAAGCAATAAAGCAAATAAGGTTCTAGTTAAACCTCCTGCTGGTTCAATAACGCTTGGAAGGTACTTTTCATCGTTTAAAGAGTCAAAATATGTTAAATCTTTTCCACTATTTTTCTGGTGAGATAATAAATCATAATTTCCCCTATTAGCAATACCTTCAAGCTCTCCCCAACCCCAGGGATACAAGTACTCAATATCTACTGTCTTTTTAGCATAATGTGCTAACTCATTTTCATCATGTTCTCTAAGTTGTAATTGATTTTGTTTAATACCAAGTGACTGATACCATTCCATTCTTTTCTTAACCCAATAGTCCATCCATTCCTCTTCTTCTGATTCTTTACAGAAAAATTCAATTTCCATTTGTTCAAACTCCCTAGTTCTAAAAATAAACTGGCCAGGTGTGATTTCATTTCTAAAAGATTTTCCAATATTAGCAATACCAAAAGGAATTTTGGCTCTCATTGTTCTGAGAACATTCTCAAAGTTTATAAATATTCCTTGCGCTGTCTCAGGTCTTAAGAATACTTGGGAATTTTCATTTTTTACAGGTCCACTATATGTCTCAAACATTAAATTAAATTGCTTTGGCTCAGTTAATTCTTGTTTGTCACAACACTCTTTACTTTCATCACTATCACTTCTAAATCTTTTATTACAATTTTTACACTCAACCATAGGGTCTGTAAATTCTTCTAAATGACCTGAGGATTTCCAGACATCACTACTTTGTATAATTGCAGTGTCTACTGGGTAAATATTAATCTCAGCATTTTTGATACTTTTCCACCAAAGATTTGAAATATTCTGTTTAAGCAGCGCTCCTAAAGGGCCATAATCATAAGAGCTTCTTAAACCCCCGTAAATAGAAGATGCATTGAATACAAATCCACGTGATTGTGAGATTTTAACTACTTTATCAAATAATTCTTTATCAGGCGTTTCCATATTTTCTTACTCTTTGTTTGTATACTTCTACAACATTATAAAAATCATTTTCATCAAAATCTGGCCAAAGTGTATCTATAAACATAAGCTCAGTGTAGCTAAGTTGATATAGTAGAAAGTTACTTAACCTTTTCTCCCCTGCTGTTCTAATTAGCAAATCAGGATTCGGCATTTCAGGTAAATACATATAATTCTTGAAATTATCTTCAATATGTTTTTTAGTAAAGAACCAGGCACTTAATTTTAGATAAAAGTAGTGGCCAAAAGCTATTTTATGAACAGCATTATGTATCTCATTATGAGAACCGTAGTTAAAAGCAAATACAAGATTTAGTTTTTCATTGTCTTTTGTAATATGTTCTGTTTCTTTCATTAACTTTTTATTTTCTTCAGGTATCCTCTTATCTTTCAAGTCTCCAATAAAATTAAATTTGACTCCTTTTTCATGGAACTCTTCTCTTCTTCTTATCAATATGTCCCTATTAAAGAACATCAAAAAATCAACTTCGTCAGAAGATCTTGTCCAATTCTCTGTAGAAAATGCATAAACTGTTAGCCATTTTAAATTATTTTCTATAGCCCAATTAATTGCCTTTGAAAGGGCATGTTCTCCTGCAGCATGACCAGCTGTTCTATCGAGATCTTTTTCTGTAGCCCATCTACCATTGCCGTCCATAATGATCGCAACATGCTCTATGCCTAATTCTTTAAGATCCATTCCAAATCTCTTTCATTAATTTATCTTCTGTATCTCTTAATTCTTTTTCATTCTTATGTGAATAACCAACAAGATGTAAAAGCCCATGAATAATTATAAACTGAAGTTCCTCTACAAAAGTTTTTTCATAAATTTGAGCATGTTTTTTAACAATTTTTCTATTAATAAACATATCTCCTAAGTCTTCATCATGGTCTTTATTAAGCCCTAAGATTGTATCTAGATTTTTATATAGTGGAAAAGATAATACATCTGCTGCTTTCTTTTTTCCAAAATATTTATTATTTAATAATTTTGATTTTTCATCATTAACAGAATGTATATTGAAATAATAATTATTTGAAATTTTAAATGATTCAGAAAATATCAAAGATGCTTCAATTAGTTTTTCTTTTTCATAATTGAAGAAATAACCATTAAAATATATTTTCAAATTATTCTTCTTCTAGGTCTTCTACATCCTCTGTTATGTCTGGGTACATAACTCGTTGATGGTAAAGACCTTCAAGGCTTTTTTGAAAAGATTCTTTAATTAGACTCAAGTCTTCAAAGGTTATTGGTGATTCATTAAGCTGACCATCAGAAATTTTTTCTTTAAATATTTCATCTACTACTTCTTTTATTTTTGCTTCATCAGCATCTTCATTTAGGAATCTAGCCCTACAAGCTCCTTCTAGAGAATCTGCAAACATAAGAATAGCTGTTTCTTTTGTAGTCGGTTTATTTCCTAAATGTCTAAATTCATCTCTCTCTACATAAGGATCAACACTTTTTTCCATTTCATAAAAATATCTCATAACGCCATCTCCATGATGTTCAAGAATTCCCCTATAAACAATTTCTGGTATTTTAAATTTCTTTGCTAGTTTTATTCCATCAGTTACATGCGATCTAATAATTTCAGTTGACTCTTTCGGTGTTAGGTTTTCATGTGGGTTCCTAGATCCGAATTGATTCTCGATATACATAGTAGGATTTTCTGTTTTTCCTAAATCATGAAAATAAGCCATTGCTCTAGCAAGCTGAGAATTAGCTCCAATTTTATGAGCTGCTCTATCTGCTAAAGTGCCTACTACTAATGAGTGGTTAAAGGTTCCTAAAGCATTTTCCTCTAAATACCTAAGACCAGGATGATTACGATCAGCTAACTCAGATAATCTAAAATTCGTTGTCAGACCAAAAATAGATTCAATATAATTTATTATTGAAAACGCAGCAAGATTGGCAAAAAGACCACCGAGTAATGCAGATACCAAAATTTCAATTAAACTAAAGTCTTCTCTTAAAAAGAAATAGACCCCAAATGCTACAAGAGGCTGTGTTAAGGAAATATAAATAATTTTTCCTCTTAACAACCTACGGTCAACGTCCTCGGAAATAAATACTGACGGCAGTACTGTTAGTACACCCCCTAAAGCTACAAGTCCTATGTTCCCTCCTCCTGCAAGAGCTAGGAGTGCACTAGATAATGAGAGTACTAAGGTCGCCCTAAGATTTAATAATGTTGCAGAAATAACACCTACAAAAGATATTGGGACAGCATATTTTAAATAATCGATTTCAAAACTTTGTGAAAAATAAGAAGTGCCTCTTAAAAATAAAGACGCAATGAGAATCAAAGTTAGTAATAGTAAAAATTCTTTATCATTAAACCAAATAGAATCTTTAAATCTCCAAAATAAGAAGTAAATTAAAATGAAAATAGAAAATATAATTGGAATTGCAGCTGTCTGAATAGTTCTAGATTCTCCAGATAAATAACCAAACCTATCCAAGGCTTTATATTGAACAGAACTAATTCTTCCCCCTTCACTTATAACTAAATCTCCTTCAAAATATTTAACTATTACAGGTTCAATCGATTGTGCAACTTTTGCTTTTTGCTCTTCCCATAACTCTTCTTCTAGTCTTTCATTAGCTAGTAGATTTTCAGCAATCAATTCAGCTACTGTAGATCTAATTCTATTTTCAGGTATTAATACATATAATTCACTTGGGAGATCTAGATAAGGTGGACTGGAAACTAAAGTTTGTCTCAACTGATTCAAACTTTCATTATTTATTCCATCAGATAATATTTCATCTGCTTGGTTCTTTGTTTCTGATTCAAGTTGTGAAAGGTAGCTTGTCTTATTATTTACATCATAATTTGAAATTTCTACCAAAACTTCAACTGTTGAAGTAGAAATTGTTGAGAAAAGTATTGATTCAGTTATATTTGCTATTTGTTTTATTTTTGAATTATTAACAACTTCTACTTCAGGCTCAGACTCTTCTTCAACAATTTCATCCTCTGCAACTATTAATTTTTCATCTGTTCGTGCCTCAATAACAGTTAAAAACATATCTGTAATGCCGTTTATAGCTGAATTGTTTAAATCATTATCAATAGAATAAATTGGGCTAACTGATTGTATTGCAATTTCTTTATTTGTTTCTGTCTTTTCCTCATCAATAATCTCTATATATTTTGGAGCTACAAAAGTAGCTGGCGACATATCTCCAATGCTAATTTTGATTATTTGGTTTTCAGGAAATAATGTAAATGAAATAAACCAAACTAAAGATCCAAACACAACAACGTATAATAATTTTTTTATATGAAAGATATATTCTTTAATCATTATTCTGGAAATACATCTAATATCTTTGATACAATTGGGTTTCTAACAATATCACTATTTTCAAATTCCATGACTGAAATCTCATCAATATTAGCTAGCTTTTTTCTTGTCTTTCTTAATCCTGAATAATCTTTCTTATAAAGATCTATTTGTGTTTCATCCCCAGTAATTATTACTTTTGAGTTTTCTCCTAATCTTGTTAAAAACATTTTGATTTGATTAGTTGTTGCATTTTGAGCTTCATCCAAAATAATACAAGCATCATTTAAAGTCCTACCTCTCATGTAAGCTAATGGTACAATCTCGATATTTCTTTTCTCTATTAAGTATCCTAATTTTTCATTACCAAAGAAATGCTCCAACGCATCAAACAAAGGTACTAAATAGGGGTCAATTTTTTGTGAAAGATCTCCTGGTAAGTAACCTAACCTCTCACCTGCTTCTACAGCTGGTCTAGTTAATACTATTTTTCTTATCTTATTTTCGGCGTAAAGTTTTACGGCGCTTGCTACAGCTAAAAATGTTTTGCCTGTTCCTGCAGGACCAATTCCAAAAGTAATTGTTGAATTTGAAATTGTTTCCATGTATTTAAACTGGTTAATATTTTTTACTTTTATTGATTTATTTTCAATAATTTCTACAGAGCTTATCTTATTACTATTCCTCTTTATCCCCGAATTAATCTTCGACAATAATTCCACATCTGCTGGATCAATTACTTCTTTATTTGTGCTCATTGATACCATCTCATCTAATATTCTAAGAACTTCATTTACTTCTTTTTTATCTCCATCTATATAAATAATATTGCCTCTTACATTTATCTTTAAGAGCGGAAACATTGATTTAATATACTTTAGATTGTTGTCATTAACTCCAAAAATATTAACTAACTCTAATTCTGAAGGTATGACTTTTTCAATTCCCATTAGAATTCTCTTAACTTTTGGCCACCTAATAGGTGCAGGTGTATATGGTAGACCGTTTGTCCGCCATCTTCATTAGTATTCCAAACCAACCTATAGCCACTTTCATCTATTTCATATTTTTTTGCTAATTCTTTTGCAACTAGCACCATGCTACCTATCAAATCTTTATCTTCCTCCTGCAAATCATTTATAGTTTCTATCCTCTTTTTTGGAATAATTAATAAATGTACTTTTGCTGCTGGATTTATATCTTTTATGCAAAATATTTTTTCATCTTCATAAATTATTTCAGATTCTATTTCTTTATCTAAAATCATTTGAAATATTGATTTTTCTTCCATATTTTTATTTATATCATTAAGGATACTGCAACAATTGCTGCAGTTTCAGTTCTAAATGTAAATTCATTAATATTAGAAGTATAACTAAATTTATCTAATTCATCTTCAGACCAACCACCCTCAGGCCCAATAGCTATATTTGTAAAGCTCAGATTTTCAATTAAATTTTTTCCTCTTATGTCTAATGCGTGGTTGAATTTAGTAAAATCAATTTCATCACAAAGCTCTAAATCAGGAATAAAAGGGGTTCCAGATTGTTCAATAGAAGAAACTAACCAATTAAATATTTTCTCACTATTTACATTAACTTTCTGTGAGTAGTCAGTAGGCGCAATTGTTATTGAATTAACATTCAACTCACCTAGTTTCTCGATCATAAATCTGAATCTATTTTTATCTTGAATGGGGGGAATAAAAATATTGATACTTTTTCCTCTTTGATATTCTTTTTTTGAAGTTATCTTAACTTTGTTATCTTCAAATTTGCCAAAATACATTAACCCTTTTCCGTTAGTTACTTTTATTGGTGAATTATTTTTTACTCTTAAAACTTTATTTAAATGATGCAACTTATCATCATTTAAGGTTATGGATTCATAACTCTCAGCAGCATCCTCATTGTATATTGTTGGTATGTGCATTATTCCTTCAAGAATTCTTTAAAGGCTTCTTTAGGAACTTCAACTTTACCTATATTTCTCATCTTCTTTTTGCCTTCTTTTTGTTTTTCTAATAATTTTCTTTTTCTAGTAACGTCTCCTCCATAAAGCTTTGCTGTAACATCTTTTCTTA
>CABWZY010000017.1:0-9947 GCA_902510055.1 uncultured Candidatus Actinomarina sp. | reverse complement strand
GGTGTTATATCAAATGGTTTAAACGATAAAATATTTACATTAAATACCATTAATTTAAGAGAATATGGCATTGGAAATTATAAACAAACAGATGACGCTCCATATGGAGGTGGTCCAGGAATGGTTATGATGATTGAACCCATAGACAAGGCAATAGAAAAGAATAAAGCTGAAGCAAACATATTTTTAACACCTTCAGGAGAAAAGCTAAATGAAAGTATGATTAACAAACTTCACACATATGAATCAATAAATATAATTTGTGGAAGATATGAAGGTTTTGATCAAAGAATTATAGATATTCATAGTGATTATGAAGTATCAATTGGTGAAGCTGTTGTATCCGGAGGTGAAGTGCCTGCCATGTTTTTAATGGAAGCTTTGATACGGAGGTTGCCTGGAGTACTTGGAAACTCAGAATCGTTAGTAAACGAGACATTTATTAAAGGAAAATACGATTTCCCTGTTTACACCAGGCCAGAAACATATAAAAATATGAGCGTTCCAGAGGTATTGTTATCAGGTAATCATAAAGGAATAGAAGAATGGAAAAAGAATAATTTAAAAGACATTTAATCTAATTTAGATAATATAATTTCACTTTGAGGTACCAATGAATTTAATAGAACAGATAGAAAAAGATCAACTAAAAACAGATTTACCAGATATAAATTCTGGAGATTCTGTAAAAGTTAATGTAAAAGTATCAGAAGGAAACAGAGAAAGAGTTCAAACTTTTGAAGGTGTAATTATATCAATTAATGGAGTTGGTATAAATAAAACAATTACAGTAAGAAAATTATCATTTGGTGTTGGTGTAGAAAGAATTTTCCCTATTAATGCTCCTATAATTGACTCTATAGAGGTTATAAGAAAAGGTAAAGTTAGAAGATCTAAACTATATTACTTAAGAGATAGAATTGGAAAATCTGCAAAAATTAAAGAAGATCGAAAGTAATTTACTAATATAAAAATATTATTAAATATATAAAAAATATAGCTCTTTTCATAACTGCAATACTTGTAGCTACATTTATTAGAACGTTTATTGTTCAAATCTACTATATTCCATCTGCTTCTATGGAACCAACTTTAAATATTAATGACAGAGTATTAGTTGTTAAAGATAAATTAATAAACATGAATTATGTTATTGGGGATGTCATAGTATTTTATAATCCAAATTACGTTTACAATAAAAATACATATCAAGAATTTTATGACTCACTACAAGTATGGAATCTTAATAAAGAACAATTAGCAATTGATACAGCTTTTATAAAAAGAGTTATTGGTATAGAGGATGATGTTGTGGAAATAACTAGTGATGGAAAAATATATAATAATGGAGAACTTATAAACATAGAGAATGTTTTAAGAACGAGAACTACACAAGAGGGGACTTATATTGTTGCTAAAAATACAATATTTGTACTTGGTGACAATATAGAAAATAGTATTGATTCAAGAATATATGGATCTGTCAACCTTGATCAAGTAATAGGCAAAGCAGTCTATAAAATATATCCATTTAAAGAATTTAAATTAATAAATGATTGAAAATACAATTTGGAATAATGATCCAGGTCAATATGTAGTTGGTGCTGATGAAGTAGGGAGAGGATCCTTTGCTGGACCAATTGTGGCTTCAGCTGTAAAAATCAACAAATCTCATGAATATTTATTAGGAGAAGTTAAAGATTCAAAAAAATTAAGTGAAAAAAAAAGAAATAAAATATTTGAACAAATTTCAAAAAGTAATATATCTTATTCTATTTCAGAATGTTCTAATAAAATTATTGATGAAGTAGGTATTTCAAAAGCAAATAAAATAGTATTAGAAAATTCAATTGAAGAAATATATACGGGTACTGAAAAAGTTTATGTTGATCATTTTAAAATTTATAAATTTTCAGCTGTTTCGCTGGTAAGGGGAGAAGACAATAGTAAAGCTATTGCATTAGCAAGTATTATTGCAAAAGTTTATAGAGATAATTTAATGATTGAATTATCTAAAAAATATCCTCATTATTTATTTGAACGCAACAAAGGTTATGGAACAAAAGCTCATAGGGAAAGTATTAAAAAATATGGTTTAACTGAACTACATCGTAGCTCGTTTAATTTAACGCCCAATAAATAGCAAGCATTGCCAAAATAAAACAAAAAACAATATTAATGTAATCATACTTGTTAGCTTTATAAGGCCTGTTTGGATCAAAACCCATATTTACATTTTATATCGATATATATTAAACTTTAATTTATGACTATAGAAACAAAACGTAAAGATGATGCTTTATATATCTCCTTTAATGATGATCAAACATCTAATTCTATCTCTGCAAATGATTGGAAAGAATTAAAAACAGAAATTGAAAAATTTGAAAAAAGTGAAGAAAAGTATTTAGTTTTATCAGAAATCAATGGAAATTTTTCATCAGGAGCACAGTTAGCAGAGAATATTAAAGCATTGATGGAAGATGTTAATCTTGCAGCTAAGGCATTATGGAATTGTAAAAAACCAGTTATTGCAATTGTTGATGGAATATGTGCAGGAGCAGGTGCAAATATGATTCTGCTAAGTGATTTTATAATAGCTACTCCTGAAACAAGATATATAGAAGTATTTGCAAGAAGAGGGCTTGTAGTAGATTTCGGCGGCTCTTGGAATCTTCCAAGAATGATAGGGCTTCAAAAAGCAAAAGAATTAATGATGACAACAAATGAGATTGATGGAAAAACTATGGAAAATTTAGGAATGCTATATAAGTTGACAGATAAAGATAATTTAGAAAATGAGTTGTCAGCTTTAATTGGATTATTAAATAATCAAAGTTTTATTTCTATATGTATGATTAAAGACCAAATTAAACAAGGGTTAGATTTATCCTTTTCTGAAACTCTAGATTTAGAAGGAATTAACCAAAATCAAAGATTTATCCATCCTGATGCAGCAGAAGGAATGGCTGCGTTTATTGAAAAAAGAAAACCTAATTATAAAGATACTTTAGATACATAAATTTATTTTATTACTTATTTATATTAAGAAATAATTGTGTAATAATTACTCTATATAAACGGAGGTCTATAACTTGAAAAGTAAAAAGACATTAATACTATTTTTTGCTTTAGCAATGGTAGCAACTGCATGTTCAAGCGCAGCTGTTCCATGTGATGAAGTAGAAATTAGTACTGGCAGCAACGGTTTGCCAGATTTAGATGGTTGTGAGTTTACTTTTGCTGTTGAAAATGCATACCTTCCTTTCAATTACGTTGATCCAACTGATGGTGAAGCTAAGGGTTGGGACTATGACGTATTTAATCATATGGCAGAATTAATGAACTTTACACCTGTATATGTTCCAGCTGCATGGGATGGAATGATCCAAGCAGTTGCTGACGGTCAATATATGATTGCTGGTGATGGAATATCTATAACTGCAGAAAGAGATAAAATTGTTGATTTTTCTGATAGTTATATAGTTCTTCAACAAAGAATGCTTGTAGCTGCTGGAAATGATGACATTACTTCAGCTGCAGATATTGTAAGTGGAGATTATAAAGTTGCTACTCAAAAAGGTACAACTAACTATGAATTAGCAGTTAAGTTATTTGGAGATGATAAGGTTGACGCTTATGATACTTTTGATTTTGCAATAGCTGCTGTAATTTCTGGAGATGCTGCTGCTTCTATAGTTGATGAAGTTGCAGGTCTTGGATACATGGGTGCAAACAAGGATAAGGTAAAACTAGTAGGTGAAGGATTACAAACTGATCCATTAGGTTTTGCTTTCCCTGAAGGAAGTCCATTAGTTGATGTTGTCAACCAAGGATTAGCTGATATGAAATCAAGTGGAAAATTAACAGAATTAAATGATAAATTCTTTTCACCTGGTTTTACAGTTTCTTATGATGATATCGCAGAATGTGATGCTCAAATTCCAGCTGAATATCTACCAGAGGATTGTGAAGTATAACCTTTAATTTTAAAGAATTATATTTATTCAATAGGCACGGATTTCCGTGCCTATTGTTTTATTATTAGATAGTATGTTTAAAAAAATATTTAAAGTTGACAACACATGGGCTTTCATACTTTTCTTTTTGATTGCCTATATGGTTTTTAAAATTATTACTGGTGAAGAGTATCTTAAAGCTTTTAAATATATTATTCCTGGCTTAAAAATTACTTTTGCATCAACACTTATATCTTTTGTAATAGCTCTTATTTTAGGTTTATTGCTAGGTATAGGAAATATTTCAAAAAATAAAATATCAAATACTTTATCTCGTACTTATATTGAATTCGTTAGGGGAGTCCCTATATTAATTTTAATATTTACAATTGCATTTGTTGTAGTTGTAGATGCTGCAAAATTTCTTAATATAAACAATGGCAATGTACCAATGATTATTAGGGCAATAATTGCTTTATCAATATTTTATGGAGCATATATAGCTGAAGTATTTAGAGCAGGAATTGAATCTGTCTCTGTAGGTCAACGTGAGGGTGGAGCATCATTAGGTTTAAACGATAGACAAGTAATGAGGTATATTGTATTACCTCAAGCATTTAGAAATATGCTGCCAGCATTAGGTAATGATTTTATATCTATGATGAAAGATTCATCATTATTATCAGTTTTAGCTGTACAAGACCTTACATACAAAGGAAGATTATATGCTGGAAGTACGTTCCGATTTCAAGAAACATATCTAGTTTTAACAGTTTGTTATTTATGTATAACCTTATTTTTATCAATATTGCAAAGAAGATTAGAGCAAAGACTTGAAGCTAGATAATAAAAGCTATCAAAAAGAGTTAATAAATGAATATTTAGATTATCTTGGAAAAATTAAGGGGTACTCTAAATACACAATTATTTCTTACAAAACAGACATTTTAAAATATTTTGAATATGTAAATAAAAACAAAGTCAATTATTACGATATTGAGAAATATATACAAAATTTATCGAAAAGCAAATATGCTAAAACAACAATAAATAGAAAAATTGTTTCAATCAGTAATTTTTTTAAATGGTGTAAAAATCAAAAAAAATTAAATTTAAAAGATATTAAAAGTATTAAAAATATGAAAACTGAAAAAAAATTACCAACAATCTTAACTAGTAATTATATTAATAAACTTCTAGATACTATCCCTACCTCATCAACCAAAGAAGTAAGAGACAAGTCAATAATTGAATTACTTTATTCATCAGGTCTTAGAGTTTCTGAATTATCAAATATGAAAATTAATGATTTAAATAAAAACAAATCAATAAAAGTGTTAGGTAAAGGAAATAAGACAAGAATATTACCAATGACCGATACTGCTTATAATTTATTACAACTTTGGATTAATACTCATAGAAATGAATATAAGAATAAATATTCAGAAAATTTTATATTCCTAGGTGTTAGGGGAAAGAAAATATCAGAAAGAGAAATACAACGTATAGTAAATTTAAGATTAGGTACATTTCCACATAGCATTAGACACACCTTTGCTACACATTTATTAGATGGTGGAGCAGATCTTAGAGTTGTTCAAGAAATGTTAGGTCATACTGATCCAAGTACTACTCAAATATACACTCATGTATCAAAGAAACAACTTAAAGCGAAATATAAAAGAACACATCCTAGGGGTTGATTAATAAATTAATAGTATTAATATTTATATGAAATAGGCACCATATTTACAAGCTTCCTTGGTGAACGAAAGTTTGGAAGTGCAGATGCAAGGAATATGGGATGAAACAACCAAAGGAGAAATATGTCAGCAACAATGAAAGAATTGCTTGAGGCTGGGGTCCATTTTGGTCATCAAACACAAAGATGGAATCCTAAAATGGATAAATACATTTATACCGATAAAAGTGGTATCCATATTCTTGACTTAAGGATTACTTATTCAGCGTTAGAAGAAGCACAAGATTTTGTTCAAAAACTAGTAGCAAACAGTGGGAAGGTACTATTTGTAGGTACTAAACCACAGGCACAAAAAGTTATAGAAGAACAAGCAACAAGAGCAGAGATGCCATATGTTAATCAAAGATGGTTGGGTGGTATGCTTACAAATTTTAAAACAATTATTAAAAGAGTAATTTATTTAAAAGAATTAAATGCGCTTGAAAGTTCAGGAGAAATTAATTCATACCCAAAGCCAGAAAGACTTAGAATTAGAAGAGAAATTGCAAAATTAACAAAATCAATAGGTGGTATCGTTGAGTTAAATAAAGTACCTGATGCAATATTTATTGTAGATTTATTAAATGAAACTACAGCTTTAACTGAAGCTAAAAAACTAAATATTCCTGTAATTGGTCTTGCTGATTCGAATGTGAATCCAGAACATGTAGATATAGTAATCCCTGGTAATGATGATGCAATTAGATCAATAGAATTGATAGCGTCAACAATTGCTGATTCTTGTTTGAAAGGATTAGGCAAAAGAAAAAAAGCTTCCGTAAAAGAGGAGACTGAATAATGACTATCTCAGCTGAAAATGTTAAAAAATTAAGAGACATGACAGGAGCAGGTATGATGGATGCTAAGGAAGCTTTAAAGGAAAACGATTCTGATTTTGAGAAAGCTGTTAAATATTTAAGAGAAAAAGGATTAGCTGATTCAAAAAAAAGATCTGGAAAAGATGCAAATGAAGGAACTATTGGAGATTATATTCATTATCAACAAGATAGAGCTGTCGCAGGAGTATTAGTTGAATTAGCATGTGAAACTGATTTTGTAGCAAAGTCAGATGAATTCAAATCTACAGCTAAACAAATAGCAATGCACATTGCAGCAATGAAACCTTCTTATTTAAATATTGATGAAATACCAGATACAAAACTAAATGAAGAAAAAGAAATAATTCAAAAACAATCAGAAAACGAAGGAAAACCTAAAGAGGTAGTAGAAAAAATTATAGAAGGAAAGATAAATTCTTTTTATTCAGATACTGTATTAAGTGAACAGATATTTTGCAATCCTGAATTATACGAAGGAACAGTTGGAAACATGATTGATCAGATGTCTGGAAAATTAGGTGAAAAAATCTATATAAAACAATTTTCACACATAGAGATAGGTACTTAAATGAGTAAGAGAGTTCTTTTAAAACTCTCCGGTGAATCTTTTGCTGATTCAGAGACTAATTTTGGAATTTCTCCAACAATATTAAATAGAATTTCTAATGAGATTTCAAAAGCAAGCAAAGAAGGAATACAAGTAGCAATAGTAGTAGGCGGAGGCAATTTTTTTAGAGGCGTTCAAGAATCTGCTAAAGATATAGCGCAAGCTAATGCAGATTATATGGGTATGTTAGCTACAGTTATTAATTCTATTGCACTAAAAGATGCTCTAGATAGAAATGGAAACGAAACTAGAGTCCAATCAGCAATTGATATGACAGCTGTTGCTGAACCTTATATAAGATTAAGAGCTATTAGACATCTTGAAAAAGGAAGAATAGTAATATTTGCTGCTGGTACTGGTAACCCATATTTCACAACAGACACAGCAGCTTCGTTAAGAGCTGCAGAAATAGACGCAGAAGAAGTTATTAAATCTACTAGAGTTGAAGGTGTTTTTGACAAAGACCCTGAACAAAACATAGACGCTTCAATGTATAAAGAAATCTCCTATAAAGAAGTAGTTGATAGTAAGTTAGGCGTTATGGATTTAACAGCTATAACTTTATGTGAAGAAAATAAGATGCCTATTCGAGTTTTTGATGGTACTAAAAAAGATAATATTTATAAAGTATTGACAGGTGATAAACTGGGAACAGTTATTAAATAATAATGGAAGAAGAAATAATATCTGATGTAGAAAGCAATATGAAGCTTTCGATAACTCACCTTATTGATGCTTTATCTAAAATTAGAACTGGAAGAGCAAATCCAAGTTTAGTTTCAAATATTAACGTAGAATATTACGGAACTAAAACTCCGTTACAGCAATTAGCAACAATAAATATACCTGATCCTAAATTGATAGTAATTCAACCTTTTGATAAAAGTTCAATAAATGAAATAGAAAAATCAATTCAAAATGAAGATATTGGTTTAAACCCATCAGTTGATGGAGATATTATAAGAATACCTATACCAGCTCTTTCTGAAGAAAGAAGAAAAGAATTAACAAAGGTTGCTTCAAAAGAAACTGAAGATGCGAAAATATCAATTCGATCACATAGAAGAAATGGTATAGACAATGTATCTGAGTTACTATCTGATTCATCTTCAGATGAAACAAAAAGAATTGTAGGAGAAATACAAAAAATAACAGATCTTTATATTTCAAAAATCGATGATATTCTATCAAAAAAACAAGATGAATTACTTGAAGTATAAAAAATATTTTGTATCTGATGAAGATGGTACATTTTGGCCAGGTGTTATTGAAGTTCCTTCTGAGACTGAGGTTCAATATGAAGAAGAAGCAAATAATCAATTTATAAAAAACAATCCAAGAGTTATTACTGGCGTTATTCTCTTGTTGGTTCTTTCATTATTTTTTATTAGTAAGTTAAGTGCTTTTGTTTTATTACTTTTAGTATCTTTAATTTGTTCTAAAGAGTGGTTTGATATATTTGAATATGATTTATATATTCCTTATACACTATTGATTTATTCTCCAATAGCGCCTTTATTAATATTATATTTTTATGATATATCAAAAATTCACTATTCTTTTTTTATATTTCCAATAGGTCTTATTATTTATACAGGAACTTTCATAAACTATGGTATTTATGAAAAATTTGGTTCTGTATTAATTTTCCATACTTGGTTTTCGCTAGGTGTTGTTTCAATAGCCTATATATTGATCGAATATAAAGTATTATTTACCTATCTTGCTATTTTATCTATTGCAATATCTGATATTGCAGCATATGAAGCAGGAAGAAGAATAGGTAAAAGAAAGCTCATTGAATCAATTTCACCAAATAAAACGATTGAGGGTTTAATATTTGGTTTAGTTTTTGGAACAATATTTATGAGTATAAATATTTCTATAAATCTTGATTCAAGCTTATTTGTTACTATTTTAATTTCATTTATATTTATATTATTTGGTGTTGTTGGTGACTTATTTATGTCAAGAATTAAACGCTCTATAGGTATAAAAGATTCTTCTGATACACTACCAGGCCATGGTGGTTTTCTTGATAGAGTTGATTCTTACTTATTGAGTTTCGTATTTTTATTGCTAGTTACAGAATTTTCTTTCCTCAGCATTTAGTGGTGATAAATTAATCATGAATGGTTTATTGACTATATTATTTTTAACATTTTTTGTTATATTGCATGAATTTGGGCATTACTTAGCTGCAAGAAAGTCTGGGGTTGCAGTATCTGAGTTTTTTGTAGGTTTCGGGCCTAAATTGTTTTCTTTCAAAAAGAACAATACAGAATATGGTATTAAAGCATTACCACTAGGTGGCTATGTAAAAATACCTGGCATGGATGAATCTGAAGAGACAATTGGTTTCAGTAAAGATGAATTATTTCATACTTCTAAATGGAATACAAAGCTTTTTATATCACTATCAGGTATTATTGTTAATTTTATATCTGCTTGGGTTATTATCTTCTTTGTTGTAAATATAAATGGAATTAGTGAACCTACATTAGAGATATCTTCTATTGGTGAGTCTATTAATAATAAGATTGAAGCACCTTCTCAAAAAGCAGGTATATTACCTGGTGATAAAATTTATGAATTTAATGGTATAAAAGTAAATAATTGGGAAGAATTAGTAAATTTAATTGAAAAAAATCCAGAACAATATGTAGAAATCAAATTAATTAGAAATGAAAATAAAATTATAACGAATACAATATTAGAAAAAAGAATAATAAACAGTAAAGAATTTGGTTACTTAGGAGTTTCACCAACAATTGTAAATAAAAAATTATCTATATTCAGTA
>CABWZY010000016.1:0-11310 GCA_902510055.1 uncultured Candidatus Actinomarina sp. | reverse complement strand
TATTGAAGTATCCTCTATCTGACTAGTTGCTAATGAAAATCTTGATTCCATTAACTCTTTTTTAAGATCTAATATCTTATTCTCTAGTTCCATAACTGACAACTCTCTTAAATTTTGAATACTCATACATTCCTCATAACAAACTTTGTTCTAATTGGTAATTTATGTCCAGCTTTTCTCATAGCTTCTCTTGCTACATCTTCAGAAACTCCTGAGATTTCAAAAATAATTCTTCCTGGCTTTACTACAGCAACATAATACTCTACATTACCTTTACCTGATCCCATTCGAACTTCAGCAGGTTTTTGTGTAATTGGTTTATGAGGAAATATATTAATCCATACTTTTCCTCCTCTTTTCATTGTTCTAGTAATGGTTATTCTTGCAGCCTCAATTTGCCTACCTGTTATATATGAAGTTTCAATAGCTTGAAGACCATAATCTCCAAATTTAACCTCATTTCCTCCTTTGGACATGCCCTTTCTTCTTCCCCTGTGGGATTTTCTATATTTTGTTTTCTTCGGCATTAACATACTTTATTCTTCTTCCAGTATTGATTTTTCTTCTTCAAATTGCTCTTGAGCTTTTACTGGAGTTATTTTTGTCCCTCCACCAGCTTCAACTATCTTTGAAGTTGCTTCTCCTGATTTCTTCCCGCCACCAGCTTCCAAAATTTTAGAATCTTTAGATTCGCCAACAGCGGCTTCAACTCTCGATTTTACAGATTTTACTCTCCCACTTGTTGGGCCTCCACTAGCTAAGCTTGCCTCGGCAGCTATCTTTTCTTGTCTTAGTTTATTTGATGCAACTACATCGCCTTTGTAAACCCAAACTTTTACACCTAAAGCTCCTACTGTTGTATGAGCAGCTGCTCTTCCAAAATCAATATCTGCTCTTAGCGTGTGAAGAGGTACTCTTCCTTCCCTGTACCATTCACGTCTTCCCATTTCTGCTCCACCTAATCTACCAGAACATTCAACCCTTACACCTTCTGCGCCAGCTTTTAAAGCCGCCGACACAGCACGTTTCATTGCTCTTCTAAAAGCAACTCTACTTTCAAGCTGATCTGCAATAGCACGCGCTAACAATTGAGCATCTAACTCTGCTTCTCTTACTTCAATAATGTTTAACTTTACTGGTTGGCTACAAAGCTCTTCCAAACCTTTTCTTAATCTATCTGCCTCTGTTCCTTTTCTGCCAATTACAACACCTGGTCTTGCTGTATGAATATCTACCTGTACTTTATCTCTTGTTCTTTCTATCTCAATTCTTGAAACAGCTCCTTTTATTAACTGAGAAGAAAGAAATTCTCTTATCCTGTAATCTTGATTAACTAATTTTGTATAATCTTTATTACTAAACCATCTTGATTTCCAATCTTTAACGATGCCTATTCTGAATGCGTAAGGATGTGTTTTTTGACCCATTATTCTCCTACACTTTCTAGCTCGATTGTAAGATGGGAAGTTCTTTTATTTATTCTTCCAGCTCTACCTCTCGCTCTTGGTCTAAATCTTTTTAAGGTTGGTCCTTCATCAGCAATAGCCTTCGATATAAAAAGACTTGAAGAATTTAATCCTAAATTAGTTTCTGCATTTGCAATTGCACTTTCTAAAACTTGTTTTATTTCATCAGCAGCTTTTCTTTTAGTGAAGGTGAGAACATTTAAAGCCTCATTTACCTCTAGGCCTCTTATCAAATTTAAAACCAATCTAACCTTATAAGGTGATTGTCTAAGGTATTTACTTTTTGCTTTAACTACTTGATTTTCCATTATGTTGTCTGTCCGGGGTGTCCTCTGAATGTTCTTGTAGGTGCAAATTCGCCTAACTTATGACCTACCATTGCTTCTGTTATAAATACTGGTAAATGTTGCCTTCCATTGTGTATAGCTAAAGTTAATCCGACCATTTCAGGAACAACAGTAGAGCGTCTGCTCCAAGTTTTAATGACTGTTTTATCTCCACTGTTTTGTGCATTCTCAACTTTTGTTAAAAGATGATTGTCAACAAATGGTCCCTTTCTTAAGCTTCTGGACATAATTTAACCTCTACCTTTCTGAGATCTTCCTCTAACAATTGATTTATTACTATATTTTTTCTTTTTCCTAGTTTTCTTTTCTGGTTTTCCCCATGGACTAACAGGTGTTCTACCTCCTGATGATTTTCCTTCTCCTCCGCCTAAAGGGTGGTCAACTGGATTCATTGCCACACCTCTTGTTTGCGGTCTTACACCTTTCCAACGCTTCCTTCCAGCTTTTCCTAGTTTTGTAAGCTCTGCTTCAGCATTTCCGACAGTACCTATAGTTGCACGACAATCCATTGGTACTGTTCTCATTTCGCCAGAAGGTAATCTTAATAATGCCAGCCCTCCTTCTTTACTCATTAATTGAACAGAAGAACCAGCTGATCTTGCCATTTTTGCACCACCACCAGGACGAAGCTCAACTCCATGTACAAAAGTTCCTGCAGGAATATTTCTTAAGGGTAAACAATTTCCATCTTTAATATCAGATTTAGGTCCAGATTCAATAAAATTGTCGACCGACAATCCATCCGGTGCAATAATATAAGATTTTTCACCATCAACATAATGGAGTAAAGCTATTCTTGCATTTCTATTTGGATCATACTCTATAGCTGCAACCTTAGCTGGTATTCCATCCTTAACTCTCTTGAAATCAATTACTCTATATTTTTGCTTATGGCCTCCTCCTCTATGCCTAGAGGTAATACGACCTTTATTATTTCTTCCGCCTGTAGATTTCTTCGAATCAAGAAGTGATCTTTCTGGCTTTGATTTAGTAATTTCCTTAAAATCACCAGATACTTGTCCCCTCATTCCTGGGGTAACTGGTCTTATTTTCTTTGATCCCATAATTAAACTCCAAAAGCTTCTATAGTTTGACCCTCTTGGAGAGTTACTATTGCTATTTTCCTTGTGCTTTGCTGGCCAAAAACATATCCGAATCTTTTCTTCTTGCCTTTTCTATACATTGTATTAACAGAAAGTACATCTACATCAAATAATTCCTGTACAGCTCTTTTAATTTCTGGTTTATTTGAATTTGAGTGAACAAAAAATGTATATGAATTTGAATCAGCAATTCTATCATAAGATTTTTCTGAAATGAGTGGTGCAATTAATACGTCTTCTAAATATTTCATTCTTTATTTCCTGATATTAAATTAATTGCACTTTGAGAAAAAATTATAAAATCAGTAGATATAACATCAAAAGTTGAAAGCTTTAAATAAGATACCAGATTTGATTTTTCTAAGTTTCTAAATGATTTCAAAATAGTATCATCGTTCTCTCCGTAAACAAAAGTGAATGACCTATCAATATCAAATTCTCCAAGAATTGAGGAAGCTAATTTAGATGAAGGCTTATCCATATCACTAGCATCAATTACAAAAACGGCATCTTCAGTAATTCTTTGAGATAAAGCCATATTTAAAGATTTTCTTTTCATTTTTTTTGGCGTTCTATCTTTATAAACTCTACCACCCGGCCCGTGGGCAACTCCTCCTCCAACAAACTGTGGAGACCTTAGGGAACCTTGTCTTGCTTTACCTGTTCCTTTTTGAGCCCAGGGCTTTGCTCCTGTTCCTGAAACTTGAGCTCTTGTTTTAACTGATGCTGTGTTATTCCTATGGTTTGTTCTATTTGAAGTAACAACTTGATGTAATAAACCTATATTAATTTCATCAGTAACATTTATTGGGTATTGCTTTTTTGAAATTTTATTTTCTTTTGTAATATATGTATTTAATTTAACACTCATAATTTACTCTTCTTCTAATACTCTAGATTGGTCTTGAGACCTTTCAATAATTTTGCCTGATGTTACAGTACTGCCATCACTAGATGGAAGTTTTACAGCTGATCTAATCTGAACTATATTTCCTTTTTTTCCAGGTACAGAACCGTTTACTAAGAGATAATTTTTCTCTTCATTTATCCCAACAACAGTAACTGATTGAATAGTCTTTTTCTCATTACCCATTCTCCCTGCCATCTTCTGACCTTTAAATACATGTCCTGGATAAGATGCATTTCCTATTGAGCCACCTGCTCTATGAACTTTATGTACTCCATGACTTGCTTTTTGTCCTTTAAAATTATATCTTTTCATAACTCCAGTAAATCCATGTCCTTTTGAATAACCAGTAATATCTACTTTTTGGCCAACTTCAAAAAAGTCCATTACATTTATATTCATTCCTGACTCAAGGCCAGAATCAGAATCTATAGGAACCTCATACAAACCTTGACCTGGTTCAACATTATATTTTTTATAATGCTCAGATATTGGTTTATTAATATTTTTAGCTTTACCTATAGTTAATTGTGCAGCATTGTAACCATCTTTATCTTCAGATTTTACTTGAACAATTCTACAGTCCGAAACATCAAGCACTGTTACTCCCAAAGCATAGGAATTCTCGTCAAAAATCTGAGTCATTCCTACTTTTTTTGCAATTAAGGTGTTCATAACTTAATTTCCACCTCTACTCCAGCTGGTAAATCTAACCTCATTAAAGAATCTACTGTTTTTGGGGTTGGTTCAACAATATCAATAAGTCTTTTATGAATTCTCATCTCAAAATGCTCTCTTGATTTCTTATCAACGTGAGGTGATCTAATTACACAATATCTATGAATTTGTGTTGGCAGGGGTATAGGACCTTTAACTTTTGCTTGAGTTTTTATTACAGTTTCAGCAATTTTACGTGCAGATTCATCTACGACATAATTGTCGTATGCTTTTAGTTTTATTCTTATCTGCTGTTCTTGTTTTACCATTTTTCCTCAAAAAAACCGGGAGTTTAATTCTACTCCCGGTTATTTTTATTACTCAATAACTTTTGTTACCTGTCCTGCTCCTACTGTTCTGCCACCTTCTCTGATAGCAAACTTAACTCCTTCTTCCATTGCAATTGGAGATATAAGCTCTACAGAGATAGATACATTGTCACCTGGCATAACCATTTCGGTACCCTCAGGAAGAGTTACTTCACCAGTAACGTCTGTAGTTCTAAAATAAAACTGTGGTCTATATCCTTTAAAAAATGGGTTATGTCTTCCACCTTCTTCTTTTGTAAGGACATAAACTTCAGCTTCAAACTTGGTATGTGGCGTTATTGAACCTGGTTTGGCAATAACTTGGCCTCTTTCAACGTCTTCTTTATCAATACCTCTTAATAATAAACCAACGTTGTCACCAGCTCTACCTTCATCTAAAAGCTTTCTGAACATTTCAACACCAGTACATACTGATTTTGTTGTTTCTCTAATACCAACGATTTCAACTTCTTCGTTAACATTAACAATTCCTTGTTCAATTCTTCCTGTTACAACTGTTCCTCTCCCTGTAATTGAGAAAACATCCTCAACAGGCATTAAGAAAGGCTTATCAACTACTCTTGTTGGTTCTTCAATGTAGGAATCTACATTTTCCATTAACTCAAGAACAGCTTTTACACCATCTTCTTTTCCTTCAAGGGCTGCTAAAGCTGAACCTTTCACTACTGGAACATCATCTCCTGGGAAATCATATTCATTTAATAACTCTCTAACTTCCATCTCAACAAGATCTAAAAGTTCATCATCATCAACTTGGTCAACTTTGTTAAGGAATACAGCTATTGATGGAACACCGACTTGCCTTGCTAAGAGAACATGCTCTCTAGTTTGTGGCATTGGACCATCTGCAGCTGAAACAACTAAGATTGCGCCATCTACCTGTGCTGCACCAGTAATCATGTTTTTAACATAATCAGCGTGCCCAGGCATATCAACGTGAGCATAATGTCTATTTTCAGTTTCATACTCTACGTGTGCAATCTGGATTGTTATTCCTCTTTCCCTCTCTTCAGGGGCTTTATCAATATCTTCAAAAGCTGTAACGTCACCTGAACCAGCTTCGGCTAAAACTTTTGTTATAGCGGCCGTCAATGTGGTTTTACCATGGTCAATGTGGCCCATTGTACCGATATTCACATGAGGCTTGCTACGGTCAAATTTTTCTTTTGACATATTTTTCTCCTTTTTTATGAAGTCTCAACTTGACATGCAAGCTTAAACTTCCACCTCTACTCCACGAATACTTGCAGTAATCTCTTTAGTTATTGCGTCGGGAACGTCTTCATAACTATCAAACTGCATCGTAAATGTTGCACGGCCTTGTGTTCGTGAACGCAAGTCTGTTGCGTATCCAAACATTTCTGATAAAGGAACTTTTGCATTGATGACCTTTGCAGATCCTCTTTGTTCCATTTCAGCAATCTTTCCCCTTCTTGAGGAAAGATCTCCGACAACATCTCCCATAAAATCTTCCGGTGTAACTACTTCTACTGTCATTACTGGCTCCAAAAGTTTAACTCCAGCTTTTTTTGCTCCATCTTTTAATGCCATTGATCCTGCAATTTTAAATGCCATTTCTGAAGAGTCAACATCATGATAAGAACCATCTACTAGTGTAGCTTTTATATTTTCTAAAGGATATCCAGCCAATACACCTGATTCCATTGCAGCTTCAACGCCTGCGTTTACTGAAGGAATATACTCTTTAGGAATCCTTCCACTCTTTATTAGGTCTACAAATTCGTAACCCTCTTCAATCGGTTCAAGCTCAATGATTACATGGCCATACTGGCCTCTACCACCGCTCTGTCTAATATATTTAGCTTCAATACTTACTTGTTTTTTTATTGCCTCTCTGTATGCCACTTGAGGCTTTCCAATATTTGCCTCTACTCTAAATTCTCTTTTTAACCTATCTACAAGAATATCTAGATGTAACTCACCCATTCCTGAAATTATTGTCTGTCCTGTCTCTTCATCTGAATGTACTTTAAATGTAGGATCTTCTTCTGCTAATTTCTGCAAGCCCTCTGATAATTTTTCTTCATCGGCCTTAGATTTTGGTTCAATTGCAACAGAAATTACTGGCTCGGGGAAAGTCATGGACTCTAGCTGGATTAAATTAGAAGAATCAGAAAGAGTATCTCCTGTCTTGGCATTTTTTAGGCCTACTCCTGCAACTATATCTCCAGTTGAAATAAAATCTATATCCTCTCTTGAATTAGAGTGCATCCTAAGAATTCTCCCAAGACGATCATCCTTTCCCGTACTAGTGTTTTGGACCTTATCTCCTTTATTTAAAACCCCTGAATAAACTCTGAAATAAGTCAGTTTTCCAACATGAGGATCACTTACCACTTTAAAAGCTAAAGCAGAGAATGGTTCATCATCAGAATGTTTTCTTTCAATTTCATTTTCTTCATCACCTGGTTTAAAACCTTTTACTGGTTCAATATCTAATGGAGAAGGTAGGTAGTCAATTACAGCATCTAATAACAGTTGGACTCCTTTATTTTTAAAAGCACTTCCAGCAAGTACAGGTACAAATAATCCCTCTAAGGTACCTTTCCTAATTGCTCTTTTTACTTCCTCAACGCTCAATTCTTCATCCCCTAAGTATTTTTCAAGAACTTCATCGTCAGCTTCCGCAACAATATCTAAAAGTTCTTGTCTTTTTGATTTTGCTTCTTCTAACTTTTCGTTAGGAACGTCCGAAATATCCCATTCTGAGCCATCATCTTTTGTCCAAGTATGTGCTTTCATTTCTACTAAATCAATAACCCCAACAAAATTTTCTTCTGATCCTATAGGTATATGCAATACTGCTGGCCTAGCTTCTAATCTTTCAATGATTGATTCAACATCAAAGTCAAAATCTGCGCCTGTTCTATCTAATTTATTAACAAAACATATTCTTGGAACATTATATTTATCGGCTTGTCTCCATACTGTTTCTGATTGAGGCTCAACTCCTGCAACACCATCAAAAACAGCTACTGCACCATCTAAAACTCTTAACGACCTCTCTACTTCAACGGTAAAGTCTACGTGTCCTGGTGTATCAATTATATTAATTGTATGATCATTCCAAGCACAAGTTGTAGCTGCTGATGTTATGGTTATTCCTCTTTCTTGCTCCTGTTCCATCCAATCCATTACAGCAGCTCCATCATGAACTTCTCCTATTTTGTATGTTTTCCCTGTATAGTAAAGTATTCTCTCAGTGAGAGTTGTCTTACCAGCATCTATGTGAGCCATAATTCCAATATTTCTTAAGCTTTTTAAATCTATAGTTCTATCTCCCATGGTTACCACCTGTAATGAGCAAAGGCTCTGTTAGATTCTGCCATTTTGTGAACATCTTCTCTTTTTTTAACTGAGGCACCTGTATTTTTACTTGCATCTAGGATTTCACGCCCTAAGCGTTCATACATTGTTTTTTCTCCTCTTTTCCTCGATGCGTCAACAATCCACCTAATTGCTAAAGTTGTTCCTCTTCTATGTGGCACTTCCATAGGTACTTGGTAATTAGTTCCGCCAACTCTTCTTGATTTTGTTTCAATCTGAGGCTTAACATTTTCAAACGCCTCTTTCAATATATTTAAAGGATCCCCACCAACTTGCTTTTCAACCAGTTCGAGAGCTTTGTAAACTATATTCCTGGCTGTGTCTTTTTTCCCGTCTAGTAAAACCTGATTAGTAAGTTGAGAAACTAAAATACTATTAAATAATGGATCAGCTTCTGGTTTTCTTTTTAATGATGGTCCTCTTCTCATCTTTAACCTTTTTTACTTCCATATCTTGATCTAGCTTGTTTTCTATCTGTTACTCCTGAAGTGTCTAGAGCACCACGAATAACTTTATACCTAACTCCTGGAAGGTCTTTTACTCTACCTCCTCTGACTAAAACAATAGAGTGCTCCTGGAGATTATGACCTTCACCTGGAATATATGCAGTAACCTCAGTCCCTGTTGAAAGCCTTACTCTACATACCTTTCTCAAAGCTGAGTTTGGTTTTTTTGGAGTAACTGTATAAACACGAGTACAAACACCTCTTCTTTGAGGTGCACCTTTTAATCCAGGTGTCTTTTCCTTAGACACTTTAGACTTTCGTCCTTTTCTAACCAACTGTTGTGTAGTAGGCATTATTATTCCAATCTAAAATTAGTATTTTTTCTTACCGAAAAAGAAGTATATGACAGATTTAAACTTACAACAATGAATTATTAACAAGTTTTTACTCTGTTTCTTCGTCTCCTTCATCGCCTAACATAGCTAGCCATTGTGCTGGATTTGGAAGAGAGTCTTCTTCAGATTCTTCAATATCAGAAGATTTCTCCATAAATCCTAGTTCAGAAACCTCAGGAGCACCTGGTAAAGAAGGTTCTAATTTTTGATACGCATTTGAACCTGTTCCTGCAGGTATAAGTGTACCAATTATCACATTCTCTTTAAGGCCCGAAAGAGCATCTGTGCTCTTTTTCATTGCTGCCTCTGTGAGTACTCTCGTTGTTTCTTGGAAAGAAGCTGCTGATAACCATGAATCTGTTGCAAGGCTAGCTTTTGTGATACCCATAAGTTCAGGCCTACCTTCAGCAGGTACTTTTCCTTTCTTTACTAACTCTTGGTTAGCATTTCTAAATAATGTTGAATCAACTAATTCATTTGGAAGAAAGTCTGAATCATTAGTTCTAACAATTCGAACTCTCCTCAACATCTGTCTTACTATCATTTCAACATGCTTATCATGAACTTCAACTCCTTGATCACGATAAGTTTTTTGTACTTCGTCTACAAGATATTCTTGGCACGTTCTAACACCATTTATCTGTAAAACTTCTTTTGGATCTTTAGGTCCTGTAGTTAGTGACTGACCTGCTTGTACTTTATCGCCTTGGTTTATAAGTAAGGTTTGTCTTCTAAGCACTAATTCTTCAATTGTTTCTTTTTCGTTTTGAATTGTAATAATTCTATTTCCTTCTTCATTAGGATCAATTGACTTAATCTTTCCTTCAATCAATGAAAGGACTGCTTTACCTTTAGGTGTTCTTGCTTCAAAAAGTTCAACAATTCTTGGTAGACCTGATGTAATGTCTAGACCAACAACACCTCCTGTATGAAATGTTCTCATAGTTAATTGAGTTCCAGGCTCACCAATAGATTGTGCAGAAATTATACCAACAGCTTCTCCCTCTTCAACAGGGCTTCCTGTTGCTAAGCTAAATCCATAACATAATGGTTCCATTGATTCAGGATCAAGTGAATTAAATGGAGAAAGTACTTTAATACTGTCGACACCTGACTTACTAATAGCATCTAAGACCTCTGCATCTATAAAGGTTCCTTTGTTTAATTTTTTATTGTCTCCATATTCAACTGTCTTTTTATTCTTCTTTATATCTTCACTTAGAACTCTCCCAAAAATAGACGAATGTAAATATTTACTTACTTTTCCATCTGCGTCTTTTATTTTCTTAGTAAGACCTCTCCAGTCTATATTTTCATCTCCTTTTTCCTTGATTACAATACCTGCTGCTACATCAACAAGCCTTCGAGTTAAGTATCCTGAATCAGCAGTTCTTAATGCTGTATCAGCAAGACCTTTTCTTGCTCCGTGTGTTGAAATAAAATATTCTAAAACCGACATTCCTTCTCTAAAGTTACTCTTAATAGGACTTTCAATAATGTCACCCTTTGGATTTGCTACTAGACCTCTCATTCCAGCAAGTTGTCTTACCTGCATCATATTTCCTCTAGCTCCTGATTTAACCATCATATCTACTGGATTAAATTGTTCTGATTCAAGCTCCGCACTCATTGCATATTGAACCTGATCCGTTGCCTCGTTCCATATTTCAATAACTTTTTGCTTTCTCTCTGTTTCTGTAATGATTTCATCTTTATATAGTTTTTGAACTTTCTCAGCTTCTGCCTCATACTTTTCTAATATTTCAGCTTTTTTTGGTGGAGTCTTTACATCAGTCATAGCTACACTTAAACCAGCTTTTGAACCATATTTAAACCCAACTTTTTTCATAGCATCTAAAAATTCCCTTAATTCAGCTTTATTGTATCTTTCTATAATCTCAGAAATAATTTTCTTCATCTCTGGCTTTCTAACTGTTGAATGTATATATGGGAAGTCTTCAGGCATTATAGAGTTAAAAAACATCATTCCTATAGTAGTATTTGTTAAATCATCACCTTTAATAGGCTTATCACCTATTAGCTCTGAAAATCTATTCTTTATATTTTTATGAATTTCAGGATCTCCTGCTAGATTTCCTACTCTTACTTTTATTGGTGTTTGTAGTTTTATATGTCCAGCCTCATAAGCTAATTCAGCTTCATTTATATCTACATAAGCCTTACTAGCCTTATCTAATTCTTCATGACACTCAGTTATATAATAAAGACCAATCACCATATCTTGACTTGGA
>CABWZY010000015.1:0-16827 GCA_902510055.1 uncultured Candidatus Actinomarina sp. | reverse complement strand
CAGCTGCATTTGTATTCTTCTCTGAAAGTATTTGTAAAAATATTAGTAGAGTAACAATACCTGAATCAGCATAATAATTTTCTTTTAAATAAAAGTGTGCACTATGTTCTCCCCCAAAGTCTGCTTCTTCTTCTCTCATTATTTGTTTAATGTATGAATGTCCAACTTTAGATCTAATAGTAGTAATCCCCTTTCCGTTCAAATATTTTACTACTGCAGGAGAAACGTTCACATTGTGGACTACTTTTAAACTTTCTTTCTTTTCATTTAACCAATCTGAAACAATAGCTGTCATTAAACTTCCCGTAATTAAATTTCCTAAGTTATCTATAAAAACTGCTCTATCAGCATCCCCATCGAAAGCAACTCCAAATGCTTTATGGTTTTCAATTACTAAGGCTTTTAGTTCTTTGAGATTATTTTCATCTGAAGGGTCTGCAGGATGATTTGGGAAATTTCCATCAACGTCCATATATAGAGCATCAAAATTAAGATTGTATGAATTTTTAAGACTTTTAATTACTGAACCCAATGCTCCATTTCCTGCATCTATAGCAAAATTTATAGAATCATTAATATTTTTTGTTTCAACAATTGAATTTAAGTGCTCTATGTATGAGTCAACTAAGTTTTCCTCTTCAAAATTATTATGAATATCAATATCAATATTTAAATTTGCTACTTTATCCTTTATTTCTAACAAACCAGTCTCAATACCTATCGGTGTGGCTCCTTTATTGCAAAATTTTAATCCTGTCCATTCCTTTGGGTTATGAGATGCTGTAATAACAACACCAGGTAATTGATTTAACCCCGATAATGAATATACAACATCCGTTGGGACAGTTCCTATATATAAAATTGATTTATTATTTTTCTGTATACCTGAAGCAACAGCATTAAGCATTTCTTTATTTGACAACCTACCATCATGTCCAATGATTATTTTTTCAGATTCTACAAATTCTGAATAAGCATATCCAATTTTATATGCTATCTCTGGAGTTAAAGTTTCATCGAAAATTCCTCTTATGTCATAAGCCTTAAAAATTAAATCTAGTTTATTTTCACTCACTATTTAGTTATTGTAATGATAATGGGAGCCAACTTTACAATAAATAATTTTTCAGTTGTAGTTCCTATTTACAACGAAGAAGAAATTCTATTAAATTCATGTCATAAGATATTTGAAATTTGCAAGAAAATGGAAATGGATTTTGAGATTATATTTTCTGAAAATGGTTCTACTGATGAAACTTTAACTTTAGTAAAAAAATTTTCTTCTGAAAGGCCTGAATGTAAAGTTATATCAAATGAAATAGCTAATTATGGAATAGCTTTAAGAAGTGGTTTTAAAGAAGCAAAAAATGAAATGATTATTTCTTTTGATATAGATTACTTTTCTGAAAAATTCCTTGTTGATTCATTAACTCTAGAAAAAGAATATTCAGCAATAACTGCATCGAAAAGACTGAGAAAGTCTCAGGACGGAAGAAAAATTATACGAAGATTCGCTACGAATTTCTTTGTCTTAATATTAAAAATACTATTTCAAACATCAATGTCTGATACACATGGAATGAAAGGAATTAGAAGATCTTCTTGTGAAGAGCAAATACAAAATGTAGTGTCAACTCAGGATCTCTTTGATACAGAACTACTTTTAAGAATTGAGAGATCAGGTGGAAATATTTATGAAGTACCTGCAATGGTAAATGAAATAAGACCAAGTGTTTCTGTTATTTACTCAAGAATTCCTAGAACAATATATAGTTTAATTAAATTAAGAATTCAATTATTCAAAGAATCCTTGAAAACAAAAAACTTATAGATCAAATATTTCAAAGGAAGAATCGATCCATGAATTATTACGGTAGCAGCTAAAAATTGTATTTCATTCTCTTGTATAGATGGTTTAAATCTATCAATAAGATACCAAATAAATAATGGGATTATGAGATTTATTAAATTTGTAAGTAAAAAATTTATAAATTCTTTTAGCTTTCCTTTTCTAATAGAAAGTTTAAAAATAATTTTTCTAGAAATAAAATATGAAACGATTACACCTATGGAAAAAGAAAATATATTCGTTAGGTAAGTTCTGAGTGGAACCACTACAGAACTCAAAACTAGAAATTGAAAAATATAATTCAGTAGGAGCCCAAAAACTAAATTAAAGGCTCCAACTATATAGGTTCTAAGTAGTTGGGATGAAGAGCTGTCACCAGTAAGAAAAGGTATTTTCCTAACTAATGAAAGTAATTTTTCATACATTATCTTTAACCCTCCAAAAAAGTATTAATGATAAGGCTAATGAAAATAATCCAAAATAGAAAGAATAGATTTCAATGTTAAGCCTTTCAAAAGACATTACAACATTGTTCTCATGCGGAATAATAGACATGAATGACGGGGAAATTCTATAAGGACCCATGCCTTTATCTATTTTCCAATTAGGGAAATAAGAGACCTTAATCACATGAAGTTCATTAGGTTTATTTGTAGTAAATTTAATTTCATCAGAGGAAATTTTTAAATCACTTATTTTCAAATCAACTTCATTTGATGAATTTAAATTTATCCCCGCTGGAAGCTCAACAACTCTATATTCATCTAAATAGCGAAAATTATGATATGCTTTTTCAAAAAAGTTTTCATATTCAGTATCTCTAAATACAGAGCTACTAGTTCTTTCATAGAATGAAATCCTTGGAAATGTTTCTATTCTTTGGTTAACTAATTCAATTTTATTAGTTTTAATTTCAAATACTGAAAAAGGATCTGAAACAAACAATAGGCTAAGTTCTTTATTATTAATCGCTTTATCTCTAATTGACTCTGTATAAGTTATGAAGTAATCAACCCCAAGATCATTTAAATATTCAACTCCTTTTTCAAAATCATTATTTATATAAGAAAGACCCCCTACTGGATTTGAAGGCTTTTCAGCGAGCCCAGAAACAGCTATGAAGTGGAAAGGTGTTGTAATGCTTGAATCAAAATAAAGACCCTCCATGCTTGAGTGTTCTGTGAATAAAGGGATTGTCATAAGCACCATAGGTGTCCCATATTTGTTTAAATCAGAATTTGGTTCCCACATTATTCGTCCAGGAGGTAATTTTTCCAATGATGAATAAAGTGCCTCGATTTCTTTCCAGTCCTCCTTTCCTTCATATCCTGTAAAATTCCAATTAACCCAATGTGGTAAGAATGATATTGATGAAATAATGAAAACAAATATTCCCAAGTTAAATAATTTATATGATGAATTATAAAAAAGGGCCAACCCTAAGAAAGTTAAGCCAATTATTCCGAAAACAAATAGCTTATATCTATTAAATTCAAACCACTTATCATAAAAAATATAGATACAAACAACTATTGAGGAAAGTATTAGCAGATTTGTATTTATTTTACCTTGTTGAAATTGAAGAATATCATTTAATAAGAAATCTATCATCTTGAAGAAAATAATTATTATTCCTAAATTGAAAAATGGAACTAACCTTCCATTCCATAAAGCACCTTCAGGAACAAAAAAATATAAACTTACAGAAATTAAAAGAAGATAAAATTCGAATAAAGAAAAAGTTTTATTTTCTATTAATTTTTTAAAATTAAATCTTCCTAAAAGAAATAAGAATAATAAAAAAGCATATGGCAAAATATCAGGCTTAATTAGGTCCTTCAATCTCGTATATGGGGTGTAGCTCATATTTGTAGTAAATTCTAAATTGTAAATTAAAGGAACAATAAATCTAGTCACCATCGTTGTGAATATGAAAATAGAAATAAACTTTAGTTGAATTTTTTCTTTCTTAATCAACCAATAAATTGAATAAGCAGGAAGATACAACATAAATGGAATTAAATGTGATAACAAACATAAAGATAAAAAGATTGAACTTATTGGAACTTTATATTTATGTTTTGATTTAGTTATATAGTAAATAGCTAGATTCGCGAAACCTAAGGAGTAAGTAAATGAAAATTGTCCTGCAAGAGTTGAAGCTAAGTTACCTCCATAGATTGTAAATGACTCTGTAAGAACAAACATTAAACCTGCTCCAATACCTATATGTGAAAATAGATAATCTTCTTTTCTGAACAATTTCTCAATTGAATAGATAACAAGAACAATTGATCCAGCAACCATGAGTTTAAAAGCTACCCCATAAGGAGTTATTAAATTAAACAAATAAGTCAAAATAGCTGGAAATGGAAAATAGAAAAAATAAAGCGGATAACCAGCAAACCAGTCATTTGACCATCCATTAATTTTAAAACTTGATGCAAAATTCTCTATAAAATATTTTATAGGGACTACATGTGCACCCATATCTCCCCCAGTAGGAGTATTATCTAGAAAAATTAGATCAACTCTCAGTAGAATTAGAATCATTGAATAATAAATGACCTGAGTTAAGTCAAATTTAAATATTTTTTCATTCAATGATTTCATTTAATACTTTTCCTAAATATTTAGTTTTTCTTTTACCAGACTCAGTCCATTCAGCATACCAATAAGGTCCATGGGGGCAAGAATTGCAAGATTCTCTCCCACATTTAATCTCCTTACTTCTATAGGATATTTTTTTTGGATTTAAATCCCCACCGAGTTTGTTATCAATTAAAAGCTTAAGTCTTTTTAGATCTGATTCATCTAATTCTGCAATTGCTTCTATGATATCTTTATCTACCATTATTAAAATGTTACATGAATATTTAAGAGAGTTAATTTAAGTATATGAAAAAAATTGTTTATTTATCAGGTGGTATAGGAGGAGCTAAGCTCGCAAAAGGCTTTTATCACTCAAAAAATATAGATTTAAGCATCATTATTAATACCGGAGATGATGAAATAATACATGGAGTTCCTCTCTCACCAGATATTGATTCAGTAATGTATGCATTAGCTGGAATTGAAGGTGAAATGGGTTGGGGTGTTACAAATGACACATTTACTGTAAGCGAAGAATATAAAAAATTTGTTCCCCAAAATTTTAGTATCGGAGATAAGGACTTAGCTTTAAACCTTTATAGAAATCAATTACTTTCTGAAGGTAAGTCTTTAACCGAGATTACAAAGTTTATTTCAGAACACCTAAGTTTGGAATGTAAGTTAATTCCAATGACAGATGACACCGTAAGTACAAAATTAAAAACTGATGACGGTTCTTTATTGGACTTTCAGGAATATTTTGTTGAAAAACAAGCAAAACCTAAATTAGCTGAAGTTGTTTACGCTGGTGCAGAAAATGCAAATGTCTCCGATGAATTAATTATGAATATTGAAGAAGCCGAAATAATAGTTATTGGACCTTCTAACCCAATACTCTCTATAGGACCAATACTTTCATTAAATAAACTTAAAGAAAAATTGTCTATTCACAATAATGTTTATGTAATAAATCCATTTATTGAGAATAAAGCAATCAAAGGCCCTTCGAAAAATAACTTTGAGGATCTAGGTTATACATCAGATATCCGAGGAATAAAAGAATTCTACAAAGATGTTGGCAATAAATATATTGTTCATCCTGGAGATTCAGATGGGGCTCAAGACACATTTGAACACAATATTTTATTTAATGAATTAGAAAATTCAAAAAAATTAGTAGAGTTTATTGTTATTCATGAATAAGGTTTCAATTTTTCCAGTAATGCACTTACCTGAATTTGATACAGGTCATGAAATAGTTAAGGAATTAATTGAAGGCCTAGAAGAAAACAAAATTTCCTTAGAAGATAGTGACGTTATAGTAATTACTCAAAAAATTATCTCCAAAGTTGAGGGAAGAAAAATAGATATTAATAAGGAAGATATAGAAGAAGTAATCAAAAATGAATCATTACAGATTATAAGAAAAAGAGGAGAAACAATAATCGCAAAAACTAAACACGGCTTTATATGTGCAAATGCTGGAATAGATAAATCAAATATCGAAGAAGGTTTTGCTCTACTCCTTCCAGAAGATCCAGATAAAACTTGTAGAGATATAAGAAAAAAGATAGAACATGAAACAGGAAAAAAAATTAGTGTAATTATTTGTGACACTTTTGGAAGAGCTTGGAGAAAAGGTCAAACTAACATAGCAATAGGATCTTCTGGAATTGAGCCATTAGAGAGCTACATTGGTGAAAAAGATACCTTTGATAATGAGCTATTTGCTACAGAAATTGCAATTGTTGATGAATTGGCTGGTGCGGCTGAGTTGGTTATGAAAAAATCAGACAACATTCCAATCGTAATTATTAAAGGGGTTAAATACAATATATCTGATTTAGGAGTTGATGAACTTATTAGAAATCCTGAGGAAGACTTCTTTTTATAAAAAGATAAGACCTAGTTTTCTAGGCCTTATCTTCGACTAAATTCTATTCTTCGTACTTATTCCAAGCTAGGTAGTTACCTATACCAAATCCATAAGTAAGAGGTAAATAAGAGAACCATAAGAAACCTAACGTCTCAGTTGAAAATAAGTAACTCTCAAAGAGAATGAGTGTCATACCAAATGCACCAATGCCAGTAATATATCTCCAAACATTAGGTATCACGCCATCTGCTGCAGATACGTAGCTCATAGTTATGATGCAAAAAAATAGATAAAAAATCGCAACATCATCACCAGGCATAGCGCCGGAAGTCTCCAACAAGTTTGCAATCAACATAGTAGTAGCAACCATTGCTGTTCCAGTTTTCCAGTTTTGAGGAACACCTTTTTTTTCAATCAAAGGGTAGCTGAGTAAAATTAGATTCGACATAGACACAGCTAGTAAAAATCCCATGAAGAAATCTAAACTTTGTATATCTAGTTCTAGCATATCAAAAGTTAGTGCAACAATATATGTTGCAGCAGCAAGCTTACCTTGCGTTTTTATATCTAATAAAAATATATTTAATTTTTTCATATAACCTCTTTCTTTATATACCTACAAAGCTACCAGATAATTTACAAAAAATATTATTGCGACAATTATCCCTTATTTTTAAACCAATCAATTAAACCGTCTAAACCAGTATCAAGTGTATGAGCAGGCTCCCAGCCAATCTGATCTTTAGCTCTTTGATTGTTCAATACGCTCCTAAGCAATTCACCTTCTCTCTTAGGCTTATATTCTGCTTTTCCATCCCATGAAATTTTTTCTGAGAGAATAGATACCAAATCATTTACTGACGTTTCTAAACCTGTACCTATATTTAAAAACAAATTCTCATCTAATTCTGAAGATTTTATTAGTGCATCTACTACATCTTTTACATATATGTAGTCTCTTGTTTGATCTCCCTCCCCAAAAATAGTTGGGTTTTCATTATTGAGAATTTTTCCTGTAAAAATTGACATAACACCAGCCTCACCATGTGGATCTTGTCTCGGTCCATAAACGTTTGCTAGGTTCATTATTGAGTAAGACATTTCTTCATCTTGTAACATTATTTCTATTAATTCATTTAGCTTTTTCTTAGCTAAGCCATATGGAGATGCTGGCTCCCCTGCATAATCTTCTTCTGAAGTTGGAATAACTTCAGGCTCACCAAATATTGTTCCACCGGAAGAGGTAAAAATAAATTTCTTACAATCAGTTTCTAATAATGTTTTAATTAGCTGAACTGGTTGTAATAAATTGTGCTCAAAATCCAATAACGGATCTTCTACTGAAATAACTACAGAAGATTGTGCAGCCAAGTGGAAACAAGCATCTGGATTAAAATTCTTAATATTTTCTAAAGTATCTTCTGAGCCAACATCTCCATATATTGTGTTCTGTAAATCTAATGAAGCTAAATTTTCTTTTTTTCCTGTTAATAAGTTATCTACAACTAAAACTTCAACTTTATTTTTATGAAGTGTCTCTACTAAGTGGGAGCCGATAAAGCCAGCTCCACCAGTAACAAGAGCTTTTTTATAATTCATTATTTTTTATATATCTCCTCATTAATCTCTTCATTGCTTTCTATTTTTGAATTAGTACATATTATAGAATTACTAATAACAACATTATCTCCAACAGAAGAACCTCCTAAAATTACAGTATTTTCTATTTTTGTATTTTCACCTATTAATACATCATCTGCCATCCAGTTTGTGTTGTTATCTGTATGAGCAAATATATAAGACTCTCTTGTTCCAACATCTATCATTTCGCCATCAAGTTTATGACAATCTAGTAATCGATTATTTGCTAGCTCAGGAAATAAAGCCTTTTCAAAAGAACAAGGTATTTCTAGTTCGTTTTTTACTTTCTTTATATCATCTTTAAATAAAAAGTAAACACCAAGACTTATATTGTTTCCATATTCAAAATCTTTAGGCTTCTCGATAAAATTATTAATCTTTGAGCCATTTAAATCTAAAACACCGTACCTAGAAGGATCGTCCACTTGAATGGAGCAGATTGTAGAATTTTTAGCTTTACTTACTTCATGTAAAAACAAACTAAAGTCCATGTTTATTAATAAATCTCCATTCATGCAGATAAATCTATCTTCAAAATCATCTATATGCTGAACTATATATCCTGCAGTATCAAGCTTTTCTTTCTCAAAATGTAATTTAATTTTAAATTTTGAATTTTTTTGATACTCAGTCCATTGAGTCTCATGCTTTATTGAACAAATTAAATTTATATTCTCAATATTTGTATCAGAAATATTAGCCAAAATTAAATCTATTAATGGTTCACCTTTTATAGTTAATAGAGCTTTAGGTATTCCTTCAGATAAAGGTCTTAGTCTTGTAGCTTCTCCGCCAACCAGTAAATAGATGTCTTTAATCATTACTTAGAAGTTTAATGATTTCTTTAAATTCAGAATCAACATCTATTAATAATATTTTATCCCATATATCTTTCGCTTTATCTTCAGAAAAATGAGAAGACATATTATTAATAAATTTTCTTTTTAATAAAGGTTCTGCTTCTTCCCTTCTATTTGGGTGTCCTATAGGGGTTTCTACTGTTTCTTTATTTGAAAATGAACCATCAGTATATTGAAAATAAATTGTGTTGGCTATATGCCTCTTTGATAGATCGTAGTAACTATCTGTAAATTCTTTGTTCTCCTGTACTTTTATTTTTTTTCTCAAATTTTCAATTTGCTTTAATCCAGAAAAATTATCTTCGTAAGTTTCAGACTTAACTTCCTTAAAGAGAAGTCCTGCTGCAATCATATATTCCAATGAATGATCTCTATCCGATGGGTTCTTTAAGTTTTCTTTATTGCTAATAATTCTTATTGCTGGTTCGTGAGTTTCGACAATAATTTTTTCAATTCCATCTTCTTTTTCTTTATATAAATCAGATAATTTAACAGAAGCTTCTATAGCTGACTGACCATGAAATTCAGCTGGATAAAGAACCTTAAATAAGATATTCTCTACAACCCAATCACTTAAATCTTTTCCAAAAGTTAGTTTTTGATTATTCAAAAATATCTTTTCAAAACCCCACTCTCCATCTTGTTGAATACTTGAATAAATTTCATCATCAAATTCACTAACTAACGCTATCTCCATACCTCTAGAAACTGCGTCTCCAGCAGCCCAGCTTTTTCTTTTTCCTACATTTGGTTCATGTCTATATGCTCTAAGATTGACCCCATCTAATAAAACATTATTTACTGTTCTTTTTATTATCTCTAAATTATTTTTTGAAATTAATGAAGAAAATACTGAAGCTGATGCCAGTTTTACATAGAATACATGATCGTAACCCTCTTTATTGAGTGAAGTATGTAAAGCAAGGCATCCTTGTATCTCATACATTTTTATCAAAGAATCAATAAAAGTACTTACTTTCAAATTATTTTTTTCTATAAAATAACTAAAGATCGTACCAATATTATCAGATGGATGTGCCCACTCTTTAGCTAAGAATGTGTCGTTGTAATCAAACCATCTAGTAAATATAGAGAAAAACCTAGCTCTTTCTTTTATAGAGTCAATATCTTTCATGTAGGAGATTGGATTATCTATTGAATCACTTAAGCCATACGTAGCAAAAATTGTTGCAGGTGTATTTAAGGAAGCATTGAAAACACATCCTATTGTGTCTAATAGAGCAAGCTTGGATGCTTTAATGTTTTCTTCGTTAAGTTGAATATCTTTATTTAAATAATCAGAAATTATTTCATCAATATTTTTTTCATCCAATAGGATTATTCTCTCTCTTCAATGCCAATATATTTTGCAGCAGGTCTAATTAGCGTATCTTGTTCTCTTTGTTCAAAATAATGAGCTGACCACCCTACAGATCTGCCTGCAACAAATATTGGCGTAAATAAATCGACTTCAAAACCTAGCTCAGAGAGAAGTAGACCACCGTAAAAATCAACATTAGGAAAGAGGTTTTTTTCATTTGTCATAACTTCATCAATTTTTTTTCCAATTTCAAATCTATTTTTTGAAAAATCATTTTCTACCAAAGTTTCAACCCATTGTTTCACTACAGCGCTTCTTGGGTCTTGAACTTTGTAAACACCGTGGCCAAATCCCATAATTTTTTTCTTTTCTTTAAGCATTTTATGAATTTCATTTTCAGCTTCTTGAGGGGTTTTAAAACTGTTAACTAATTTTACTGCTTCCTCGTTTGCACCACCATGTAGCTCACCCTTTAATGTTCCAATTCCTGAAACAATAGCACTAGTTAAATCTGATCTAGTTGAAGCAGTAACTCTTGTTGCAAAAGTAGATGCATTAAATCCATGTTCAGCATATAAAATTAACATATCATCAAGTGCTTCAAGTTTCTCTTTATCTGAATTATTTGGCATTAGTGAACTAGCTACTAAATATTCATTATCTAATTCATCACAGTTCTCATTGTGATATGAAGCAATAATATAACAAACTGTTGCATTAATCCTTGCAGATAATTCTGTTTTATCTTGGTTATCCAATGTTTGTTTCATTAATGTTGTTAATTCTCCCATATAAGAAACAACTGTCCTAACTACATCCATTGGATGTAGTTTTTCTTTAACTTCATTTAAAAGTTGATTTAGATTTTTATCTTTATTAATTTGTGAGTAATATTTTGAAAAGCTTTTTTTAAAATCTTTTTCATCTAAAGAATCATTAATAATTAATGAAGCAACAGATTCATAATTGTTTGTTTTAGTAAGACCTATAGCGTCGTAACCTCTATAGCGAAGAGAGGTCCCTTCCATACCTACAGTAGATATAGCTGTTTCTCCTGCAATGACTCCTCTAAGTCCTGGTGAATATTCCATTGATAAATATATTTTACATACATTTTTTAAAATACGACTAATACAATTTTGAATTTTATAGATACTAAAATCGTTGCATGGCACAAATACATAATTTAGAAGCCAAATCAAGATTTGGAACTAGATATATAGCAGGATTACTTCTAATAATTTCCTCTCTTTTAATTGCAGGTTGGTTTGGTTTCTTTATTTTTCTTCCAATTAAATCAGGAATGGAAGTAGTTACTACTCTAGAAGAAAAGTTTTTACCTAGAGCAGAGGGTATGGTTTTAGATTTTGTTTCTTTATCGGAACCATCAATAATTATTACCTCTGATAATCAATTGTTAGATGAACTACATGATGGACTAAATAGAGATCCAATCAAATTATCAGAAGTACCAGCATTTGTTATAAATACTTTGTTAGCAGCTGAAGATAGTAATTATTACCAACACGAAGGTGTTGACTTCGTTGCAATATTAAGTGCTGTATTGGACAACTTAAGAGGTATAACAAGAGGAGGCTCAACTATTACCTCGCAGGTTGCTAAGCAATCTTTTGTGGGAGACGAGGTATCAATAAGAAGAAAAGTTGCTGAAGCTGTTGTTGCAGCAGAATTAGAAAGAAGATATACAAAAGATCAGATTTTAGAATATTACATAAATTCAATATATTGGGGATCTGGAGCTTATGGCCTTCAGTCAGCAGCTTACGAATATTTCAATAAAGAAGTGTCTGAGATTACTCTTGATGAAGCTGCTACTTTAGTTGTAATCATCAGAAGTCCTGCATATTACAACCCTAGAAAATATCCAGAAAGAGTACTCGAGAGAAGAAATAATGTATTAGACATTATGCTCAAAGAAGGTTTTATTGTTGACATCCAACATAGGTCTGCAAGGTTGGCACCTTTAGTTGTTGTTGAAAAAGTTGATATTACAAGTAATGCTGAACATGTCTCAGCAGAAGTTAAGAGACAATTATTAAATGATCCTCAGTTTGCAATCTTAGGTAACACTAAAGAAGAAAGGAAAAAGAAACTATTTGGATGTCCTTCCGATGATACAACCTGTACTGGAGGAGGAGGTTTAAAAATATATATAACACTAAATCTAGAGTATCAAGATCATGCAATCTCTGTTTTAAACAAATGGGTTCCCTCAGAAGATCTGGATACTGAAGAAGGAGATCAAGAACCTAGGCCTACAGGTGTAATTACATTATTAAATAATTACACAGGAGCTATTGAAGTTATGGCTTCTGGAATACCCTTCAAAGAAGAGCAATATAATCTAGCAACTCAAGGGAAAAGAAATCCTGGTTCTGCTTTTAAACCTATAACTTTACTTGCAGCATTAGAAACTGGCTCCAAACTATATAGCCACAGAGACTCAAGATCACCAGTTGAAATAGACTGTGGCTACCCATGCGCTCCTGATGGAATAGGTACAAATTGGGTAGTAAGAAATTATGGAACTTCAATAACGGCAGACAGATTTATAAATAAAGTTTCAGCTCAAGATAGAGCTATAGAATTGCAATGCCTAGGGTTTCATATCGAAGAAATTAAAAATAAAGATTTTATTGATCAATTTCCATTAGCTCAAAATATTGATGAATTAGAAGAAGAAGAAGAAAAGATTCTTGCTATAGGAGTAGCTCTAAACCAATACACCGAGGAGGGCGAATCAATAACATACCGAGAAGCAAACGAAGATGAAGTAATTGATCCAGAAGATAATATCTAATTGAAAAAATTGAAGATAGCAAAGGAGAATTAATCTACAGACATATTACATCTCAAAGAGTAAGTATCCCTGATCCAGCAGCAGCAGTAGCTGTTCGTAAAACTTTAGAATTAGCAGCACAATATGGTACCGGCACTCGAGCTGTACTGGATGACAGGGGAATAGCTGGAAAAACAGGAACCCATCAAGGTTTTAGAGAAGCATGGTTTATTGGTTTTATACCTCAATATACTTCTTCAGTTTGGATTGGCTTTGCTGAAGAACAACTTCCTCTTACTGATGTTGAAATAAATGGAGAAATAGTTTCAAATGTTTCAGGAGGTAGAGTACCTGCACCAATATGGAAAGAATTTATGGAAAAAGTTGTTGAGAATTTGCCTATTGAAGAATGGCCACTAGATCCTATTGAAATTGATAGATATTATGAAATTCCAAAAGTTGAGATACCTGATCTTATTGGGTTAAATGTTTTAGATGGAGAAGAAATAGCATTTTCAAATTATATATTGCCAATAATTAATTTAATTGATTCAGAAGAAATACCTGGAGTAATTTTATCTCAAACAGTTGAAAATTGTGATAATGAAAATAATACCGAAAATGAAAATGGTGATAATTGTATAGGTGTTGAAATGCCTGAAGGTACAGTTATAAATTTAGAAGTTTCTGGTAACAAATTCAGTGCGGATATTCCTAATATACCACCTTGTACTTTGTCTCCTGAAGAAGGTCAAAGTTTAATTAAAGAGTTTATGCGAGAAACAAATGTAATTTTATTTTTAAAAAGCTCTTTTGATTCAAGCGATTTACCAGGATGTGAAGGCAAAATAATTGGGACAAACGTCCCACAAGGAGGAACTGTATCTACAGGAGATACACTAATTTTTATTATTGCTAACTCTCAGGAAGACCAGTAGATACAATTTTAAAAAATTCATAAAGAGAGAGAACCCCAAACCCAGTAGCACCTTTTCTATTGTCTGATCTAGCTGGACCAGCAATGTCTAAGTGTATCCATTTATTATCATCTATAAATTCCTGAAGAAGCAAAGCTGCTGTTATGGCTCCTCCATACCTTCCTCCTGTATTCTTCATATCAGCAATGTCTGAGTCTATTAACTTTTTGTAGTCAGAATATAGAGGAAGAGGGTGGTATGGCTCTAAAGATTTCTCACTTGCTTTCATAAATGCAGATTGAAGTTCATAATCATTTGAAAAAAGAGCTCCTACATCTAAGCCTAAAGCACCTACTGAGGCCCCTGTAAGAGTTGCTACATCACAAATTATATCTGGTTTTTTTTCAGCAGCGTAGGCCAATGCATCAGCCATAATAAGCCTTCCCTCTGCATCGGTATTTAATACTTCAATTGTTTTGCCATTTCTAGTTGTGAGTACATCACCTGGTCTAATTGCTGAACCACTAGGCATATTTTCAACAAGAGGAGTATAAACCGTTAATCCAACATCAATTTTGTTTTGAGCTACCAAGTTAATAGCTCCCCAAGCTGTTGCTGCTCCTGACATATCAGTTTTCATTGTTTCCATTCCAGAAGGGCTTTTTAGTGAAAGACCACCTGAATCGAATAAAACACCCTTTCCTATTAATGCAATCTGAACTTTTGCATCAGGGTTATATTTTCCAATTAAAAGATATGGCTCACGTACAGAACCTTGTGATACTCCTAATACTCCACCAAAATTATTTTTTTCAAGCCATTCTTTATTATTAATCTCAAGCTTTATTTCTTTGTTTAAAGAAATTGATTCAACTTGTTCAATAAAATATTCTGGAGATCTATCAAAAGCTGGTGTATTTATTAAATCTTTTACCCAAAAAAGGGTATCTCTCTTTTCTAAAAGTCCCTTGGTCTCAAGGGGGTCACTAAAAGTAATTTCATTCTTGTCTTTATTCTTTGACTGATATTTATCAAAATTATATTGAGAAAGAAGAATACCAAGAATAATTGGTTCAACTTCTCCCTTGAAATTATGGATGCTTAATTCACAACTTTCTTTTAACTTGCTTCCAATTAAATACCCAAGTTCTAATAATTCTTTGTTATTTTTAGTAATATCTTCGCATCCAACTAAGAGTGTTTTGTTATTATTTATTGACATTGAAGCAGGTAAAAATAATAACTCTTTGTCCTTACCTTCAAATGAGTGAGTTGAGATATACTCCTCAAATTTTTCTTGATTGTCAATAAACTCTTCTTTTTTTTCAAAATTTGATTCAAAAAATAATATATCAATATTCATTTACTTGGTGTCCAATCTTCTTCAAAATCTCGTGCCAGCATCCATAATAAATCAGATAATCTATTTAGATAAACCACAACTTTAGAATCATCTATTTCTAGTCTGTTTTGCCAAGTTACACATTTTCTTTCTGCTCTTCTTGATACAACTCTAGACCATTCAAATTTTGCTGAAATAATATTTTCTCCAGGAACAACAAAAAATTCAGGGATCCCATTTTTTTCTTCTAAGAAATCTATTTCCTTTTCCAATACTTCTACCATTGAATTATCAACTAAAGTTTTTTTAGCTTTTAACTTAGTCCTATTCTCCTTTGATGTTGCCAATTCAGCCCCAACAACAAAAAGCTCTCTTTGGATCCTTAACAATGTTTCTTTTATTTCAATAGGAAGTTCTCTCTCTGCTCTAATTAATCCAAGAGATGCAACCAGTTCGTCAACTGATCCATATGCTTCTGGAGCAAGACTATCTTTTGGTACAGTATCTCCATACAATAGTTTTGTTTCACCCTGATCTCCAGTTTTTGTATAAATATTCATATTGTAAGAATAGATACTGTTAGGACAAAAGTAAAAGAGTTCCCGATGCTCCAATTGAAACTATTAGAGAAAGATAACTTAATCCCGTTGCTGCCATTACTCCTGTATAGGATTTTTCATTTAATGACTTATAAGAAGCAAAAGATAAAATTGCAGTTGATAAATATAAAAACATTATCACTAGTTTGTAGATATAACTTATATCATCAGTTAAATAATTAAAATAAACTAATGGAATAACTAATAAGGGTTGAACTGAAGTAAAAAGAGCAATTTTTTTCATACCTTCTTTAGATATAGTTGGATCAACTAAAAACCAATGGCCAATCATCATTAATGAAAATACACCACTAATTAAAGAAATAGGAAGTATGTATTTAAGTATGTAGTTTAATAATCCCGTCTCGAAATTATTTAAAAGAATGCTGTTTAATATAAGAAAGCTTACAAAAAAAAGAAAAATCTCAATAATTTTATTTTTGGTAAATATTGAAATAACTAGCAATAGTAGAGAAATTATTATGAAAATATCAAAATTAATTAATCCAGTAGTACAAATAAGTGATAAAAATAATATGCTAAATCCCTGTCTAGGTTTAATGCTATTTCTTATAAATCCCAAATATGGAATACAAAAAACTAATAAAACAAAGACAAAAGTACTCAAACTCATACTTCTTTTACAATAATATTTATATGAGAAACGATACAAATAAACGAAATTTATTTCTTGCAATAGGATTAGGATTATTATTCATACTTATCCCAATTGAACTGAGCAGTATCAAAAACTTGGTGATTAATGAAGATTTTATAATCTCTTTAGTAATTTATTCAGTCCTTTCATATATAGCTCTTTATGCTTATGGAACTAATAAAATTGTAGGAATATTACTTTTAGTAAGTATCTCATTAATATCCAATAACTTATATAAAAACTTCAAAGGAGAACTTTATCCCATAACATACGTAATATTTACTTCATATTTCTCATATTATTTTGGAATAAGAATATTCAAAAAGTGGAAAAGTTCACTCTAGATTAACAATTTATTAGTAATAACCTAAA
>CABWZY010000014.1:0-18973 GCA_902510055.1 uncultured Candidatus Actinomarina sp. | reverse complement strand
AATATTAGTTTGGGAAATGATATTGGAGGTTTCAATAATTTAAATGATATTAACTTAAATATAAGATCTGGAGAAATTTTAGGAGTTGCTGGCGTATCAGGTAATGGGCAGGTTGAATTGGCAAATATTATTTCTGGGATTCAATCCAACTTTGATGGCAAGGTAACAATAAAGGGAGAGAATGTAACTGAAAGAGGTGTAAAGGCAAGAAAAAAACTTAACTTATCTTATATTCCTGAAAATAGACTTGGAGTTGGTCTTGCTCCAGGTGTATCTATATTAGACAATTCTGTTGTAAGAGAATACTTTAATGCAAGTTATGGTCCACATCTGTCTTCAAATAAAATGATAAATTATCTAAATTTACTTATTAAAGAATTTTCTATAAAAACAGGCGATCCAAAGGCAGAAATATCTACTTTATCGGGTGGAAATATGCAGAAATTACTTATGGCGAGAGAGTTAATATCTAATCCTGAAGTAATTATTGCTGCACAACCAACCCGAGGTTTAGATGTCAGTGCAGTAGAAGCTTTACATGAGCTGATTGTAAATCAAAGAGACAATGGCTCCGCAATAATGTTAATTTCAGAAGATCTAGATGAGTTATTCAAATTAAGTGACCGATTAATTGTTTTATACGAAGGAAAAATTATAAAAGAATTCAATATAAATGAAGCGAACACTAATAACGTTGGCCTTGCAATGGCTGGTGTAATTGAATAAGTATATTCTATCTAAAAAAACTGTTGTTAATGATTTAGCAACCTTTTACTCCTTCTTAATTGGGTTATTTGTTGCTGTTTGTATTGGTTCAATAATTTTATTAATACAAGATCAGAATCCAATAAATGTCTTCTCACTAATGCTAAAACTTTCAGTTGGAAGCATCAATAGCCTAAGCAATTCGTTAAATAAAGCTATACCGTTAATCCTTGCGGGTCTAGGTATTGCAATTATGAACTCCGTGAAATTGTGGAACATCGGTGCAGAAGGTCAAATTTTTCTTGGAGCAATTGCTGTTAACTTAATTTACATCAATATCAATATCTCTAATTCAAGCTTATTTATTTTTATTCTTTTAATTTCAGGCTTTATTGGTGGTGCAATTTGTATTTTACTACCAGCCATTACAAAAGTTTTTTTTGGAGTGAACGAAATTATTACAACACTCTTAACCAATTATGTAATTATTGGTTTAACTGTTTACTTAGTAAACGGTCCTTGGAAAGATCCGAAATCTTTGAACTTTCCTGCTGCTGCTTATGTCGGTAAAGAAGTTTATCTACCAACAATATTTGGAAAACTGAGTAGTGGTTTTCTTATATGCATCCTTTTTGCAATCGGGGCTCATTACTTAAAAGAAAAATCTGTATTCGGATATGAAATGAGAATAGCTGGTGGCTCAGCAATGACCGCTATATATGCTGGCATCAATGCAAAACAAAAAGCATTCTATGCAATGTTAATTGGAGGTGGTTTTGCAGGACTTGCAGGAGCAATTGAATTACTTAGCCAAACACATAGAGTATCTCCAGGTATTTCACAAGGTTTTGGATATACCGCAATAATTGTTGCTGCGATTACAGGTATGAGGCCAATTGGAATATTTTTAGTTGGATGCTTATTTGGAGCTTTAACAATTGGTGGTGCTGTCATACAAACGATTGGAGTAAGTTCTTATATTGCTGAAATTATCCAAGCATCAACATTAATTGGAGCTCTTATCTCTCAGTTCTTTTTTACTTACCAAATAAAAGAGGTTGAAGATGCCTGATATTCAATTGATGGGTTTATTAAATGCTACATTACAAGCTGCAACATTATTATTTATTGCTGCACTTGGAGAACTAATAACTGAGAAATCAGGTATTTTAAATCTTGGTGTTGAGGGAATGATCTCTATTGGAGCAGTAACTGGATTCATGACGGCTATAAATACTGAGAATTTATTTCTTTCAATAATTGTTGGTGTTTTATCTGCTTCACTCTTTTCTTCAATACATGCTTTTGTAACTGTCATATTAAAACAAGACCAAACAGTATCGGGGCTAATATTAACAATCTTAGGATTAGCTTTATCTTCCCTTTTAGGAAAAAAATATGTAGGAAAAAAATTAATGGTGAAAGTTGAAAGCGTTAGAGATATTGCTGAACCAAGTAATATATTTGAAGTTTTATTAAGTCAAAACTTAATATTTTATTTAGCAATTTTACTGATGATAACAACAAGCTTTGTTTTAAAGAAAACTATGTTTGGAAGAAGGTTGGAAGCTGTTGGTGAAGACTCTCGAGCATCTGATTCAATGGGATTAAAAATAAATAAAACACAATTTATTGCAACTTGTGTAGGAGGAGCCTTTGCAGGTTTGTCTGGTGTCTACCTTACTTTAAGTTATGTTCCTTTCTGGACAGATAATATGACCTCTGGAAGAGGGTGGATTTGTCTTGCACTAGTTATCTTTGGTGGATGGAAGCCATATAGAACAGCACTTGGTGCTCTCCTATTTGGATTTCTTGAAGCATTAGTCCCTCGTTTACAAACTTATGGATTTGAATTAAGTCCATATCTTGTAAAAATTGCACCTTATTTAATAACAATTATTGTTTTAATAATTTTGACTATTTATAAAGAAGGTAAAACTGGAGCGCCGGGAAATATTGGAAGACCTTTCTTTAGAGAAAATAGGTAATTAATTATTAAATAAAGTATTTTTTGCTATCATTATTACAGCTTTAATTGATACCTGTGAGTATCGAAAGGAAAAATGTGGAGATAGAAAAGACACTCTACCGTCTAAGTAAAGAAATCTCAGAATCAGATTTATCCAATCCCTTATTAATTGGTATTCCAAGAAGGGGTGATCTTCTTACCAAACGAATATCCAAGTATCTAGTTGAATTCGGATTTGAACATGATATAGACACTGTGAACTATAGGCCTTTCAGAGATGATCTAGATGAGGAATTGGAAAAAAGTAATCTAAATATATCACCAGAAGATAGAAATGTACTTTTGATTGATGATGTTATCTATACAGGGAGAACATTAAGAGCTTCTATAGAAGCTGTGATGCACTCAGGAAGACCTAAGTCAATAACTTTAGCCTGCCTTATTGACAGGGGTCATAGAGAATTACCTATAACACCAAAATTTGTTGGGAAGAATATCCCAACTAATGAAAGCGAGTACGTCTCAGTATTTTTAGAAGAAATTGATAAGGAAGATAGAATTGAGGTTAGTTAATTGAGTAAACATCTTTTAGATTTTAAAGATATAGATAAAAAAGATATTGAAAAATTAATTGATATTACAGGAAAAATAAATCCTGAAAAAACAAATAAAATTCCTTCTATTAGTTTATTAAAATTTGATGAACCCTCTACAAGAACTCGCCTTTCTTTCTCTGTAGCAGCTTATAGATTGGGAATAAAAACATTTGAATCTTCAGATATAAGTTCAGCAAAGGTGAAGGGTGAAAGCCTTAAACATGAAATTGAGACCTACAAAGCTATGGGAATTGAGTCTTTAGTAATTAGAACTAAAGAAGATAATATTGATGAATATAAGGAATTTGAAGATATCTCTGTTATCAGTGGAGGTTTTGGAACTTCATCACATCCAACGCAAGCAATTCTAGACGCTACAACTCTTGATAAGTTCAATAAATTAGAGAAAGACCTACCTGTTATCTATATAGGTGATGTAAAACACTCAAGAGTTTTTGAATCAGGAAGACAATTATTTGCTTCACTAGGAAAAAATGTTGGAGTTTTTACTCATGAAAGTTTTTTACCAGATGATTTAACAAATATAGAAGTCTTGAATAGCTGGGATGAAGTTTTAGAAGCAACAGAAGCCATTGAACTATTAAGAGTCCAAAAAGAGCGAATAGAAGATCTTGAAGATTCAGACCTTAATGAATATATAAAAAAATATCAGCTTACAAATGAAATTCTTGATAAATCAGGAGATGATTTTATAGCACTTCATCCAATGCCTATGAATGTAGATATTGAAATATCTGCAAAAGCTTCTCTACACAATAAATTTAAATACATGGAACAACTTTCTTTCGGTGTACCTTCAAGGATTGCATCATATATGTATGTCATGGAGCAATATGATTGAAATAGAAAACTTTATAGATCTTCATACCCATACTAGATATCCAGACAATAATAATTTTCCAGCAGTAGATATAGAATTTGCCGCAAAAAATGGTGGTTATAGCGATATCTTAGCCATGCCTAATTCGGAAATAATCATTGATAACATTGAGAATCTTAACAAAGCAAGAGCAATGGATAATAAGTTAAAGATAAATGTTCATAGAGCTGGTGCTTTAACAAAAAACCTAGAAGGAACCGAATTAGTTAACTATAAAGAGTTTATTGAAAATGGTGTTTTAATTTTTTCTGATGATGGCAAATCACTAATAGATAACAATTTAGCTGATGAAGCCTTTAAATTACTAGCTACTCTAAATGCAGCAATATTTCAACATTGTGAAAGTAATTGTCACTCAGAACCTGGTGATATAGCACCCCCAAATGATGATCATGCTTTAATAACAATAGATGAAGCTGAAGAGTCAGAAATACTGCTTAGAGACATAGAGCTTGTCGCGAAATATGGTACTAGATACCATGCTCAACATATATCCTCAAAAAAATGCGTTGATTTAATTAAAGAAGCTAAAGAAAACAATTTACCAATAACAAGTGAAGTCACACCACACCATATATTAGAAAATAATGAAAATTTAGACACTACCAATGGTTTATACAAAATGTACCCCCCAATAAGGACAGAGGAAGATCGGCTTTCTTTAATAGATGCTTTGCTAAGTAATGTTATTGATGCAATAGCTACTGATCATGCTCCCCATCCAGAAAATACAAAAACAATCGATTTTAAAAGTGCGGCAAGAGGAGTCGTTGGTCTTGAATCTGCTTTCCCAATGCTCTATTCATCAGGAATATTATCTCTTGAGGAAATAAAGAGATTCATGATTGAGAACCCTAGAAAAATATTATCTGAAATTGGTTACGAAGTAGAAATATCTGAAATTAATACATGGCAGACTTGTGATAAAGAATTTACAACAAAATCAAAATTTAATAACTCTATTTTTGAAAAAAGAAACACAAAAATTGAAAAGGTTTCTCAAAATGTATAAAAAAGCTCTTCTTATTAATGAAAATGGAGACGAATTCATTGGATGGAGTACAGAAGAATTTAAACCAATAACCGGAGAGCTTATTTTTAATACTGCAATGACTGGGTTTGTTGAAATATTAAGTGATCCCTCATACGTAAATCAAATTATTACTTTTACCTCCTCACATGTTGGTAATTATGGAATGTCTAAAACTGATTTTGAATCAAGTGAACCAAAAATAGAAGCGGCTATAGCTAACTCATTTACTTATAATCCGTCATCTTGGAGATCAGAGAAGTCAATTACAGATTGGTTAAATGAATACAATATCCCTTTCAGTGGAGGTTTTGACGTTAGAACTGTAACAACCCACTTAAGAGATGCTGGGTCAGATATGTATGCCTTTGGAACAGATATTGACGCAAAAGATTTAAAGAAATTCCTTAAGAAAGCAAAGAACATAATAGGTGACGATTCAGCACTTAAAGCGGGGTCAGGGAACTCAGAATATATAAAAACCAAAGGAAAAATAGGAATTCTCGATTTAGGAGCAAAGACAAGTATCGTAAGTGTTCTTAAAGAAAAAAATTTTGATACTGTTTTAATTAATCCAGAAACTACACCTGATGAAATTTTATCCCTGGAGCTTTCTGGTTTACTTATTTCAAATGGCCCAGGAGACCCAAGGTCTTTAACTCAAGTTATAGAGAATGTAAAAAACCTTATTGGAAAGTTGCCTATATTCGGCATCTGCTTAGGACATCAGATTTTAGGGCTCGCTTGTGGATTGAATGTTGAAAAATTGGATTTTGGACACCATGGGTCAAATCACCCTGTAAAGATTAATGGAATAAAGAAAGCTTTAATTACCTCTCAAAATCATGGATTTAGTGTTGAGAGTTTAAATGAACCTATTAACCATCAAGAATATGGAACTATAAATGCATACGCAACAAATTTAAATGATGGAAGCAATGAAGGTATCAGCCTTTGGGATTCGAATGCCTACTCAGTACAATTTCATCCAGAATCAGGACCTGGAACAACAGATGGTTTACAAATTTTTAATCCATTTATAGAAATGATTGAGGAAAAACATGCCAGCTAATAAAGAGATTAAAAGCATCTTAATAATTGGTTCTGGACCAATAGTTATAGGTCAAGCATGTGAGTTTGATTATTCAGGTTCTCAGGCAGCTAAAGCTTTAAAAAATGAAGGCTACAGAATAATTCTTGTTAATTCAAACCCTGCAACAATTATGACTGATCCAGGAATGGCAGATGCAACATATATAGAACCTTTAACAGCTAGCTTTTTGGAAAGAATTATTGAAAAAGAAAAACCGGATGCTGTGTTGCCTACTTTAGGCGGTCAGACAGCTTTAAATCTTTCTATGGAGTTGAGCGAAAAAGGTATATTTGAAAAAAATAATGTTGAATTATTAGGAGCTTCAGCAGATTCTATCGAAATTGCTGAAAATCGATGGAAGTTTAAAGAGGCAATGGAGGAAGTAGGGATAAAAACACTTAACGCTACTTATGCAAAGAGCTTTGAGGAAGGACTTGAGGCTTCAAAAAAGATAGGTTATCCGTTAATGCTTAGACCGTCGTTCATATTAGGTGGCGGAGGAACTGGGGTTGTAAATAATGACAAAGAGCTAAATAAAAAATTAAAAGATGCTTTCACAGCATCCCCTACTCAAGAAGTATTGATAGAGGAGTCTGTTTATGGGTGGAAAGAATTTGAACTTGAGGTAATGAGAGATAGTGATGGTAATGGGGTAATCGTTTGTGGAATTGAAAACTTTGACCCTATGGGAGTCCATACTGGAGATTCAATTACTGTTGCTCCGATACAAACTTTGTCAGACAAAGAATATCAATTAATGAGAGATGAAGCATTGCTTTGTTTGGATACGATTGGAATAGCGACAGGAGGCAGCAATGTTCAATTCGCAGTAAATCCAGAGAATGGAGATAGAAGAATTATCGAAATGAATCCAAGAGTTTCTAGGTCTTCAGCATTAGCTTCAAAAGCTACTGGATTTCCCATAGCAAAATTTGCTGCTCTTTTAGCTGTTGGCTACAACTTAACTGAACTAAAGAATGATATTACAGGAACAACTCCTGCTAGTTTTGAACCGGTTCAAGACTATGTAGTAGTAAAAATACCTAGATTTGATTTTCCTAAATTTCCTTCTACTGATGATATTTTGGGAACATCAATGCAGAGTGTTGGTGAGGTTATGTCAATTGCCTCAACATTTACAGAAAGCCTTACAAAAGCAATAAGATCTCTAGAAATTGGTAAAACCGGAATAAGAAATATTGATAATAGATTTATAAATCTAGATAAACACCAACTACAACAAGAGATCAACATCCCTCGTCCAAGAAGAATTTTTGCTATTTTTGAAGCAATAAGAAGGAACTGGCCAATTGAAGATATTTCAGAATTATCAAAAATTGATATATGGTTTTTAAGAGAAATTGAGAAAAGCTTTAATGTTAATCCTGAATCGACGCCTACAACAATATTGAAGATGTTAGGTTGGACAGACGAAGATCTAGATAATAATGACTCAAAGAAAGAACTCGAAAGCAATAGAGTTTATAAGTTAGTTGATACTTGTTCTGCTGAATTTGTATCAAAAACTCCTTATTTATACTCAACAAACGGAACTTCAAATGATGATACTGCATCAAAACAAAAAAAAGTTGTTGTAATTGGCTCAGGTCCCAACAGAATTGGTCAAGGAATAGAGTTTGATTATTGTTGCGTACATGGAGTAAGTTCATTAAAAGAAAACGGATATGAAGCAATAATGATTAATTCTAATCCTGAAACCGTCTCAACTGACTATGACACCGCTGACAAGTTATATTTTGAACCATTGTCTTGGAGCGAGGTTAAGTCCGTACTAGATAGAGAGAAACCTGATTCAGTTATTATTCAACTTGGAGGACAGACTCCCCTTAAGCTTGCAAAAGAAATTCACAATGCAGGATTTAATATTGCTGGATCTTCATTAGATGTCATTGATTCAACAGAAGATAGAGATTTATTTCAAAAATTATGTCTTTCTCAAGATATAAAACAACCTTCATCAAAAATTGCTAATAATGAAAAAGAACTAGTTGAATCAGTAAAAGAAATAGGATTTCCAGTTTTGCTTAGACCAAGTTATGTTCTTGGAGGAAGAGCTATGAGGGTAGTTAAAACTGATGAAGAGCTAAACAATTATCTTGATATCCTCGCAGGTGCTGAGGAAGATGGTAATCCATTCAAATCAGGTCCATTATTGGTTGACCAATTCTTGACAGACACAATAGAAATAGACGTTGATCTTATCTCTGATGGAAAAGATGTATTTATAGCTGGAATTTTGGAACATTTGGAACCTGCTGGTGTTCATAGCGGAGACTCTACTGCTGTTATTCCTCCATACAGTATTAATAAAGAAATGATTAAAGAGATTGAAGATAAAAGTACAAAGCTTGCATTGGGTCTCAATGTACAGGGATTACTTAACATACAGTTTGCAATAAAAGACAACGAGCTATTTATCCTTGAAGCAAACCCAAGAGCTTCGAGAACAATGCCTTTTGTAGCTAAAGTCACTGGCAATCAAATAATTAAAGCTGGAACTCTTTTAATGCTTGGGTACACAATTAATGAAATAAAAGATAAAACAAATTACTTAAACAGTTCCACACAAAAAATCGCAATTAAAAAGGCTATTTTTCCTTGGTCTAGATTTCCTGCCGAGGACACAATGTTGGGACCAGAGATGAAAGCAACAGGAGAGGTCTTGGGAATAGGTAAAGATTTTGGAACAGCATTAAATAAAGCATATGCTGCAGCTGGTGTCGAAATCGGTGATAAAGAGAAAGGTGTTTTTGTTACATTAAGTGACGCTGAAAAGCCAAATTTTATTGAGGTAGTGAATAAATATATTGATTTAGAGTTTTCTATTTATGCAACGGAGGGAACAGCAAGCTTCCTAAAAGAAAATAATATAGAATCCATAATTGTTGGAAGGGCGGACGATGAATCACCAACTTCACTAACAATTATTGAAGAAAAATTAATCTCTATTGTCATCAACACACCTACATTTGCAAATGAATATACAGATGGTTGGAAAATTAGAAGACTATCTCATGAAACAGGTGTTGCTGTTGTCTCTTCAGTTAGAGAAGCGGAAGCATTTCTAGAAGCTTTCTTATTACAAGAAAAAGTATTAGACGATATGGAGGCTATACAAAATGTCAGTTAAACCTATTTTCTTTGCATTGGATGGCAAAGAGCTAAGCGAATTTACAGAAACCCTTGAAAAACTGAAAGGTGTGATTTATGGAGTAAAAGTTGGATTAGAAATGTTTACCGCTGAAGGCCCATCTTCAGTTGAAAAGCTAAAAAATGATGGTTGGAAAGTATTTTTAGATCTTAAATTACACGATATTCCAAATACTGTACAAGCAGCAACAGTAAGTGCAGGAAATATTGGTGCTGATTATTTGACTATTCATATAGCATCAGAAAAAGAAGCTTTGCTTGCAGCAAGCGAAAATAAAACAGACAATATTAAACTCCTCGGTGTTAGTAGTGCTCTAACAAGTAAGGCAATGGATGAAGAAACTAGTAATAAGGTTGAAAAAGATTTTATAGTTGCGAAAGAATCAGGAATTGATGGTGTTATCTGTCCTGCCTCTGAGATTCTAACAACTAAAAAGCTCTTTGATCTGATTGTTACGCCTGGAATTAGATTAGAGAGTGATAGTAAAGATGACCAAAGAAACACCACAACTCCAGAAAAAGCCATTGAATTAGGTGCAAAATACATTGTTATGGGAAGGTCTGTTAAAAATAATCTCGACTATGTAGTAGAAAGTTTAAAAATATGAAAAAAAATATAAGTATTTTATTAATTTTAATAATGTGTGGTGGTTCTGATGAAGCTATCTTGACTATTGAAGACACAACTACAACTACAGTTCAAGACACAACTACAACTACTGTTGCTGAAACAACAACAACTACATCAACAATTACAGTGCCTCTAAGTCAAACAGAATCCTATGCTTTAAACAATACTTTAGATCAACTTGTATCAACTGAAACATGGAATTTATTTGACGCAGACCCACCAAAATCAATCTACCCAGAAGATTTGAGAAGAATTGAGGTTTTACAAACTAAGCTATTAGAGATTTATCCAAAAGTCCAAATTACTTCAATCTATGATGAGCAAACTTATCTATATCACGAAAAGTACTGTGCAGAATATGGTATTACTGAATGCAGTTTGCCTTATATCAGTGATGAGCATTCATATATCACAACAACTACTCCTTCGACTACAACTACATTTGTTGCGCCTAACATCAGAGCAAAAACTAATAACAATGTAAGTAATGAGAATTGTTCGAACAAAGTAGAAGTTGATAAATGTCACTATATTGCAGTTGAATACGACAAACCCCAAAATGTATTAGCTCAAGAAATAGTTGTAGCTACTGATGTACCACAAACGATAGTTGATGAATATTATGAAATAATAACAATGCTCAACTCTGTTATTGGTTCTTATAATCGCTATGTAACTGTGATCACCACTACAGACGAGTATTCACAACCAGTATTTGATAAATTAATAGAAATACACTGGGATCAAGAACTAACCATAATTGATGGTTATTTAGTCGGTGCAGGTTGTCTTACAGGTTCAGGTCATTGGCAAGTATTTCCTCCAGATCCATATGCTTTGTGCATTATGGATTATGATTTCTTAGAGTTTCCTCATGGAACAAAAGAATGGAACGCACCATTACCATATAGAAGAGCAATTATTTATCACGGGTATGCACATGAATATTTTCATAGATATCAAAGATCATTTCATTATGAACTTAATATGGGGAACTTAGATTCTGTAGACACTCCTGTTTGGTGGATTGAAGGTGCTGCAATTCTTTTTCCAAACATATGGTTAAACCAAAACTGGCAAGAAATAAAACTCTTTAAGGGACTGTCTTTTAGTGATATTGATGTCGAAGGTGTTAATTTAAATATGTGGTATAAAAATTCTAGAAGAGAGGCTCAAGGAGTCTTTGAATATGACACTCGATGTAATAATTACATGATGACTAAATTAGATAGAAGCTATGATACTTCAGGATTTTGTTTTATAGGAATTGCAAATGCATATCTTGCATATATAACTTCCTACGAAACAGTTTGGGTAGATATTCCTAAAGACATATATGATTTAACTTTTGAAGGTTCGTTTCAGAAACATACAAATATGACTCTAGATGAGTTTTATGATAAATTTAATTCATTTATGAGAGACGGTGACCCAGATGATCTTCCACCTCCTGGTTTTTTCCCAGACAAACCAATTTCAGAAATAGTAGATTTCTTTAAGTATTCTGATAATTAAAATGAATAAATTTATTGCTGCTCCATTTGGAAATTACATTAAAACCAAAAATACTATTTCTGTGTCCGGAAGTTGGACAGTAGAAAAAAGAACCGGTCGAATTATACAAATAGTAAAAACCCTACGATACACAAAACGCGGATGGGTAAACAAAATAGGCCTGAGAAACCCTGGAATTACTATTGGTTTGCCAAAACATAAAGAGAATGAAGTTTTTTCAATTGCAGGAATAGAAAAAGAAGACTGGAGAATATTTGCTGAAAAAATACCTGAAGATTTCAATGTTGAAGTAAATATGTCATGTCCAAATATTGATGAACATCATATTGAAGGAATTGAAGATTTTAATCCTAGCACTAGAGAATGGTTTATTGGAAAAATCTCCCCATTAACAACGTTTGAGGAATTAGATAACTACATAAATTCCTTTAAATTTAAACAGATCCATGCCTGCAATACTCTTCCTGTAGAAAAAGGTGGACTCAGTGGAAAAGAATTAATACCTTATACAACAAAATTTGTAAAACATATTAAAGAAAACTATCCAGAGATAGAAGTAATTGCTGGTGGAGGTATTGATAGCATAAAAGACGTCGAATATTACAAAGAAATAGGCGCAGATCATGTAAGTTTCGGAACTGTTTGCTTTAATCCACTAAAATTAAGGAAATTAGTATGAGTTTATTTATTAGAGAAGATTTTATTTCACATGCTGGCCTTCCTCTAACGTGGAAGGTTGAATGCGATGCGTTGACTGATAATGATTACGAAGCTTTAGCAAAAATAGTAAGTGAAAAATTAACTTTTAGAGATGTAAAAGGTATACCAAGAGGAGGTATCCCGTTTGAAAAAGCTCTAAAACCATACTGTACAAATGATGAAAATGATCCGTTATTAATTGCAGATGATGTCTATACAACCGGAACATCTATGAGAGAAGTCTATGAAGAGGGAGCTATTGGGATTGTTGTTTTTGCTAGAAATGAAATAACAGATGATTGGATAAAAGCAATCTGGCAATTATCAATTTAAAATGACTGAAAATAAATATGCTTCAGCCCTAGATGGTCTAACAATCGAAGATCCTGTAGAAAGTTTTTTTAAATTCTGTCGTGAAAGAGAAAATATTCGCAAATTAAGAGAAAGTGGAGAACTATCTCCCTGGAGTGAGGATCCAATATTTCAAAAAGGACGATTTCTAAATGTTTTTCGTGAAGATGATAGGGGCAGTAAAGCAATACTGCGTTTTGCTAGTGATCTTGAAGATGATTTACCAACATTAATACATGCTTTATTTTTTGGTCGTTGGTGTAATAGACAAGAAACTCTTGATTTATTATCTCCAGAAATGTTATCAAACCCTAAAGAACTTGAAGATAAGTTAAATAATCTGGACTCTTGGTGTAATGAAACAGCGTATCCTGTTCAGCCTATTCAATGGAAAGGAAAAGAGTATTCAAGGATAGATGCAGCCACAAAACTATTCCCGACTATAAAAGAGGAGCTTTCAGAAATTATTAAAAGTTCAGAAGGCAATGCTATAACTGCAACAAATGCAGTAAATGCAGAATTCAAGATGGAAAATGATTTCCCTATATTTATGGCTGTTATAGATATTCCATGGTTTCGTCCAGACATTATTGACCCTAAAACTGATGTTCCAACAGGAATTGGTGCTACAACCTATTTAGATCGTTTAGAAAAGTTTCTTGACCTCAATGATCATCAAGAAACAAGCAGAAAAATGATTGAACTACAAAAAGAATACTGGCCTGATGCTAAAAGATCTTTTAACCCAATAGATATTGAGTATCTTTCGTGCGAATGTAGAAAATATTACAGTTATATCAATGGAACTAAACAATTTGAAGGCAAAAATTTATTTAGCCCTAATTAATCATCTACCTGAAGAGATAAAAATTTAATATCTATTTAGAAGGAAGAAACCCAAGGAGTCTGTTGGAAAATTTAAATTCTCCAACCCAGATATATGTTCCATCCCAACCTACAGTTGAAGCCATCTTCGTTCCAGATGAAGATTTATCAGACTTACCCCCAAAAGACATACTTGGTGCTGCACCGCTTAAGGCTTCCTCTACAGTACTCCAACCAACTACTTTATCATCGGCTTGGAGTGCTATGAACAATCCTTTTTCATTCAGACTTACACCCTGAGGAAAATTAGAGTAGCCACCTATTGGCCTCAGTTGACCAGAACTTAATTCAGAAAGTTTAATTACGTGAACAGACGCTTGATCTCCAGGATAAGCTGCTATAGCTAACCATTCATCATTCATATCTAACCTCCCAACCCCAACTGGGTTAATTAAGGTAAAGACTGGTTCATCAGACTGCGAAGGAATTCCTTCCCAAATATATATCTTTTCTCCAGTCCCTTCTGCAATAGCAAAATATGTTCCGTTATAGGCAATCCCAAATAATTCTTGAAAATTGATGCTTCCAATACTTTCCCAATTATTTATTTCAGGAAGTTCTCCAGAACCGTCAAAATTTGCCCATCCATATATTCCTTTCTTTCCTGCAAGAAATACCGCATTTTCATGAACAGTAATATCCCAAGGAGCATTCTCAAATCTTCTATAGAATATATCTGGTTTAGCTGAAGAATCTCCAGGTATGTTTTTCCAAACAGATAATGACCTATCAAAGTCTGAAGAAACAAAAAGCATCTCTCCATTAGAGGCAATTACTGGATTTTGAATAATTGAATCGTCATAAAGTGGAAAATCAGTTGGAAGGCTTGACCCTAATGCCCAATCTGGACTTATAGTTGGAGAAGAAGGAACAGAATTAAAAACAGAAATTACACTTCTATTGTATTCAGCAACAAATAGTTTTCCATCAGCATATGCGATTCCTCCATCATCTCCTCCTTGCCATCTATGGCCCTCTCCAGGTCCAGCAATAATCATGCTTGTTGATGGATCATCTAATTTTTGATTAGTCGTTGGCAGAGAATCAAAGAACATTAAAGACTCTCCTCCAGCTGGAATACCATAGATTTTGTTATCAACGATTGCACCTGATATCCAATTATCAATACATATATCAGGATCTCTGCTTGAAGTTGGCCAAGAAGTCCATATATGAGTAGATCTTGTTCCATTAATTCCTGTACATTCTCCATTCGCATTTTCATCACCAATCATTACATAGTTTCCATCAGAGGTTATAGAGCGAGGTGTCCCTACATGAGAGGATTTAATTATAATATCTGGCTTTGAAGACCCTGATGAAGGGAAAGAGTTCCATATTAATATCTGCCCTCCAACTGTTTGAGAAACCATTAGCTTATTCCCATCAGACCAAACTCCCCATGGCCATGTATTTATAGTACTTCCTGCGTTATCAATATCTAAGGCAAAGCTAGCTGATTGTCCGGAACTTGTAGGGAAAGAGTTCCAGATTAATATTCTATTATTTCCTGTGTCTGTAATTAAGAGTTTTCCATCACTCGTAACTGAAGCTTGGCCTGGAAAATTTAGATTATTTAACCCTGATCCATTCATTTCTGTAGAGAAGTTACTTTGTCCTAATACTATATCTGGAGGAGTATTTGAATTAGGAATTGTATTCCAGACTAAAGCTCTGTTATTAAATCTATCAACTACTACTAACCTTACTCCATCTGAAGCTACTGAAACTGGGTGATTAAGCTTTAAGGAACCTCCTGTTTTATTGAAACCAAAATCTGAAAGAATAATATCTGCAACTTCCGACAATCCAAAATTGGAATATATTGGATCCTGGGCAGTACTGTAATTTGTATCATTCAAGGTTGCTTTAAGAGCAAAATAACCTTGGGTTCTCGTATCTCCTTGAGGCTGTTGTCCTTCAGGCTGTTGTCCTTGAGGTTGTTGTCCTTGAGGTTGTTGTCCTTGTGGGCCTCCGAATGAACTTGGGTCATTACTACAAGCAAAAATTATCCCGACTTCATGATCGTCAGGTATATAACCTTCTAAAATATTTTCATAAATTTTTCCAAATGCATTTTCAAAACACTCTGTAAGTTCTTCAGAAGCTCCTTTAACAATATCTATTGCAGCTTGCCTTTCCTCATCTGAGTAACTTTTTCCTTGAGGTTGTTGTCCTTGAGGTTGTTGTCCTTGAGGTTGTTGTCCTTGAGGTTGTTGTCCTTGAGGACCACCTTGACATGCAGGATCATCTTGATTGTCTTTACAGTATTCAGGAGATGGTTTTCCTTGAGGTTGTTGTCCTTGAGGTTGTTGTCCTTGTTCTATAGGCTGTAAAGTAGTTTCTACAGTTGAAGAAGTATCTCCTCCACAAAATGAAACTACAAGAAAAAAAATAAATAGAATGCCAATTCTTTTCATAAATATAAATTTAACATCAATAAAAAACCTTTGGAGAGGATTGTTTAATAATTAGTAACAAAATAAAGGTTTTTTCATGAGTTATTAACTAAGCATGCCTAAAAAAGTTCTATTACTATGTTCATTACAGGTGAATAAAAAAAGTAAATTAAAAGTAATATTTGCTGTATTTTCTCTACTAGTTTCTGCCTGTGGAGGTCAAGACAGCTCAACCTCTCCTGTGATTGAAGATACCTCAACAACTACTACGACAACTACATTAGCTGTAACTCAAGGAGAAATAGGTGAAGTTGTTGATGAAGCTTCACTTGTCATTCCTCCTATCTTATTAAAACCACTAATAGGTGCGACTGGTGTTTTAATAAGTGGGTCTGAAGAGTGGGAAACTGTTTCAGCAATTGTGCCATTGGACATGGGCGTAAAAATTCGTACAGCAGATAATGGAACCGCGCAAATGACTTTTGAAGATGGCTCAGCCTTGCTTATGGGTGGAAACTCAGTAATTAGTATTAGAAGTTTTGATTATGACAAAGAAGCTGGAGCAAGAGTTTTAACAGTTGACGTTATATCAGGAAGTATTGCTTATGATATTTTTAGCGAAGGATTAACAGCTTCATTAGCTAAGATTGTTACACCAACTGCTGAACTATCAGTTCATGGAACTGAAGGCGTTTTTGAATATGATGTTTCAACTTTTTCTGCTAAAAGTACTGTTCTAGAAGGTGGAGAGGAAACTGATGATGCAGTATTTAGTGAACTTCTCCCAGATGAATCTGGGAATCCTGTTCTTGTTGCTGTCTCTCAAACTTCTGGTACTGAATTAGGTAGCGCAACTACAGGTGGCTCTGGATGGACAGAACAAGATTCATCAACAGTAGCTTTAATTGTTGATGACTTTGTTTCCAATATGGAAGGTGATTGTAGTTATACCTGTAAGGCCAATACACAAGAAGAACTAGCAGACGGAAGTGAAGGGTTAACTGCAGAAAATGCTGCAAATGCTGTTTTTACAGAAGGTGATACTGAAAGAATGAATCTTGCTACAACGCTTTTAGCAGCTGCTGGAGCTCCTGAAAGTATAACTGAGTCTGTAGAAGATTTAGCAATAGCAGTTGCTGATGTAGCTGTTCCAGAAGAAGAATTACAAGATTTTATTAGCAATACATGGGAAGCTCCTCCTGAAGGTCAAGAGGGAGCTCAAGAATTTCCACCAACAGAATTCTTTGATAATTTCGGAGATGCAGCACAAGTTTATGACAATGAAGGTTTTGAAGAATTAGGTTTTGACCATGAAGAACACAGCGATTTTAGATCTCAACACGGAATGATGCAATTTATATCAGCTGATACAAATGCAGTAAATGAGCTTGCAGAAACTGGAGATGTTGCTTCAGCTATGGCTATGGCTGCATCAAATATGTTTGTAAATGCTGGTTCAGAAGAATATGTAGAAGGAACATATTGTTATGATAATCCTGATGATCCCGATTGTTCCGGTGGCGCTCCTCCTCCAGAATTCTTAGCCCAAGCATTTGCAGGTAACCATTTTGTAGAAGAAATGGTTCAAGACATGGGCTTTGAGTATTCATTCACAGAAAACGAATTTAAGCCAGAATACTGCAATGAATCTCCTTGGTTGCCGGAATGTGGAGATGGACCAGAATATCATGGTGATGCTTTTGAAGAGGGAGGAGCTTATTGTGAAGCAAATCCTGAAGATTGTGAGGGTGATGGTTTTAATCCAGGAACTATGTTTGGTGGAGAACATGAAGAAGGTAGCTTTTGCAACGACAATCCAGATGATCCTGAATGCATGGGAGGAAATGCAGGAGCAGTTTATGCTTTCTTCCATGTTTATGACGAAGAGGTCTTAGGAGATGATTGGGAACCAGTAAATTGTGAAGAATATCCTGATGACCCAATGTGTAGTGGCGAAGGAGACTTCTTTCATGAATATGTTGGAGATGCAAATGCTCTTGCTTTAGATAGAGAAGATATGTTTGACATTTATGGTGGACCTCAAGAATTAACAGGACCTCCAGCAGAATTTTGTGATGCAAATCCTGATTCAGTAGAATGTCAAGAAGGATTTAAAGCCTCAGATATTTATGCAGGTGGCGAGTATGTCTCTCCAGCATATTGTGAAGAAACCCCCGATGCTCCAGAATGTGATGAAAGTTTTGGTGACCCAAGTGGAGGTTACGATGGTCCTTTAACTGGAGACTTCTTAGCCGAGTACGCTGCACCTGATCCAAATGCTGGAGCAGGTGAAAAGCCAGGATTTTGTGTTGACCAACCAGATCACCCAGAATGTTTTAGAGACTACTACAACGAAGAGAATTTTGATAGCGGAGAATTCCTAGGAAACATGTTCAGCGATGAGTCATATGTTGACTTAGCCCAACAAGGTGTCTATTACAACTCAATTGAAGGCGCTGATGATTTAGCTTCTCAAAGATATGGCAATCATAATGATTATTTCGTACTTGATTGTGCTGATCCTGAAAATCAGGATAAACCAGAGTGTGATGAAAATTTTGACTCATCACAATCTAGTTTGTTTGCTGGAAATGAAGATGGTCAAGCTTATGAATATGAAAGTTTTAATCCTGAGAATATTGATGAAATTTGTGCTGATAATCCATATGACCCAATCTGTTATGCTTCTGAGAATCCTGGAGAAGCTGAAAATTTTGGTACATTACAAGGTGGAGATTATTGTGAAGATAATCCAGATGCTCCTGAATGTCAAATGCCTACAGATAGTGGTGACATGCCTCCAAGTGGTGGTGATATGTCTACAGGTGGATTCTGGGGAAATCAAGAACAAGCAGATCAGTTTCAAAATCAAGCAGAAGCAATTAATCAATTCTGTGAAGATAACCCTCAGGACCCTTCGTGTAATGAAGGTTACGGAGGACCTTCAGGTATAGATTGTTCAGTTCCTGGAAATGAAAGTGCCCCTGAGTGTGGTGGTGGTGATACTACTTTTGACTGTTCTGATCCA
>CABWZY010000013.1:0-20533 GCA_902510055.1 uncultured Candidatus Actinomarina sp. | reverse complement strand
CTAAATATTTTTCAATTACTGCGCCTTGTGCATATAACTCTGAAGATTCAATAATTTTCAATACAGATTCATAATCATTAACTACTTCTACCCCAATTGATGATCCACCAAAACGAGGTTTTAATATATATGGACCTTGAAATGTAACTTTTTCTTTACTATTCACTAAATCTTTATGAAGTACTGGAAGTCCTTTTTCTTTCATAGTTGTATAGAAGACGTATTTATCCATACAAATTTGAGCAGGAACTACCTTAGGTCCTGTGTATTTAACTCTTAAAATCTCCAATAATGACTGTAAAGTACCATCTTCACCTGGACCACCATGGCAAGAATTCAAAAATACATCAAAATCTAGCTTTTTTTTCTTTAAATAAAACCCTGAATCACCATTTACTCTAAGTTCTATAGGTTTTTTTAGTATTTTTTCATCATCTATGAAATCTTTTGATTCTAAATTTGGATCTAATAAATACCAATTATTCTCTTTTGACCAGTAAAGAATAGAAATTTTATTATCTTTTGAAAGAATACGTGCACTTTGTAGTCCAGTGAGAATAGATATATCGTGCTCAGAAGAAGGGCCCCCAATAATAACAGCTATATTCTTACTCATAGTTTATGGATAATGGTCAGGTAAATCATTTTCAAATAATACAATATCATTTGATTCTACAATAGAATTCAAAAAAGCAACAGCTTCATCTCTATTGATAAACCAATTAGCAGGAATATTATTTTCTTCAAAACCTGCCATCAATGATCTTTTATTTGTGAATCCTACAACAAAAGCATGATCGGTAATTAGACTTGCTTCAGTTGCGAAAGCATAATTTATAGAATACTGATCACTACCTAGTTCAATTAACCCTGGAGTGATTAAATATCTTTTTGAGTCTTCTGTACCAAGTTCAGATAAAGTTTCAAGACTATACTCAATACCCATTGGATTTGAATTGAATGAATTATCAATAATAGAATGTCCATAATCACTCATAACAATATTTTGTCTATGCTCAGTTTTTTCAAGTGAATCTAAATTTTTTAAATATTCTTTTATATTTAATTCAAGAGCAAGTAATACACCTACAGATAAAGAAATTGACAATTGTAACAATTTTGGACCATTTACTTTCCCAACAAAATTGCCAGCAATATAAATATCGTGCGTATTATTTTTATGTTCTACATAGACCGCAGCTTCTTTACTAGTAGTAGAGCAATCGTACACATTCTTTTGATTAGTCCATAACCTTGCCTCGTTTAATAAAAGTTCATCATCGCCATTAATAACTACTGATCCTGCTAATTCAACAATTTCTGTTTTAGCATCTAAAATATTTTCAAGAGTTTTCATTCGTTCTAAATGAACAGGAGCAATTCCTGTTATAACAGCTATGTGTGGTCTCACCCATGAACAAATTTCTCTTATCTCACCATTTGAATATGTTCCCATTTCAATAACTGCAATCTCATGATCCTTTTCAAAATTTTCATTTATTGCTTTTGCAATTCCTAATCTATTGTTATAACTTTCTGGAGTTACAAAAGTTTTGCTCTTTTGTTCTAAAATTTGTGTCAAAACATTTTTAGTAGTTGTTTTAGAGTAGGAACCAGTAATACCTACCACAGGTAATGTACTTGAATTTAATTTACGAGATGCATCATTTACAAATACTTTTGAGATATTTTTTTCGTAAGATTGAAGAATTCTTAAACATTGGTCATATATAAAAAATGAAAATAGATTTATTACTAATGCAAGAATATATCCATATCCAAACAAATAAGTAATAAGAGAAATCAATACAATAATGGAATAATACAAATAATTTACCCTTTTTAATCTTTCTGTAATTACTACATCCCCTGTACGAGGTTTATAACTTATGCCTATAGGTGAAAATACTGTGATGGATACTATCAACAATGGTATGTAGTAAATCCATAAAGAAACCACAAATAAAACTAATGAGAGAAATAGTAATAACTTATTGGTGAATCGTGTTCTAACCCAACGAAAATAAAATTTTGTAACTGAACCTGGTAGGTAATGTTCTCTTTGAGCAAACCTACCCCATTTTATTGAATTGAATAATGAGCCAGCTGTAATAATCAATAAAATTAGCAAATACAAATAATTCATAATTCCTTCAACACTCTTATTATCTGATCAGAGTTACTTTTTAACATATTATGACCTTCATTTTTGATTATTGTTAATTTTGATTCTTTTAATTTTGTATTAGCTTCTTCACCAATTGATAGAGGTATAACAGTATCTCTTTCACCCCAAATTAATTCAACTTTTGTATTTACTTTTTCTAATAATTGAGACAAATCATCGTTTACAGTCTTTACAAGAGTATCTCTCATGATTCCTGCAACATTTTTATAATCTTCAGATCCATATTTATTTTTATATTTTTCTATGGTTTTGTCAGAAATTAAATTCAAACTGTTAAGAAATTTATATAAATTAAGTCGAAAATTTAGGCTCGTTTGAGGATTTTTTCTTATTAACGGTGCTCCAATTAAAACAATTTTTTTGTATTTTTTTATGAATGACATATGTACTGCTATTTTGCCACCAAACGAATGGCCAACTAAAACTTCAACCGTATCAGGAATAAGATTTGTTAAATATTCAGCATATTCTTTTGGATTCATGCTGTTTTCAGGTTCTTCAGATTTTCCAAAACCTGGAAGATCGATAGCAATACTTTCAAATTTTTTTGATATTTTACTGAAATCATCACTTGACCTACCCCATCCATGCAAGAAACATATTTTTGGTTTTTCTGAATTCACATCAGCAAATGTTTTACCATCTTTTAGTAATTGTAAAGCCATTAAACTAGTACCTCTCCAAGTGTTGTAATTGCTCTAATTGCTAACCCCATTAAATAGAGTAGAGCAAGACCCCAATATAAAAAATAATTTTCTCTCATTTGATCTTTGTATATATATAGAAAAGTCAAAGTAAATAAGACTATTGCAACATAAAAAAGATGAAATGAACCTAAATCTTTATCTAATGAATAAAGATAAGCAACAATCAAAGCATTAGTTAACAATGTCAATACTGAAGAAATAATCAAATAAGAACCAAGAATTTCATTCCTCTGTTTAATTTTTAAGTGCATAATTAGAAATACCAAACCGCTGACTCCGCATACCCAAGCACTTATAAGTCCAGAGTATGAATGGATACTATTTATCATGTATTTATTTTACTATCTATAAAATTGAGTATTAAATAATAATCAGTTACAGTGAATCAGTAATGACAAATAAAGATTTAGAAACAATCAAAGAGAACGTACCTTCTGCTTGGATTCCGTCACTTGATTCATTAATAATCAAAGGTAAGAATGCAGAAATTTGGGATAAAGATAGTAATAGATACCTAGATTATGTTGGTGGATATGCAGTATTGAATACAGGACATCTGAATCCAAGAGTTATAAAAAAAGTTGAAGAACAACTAAAAAATTATTCACACTCATGCTTTGCTTTTGCACCTCATGAAAATGCAATCAATGTAGCTGAACAATTAAACAAAAGGTACCCTATTGAAGAATCCACAAAAACTTTCTTAGTAAATAGCGGAGCTGAATCAGTAGAAAATGCTACAAAAATTGCACGATATTTTACCAAAAGAAAAAATATAATTGCCTTTAAAGGTGGCTTCCATGGGAGAACATATCTTACCATGGGATTAACAGGAAAAGAAAATCCTTACAAAATGGGATTTGGGCCTTTTCCTGAATTTATTCATCATGCTGAATATCCATATACTTATAGAGACATCACAGATGAAATGGCAATCGAAAGTCTTAATGAAATTTTAAATAAACAAGTTGATATTGATGACGTTGCAGCTTTTGTTGTTGAAATACAACTAGGAGAAGGGGGCTATATACCAGCTTCAAAATATTTTTTACAAGAACTAAAGAATATTTCTTCGAAAAATGGAATATTATTAATTTTTGATGAGGTTCAAACAGGTTTTGGAAGAACTGGTGAAATGTTTGGTGCTAATACAGTAGGCGTATCTCCCGATATTGCTACTTTAGCTAAAGGTATAGCAGGCGGTTTTCCATTAGCGGCTGTAGTTGGAAAAAGTGAGGTGATGGATTCAATACATGATGCTGGAATTGGAAGTACATTTGGCGCTTCTCCAATTTCTTGTGCTGCAGCTTTGGGAGTCCTTGATGTTTTCGATAAAGATAATTTATTAGAAAATACAAAGCAACAAGCTGAACTTATGAATGAATCATTAAATCGTCTTATGAATGAATCTCCATTTATAGGAGATGTAAGAGGTTATGGAACAATGATCGGTGTGGAGATTGTAGAAGATCAAGACACAAAAAAACCTGCCAAAGAAATAGCATTAAAAATAATTGAGGCTTGTAAAGATAACGGACTACTTCTAGTCAACTGTGGACTAGAAGGAAATGTAATAAGATTTATGGGTCCTTTAACAACACCTTTAGATCAAGTTGATGAAGCTTTGGATATATTTAATAACTCAGTAATTAATATTTAATTTTCTTCGTGAGTTAGTTCATGAAGTTTATTTAAAGTATCAGCATCTTTAGAAGTTTTCGCTGGTGCCTTCATAAGCCAAGCTGAAACTAAATCAAGTGACTCTAAATCACCTTTATCATTAAAATATTTCATATATCTTATTGCATCAATTACTACTCCGGCACTATTAGGAGAATCCCAAACTTCGAGTTGTACTTCAATATTTAGCGGAACCCCACCAAAAGCTTCTCCTTCTAACCTTATAAAAGCTTTTTTGCGATCTTCTAACCATTTAACATAGTCAGAGGGGCCAATTCTTACATTGTCAGGATCCATACCTTTTCCTTTGTTAGCTATAGATGTCACTGAAGATGTTTTACTAGTTCTTTTCGTTTCTAACCTATCTTCTTCAAGCATGTTTAAAAAATCCATATTGCCACCCACATTTAATTGATATGATTTCTTAAGCTCTACACCTCTATCTGAAAATAATTGAGCTAAAGCTCTATGAACGATTGTTGCTCCAACCTGACTTTTAATATCATCTCCAATTAGTGGAACATTATTGTCTTTAAATTTTTTATACCATTTATCATCTCTTGCTATAAACACGGGAATGCAATTTATAAATCCAACATTGGCTTCAATAGCACAATCTGCATAAAATTTAACTGCCTCTTCTGACCCTACAGGTAGCAAATTAACTAATATTTCTGCTTTAGAATTATTCAACTCTTGAACAACATTTTCAGAATCTTCAACAAGAGGAATTATGTCTTCGACAAATTTTCCAATACCATCTAAAGTTTTTCCTGGCTTAACATCAACATTTAGTTTTGGTACATCTGAAATTTTTGATGCATTATTTGGCTCTTTATAAATTGCTTCTGAAAGATCTATTCCTACTTTTTCTTTATTAATATCAAAAGCAGCAACTATTTCTATGTCTGATACTCTATAACCACCAATTACATCAGAAATTAAACCTTTCTCATTATCATTGTTTTTGTAATATTCAAGGCCTTGGACCAAAGAGCTTGCACAATTTCCAACACCAAGAATTGCAATCTTTATAGTTGATTTATTCATTGAATTAACTTTAGCAATTGTTTGATTTATCAATAATTAATTGATTTAATTACCCAAACAAATGATTAAACCAACTAAAAGAATTGTATAAGATTCCTAAAATGAAATAGAGAATAAATGTAATTACTCCAATTATTTGTAATAATTTAATAAATTTATCCACTCAACAAGACTACATCGTACAAAAAGTAATAAAAAATAGTTATAGTTTATATATGATTAAAAATCTTTCACCTTCGAGGGCATCACAGTTTAAAACTTGTCCAAAACAATTCAAATTTGCAAATGTTGACAAAATAAAAGAACCTACAACTGAAGTTCAAGCAAAAGGTACTACTGTACACCAAGCTCTTGAAGATCTATATGATCTTCCAAAAGAAGAGAGGACATCTGAAAATTTATACAATTTATTTAGAAATGCGTGGACAAAAGTAAGAGGAAATGATGAACATGTAAATTTATTTCAAACTCTTGAAGAAGAAAAGAACTGGGGTGTTGATGCATTAAATTTACTAGCTAATTATTTAACTTTGGAAAATCCTCAAGAAATAGAACCATTAGAAAAAGAACGATGGGTTAGAGGTTCATTAGAAGATTTAAATCTTAGGGGAATATTAGACAGAATGGACAGAGACAATGATGGAAACTTAATAATTATTGATTATAAATCAGGAAAAGCTCCAATGGCAAAATATAAAGAACCAAGATTCTTTGCTATGAAATTATATGCACTTTTAATTAAGGATGAGCTAGGAGAAGTTCCTAAAGAATTAAAACTTATTTATTTAAAAAATTCAACAATCCATACTTTACAAGTAGAAGAAGAAACTTTAATAAATGCAAAAGAAGAGATTCTAGAAATATGGTCAAATATAAAAAATGCTTACAAGGATAACAATTTCCCTGCAGTAAAAAATACACTATGTGATTGGTGCTATTATAAACCAATTTGTCCTGAATATAACAAAGAAGCCCCAGATACAAATGAACTGCAAGAAATTAATAAAAAAATAACTGATCTAGAAGAAAATTTAGAAGCTATGAATATGTTTGAAAATCCAGATGATATACCTGAACAAAGTCCAATAAAAAATATAGACAAAGAAAAAATTAATCAAGAAATAGATTATTTAGATAAAAAAAAGATATCAATATTAAATGAAATTGAAGAAATCTTAAGGAAATAAACCTCTAGTCAATTTTGCAGCTGCTACACGCTTTATACCTTTAATTAATGCTGCTGTTCTTAAATCACAATTATTTTTTTCTGAAATAATATACACTTCTTCAAAAGCAGAAGTTAAAACGTCAATTAGTTTTTCATAAAGATCTTTTTCTTTCCAAAGATAATTTTGAGTATTCTGTACCCATTCAAAATAACTACCTGTAACACCTCCAGCATTTGCAAGAATATCTGGAATTATTAGTACATTATTTTCTCTCAACATTTTGTCAGCATTTAGAGTGGTCGGAGAGTTCGCTCCTTCAACAATAACATTTGCTTTAATATTCGCCGCATTGCTTGATGTAATAACTCCCCCAACTGCTGCTGGTATTAAAACATCACACTCTAGTTCTAATATCTCTCCAACAAATGCGTCTCCACCAGAAAAACCTTTTACTGTTTTCTCTTTTGCTAAATGTTTAAATAATTCAGGAATATTTATTCCTTTTTCGTTATAAACTCCTCCGTTTAAATCATTAACAGCAATAACTTTCGCTCCCATTTCGTATGAAGCTAATGCTGCATACCTTCCAACATTTCCAAACCCTTGAACTACAACTGTTGAATCAGAATACTTTTTATTTAGTTTTTCCATTGCTGCTGAAGCAATTGCCACAGCACCTCTACCAGTAGCTTCTCTTCTAGTTATAGATCCACCTAATGAAGCTGGTTTACCAGTTACTATCCCAGGTTGAGGAGACCCTACAAAGTTACTGTAAGTATCCATAATCCATGCCATAGTTTGCTCATCAGTACCCATATCTGGTGCTGGAATATCTTTATCAACACCAATTACTGGTAACAATTCAGCCGTATACCTTCTAGTAATTCTTTGTTTTTCTGCTCTTGAAAGTGGTCTTGGGTCAATTGCTACACCACCTTTAGCTCCTCCGTAAGGTAAGCCAACTATCGCTGATTTCCATGACATTAGTATTGATAGCGCTGTGACCTCTCCTAGGTTTACATCTGGGGCATACCTAATACCACCTTTTGTTGGGCCCATTGATAAAACATGTTGAACTCTGTATCCAATTACTGTTTCAACCTCAGTGTATTCATCCCTCCTGAATGGAAATGTAACAATCAAAGCTCTTTGGGGTAGCTTTAGTCTTTCCTTAATGTTTGGATCAAGATTAATCATTTCAGCGACTTCATCATATTGACGAATCACCTCATCATACATGTCTGATCTGAAGATCTCCCCATTTGTCATTACATGCCCATATTATTGCTATTTATTTATAGAAGCGAGACAAAATAATATTTTTTGTCATACTGCGTTTCTAATCTTTATAAGTATGAAAAATAAAAATATAGAAGATATCCTAAAAGATAGTGGACTTGATGCTGTTGTCTTATGTTATAGGCATGATGACAGATGCACATGTCATGAAAGCTATAAAGAAGCAGCTTAATTTAGGAGTAAATAATGAATAATAAAATTGATGAGGTTCTTGATTTAACAAGGGAGATATCGCAACAAGATAATGAAGAAGAAATTGATTTCTCAATTACTGAGTTTGGCGAGCAGTTACTGTCAACAGAGGATATAGAATTTCTATGGACTGCTAGAAGCGCTTCTACTAGCGTGAAAGCTGCTTCTACAAATATTAAGTCATTTAATGATCAAAAAATTGCTAGTAATGTAAATGAAAATGGATCAATAAGGTTGGGCGATGAAGTTTTTGTCTATAGCAAATCTTACAACTGGAAAGTTCATGAACTAAGAAATTTTATCAAATGGGTAATTGAAAAGTCTTCAAATAATGATGAACTTATAGATTCATTATTAGCTATTTTAGGTCCAACTTTTGTTCCTAAATTGAAAGGCCTTGATGCTGTATCAACAACTAGAAATCTTAATCCAGAAATGATTAGAGATACCTTCTTATATAAGGAATGGAAAGAAAAAGCTGATTTAAAATCTATAAATATTAATAATAAAACAGCCCCTAATTGGGCTAAAGATTTAAAGCATAATGAAAGGAAAAAATGAATCAATTATACGAACTGTCTAGGCAGTTTCCAGACGAGTGGGTAAAAAAAGCACCTAAAGGTAAGTTTGGTAACTATATTCCACATTCCGTAATCACTCAAAGATTATTAGAAGTATGTGGTCCATATACTTGGGAAGTTATAGAGCTAATCAGACAAGAGAAAGATGGAAAAGTTGTTGGTTGTTTTGGCAAATTGACAGTAGAAATTGATGAAAAAATTGTAACTATCACATCAATTGGTGATGTTGAACACGATCAAGGAAGTGATGGGACAAATGCTAAACATGCAGAGTCAGATGCTTTTAAAAGGTGCGCTATGAAAACAGGTTTGGGTCTCCATCTTTGGGCGGGAGAAGAATACTATTTGGATAAAAAATTAAATAATGATAAAAGTAAAAAAAATCTAAAACTTAAGTCTGCTTAAGATTGTAATTTACCATTTTTAGCTTCAAGAAGTATAGTCACAGGTCCATCGTTGATAAGTTCTACTTTCATTAAAGCACCAAATTCACCTTCTTTAATTTCTACTTTTTCAGAAAAGTTTTTAATTGCTGATTTTAATAACAACTTTGCATTATCTGGATTTTCTGATTTTATAAAAGATGGCCTATTCCCTTTTGAAACGTCAGCTAAAAGTGTGAACTGACTTACTAATAAAATAGACCCTCCGACATCAACAATTGATTTATTCATTTTTCCTTCTTCATCAGAAAATATTCTTAAATTTAATATTTTTTCAGTTAACACATTGACATCTTCAATCGTGTCATTAACTTCTATACCCCATAAAAGTAACAAACCATTATTAATTGATGAAATTTCTTCGTTACTTACAGTAACGGATGAGGAATCTACTCTTTGTATTACTACTTTCATAAATATTATTCTAAGATGTTTACATGGTACTAGACAAAAAAACAATAGCTATGGCTTCAGGACCTAACTTTGCAACTTTTACAACTTTGTTTAATGATGGAAGTCCCCAAACACATATTATGTGGGTTGATACTGATGGTGAATATTTATTAATAAATACAGAAATACATAGAGCAAAATATTTAAATACTACTGCTGATAAAAGAGTAAACGTTATGATATGGAAACATGATGATACTTTTAAATTTGTGGAAATTCGTGGAAAAGTTATAGGAGAAATAAAAGGTGAAGAAGCTTTTGAAAACATAAATAAACTTTCTCATAAATATTGGGATAAGCCTTATCCATTTGAAGTACAAACTGAAAGAATCGTATTAAAAATTGAAGCTGAAAGAGAATTCTTTTTTAATTTAAAAGATGAAGATTTTGATTTTTAACTATAGTCGTAAAATCCTTTTCCTGACTTAACTCCAAGTTCTCCTTTTTTAACTTTTTCCTCAAGGAATTCTTTGGGATAGTCTTTTGGATCATTAGTTTCATTAAATATTTTTAGTTTTGCATAATAATGTATATCTAGACCAGAATAATCTGAAAGTTCAAAGGGACCCAGAGGATGGTTTAATCCTTTTTTAATAGCAATATCTATATCTTTAAAGTCGGCAATACCCTCATCATAAAGCTTATAAGCTTCATCAGTTAACGCAGCCAACATTCTATTAACAATGAATCCTGGTGTTTCTTTTTTACATGTGATGACAGTTCTTCCCATATCTTTCCCTAAGTTCTGAGTGCGTTCAATTGTTTCTTTATTTGTTTCTTTAGGGTATGAAATTTCAACTAAATCCATCCTTATTGGTGGATAGAAGAAATGCATGTTGATAAACCTAGAAGGGTGCTCGCATGATTTGGCTAATTCAGATGCTGGTATGAATGAACTATTTGTAGCCAATACAACTTTTTCATCTAATTTACTTGAAATATTTTCAAAAATTTCTAATTTAACATCTAATCTTTCTACAACTGCTTCTATAACAAATGACTTATTCTTTATTGCTTCATCTACAGTTTCCGAAGTTTTTAAATACTGCCTAAAGTTATCTAATTTAGAATTTTCATACCTCCCTTTATCAATAAGATTTTTTAAATTATCTTCAGTAAATTTAATTTTTGATTTAAGATTTTCTACGTCACTATCATAAATATGAGTTTCATACCCAGCCATAGCAGCTAAAGCTGCAATCTGGCTACCCATTTGACCTCCACCAATTACTCCAACTTTTTCCATAATTACCTATGCTTGTTTATTTCTCTTTTAGCAATAGATTGTAAATGTACCTCATCTGGGCCATCGGCTATTCTTAATACTCTTGCTCCAGCAGCCATCTTTGCTAAAGGTGTATCTTGGGAAACGCCCATAGCTCCATGTGCTTGTATCGCTTTATCTATTACGTATGAAGCTGTTTCAATAACTGATACCTTAATAGCGGAAATCTCTATCCTTGCATGATCTTTTCCTGCTGTATCCATCAACCATGCTGTTTTTAAAGTAAGCAACCTTGCTTCCTCAATCATTATTCTTGATTTAGCAATCCATTGTTGTATTACTCCTTGTTCGGAAAGTTTTTTACCAAAAGCTTCACGTTCAAGTGTTCTTGAAATCATAAGTTCTAATGCTCTTTCAGACATCCCTATTGTTCTCATGCAATGATGGATTCTTCCAGGACCTAATCTAGCTTGAGCAATTTTAAAACCAATTCCTTCAGCACCAATTAGGTTAGTTTTTGGAACAACTACATTTTCAAATCTAACTTCTGGATGACCTGTATACCCATCATCATATCCAAATACATGCATTGGTCTAATAACTTCAACTCCTTCAGTATTCATTGGAACCAAAACTTGACTCTGTCTCTGATGTGGTGGGTTGTCAGGGTTAGTTATTCCCATAAAAATACAAATTTCAGCTCTTGGATTTATCGCATTAGATGTCCACCATTTTCTACCATTGATGACATAATTATCTCCGTCACTAACTATTGAACTACTAATATTTGTAGCATCTGAAGAAGCAACATCAGGCTCTGTCATTGCAAAACAAGATCTGATTTTGCCTTCTAGCAATGGATCTAACCATTCTTTTTTTTGTTCGTCTGTTCCAAACTCTGCAAGAATTTCCATATTACCTGTATCTGGAGCAGAACAATTAAAGACCTCAGATGACCACCAAACTCTTCCCATAATCTCAGCTAATGGAGCATAGTCAAGATTTGAAAGGCCAGGACCATGGTTTTTATCAGGTAAAAATAAATTCCAGAGGTCAAGCTTTTTTGCTTCTTCTTTTAGGTCATCTAAAACAGCTGGTATGTGTAGTGGATCTCCTGAATCTTCAATTGCTTTATCGTAACTAATTTCGTTAGGATAAATATGGTCATCAAAGAATTTAACTAATTTTTCTTGTAATTCAACTGATTTTTTTGAGTAATTAAAATCCACAATTTATTGTATCAATTAATGCAGCATTACTAAAGAAACTTTGAGTAATATATTATTTAATGGAATTTTTTGACGAATCTATAAGGAATTTGATTTCACAGAATGTTGATATAAACGTTAATTTTCAACATGAAAAATTTAAAGTTGGCAGATCAAATATTACTTTCAAAATATTTGATGATGATAATACTTACGTTCTAAGAAGACCCCCATATGGTGAAAAACTTGAATCAGCACATAACATGTCTCGAGAATATAAAATTATTGATGTTCTTTCTAATAACAATATTAAAGTTCCGAAGCCTGTATTTCTTTATACAGAAAAAGAAGTTTGTGAAGACGATTTTTACATAATGGAATATATAGATGGAGAAACAATTTCAACAAATATAGATGCAGATAAATATTCCGATAAGGACAAAGAAATTATTTCAGCTTCATTTATAGAAACAATCTCAACTATTCATAATTTTGATGTGGTAAATTCAGAACTTTCAGATCTTGGTAAGCATGACGGGTATGTTGAAAGACAACTAAAAAGATGGAATAAGCAATTTGAAGCACAAAAAGTAAGAGAGATAAAAGATTTAGATATTGCAACAAAATTATTATTTGAAAATATACCTAAACAACAAAGAATTTCTATAGTCCATGGAGATTATAGATTAGATAATGTAAGAGTAAAAAATGCATCAGTTGCTGCTGTGTTGGATTGGGAGCTTTGTACAATTGGAGACCCTCTAGCTGATCTTGGAACAATTATTGCTTCATGGACTAATCCAAAAGAAGAAGATACCCCATTTATTTATTCTCCAAGTCTTTCGGATGGCTTTTCATCCAGGGATAAATTAATTGAATTGTATGAAAATAAAACAAGTCTAAAAATTAATGATATTGAATTTTATACTAGATTATCTTTTTGGAAACATGCAATGATAATGGAAGGAGTCTATATAAGATTTTCTCATGGTTCTTATGGAAAAATTGATGAAAAAGAAATAGAATTATTTAAAGAAAGCACTTTAATGTTTGCAAGAAAAGCTGCAAATACAAACTTAATTAAGGAGATAATATGAAAGTAGTTCCAGCACAAGAATTAAAAGATTATGTAGGACAAGAAGTAGGAGTATCAGATTGGTTTGAAGTAACCCAAGAAAGAATCAATAAATTTGCTGATGCTACTAATGACCATCAATTTATACATGTTGATCCAGAAATGGCCAAAAATACTCCTTGGGGAACTACTATAGCTCACGGGTTTTTAACTCTTAGTCTTCTACCCTATCTTTCAGCTGATAATGGAATAATTCCAGAGAATATTCAGATGGCAGTTAACTATGGTACTGACAAAGTTCGATTTTTAGAAGCTGTTCCTGTAGATAGTAAAATCAGAGGTAGGTTTGTACTCTCAGATGTTCAAGAAAAAGCAGGCAACAGATGGTTACTTAAGTCAGATGTTACTATAGAAATTGAAGGTAAAGAGAAGCCAGCAGCTATAGCTGAAACGCTTGCTCTTTTTGTTACTACAGAATAATAAGGAGATTTTAATGAGAGAAGCAGTAATTGTATCAGCAGCTAGAACGCCAATAGGAAAAGCTTATAGAGGGGCCTATAACAATACAGCGGCTCCTACACTTGCTTCCTATTCCATAAAGGAAGCTGTTAGTAGAGCTGGAATTGATCCAGAAGAAGTTGAAGATGTCGTAATGGGTTGTGCACAGCAACAAGGGTCTCAAGCATTAAATATCGGAAGGCTTGGAGGAATAGCTGCAGGACTTCCAAATACTGTTTCTGGTATGACTATTGATAGACAATGCTCTTCAGGAATGATGGCTATAGCTACTGCTTCTAAACAAATTATTACAGATAACATGGATACAGTTGTTGCTGGGGGTGTTGAGTCTATTTCATTAGTTCAAACTGCAGAAATTAGATTAGATATAGATCCTAATGTAACTGAACATGCTCAACACGCATATATGCCGATGATAGAGACAGCTGATAACGTTGCTGAAAAATATAATGTAAGTAGAGAAGATCAAGATGAATACTCTCTTCAGAGTCAACAAAGAACAGCCTCAGCACAAGAATCTGGAATTTATGCTGATGAAGTTATATCAACTACTACAACTAAATTAGTAAATGATAAAGAGTCTGGTGAAATTTCTGAAGAAGAAGTAACTTTAGAAAAAGACGAGGGAAACAGACCAGAAACAAACCTAGAAGGACTCTCTTCACTTATGCCTGTGTATGGTGAAGGAAAGTGTATTACTGCAGGAAATGCTTCTCAACTTTCTGATGGTTCCGCTTCCGTTGTAGTTATGGAAGCAAAGGTTGCTGAAAAAAAAGGGTTAAGTCCTATTGGGTACTATAGAGGAATGTCTGTGGCTGGATTAGCACCTGAAGAAATGGGGATTGGTCCTATATATGCAGTTCCAAAGTTGTTAGAGAGATTTAATCTAACAGTTGACGACATTGGGCTTTGGGAATTAAATGAAGCATTCGCAGTTCAAGCTTTATATTGTAGAGATCAAATTGGTATCGATAATGAAATTTACAATGTTAACGGTGGATCTATATCAATTGGCCACCCTTACGGGATGACTGGATCTCGTATGACTATGCATGCACTTATGGAAGGTAAGAGAAGAGGCGCCAAATATGTAGTAGTAACTATGTGTGTTGGCGGTGGAATGGGTGCTGCAGGACTTTTTGAAGTTATTTAATTAAAATTCAACTTTAAAAAGCCTTCGCCTCTCATGAAATTCTATAATATTGTATGGAGAAAATTTCAAATAAAGAAGACTACCTAAAGTCAATTTCTAATAGGGATTTAACAATCTATTTAATGGGTGAACTTGTAAAAGATCCATTAACTCATCCAATTATAAAACCAAGTATAGAAGCAATGGCTGAAACTTATGAATTAGCTGTTAAAGAGCCTGAATTAGCATCTGTGAAATCTCCCTATACTGGCGAAAATATAAACAGATTTTTGCATATTGCTGAAAATAGTGAAGATCTATTTCTTCAAAACAAAATGCAAAGAAAACTTGGACAATTAACTGGTACATGTTTTCAAAGATGTGTAGGTATGGATGCATTTAATGCATTGCATTCTGTAACCTTTGAAATTGACGAAAAATATAATACACCGTATCACGAAAACTTTAAATCATTTTTAACTGAAATGCATAAATACAATTTAGTCATCGGTGGTGCTATGACAGATGTCAAAGGTGATAGATCCAAGTTACCACACGAACAAGAAGATGAAGATTTGTATTTGAGAATAGTTGATAGAGATGAAAAAGGTGTATATGTTAAAGGCGCTAAAGCACATCAAACTGGTTGTATTAACTCTCATTGGATGGTTGTTATGCCAACTCTCAGGTTGTCTGAAAATGATAAGGACTATGCAATTGTTGGAGCAATTCCAGTAGATGCAGATGGGATAACATACATTTACGGAAGACAGTCTTGTGACACAAGAAGTATGGAGCCTGGAGAATATGACGTAGGTAATAAATATTTTGCCGGGCAGGAAGCGATGGTTATTTTTGATAATGTTTTCATCCCTAATGAATATATTTTTATGAACGGAGAGTATGATTATGCTTCAATGCTTGTAGAAAGGTTTACTACATATCACAGAAGATCTTATGTATGCAAAGCAGGAGTTGGTGATGTACTAATTGGAGCGGCTGCAACTATTGCCGAATATAACGGAGTAGAAAATGCTTCGCACATTAAAGACAAATTGGTTGAAATGAATAAATTAAATGAAACTATTTATGCAACTGGAATAGCATCATCACTTCAAGGTTCTGAAACTAAATCTGGAAATTATATTAATGATGATTTATTGGCAAATGTTTGTAAACAACATGTCACTAAAGAAACTTTTGAAATTGGAAGGCTTGCACAAGATTTAGCGGGTGGCTTAGTTGGTTCTATGCCTTCAGGGATTGACTTCAATGAAGGCAACATGTCAAAAGATTTAAAAAAATATTTAAAAGGAAAAGATGATATTAACGCTGAAGATAGAGTGAAAATATTGAGATTAATTGAAAATATGACACTTGGTAGAAATGCTGTAGCTTACTTAACAGAGTCTTTGCATGGAGCAGGGTCTCCACAAGCTCAAAGAGTCCAAATAAGAAGAAAAGTTGATATTGAAGAGAAAAAAGATTTCGCAAAAAAATTATCTGGAGTAAAGGAAAGGGATTAAATTATGAAGTCAGTTGTATGTACAAAACTAGGAGAACCAAGTCTTTTAGAAATAAAAGAAATTGATAAACCAAGTGTTACTGAAGAAGATGTATTAATTAAAGTTGAGGCTGCTGGAGTTAACTTTCCTGATGCATTATTAGTACAAGGGAAATATCAAATAGTTTTAGACCCTCCTTTTACTCCAGGAAACGAAGTCTGTGGAGTAATTGAAGATAAAGGAGCTAATGTAGAAATACCAATTGGTTCAAAAGTTATAGGACTACCACCTGTTGGTGGTTTTGCTGAATATGTAGCTTTAAACAAAAATTTAGTAATCCCAGTAAACAACGATTTTGATCCTTTAGCTGGAGCAAGTTTACCAATTAATTATGGAACAACATATTACGCACTCAAAAGAAGGGCTAATGCTAATAATGGAGAAACTCTATTAGTACTAGGTGCATCTGGTGGAATAGGGACTGCTTCTATTCAGTTAGCTCAAGTTATGGGCTTAAAAACAATTTGTGCAGTTGGATCTGACGATAAAGAAGAATACGTTAAAAGTTTAGGTGCTGATGAAGTAGTTAGGTATGATCAAGTTGATTTAAAAGAAACAGTTAAAAGCTTAACTGGTGGGAAAGGCGTAGATATTGTGATGGACCCTGTTGGTGGTGAAGTCTCTGAGCAAGCATTAAGAGCGACTGCTTTTAATGGAAGACATCTAGTAATAGGATTTGCCAATGGTGAAATTCCAAAGATTTCTCTTAATTTAACTTTAGTAAAAGGTGTTTCTATAGTCGGAGTCTGGTGGGGCCGTTGGACAAATACATCTCCAAAAGAAACTGCTGAAGACTTTGTTGAGTTAGTTTCGTTTGTAAATGATAATAAATTAAATATAACTCCTAAGAATATTTATACACTTGAAGAAACTTCGTTAGCCTTAGATAATTTTTTAAATAGAAAAAATATTGGAAAAACTGTAATTAAATTCTAATCAATGTGAATGCGATGAAGATTCAAAATAAGGATTTTGACCAGATGCGTGATCAGTTGCATCTATAATATTTCCAATCTCAGGTATAGCTTCTCTTAATGATGCTTCTATTCCTTGCTGCAATGTAACTTGAGCCATTCCACACCCCTGACATCCTCCACCAAGTCTTAAATAAATGTCTTGATTTTCGACTCCCACTAATTGAGCAGCTCCTCCATGAGAAGCAATTGCAGGATTAATTTGATTTTCTAAAACTTGTTGAACTTTTTCAGCTAACTCTCCTTTTAACTCAGGTAAGTCCTCAGGATTGCCAAACATTGCAGGGCTAGGAGTATTTGGGTTATCCATCTCTAAACCTGGAGCATCTGGATCTTTTGACATTTCTAAGCTTGCTCCATTAAAATTTTCTACATCTTTATTAGCTATTACAACAGGCAATTCTTTAAAGTCGACTCTTTTATCATCTGATTTAACTGCTTCTAAGTCAAGAAAGCTCAAATCATAAGTAAATTGATTTTCATGAACTCCATCGATTTGGAGAAATAGAGCATATTCTTTATCTCCAGGTTCCTGATCCTTAAGTTCAAGAATTTTATCTACTGCTGTGTCTCCGATATGAAATTTAAATTCATCAGTCATATACTTAATATTAGTAAAAACTGGATATGTGCAAATAGTTAAATGAAAAATGTAATTGTATCACTTGCGGGTGAATGTTCGATTAGTAGAGATCAGCTAGAAAAATATGATTTTATAGTGGGTGTTGACTCGGGAACAGATTATTTATATAAATTATTTTTAATCCCTAATCTAATTATTGGTGATTTAGATTCAATTAATTCAAAAACTTTAGATAGAGCAAAAAAAGATAACGCTGAAATAATAAATTATGAAGTTGATAAAGATAAAACTGATTTCGAATTAACTCTTGATTACTTAGAAATTAATAATGCTAAAAATATTACAATAATCGGTGGTGAGTCAGGAGATGTTGATCATTTATTTGGAAATTTATTAAGTATTTCAGCTTTTCACAAAAAAGAAAATATTGAATGGAAGCAATCGAATCAAAATATCATATTTCCTAATTCAGAATTAATAAAAACTGAAGGTGGAAAAGTATTTAGTTTAATCCCGTTATCTAACCTCAATGGTGTGTCAATAAATGGTGCAAGATGGAATATTAAAAATGAAAACATACAATATGGATCTTCTAAAACTCTTAGAAATATTACCAACTCAGATGTATTGAAAGTAAGAGTAGATACTGGAAAGTATTGTTTAATAATTCAGAATTAAGATCTTGGTATATCTTTCCAAGCTTTATCTTTATCAAGACTTGGTTCACTTGGTAAACCAAGTACCCTTTCTGCAATAATATTTCTCATTATTTCTGAAGTACCACCCTCTATGGAATTAGCTCTTGCTCTCAGAAATAAACTTTGTGTGTCAGTAAAACCAAAGGAGTCATTATCAAAATTTAATTCAGGCTGTGATAAAGCATACCCTCTTGGAAATAAAAGACCCTCATTACCTAACATGTCCATTCCAAATTCGTATGAAGCTTTGTTTATTTCAGCTTCATGAAGTTTGCTTGTTGATCCTTCAGGACCAGGAGTACCTTTCTCTCTTAATTGAGTAGCTCTCAAGTTAGTTAGCCTGACAGCTTCTTGTTGAATCCATAATTCCATTAATTGATCTTTAATAACTGGATCATCTAATTCTTTATCTTTCCATAGTTGTACAAGATGTCCTGGAGCTCCTGCTCCTCTTTCTCTTACATTTCCACCAATTGCGACTCTTTCATTCATCAATATTGCTAAAGAAACTCTCCAACCATCTCCAACTTCTCCTAAAACATTTTCTTTAGGAATTTTTACATCAGTAAAATAAACTTCATTAAATTCAGCTTCTCCAGTTATCTGCCTTAAAGGCCTTACTTCTACTCCTTCAGATTCCATATCTACAATAAAGAAAGTTAATCCTCTATGTTTTGGAACATTAGGATCAGTTCTTGCTACTAATAACCCCCATTTAGCTAAGTGACCTAAAGTTGTCCATACTTTTTGTCCATTAACAATATAACCGTCACCATCATCAACAGCTTTTGTTGATAAACTTGCTAAATCAGACCCAGATCCTGGTTCTGAAAACATTTGGCACCAGATTTCTTCAGCAGCAAACATAGGTCTAAGATATTTATTTTTTTGCTCTTCAGTTCCATATTCAGAAATGGTTGGCGCTCCCATTCCTATCCCAAGGATGTTAGCAATTCTATTGTTAATAGAGATGCCTTCTTTCCTTAATGTTTCATTTATCATCAATTGGAATTTAGGATTAAGATCTAGTCCACCTGTACCAACCGGAAAATGAACCCAAGCTAATCCAAGGTCATATTGTTTTGACCAAAAATCATGCATTGAATCTGTTGTTTTCCTGAAACTAATTAATTCATCGAGCTTTTCTTTAACTAGTACTTCTGGATTGCTTATATCCGTTTTTGTATCAGACAATTATTCTCCTTGGAGAGCTTGTTGAATTATCATGAATTCATCAGCATTATTCATTGGATATGTTCCATCCTTAATTGTTCTTATATCTTCTATATTTTCTGAAATATCATCAGCAGTTGCTTCTGGATTAATATATCCTTTATGTGTATTTATGCCTACTCTTGCATATCTTCCTGCTCCAGCAGAAAATATCTCGTGTGTTGTATTACAAGCCTCTGAAGCTAAATATACAACTAAAGGAGTTACTTGCTCTACTTTAAATAATTTAGCAAACTCTTCACCAAATAATTCTTCAGTCATTCTTGTGGTTGCATTAGGTGCAAGAACATTAGCATTAATATTATACTTAGCACCTTCAATAGCAATTATGTTAGTTAATCCAACAATTCCCATCTTTGCAGCTCCATAATTTGACTGTCCAAAGTTTCCAAACAATCCAGACGGAGAGGCAACATTTACAAATCTTCCATATCCATTATCTTTCATATGAGTAAATGCTGGTTGGCAAACAAAAAATGTTCCTTTTAAGTGAACATCAAGTACAGCGTCAAAATCTTCCTCTGTCATATTTGCAAAACTTTTATCTCTCAAGATTCCT
>CABWZY010000012.1:0-20635 GCA_902510055.1 uncultured Candidatus Actinomarina sp. | reverse complement strand
AACTACCATCATCAATTCTGTACTGAACGTAATAATAAACAGTACTGCTTTCATTATTTGTGATACTAAGAGTAGATGTACCTGCCCCTGAAGAACAACTTGCTGGAAGAGTCTGAGTAACGGTCGAACTTGGATCAGTAATACAATCTGATGCATTAACAGTGATTGAGTTTAGAGAAGTTGTTCCCGAAGCAGGAGATCTGTAATCAGAAGCTGTATTTTCTGCATACCAACTAATTACTACAGCTGTTCCATTAGGTTGTGCTGGAATGGAAAGGGCAGTATTTTGGGCACTAGCGTTTACGCTTGTTCCAGAACCATTGAGGGCTACAGATCCTCCACCATCTAATGTATAAGTAACAACAAAATTTGCGGCAATCTCTGAGTTAGTATTTGTTAAAGTTATATCTACAGGTTTATTACTACCACTACAGCTTCCTACAGCAGCAGTAAGAGCTGGATTAAAATCTACTGTTGGATCTCCTCCATGGCAAGCTGCGCCATCATTATTGGAACTTGCTTCAGAACCTCCTCTAAGAGTAATATCAAATGCTGACCCATCCCAGGTGAGCTCACCCATCTCTCCTTCATCATTATTGGATGCATATACAGTACTTCCTCCAAAACCATACATTGCACCAACGGTGTCTGAGGAACCCCAACCAGATGGTTTTGAATCTATATCGTAATCAACCATTTGTACTGTAGTCCCAGGACCAGCCCAGACTCCTAAAATGACAGCATCATTTTTTAGATCAACACCCATTAAGTTGTAAGTTGTGCCACCTACCGTCAATCCATCTCTAATCCATGCATAGTCCTTAGCTTGTTTTTTGTTTGCTCCATCATTAAAAGTAGAGTTTTGACTCCAACTTCCACTAGCTGACATTGTTGTCGAGTTACTTAATTGAACATAATACGTACCACCGTCACCCATACCTTTTGAGAAAACAATATAATCATTACCACCATGTTGAATAAAAGAACCAGCATTAACATCACCACTAGAGCTACTAGAGATTGCTCCTAGGTCAGTGATTGTTCCGGCTCCAGAGGCGTTGTAGTTCATCTTTATTAATCTTTTATTTCCACTTGTTGGTTGATAAATAGCATACATATTACCAACAAGGTCCATACTGAACCCATTGATTTGATCTGTACTACCTGTAAGTGGGCCGAAGTCAAATGTTTCAGCTGTATCATACTCTCCATTAGTTACGTCCCACTGATAAACGGTTACGTCATCTCCAGAAAATTCCATATGGTAGGCATAGGGAGCACCATTTGAATCTGCGCATGCAAACTCACCAGACGCATATGCAGGTTCTTCAGGAAGAACAGAAAATAAAGAAAGAGTTAAAGAAAATAGGAGCAAATATGAAAACTTTTTCAAAAAACTTCTTTTAAACACTTATTTCTCCACTAAATAAACTTCTTCTTTATTGAATCAGTAATTAGATTTAGATTTAAATCTAATTCAATAAATTCCTCACTCCCTTCTATGTTAACTTCATCATAATTTTTTATCGATTCTGAGATGGTATTTGAAAATTTTTCAGGTGATGCAGTAGAAAGTGCAACAGTTATTAGGTTATTTTTATTTTCTAGAGCCATACAGACAGAAGTTGCAGTATGTGGATCGAAAATAGTATTAAAATCTGAATATAAATCACTAATTTTGTTCTTTATTTCATCGTCATTGAACGTAAAAGAAGAAAATATATGCTTCAAAGCTTTATAAGATTTCTCATCTAGCTCTGCCTTTGAATTTTCACTAAAGCTTTTATAAAAATCGGAAGCATCACCTGATAGATCATAAATTAATCGCTCTAAGCTTGATGGTATTTGAATGTCCATGCTTGGTGCAACGCTTGGATGAGTTTCTTTTGGTTCAAGAATTCCGCTATCAATAAATCTTTTTAAGACATCGTTAATATTTGTACTGCACAAAATATTTTGTATTGGAAGCCCATGACTTCTTCCATACCAAGCAGAATAAGCATTACCAAAATTGCCAGATGGTATTGCAACATTAATTGGAGAAGTAAATTGTTTTGTTAACCAGACATAATAAGCAACTTGCCCCATCACTCTCAGCCAGTTAATTGAGTTGAGAGAAATGATTCTTCTATCAAAAGGATTCTCTTGTAATAGTTCTTTAGCTATTCTCTGACAATCGTCGTATGAACCATTGATTGCAATATTTAAAACATTATCTTTAATCACTCCTGTCATTTGTTTTCTTTGATATTCACTTACCTTGTTAGATGGATGAAGAACTACGATATCAATATTCTCTGAATCTTTAACGGCTTCAATTGCAGCACTTCCTGTATCTCCACTAGTTGCCACTATTACAAGACCTCTCTCTCCTAATTCAGATAATCTTTTATCTGCAATTGCCCCTAAAGGTTGTAGGGCATAGTCCTTAAATGATTTAGTAGGTCCATGAAACAATTCCATAACTAATGTGGACTCATCTAACTCAATTAATTTAGGTTCTGGTGAGTCATCAAATCCTGGATATAGTGAAAGATCTTCTACATATGAAGCAGAATTCTTGTCTAAAGAAATAAATATAGTCTTAACAAAATCTTCATAACTTAAGTCTTCTTGAGTTAAGTAAGTCAAGTTCTCTAGCGTTATGGAGTCTGGAAGATAGAGTCCTTTATCTGGTGCAACGCCAGATAAAATTACATCTTCAAAAGATAAAGAGTCCTTATGACCTCTGGTAGAAAAGTAACTAACCACTTAAACGTAAACGCGTAATAACGAAGTTACCGTAGTAACTGCATCCAGTGAAGATATTTGATTTATTGAATTACTTAAATCTTTCTCTGGTGCTTCATGTGTTACTAGAACAAGCTCTGCTTTGTCTCCTCTTCCTTCTTGGATAACACTTTCAATACTGACGTTGTTCTCTCCAAAAGTTCCTGCAATTTTTGCTAATACTCCTGGTTCATCATTGACTGAGAGTCTTATGAACATGCTTGATTCAACATCTTCAAAGCTTTTATTTTCCCCTTTGTACTCTCTTAGTGGGTACCAATTTGATTGATCACTATTTAATTGATGACATGCACTTAAAACATCCCCCATGATTGCACTCGCAGTTGGATTTGCACCAGCACCTGGTCCAGAAAATACTAACTGATCAATATTTTCTCCCTCAGCTACAACTGCATTCAGTGCTCCACGAATTGCAGCGAGTGGATGTTTTTTATCAATCAGTACAGGATGTACTCTTGCATTAAATCCATTTTCATTACTATCTATTTGTGCAACAAGTTTTATTGTTTTATCGAGTCTAGATGCCCAGTCAAAATCTTCTTTTGTAATATTAGAAATACCTTCTGTAAATACTGCGTCACTCTCAGGAGAGACGCCAAAACATAGGAGTGAAAGAATCATTGCTTTATATTTTGCGTCTACTCCTTCAACATCATTTGTTGGATCTGGTTCAGCATATCCAAGTTCTTGTGCTGTGGAGAGAGCATCTTCATATGTGCTTCCTTCTTCCATCGAGGTAAGAATATAATTACTTGTTCCATTTATTATTCCAAGTACCTTTGTTAGTTCTTCTCCTCTTAAACTTTCAATGAGTGGCTTCAATACAGGGATTCCAGCAGCAACTGCAGCTTCAAAATAAAGGCATGTATTGTTTTCTTCAGCAAGGGTAATAAGTTCTTGACCACAATCTGCAATGATATCTTTATTAGCAGTAATAACAGCCTTACCTTTTTGTAGTAATGACTTAATATATTCTTTTCCTGGATCTACTCCTCCAAGAACTTCAATAACTAAATCAATTGAATCATCATTTAATATGTCATCAAAATTATCAGTCAAGAGATCTTTACTCAAACCTCTATCTTTGGATGTATCGTTTACTAAAACTCTTTTTAATTCAAGGTTTAAAACGTTATGATCTAGCTCTTTGAGTCGAGTTAATACTGCAGAACCAATATTTCCTGCACCCAAAACAGCAATTGAAAATGTCATATTTTGCATATTTAGTAAGGATAAATGTTATTTAGATTGAAACAACAAGAAATTTATTACTCGTCTTCATCAGCTCTACCGTCGTTATTATCGTCAGTACTAGAGTTCGGATCTAATGGAAGTGCATCAGCTGTATCTAGTACACCATCGTTGTCGTCATCGGTGTCTGTTTTGTTGTCTGTCCCGTCACCATCTGTATCCATTGCAGTAAGCTTCCACCTTCTCTTTTCTCCATCTTCAAACATCACTAACCCGACATCGGGTTCAACCCAGAAAATAAGAGTTTGATAATCAAAATCAGCAAGATCGTAGTCTTCTGCGGCATCATCATCCCATCTTGCATGGGAAGTAATAATTTTAAATGCATCATAAGTACCATATGGTGTAACCACTAGTTCTTTTCCTACAACATTTGAAAAGTTCCAATTTGTAATGTCGGCTTGAGTACCAAATGCATCTTCACGTTCGTTGGTGCATTCAGTTTCAAGATAGTCACCAGCTCTCATATATTTATTTAACTGAAGACAAGGTGTTAGATACTCGACATGAGTTGCCCACATGTTAGTCATAAATTTTGTACCAGCTGGTTTAGACCTTCTTACATATAAGTTTCCTTGATTGAGGTAAAATTGAAAACCAAGTTGAGCGTTGTATCCAGTTTTCGATGACCATTCTATAGGGTGATAAATAATGTCGCAATTTTGAACATCACACCATGTCAAATTTGAATAAGTAACTGAGCTCTCTGTTTGATTAGTCCCCAACTCAGAATACATTGTGAGAGTAAGATCATTTGGATATTTTGTTAAACCTTCTGTATAACTATACGATGCATTTGATCCGTCAAATAGTGGAAATAGCGATGAAGTACTTACATACTCCGAACCAACAGTTACTCCGTAATTAGTTGCTGGATAACTCCTCTCATATACTACAAGATATTCATTCATGAACCTGGCAGCATCTGCTTCGTTTTCTTTACCTGCTGGTATTGAGCCCCATGTACCATCAATTTGTTTATCTATATCAGTATTAGTAGCATCGTATGTGCCAGCGGTTACTGCTGCATCTCTTTCAGCCTGATTAGGGCATTTTATATCTGGGTTGGAATACAAACCACAAAATAGTCCACTATAAGACATCGTGGATCCAATATTATTTACTGAGTCATAATATCCATAATCATATCTACCTGATTCGTAAGAAGAAGCTTGAGAAGCCTGGTTAACTGCATGGGAAATTCCAAGTGAATGGCCTAATTCATGAGAAAAACAATTAAAACCTTTTATGATTCCATAAGAAATAAAATGACGCCTCATATCATAAGTTTCAGGATCTTGCATATAGGCTACACATGAGTTGCCATTAGCAGCAGCCCAGGTATTAAGCAGATGGCTATGATGTATACCATTTCTTATTGCATATTTATTAATTTGTTCATTTCCTGTAAACACATCATGCGGGTCATAAGAATCAATAGCAATTCCATTAGCTTGTGCTGATGTAAGAGATGTCCACTCTTGAGGTGTAACCATCTCTGCCCTGAGATTAATTTGGCTATTGCTAAAACGTTTATTTTGCCAAATCTCTGTAGTTGCCCATTGAGTTGTTAAATCTGAAACAGTACAAATACCGCATACTAAATTACCATCTACAGTTATTCTATCTGTTGCGTTTGATAGAGTGTCACCGTCGTACCAGGTTACAACTTTTACGGTTGCGTATTCAGTTGTGTCTGTGACACTGACAGAAAGGGTTCCGGTTGTGGAGCCAGTGCTATCTGTAACAGTAACTGTGGCACTATAGCTTGTTTTTTGTTCGTAATCGGCATTTGAATTTAGAGTGACTACTCCGCTTGAGTTAATGCTCATAAGGTGTGAATCTGTGCCAGATAGTGCGTATGACAAAGTGCCAGAACCAGTTGCTGCGACTGTTACAACAGATTTTTGATTCTCTGCAATTGAAATTGCACTTCCTAGGTTACTAATACTAAGACCTCCAGAAGAATCGCCACCTCCTGCAACCCCTGCAACTCCTGGTGTAACTCCAGGAATTGGTTTTTCAGTAAAATCATATCCTGTATTCTTTAAAACAGTAAACTCATCACAGTTTGTATAGATTAGAGAGTCACCTTCTGCTCTCCATAATTCTCCACTATCTGTATTCCACAATTGTCCACCATCTTCGCAGTCTTTCTTATTTGTAGTATCTTCAGATACAGGAGTAGCAACTGGAACTGTAGTAGTGGTTGTAGTAGGGATTTCTAATGTAAAACTAGCATATGGACTAGTGCAAGCTCTATAAGCTAAATAAGCTCCATTAAAACAACTAATAAAATTAGTATCTGATTTTTTTGTACAGGAATCATATTTTTGCATAGTTTTGTATGTTGTTGGACCAATTATCCCGTCAATTCTTATCCCCATAGATTTTTGAAAGTCTCTTATGCTATTTTCAAGTTTTGAATCGAAGTTATCATTTATAGGACCATCAAAATACCCTTCATCATAAAGAAATATTTTGATATTTTTTACATCTAAGAAATCTGTTTTTTCATAATTAGCTGCAGTACAATTTACAAATTCTGCGTAGTAATGCATTTTTTGTGTTTCAATATCTTCTTTATTACTATCAAAAGTAAATAGCAATAAGAATATGAATATATAATAAAAGTTCTTTCTAGTCAAATCTTACCCAACCACAATCATCCTAACTGAAAATTCAAATGATTACCTTCTCTCGAAAATCTAAATTTTCAAGTATTTTTTTCTAAATTGTAAAAAGCACAGTAAGCCATCATCTCACTAATCCATACACGATTTTCAATAGATAAATAATCTAAATCAATATAGTGTGTCCATTTTCCACCATAAAAATATACAAAAATGTCAGCTAAATTTTCTTCACCATCAAATTTTTTATGAGCTAAATTTCTATAACTCTCACCACCTGGTTCTTTACACTCTTGAAGCTCTAAAAAAGAATAAGCGTGAGCTGCTTCATGGAGTAAGATATCTTTCAAATGCCCTGACTTTATGCCTCTATCTGAAATCCATATTGAACGTGCCCATTCATTCCCAGGGTTACCTTTTTCATCGTAACCTCCCGGATCAAAAACTCCGTAAACACACCTTCCAAAAATTGCTTTTCCATAAGGATGGCATCCATTTAATATAATTATTTCCTCTTTTAAAATCGTTCTAAAAGGATCAGGTAATTGATTAACTGCTAATTGAATTAAGAGATCTTCTTTTGAGTCTCCCTCATAACCAGGAAATAGATCAATAAATTTTGAATTAAATTTGTCAGACCTTTCTGATGGGTCATGCATGGTAATTAGATTATTTCTGGGAATTGTAGTTGTAGTTGTAGTTGTAGTTGTTGTAGTCGCTTTAGCTATTGTGCTTGTAGTAGTACTTTCGTTAATAACTTCATCAATTGAAGTATCTATATTCTGCGTACAAGCAGCAAATATAAATAATAAAATTAAGCATCTTTTAATCATGCACTAATAATTATTGATAATTTTTATATCATCCATTAAATGGCCAAGTGAATTTTGCATTGCTGAATTAATATCTTTAAATCTTACTCTCAATGTTGTGACACCATCAGGTACTGTATATGTTCCAGAATATTCTGTCCATATATACTGTGTAGAATATTGTCCAATTTCAACTTCTGAACCAGGTGCTCCTAAATAAAATCCAACAGTGTCTGTACCGCTTCTTCCTCTGTGCCAGAAACTCCAGCTTATTTCATCACCTGGAGATACACTGACGTCTTGATATATTGAAGATAATCCATTTGAGTTTAATTCAAGATGGTGAGTGCCATCTACAGATGCAACACCATTATGTCCTGACTCCCAAATTTCAATTGGTCTATCACCCGATTCATCTAAATTCTGATTAGTCCATCCAGGGAAAGAACTATTAGTAAAAAATACAGCTGCATTACTTGCTACTGGATCTCCATCATAGTTTTCAAATGATCCATTTGTAATCAAATCAGTTGGTGGAAGTGTAGTTGTAGTAGTTGTTGTTGTAGTTGTAGTTGGAGAAGTTGTTGTAACAGTCATAATTGGATTATCAGTACTAAGGTTGCCGTTATCATCGTATGCAACAATCTCTAAGGCATAAGATGTTCCAGATGTTAAGGCGTCTAAAAAGATAGAGTTATTATCGTTTTCTCTTATATATTCACCCTTTAGCACTCCATCTAGATAGAAGTAATAACCAGCAACATTGATATTATCTTCTGCTGGTTGCCAGATAACTTCAAAATATGTTTCTGTTGTATTTGCTATAGTTATTGTTTTATCTGGCCAAGTAGGTGGTTCATCGTCTGTATAAACAGTTGTAGTTGTTGTAGAAGTAGTCGTTGTAGAAGTAGTTGTTGTAGAAGTAGTCGTTGTAGAAGTAGTTGTTGGAGCAACAGTTGTAGTTGTTGTAGAAGTAGTCGTTGTAGAAGTAGTTGTTGTAGAAGTAGTTGTTGTAGAAGTAGTCGGAGATTCGTCAGTAAAACTAATATCTTCAAGAGGTTCGAGGTCTGTAACTCCAGTATCGTTATCTTCTATAACAATCTCATTAGCAATTGGGTCAACAATATTTTCATCTGGCTGATTTGAATTAACATTGTTAAATGCAAACAGAGAGAAGATTGTTAAACCTGAAATGAGGCCATACAGATAACCTCTTCTTCTAAATAGTGCAAAAAATGCTGAAAGAAAACCTAATAAATAATTCCAGAACAAAATAAAAAATAAGAATCTTCTCTTTTCAGTAAAATATTTTGTTAGTTCAATTACCTGGTCATGTGTTAATTTTTGTTCAGAAGAATTAACATCTAGTTTTAATTTTTTGGAAGCTTTTAAAACCTCATCAACTGATCTTTTTAATCTGTCTGCAAGAATGTATAACTTCATTTAAGAGATATTTTAGTTGATTAACTAAGTTTTTCTTTAACTATTTTGCTAACTGCGCCGCCATCTATGCCGTCGCCTTTAGCCATAACAGCTCCTATTACTTTGCCCATCTGAGAAATATCAACATCACCCATTTCACTTAAGACTTCGTCAACTATTTTTTCTACATCTTCATCGCTAAGTTGTTCTGGAAGCCAACCACTTAAAAAATCTATTTCAAACTGAATCTTCTCTGCCATTTCAGTTCCTCTATCACCTAATGTCTTATACTCTTCAACAGCTTTTGTCATTTTTTTAACATACGATTTAATAACACCTAAAACTAGCTCATCGGTTATGTCTTCACCCTTCTCGGCTCGTTTTTCCTCTATCTCAGATTTAACTTGTCGTATAGCGTCTAGTTTTGGTTTGTCTTTTGTTTTCATAGCTTCTTTCAAAGCATCATTTAATTCATCAAGTATTGCCATATCCCTACTTTTTATATAACTGCATTGTATCAGGAATATCGGTAATTATTCCGAATAGACCTATTTCCATAAGTCGTTTAAATTCACTCTCATCATTTACAGTCCAAGCCGTTGTTCTTTCTTTAGGTAGATCAAAATTACGACTATTCACTAATCCTTTTTCAACCATAAAAAACATTCTCTCATCATGGTTAGACAAAGCTTTAGCTTCAAATAGATCATCTTCGTTGTTTAAAATAATTCCATATTCAGAAGTGAAAATATCTTTAAAGTTGTGTATTCCTTCCCAATGAAAAGAAGAGATAATATCATCCTTATTTGCAATACTTGAAACCTTTTGAAAAAGAACATCTTCATTAGTTTTAATTTCAAAATTTACTTTCCCTTCAATCTGTTCTCTAGATTCGAGTATAAATTGATCGATTGAAATTCCAGGAAGCAATAACTCGATCTCGTTGGTTGTGAGATCTTGAATCAAATAATCATTGATGTATGGATCATGAAATAAAATTAGATTGTTATCTTTTGTAAGTCTTACATCTGTCTCAACATATTCAGCATAAGTGAAAGCTTTATTTATTCCATCAAGAGAATTCTCAGGATGTACATGTGGTAAGCCTCTATGTCCAAAAATGTAACTCAAATTAAATCCTTAATTATATGATAGTACTACTATAGATTGTGAATAATTTCACAAATAGAGGTGGGATATGCAAGTACTTAACTTTGATATAGAACAAGAAAGTTGGATGCTTGAAGGAGCATGTTCAAATTTAGATTCAGACCTCTTCTTCCCTGTTGGGTCTTCAATGAAGGCAATGAAAAAAAGCATGGAAGCAAAAGCTATCTGCAATGAGTGTCCGGTAAAACTAGATTGCCTCGAGTATGCATTAAATACAAATCAAGATTCTGGAATTTGGGGTGGAACTACTGAAGATGAAAGAAAATCAATAAGAAGAGAGTATAGAAAAACAGGCAACCTAATTAGCTACTAGAGACTAAGCCAGCTTCCCTTTTACCATCATCATCCAAGAATTCTATTGAGTTAATTTGAGTTGTATTAATACCAATCTCGCCTTTATCATCTTTGAACCAATACATTGCTCCATCTTTCATCAATGCTTCGATTTCTTTCATGAATTTTTTCTTATCATCAACTTCAATTTCATATTCTTTCATTACTCCAAGTAAAGAAATTTTAACTTTATGTTTATCTGCCATACTATCTCCTTATAAAACGTTCTCACCCATGAAGAGTGCAGAAACTGAATCATCAGCAAATATAGATGTTAGTGCATTTGCAATTATTCCTGAAACACTTAAGACTTTTACATTTCCAAGTGCTTCTGAGTTTCCATTTTGTTCAAGAGTATCTGTAACTACTATTTCATCAATTGGTGCGTCCTTAAGCGTCTCAACTGAACCATCAGAAAATATTCCGTGAGTTGCCACAACACTAACTGTTTTAGCTCCTCTTTCTTTTAATATTCTTGAAGCAGCAGCTATTGTTCCTCCTGTGTCAATTATGTCATCTACTAATATTGCATGACGATCTTCTACTTCCCCAATAACAGTAAAGGCCTTTACTTCATTATGTTTGTTTGGATCTCTTTTTTTATGAACAAAACCTACATAAGCTTCTAAATGTTTTGCAAAGGTTGTTGCTCTTTTAACACCACCAGCATCTGGAGAAATAACAGAAACAGGATCTTTATATTTATCTTTAAAATACTCAACAAATAAAGGCAAAGCCGTTAAATGGTCAAATGGTTCATGTATAAAACCTTGTATCTGTTGTGTGTGGAGATCAATAGATACTAATCTATTTGCTCCAGCAGCTATAAATAAATCTCCTATTAATCTTGCAGAAATTGGTTCTCTTGGTAAAGCTTTTTTATCTTGTCTTGAATAAGGGTAGAAAGGAAGTACAGCAGTTATTCTTTTTGCGGATGCTCTTTTTAATGCATCAACAATTAATAGCTGTTCCATGATTGTAAAATTAATTCCACCTGAATGACTTTGAAGGACAAAACAGTCAGCACCTCTAGCACTTTCAGCTAAACGTATATAAATTTCTCCACTAGCAAATTGTTCTTTTTCTACCTCAGCAAGCTCTGTTCCTAGTTCTTTAGCTACTTTATTTGCAAGTTGTGTATTAGAAGAACCTGAGTAAATAAGCATTTTTTTCTTATTCTCTTGCTCAATCATTTTTTTTCCTTAGAACTTTTTTTCCTGTCCATATAGCCATCTATATTCTTTTGTTGGTTTCTCTCAATACCTAATGATTTAGCAGGAACATCTTTTGTTATTACTGATCCCGCGCCAACCATTGCACCCTCTCCTATTGTTACAGGAGCAACAAGCATTGCATCTGAACCAACGAAAGCACCTTTTTTAATTTCAGTTTTATGTTTTTCTTTTCCATCATAATTAACAGTGATTGCACCAGCAGAAAAGTTTACACCTTCTTCTAGTTCAGCATCTCCCACATAAGCTAAGTGAGGAACTTTACTGTCTTTACTGATTTTTGAATTCTTTGTTTCTGCAAATGCACCAACTTTAACATTGTCACCTAAAGATGAACCCGTCCTTAAGTGAGCATAAGGACCAATTTTGCCATTACTTTCTATCTCAGATCCTTCTACAACAGAGTAAAGAATCTTGGAACCTTCTCCTATCTTTGAATCATTTATTAGAGAGTTTGGACCAATCTCACAGTTTTTTTGAATTTCAGTATTTCCAGTTAAGTGACAGTTAGCAAATATTTTTGTTCCAGAATGAATTGTTACTGTTTCATCGATATAGGTTGTTGAAGGATCTTGGAAGTAAACTCCATTTTCCATATGAGTGGTAATCAACTTTTCTTTAAGCGTATCTTCAACATCGTTTAGTTGACTCATCGAGTTAACACCTTTTATAGTATCTTCTATTACTTGTACTATAACTGCATCCTGTTTATTTTGAAATGCTATCTCAATTAAATCTGTAAGATAAAATTCATTCTGTGCATTATCACTTTTAATAGTATTTATATTGCTAATTAGAAAATCTTTACTAACACAATATATCCCAGAGTTAATTTCATTAATTGATTTTTCTTCTTCACTTGCGTCTGCTTCTTCAACAATTTTTTCTGCGTGTTCTTTGTTACGAACTATTCTTCCATATCCTGATGGATTTTGAACTTCTGCAGTAATCAAACCAAGAGCTGAATTATTTTTTGTTACAGCATCAATTAATTTATCTATTTCACTTTTGTCAATAAGTGGGACGTCTCCTGGTGTAATAACTAAATAATCACAATTATCTGATTTGAATTCTTCACTATCCAATAAAGTAACGACTGCATGACCTGTTCCAAGTTGTTCTTTTTGCTCAACAATTTTATATCCCTCAAAGATATGGTCTGAAACAGTTTCTGATTCATGACCAAGGATTACATATTTGTTATCTAAATTTTTTATAGCACTTTGTGCATAGGAAATCATTGCCTTGCCTAATACGGGTTGCAATACCTTAGGTAGAGAGGATTTCATTCTAGTCCCCTTACCAGCTGCTAATATGACTCCTGATATTTTCATTTATTTACTAGCTGGCGGAGAAGGACTCGAACCCTCAACGTTGGGACCAAAACCCAATGTGTTGCCAATTACACCATCCGCCATAGTTCTTTGCACATTTATTCTAATCTGCATTAAATTACAAACTACAATCAATTTTTTTTGTTATTTTTATCAATCTAAATCTTGCTTTATCAACATTTTTAAGACCTTCTTCTAATTCGTGGAGGTCTCCTATACCAAATAATGTTGACCCAGTTCCTGACAAAAAGAACTTAATATTAAATACCTCTTCTAAGTAATCTCTATATTCTTGTATCTTTGGTTCAATTGTTACAGCAGGATTCCACATGTTGTTAAAAAGGTCTATATTTTTAATTTTTGTTTTCTCAAAATGATTTTGATCACCTAGTTCATCAAATGTTTTATAAGCATCCGCCGTTGAGATCTTTTCATGAGGTACTGCAACTAAAATATCTAGATTTTCAATACCTTCCTGCGCTTCGACTTTTTCACCTATCCCAGAAACTAATGCAGGTTTACCTTCAACAAAATATGGTACGTCACTCCCTATTTTTTTTGCTATATCTTCATTTGAAGGCACTTCTAAATCATAGGTTTTACATAAGTAATTAATTATTGAACCTGCATTAGAGCTTCCCCCACCTAAACCAGATTCAGTCGGAATATTTTTAGTAACTATTATTTCAAAATGGTTAGAAAAACTATTATTTTCTCTCAATAAATTTAAAGACTTCTCAATTGTAGATTTTCCATTTAATTCAATGTTGGGAGAAAATGTAATAATATCTGAAACTTCATCTATTTCAATAATTTCAATTTCATCATATAAATCTATGGGTATAAAAAGGGAGTTGAGGGTATGTAAACCACCCTTTATTTCAGAATTAATCTCTAGATTAAGATTTATTTTTGCTGAACTTAATAACTTCAATACATCTCCACTGCTAATTTTAGGTAATCATCAGGTCTTAAGTTGCTTGGTCGCACATTTGGATCTAGATTTAATCTAACTAATTCTTCTTCTGTAATAATTTCTTTTAACGCGCTTCTTATCTTTTTTCTTTTTTGTTGAAAAGCAACTTTAGCAATCTCAAAAGCTTTCATCCTTAGATCTGTATCATCTATAGGTTCTCTCTGTAACGTAACTACTGATGAAATTATTTTAGGTTCAGGAAAGAAACAATTCTTATTTACATCAAATTGAATCTTAGGTTTTGTAAAAAGAGAACAAAGTACTGATAAAGCTCCATAATTTTTTGTTCCAGGCTCAGCTACTATCCTTTCTGCTACTTCGCGTTGAACCATAACAACATATCTATGAATAACAGGTACTTCTGTAATAAGTTTTACAAGTAACCTCGTTCCAACATAATAAGGCAGATTCGAAACCATAATCCACCATGGACCTGTTAATTCAGAATAATCATATTCCATAGCATCTTTATCTATTAGCTCTATGTTTGGTATATCAATAAACCTTTTTGAAAGTATATCTATTAATGATTTATCAATTTCAATTGCTTTTATTCTGTAATCATCTTTCAACAATTCACTAGTCAAAGATCCTGTCCCAGGTCCAATTTCTAATATAGGATCCCCAAGTTGACCTTGAACTAATTTTGTGATCTTTCTTGATATATTTGAATCAATTAAGAAATTCTGACCGAGATTGTTGTTTGCTTGATTCTCTAGTTGTTTGACCCAATAGATTTCACTCATATGTTTTAGATCCCAAGTAAAGTATTCGTATTAGCTATTGTATGACTAGATAGTTTTTCTAGGCTCACACCTTTGAGATCAGCAACTTTTTGGGCAGTATAAAAAACATAACTTGGTTGATTATCTTCTCCTCTTTTTGGTGTAGGTGTTAGATATGGAGTGTCAGTTTCTAACAGAAGTCGCTCCAGAGGAATTGCCTCAACAGAAAGCTGTAAATCTTTTGCAGTCTCATATGTAACAATTCCAGAAATAGAAAAATAAATATCTAAATCTAAGTATCTTTTTGTCCATTTCTTTCCTCCAGTCCAAGAATGTAATATAATTGGAAATTCTCCTTGGTACTCTTCAACTAAATTATAAAGATCTTCGAAACTGTCTCTACAATGTATGATTATTGGTTTTTTGTATTCCTTTGACGCCTCAAGATGAAACTTTAAATTTTTATATTGGTCATCTTTAGATGATAAGTTTCGATAATAATCAAGACCCGTTTCTCCAATAAGATGAGCTTCTGAAAACAATGTTTCTAGGGTTTCTTTTTCATCCTCCATTTTCTTTGCATCATGAGGATGAAGCCCTGCTGACCAATAACCTTTTACAGGAAGAGATTCACATACTTCCCTAGCTTTAATTGAGGATTTTGCATCTACTCCTGGAATTATTAAATATTCAATGTTTGAGAAATCTATTTCACTAATCTTATGCTTTGAAAGCTGAAGATGGCAATGAGTATCAACCCATTTGAATTCTTGATTTGATGCAGACTCTTTCACTACTATATAAGAATAGGAGCAATTGAAATATGGGCAAAGGTAATAAAGGAAAGATTGATAATCTTGGAAGAATAGTTATTCCAAAGACAATAAGAAAAGCTTTGGATATTGATCATAATGATGATATTTCAATGTATGTTGAAAAAAACCAGCTAATTATCACTAAAGGTCATAAGAGCTGTGATATATGTGGGAATAAAAAAGTAAATGTTCAGATAAAAGATAAATTTTTATGCTCTAAATGTCTTAAAACAATTAAGAGTCTTTAATTTTCTCATAAATCTCATTAACCCCAAAAGTTGAAACTGATGATAAAATTTTAGCAATTTCTCTTTTTGGTATATCAAAACCAAGCAACCTTTTTGCTGCTTTCTCAACATCAATGTCTAAAGTCTTTGGATTATCAGATTTAGAAATAACAATAGTTATCTCTCCTTTAATATCTAATTCATGTAATTCATGTAATAACGATGAAGCACTGCCTCTATAGATTGTTTCAAATTTTTTTGTCATTTCTCTACAAATAACAATCTCATTTTCAATTTCATAATTAATAAATTCATTTAAATCTTTTATCAATCTTTTGGGGGACGTAAAACAAATTAAAGTATTCTTCAAACCCTTCAAAGAAGTAAAAAATATTTCCCTATTTCTACCAGATTTAGGTATAAAACCATGAAATTCAAATTTATCAGTATCGAATCCTGATAAAGTTAAAGCAACTAAAATACTTGAAGGTCCAGGTATTGAAATTATTTGAATATCATTCTCAATCAATACTTTAATTAGCTCTTGTCCTGGATCAGATACAAGAGGAGTTCCTGCATCTGAAATCAGTGCTATAGAATTTCCATCTTTTACTGATTCAAGAATTTCATTGATTTTCCTATTCTCATTTCCAAGAAAATAAGAACGTACTGATTTCTTTATCCCTATATGACTAAGTAGTTTATTGGCTCTTCTTGTGTCTTCAGCATAAATTTCATCAACATTACTAAGTGTTTCAATTAATCTTTTTGATATATCATCAAGATTTCCTATTGGGGTAGCACAAATATAAAAAGTGCTCAATTTACTAAAAGTCTTGTTTGCAAGGTGAAGAAGAGCAATCAGAAAGGAGATCTTTTAAAAGATTGTTATCTAAAGCGAGTATCATCCTTACATAATCACCATCATTATCAATCCAAACACTAGTTTCTCCTATAAAAAGTCTCCCAGTCCAATCTCCACCAATATATTCTTGAAATCTTTCTTGGCTTTCTGCCCAATCTATAAAAGCTTCATGTATTTCATTTAATTCAGTTACGTCATCTCCAGAAATTTTCAATGACATTATTAAAGCTCCTCGACTATCTACATAGTCTTTCCAAGCTCCACCGCCAAGTCCTACTGCAGCCTGAACAGCAGGCTCTTGCTCACCGCTTTGTCCTTGTAATAAATATACAAGATCAAGTGCATCAAGCGTTCCCTCGTCAATTAACGAATATCCTTCTATTTCTAAATCATTTATTGCAACTTCTTGATATGGCTCAGAAGAAAAGAATTTGCTTGGTTCATATATTTGCTCACCAGTTGGAAGTAAATATAGTGCATCATTAATAGCTTCCATACCACCGTTGTTATAAAGCTCTTTTGTTACTTGTGCACCATATCCATAATATAAGTCAAAAGGTATATATATATAATCTGGTAAAGCAATACCGCAACCTGCTGGATACTGAGATTGCATTGTCTGCCTATCATATGAATCTAATCCTGATTCCCAGCGAGCCTGTATTAAATCTGCTTGTCCTTCCATAAGTGACCTTCTTCCATAATAATCGGAAAAGTCATCTGCATCCTTCATCTCGTGATACCAAGAAGATAAATCAATTACTTGACCTTGGAGTGTATGTGTTAATTCATGAACTATTACAGATTGTTCAAATAGATTAAACTTCTTTTGATTCTTTTTAATTGGAACTCTTAATATTTTATCATCTAAATTATATGATCCTGAAGAAGCACATCGCTGAAATGTAACATAGAGATCTTTTAATTCATCTGGTGTGAATGTATTTAAACCCCACATGTTCTCAGATAAAACTGCTCTCTCCCATTCTCCTTCTTCGTAATCTTCTTCAAAATCATCTAAATAAGAATCAACATTGTAATCCCTATAACCTTCTAATGTATAGAGCTCATATTTTGGATATTCCGTAAATTTAAGACCCGTCCTTTTTTCTATAAAACTAATTAAGGTATCAAATTGTTCTTTCATCTCTGGAGACATTTCAAGTAACTCTTGGCCATATTCGTTTAAAATTTTTTCTTCTTCAGGTACTGTTGTAGTAGTTGTAGTTGTTGTAGTTGTAGTTGTAGTATCTTCAACTACTTCTTCTATTGACTCTTCAGTTGTTCCACAGTTAGCAATAAGCAAAAAAGTAAGTAAATAAATTTGAAATTTTCTCATAGGATTTAAGAATACTTGTAATCTTAAATAATGAAAGAATATTTGGAGGTTAAAAATAGTGATAAAAGAATTTAGAAATTTTATTAATAGAGGAAATGTCGTTGAATTAGGAGTCGCTTTCGTAATGGGAGCTTCATTCAAATCTTTAGTAGATGTTTTCACAAAAAGATTAGTTGAGCCTGTTATTGGATTAGTCCTAAATATTCCCAATTTGGAAAATTTAGGTTTATTTGGTGATATAGATCCAACTTCCGGAATAAATGCAGGAAGTGTTGGTGCTTTTCTAGGTGAAATTATAAATTATTTAATAATTGCTTTTGTGATGTTTTTAGTTATCAAAGCTTATAATCACTTTGAAGATATGGTCGATGATGACGAAGAAACAGAACAGGCATCAGAGTCGAAAGAAGTAACTCTTCTTAAAGAGATAAGAGATGGAATAAATAATTTAACTAAAAGTTAAAATTAATTTTTATGAAGGAAAATAATCTTAAAAAATTATTTTTGTATTCTCAAAAACAAGATACAAAAATTAAAAGAGGGATAATTTATTCTATTTTAAATAAATTATTTGATCTTGCTCCTCCAGTTTTGATAGGAGTAGCAATAGATATAGTTGTTGAAGGATCAGATTCATTTTTAGGAAATCTTGGTTATGAAGATAGAAGACAGCAATTAATAATATTAGCTGTAATGACTTTTGTAATCTGGGGTCTAGAGTCAACTTTTGATTATGTAGCAGCAGTAACATGGCGAAATATCTCACAAGACATTGAGCACAAACTTAGAACTGAAACATTTAATAACGTTCTAGATCTTGATTTAGAATTTTTTGAAAATAAATCTTCTGGAAGATTAATGGCAATATTAAATGATGATGTTAATCAACTTGAAAAATTTCTTGATACTGGAGCAAATAAACTTTTACAAACAATGACAACTGTTCTTGTAATTGGTGGAACCTTTATTTACATCTCTCCATTAATTGCTATATTTGCATTTATACCCATACCAATAATTATTTTTGGCTCATTTAGATTTACTAAAACAATTGCTAAAAGATATACAAAAATCCGAAATACAATTGAGTCTTTAAATGCCAACTTATCCAATTCACTAACGGGGATACTGACGGTTAAAAGTTTTAATAGAGAAAGCAAAGAGTCTGAAAGAATAAATCAATCATCAGAAGAAGTAAAAGCAGCAAATTACCATGCTATAAGACTATCTGCTGCATTTATACCAATAATCAGAGTCGCTATCTTGTTTGGTTTTACAGCAACATTGCTAATAGGTGGATTTATGGCCTTAGATGGAGAAATAAAAGTAGCAATGTATTCTGTTCTTCTTTTTATAACTCAAAGATTACTTTGGCCATTAACTGAACTTGGTGATACTTTTGACTTATACCAAAGAGCTATGGCGTCATTTAGAAGAATAAATACACTTAAAGAGACTAAGCCAAAAATCACTAATGGTGATAATGAGCTAAGTAATTTTAATAAGTCTATAGTTTTTCATAATGTCAACTTTTCTTATGTAGAAGGATTTTCAGTCTTAAATAATATTTCAGTTGAGATCAATAAAGGTGAAACTGTAGCAATTGTTGGAAGTACGGGTTCTGGAAAATCGACAATGATTAAGCTTATTTTGAGACTCTATGATGTAGATGATGGGAATATCAAATTTGACCATATAGATATTAAAGATATAAACCTAGAAAGTCTTAGAAATAATATTGCATTAGTTAGCCAAGATATATTTCTGTTCGAAGGATCTGTCTTTGAAAATATTGCATATGGAAATCTTGAAGCTACTAATGATGAAATTTGGGAAGCAGCAAGGTTGTCTGAGTCGGATGAATTTATAAATCAATTACCTAATAAAGAACATACAATTGTTGGAGAAAGAGGACAGAAGCTCTCTGGTGGTCAAAGACAAAGAATATCTATCGCTAGAGCAATTTTAAAAAATCCCGAAATATTAATATTAGATGAAGCTACCTCAGCAGTTGATAACGAAACAGAGGCTGCAATCCAACGTTCTTTAGATACCTTAAAAGAAGGTCGAACAGTTATTGCAATAGCTCACCGTCTTTCAACTATAAGAAATGCTAATAAAATATATGTATTAGAAAATGGAGAAATTGTTGAAAGTGGTACTCATGATGAACTTGTTTCAATCGGAAAAGTCTACTCAGGTCTTTGGGATGTACAAACAGGTAACAGGTAGTAAATATTACCTCAATACCTTAGAAGCTATATGTTCGCCTATTGCTAAACACGCAGTTGCAGCTGGACTAGGTGCATTTAAAACGTGCAAAGAGCTAAGCCCTTCTTGGAACAAGAAATCATCAACTAAACTGCCATCTTTATCCACAGCTTGAGCTCTAACTCCTGCCCCTCTGACCTGTATATCTTTAGTTGTTATTGCGGGTATTAATTTATTAATTTCATTTACGAATGCCTTTTTATTTAAAGATCTGTACATTTCTGAAATCCCAGTTTTATAATATTTTTTTCCTAGCTTCAACATTCCGCTATAAGTCAAGCTACTTAAAGTCTCCTTGAAATTAAAATTTGTCCATTTATAGCCTTCTTTAGCAAAAGCAAATACTGCATTTGGACCTGCTTCAATATCTCCATCAATATTTCGTGTTAAGTGGATTCCTAGAAAAGGAAGATCAGGGTCTGCAATAGGGTAAATCATAT
>CABWZY010000011.1:0-22241 GCA_902510055.1 uncultured Candidatus Actinomarina sp. | reverse complement strand
CCCAAATATTAAGTGATAAATATGGTAATCATATTTATCTTGGCGAAAGAGACTGCTCATTGCAGAGAAGAAATCAAAAACTTATTGAAGAGAGTCCTCCTGTTTGGTTGTCAGAATATGGAAGAGAACAGTTGGAAAATGCAACCATGAGGATTGCAGAAATATCAGACTATGTAAATGCAGGCACTATAGAATTTTTAGCTGATACTGATGAAAATTTTTACTTTCTTGAAATGAATACAAGACTACAGGTTGAACATACTGTTACAGAAATGAGATACGGTATTGATATTGTTAAAGAACAGATAAAAATAGCACTTGGTAATTCATTAGAAGATTTTAAAACTGAACCTAGAGGACATAGCATTGAATTCAGAATTAATGCTGAAGACCCTGCTAATAATTTCTTACCTACTCCAGGAACTATTACAGAATATAGGGAACCAATGGGAAATGGGGTCCGTGTTGATGGTTGGGTTAAAACAGGCTCCTCTATTTCTCATTTTTATGACAACTTAATAGCTAAGTTGATTGTTTGGGGAGTTTCTAGGGAAGAGGCTATTTCAAAAGGAAAACGTTGTCTTGATGAATATATTATTGGAGGAGTCCCAACTACAACTTCAATACTTTCACAAGTTTTATCAACAAAAGAATTTAGGGAAAGCAAAATACATGTAAAGTTTCTTGAAGAAAATTTTCAGATAGAGGAAGTTGAAGAAGAAGAATTCATAACTGACAGACCTCAAAAAGTAAATATAGCACTTGATGATTCTACAAATGCAAGCTTGGCGCCACAGAGACCAAAAAAAATAGGTATGGATTTAACTGGAAACATTAAGAATCCAGGAATAATAACTGCTGACATGCAAGGAACAATCGTTGATACTATGACAAAGCAGGGAAAGAAAGTAAAAAAAGGTGACTCATTATTTGTTTTGGAAGCAATGAAAATGGAAAAAGTAATTACAGCTCCAATTCCTGGAACAGTGGTTCAATTTAATATTAAAAAAGGACAAGCTGTTAACAAGGGTGACGTCCTTGTAGAGATCTCAATATAATGGCAAATATACATGGAATTGGTGTAGACCAAGTTAACTTAAATAGAGTAAGAAAAATATTAGAAAAATCTAAATCAAAATTTGAGACACGTTGTTTCACAGACCATGAAATAGAATATGCAAATAAATTTAATGATCCAGCTAAAAGACTTGGTGCAAGGTTTGCTGCAAAAGAAGCTGTTATGAAGTCTCTTGGTAAAGGATGGAGAGAGTTGAAATGGAAAGAAATCGAAATAACTGGGGGTGGAAAACCTACAGTAAACTTATTGGGCAATGCATCTCAACTAGCTCAAGTAAATAAAATAGGAACTATACATATTTCACTAAGCCACGAAAAAGAAACTGCTATTGCGTTTGCTATTACTGAGGTAGCTTAATGAATTGGATTGGCATGTTTCCAGGTCAAGGCTCACAAGAAATTGGGATGGGTAAAGAACTATTAACTACTCATAAAGATTTATTAATAGATACATTTAAAGAATCTCTTGGATGGTCTATAGATGAAGTAATTAACTCTACTGATTCAGAAGAAATTAAGAAAACAAATATTGCTCAACCATATATATTTGCAATTTCTTACTGTTATGGACTAGAAACAATAAAAAAAATGGGCAAGCCTTCTGCTTTAATTGGCCACTCCTTGGGTGAATATACTGCCTTGGCTTTAAGTGGATATTTTACTTACTCAGATGCTTTAAAAGTTATTGCTGTCCGAGGAGAAGAAATGCAAAAAGCTGTTGAAGGGTCAAATACTGGGATGGCTGCAGTGTTGACAAGCGATATGGAGAAAACTTTAGAGGAAGTCAGAAATCTAAATTCACAAGATATAGAAATTTGGATTTCAAATTATAACGATGCATCACAGATTGTAGTGAGTGGGAATAATGAGGATTTAGAATATATAAAACTTAATCCAAAATCAATTAGTTCGAAAAGAATTGTGCCTTTAGAGGTTGCTGGAGCATTTCATAGTAAAATTGTATCCCCAGCAAAGGTAGCTGTAGAAAAAACTTTGGATGAAATAGAAATTAAAGAAGGAAATATACCTGTTTATATGAATTTCAATGCAAAAACAACTAATACAGAATCCATAAAAGATTCATTAGTTAATCAAATAGACAATTCTGTTATGTTCTACGACCAGATTCTTAACATTGAAAATGAATTAAAACCTGATTTATGGTGTCATATTGGGCCAGGTAATGTAACTGCTGGAATGGTGAGAAAGTCTATATCTAGTAAAGAAATTAAAACTATTAATTCTTTAGAATCATTAGCTAGTTAGGAGAATTTTGAAATCTACAATTACCGGTTGGGGTAAGTGCTCTCCTGATAATGTTGTTACAAATGATGATCTTGCAACTTTTATTGATACTTCAGATGAGTGGATTCAGCAAAGAACAGGTGTAAAGGAAAGAAGATTTTGTCATGTAAATAACTCTGATATGGCAACTGTTGCAGGACTTAGAGCTGTTGCTTGCGCAGGGTTGAAACCTGAAGATATTGATGTTGTAATCCTTGCGACTTGTACACCAGATAGTATCGTACCTTCAGCTGCAGCCCATGTTCAACAAAAAATGGAATGTACAAATGCTACTGCTTACGATGTGAACGCAGCCTGTGCTGGGTTTCTTTATGCTTTAGAGCAAGCTAAAGCTTTCGTTGAAAGTGGTTTATATAAAAATGCTGTAGTAATTGGTTCAGAACATATTACATGGTTACTTAATTGGTCTGATAGAAATACTGCTGTGTTATTTGGAGACAGTGCTGGCGCTGTTGTTGTTGAAGAAAGTAAAAGTGAAGAAGATGGTGAAATCTATTCTTTTTCAAACGGAATAAGTACAGATAAATTAGATATTTTAGAAATACCTAATTTTGGTTCAGCTATGAATAGATTTACTCCAAATGCAGCAGCGGATATCGTTTGGACTTTTGAAGGACAAGAAATTTTTAAAAGTGGAATAAGGGCAATGGCAAAGTCTTCTGAGGAAGCAATAAAGAAATCTGGACTAACAAAAGAAGATATCGATATCCTCATTCCCCATCAAGCAAACTTAAGAATAATTGAAGGTTTAGAAAGGACTTTAAAACTTCCAAATGCTACAACTTTGAAATATGGATATAAATATGGCAATACTTCTGCAGCATCTATTCCTACAGCTTTAGTTGATGCACTTGAAGATGGAACAGTTAAAGCCCGTGACACTCTTGTCATAACAGCCGTAGGTGCTGGATTAACTTGGGGTGCTGCAGCATTAAAATTTGGAAACAGGGTTACACCTCTTGGGGAAACCGATGTAGATTTACCACCATATGAAGGAACTGGACTAGATATTATTAAAGAATCAATTAATTATTTTGTCCCTGAAAAAACCAAGGAATAGAAATGAAAACTGCATTAGTTACTGGTGGGTCAAGAGGTATAGGTAAAGCTATATCTTTAAGTTTAGGAAAGTCATTCAATGTTGTTGTTGGCTATTCTTCATCTAAAGATTCAGCAGAAGAAGTTGTAGAAGATATAGTTAAATCTGGAGGAACTGCTACAGCAATTCAAATTGATGTAAAAAGTTCAGAATCAATAGAAAATGCATTTGTAACTATTGAAGAAGAGTTTGATGGAGTTGATGTTCTTGTGAATAATGCTGGAATTACTAAAGACAATATACTCCCCCGATTAAAAGAAGATGATTGGAATGATGTAATAGACACTAATTTATCAGGATCATTTAAAACTTCTCAGAGAGCAATAAAACACATGATGAAAAACAAATGGGGAAGAATTGTATTTATCTCCTCTATTGTTGGAATGATGGGAAATCAAGGTCAAGCAAATTATGCTGCATCAAAAGCCGGTTTAATTGGTCTTAGTAAATCAATAGCTAAAGAAATGGGCTCTAGAAACATCACCTCAAATGTTATAGCTCCAGGATATGTCGATACTGATATGACAGCTTTTCTTACTGATGAACAAAAGAACAATATTATAGAACAACTATCTATTAAACGCATAGGGAAGCCAGAAGATATTGCAAATATAGTATCTTTTTTGACATCAGATGAGTCAGAATATATAACAGGACAAGTAATTTCTGTTGACGGAGGAATTACTAGTTAATAAAGGGAGTTTTTATGGAAGTTAATGAAGTTTTTGAAAAAGTAAAAAATCTATTCGTAGAAGAGCTTGGTATTGATGCTGAGAAAGTGACTATGGAAGCAAAGCTTGAAGAAGACTTAGAAATAGACTCTCTAGGAATAGTTGAGGTAGTAATGGCCTTTGAAGATGAGTTTGGTATAGAAATTGACGATGATGAACTCACTGATGTAGGAACTGTTGGACAAGCTGTTAACTTACTTCATTCAAAATTGTAATTAAACCATGTCTAAAAGACGTGTTGTTGTCACCGGCCTAGGAACTATAAATCCCTTAGGTAATAATGTATCTGATACTTGGGAAAATTTAATTAATGGTGTCTCCGGGATAGATTCAATAACTGCTTTTGATACAAGCGAGCTTCCTGTAACTTTTGCTGGAGAAGTAAAAAACTTTGATGCAAATGATTACATGGGCAAACAACATGCTCGAAAACTTGATAGATCAGGTCACTTGTCAATTTATGCCACAGAAGAAGCTTTAAAAGATGCCGGACTAGACAATGAAGAAAGACTGGGACCAAATGTTGGCATTGTGTTTGGTACAGGTATTGGAGGTATTGGAGCTACAGAAGATGCTGTTAGAACTTTTGATGAAAGAGGTCCATCAAGAGTTAATCCATTAGCCATCACACAATTAATGCCTAACTCAAGTACTGGTCAGGTTGCTATCAAATTTGGAATAGAAGGTCCTTCATTAACAATTACTACCGCTTGTGCAGCTTCAGCAAATGCCGTTGGTGAAGCAAAGAATATGATTGAAAATGGAATAGTAGATATGGTCGTTGCTGGAGGAACTGAATCTGGCACAACCTCAATGACAATTGCTGCCTTTGCTCAAATAAGAGCTCTTTCAACAAAAAATGACTCCCCTCAGGAAGCATGTAAACCATTTGATAAAAATCGTGATGGTTTTGTAATGGGAGAAGGTTCTACAGTTTTGATAATGGAAAGTGAAGAATCTGCAAAAAGTAGGGGTGTAGAAATCTATGGTTATGTTAGCGGATATGGTTCAACAACAGATGCGTATCATATTACGGCACCAGCTGAAGGGGGAGCAGGAGCAGTAAAGGCTATTGAAAAAGCATTAAAAGATGCAGGAATTTCAGCTTCAGATGTTGATTATATAAATGCTCATGGAACTTCTACCCCAGCAAATGATAAAAATGAGACAGACGCGATTAAAACAGTTCTAGGTGAAAAAGCTCATGAAATAGCAATTTCATCAACTAAGTCTATGACAGGACATTTGCTTGGAGGGGGTGGTGCTTTCGAATCAATGGTTTCAATATTGTCAATAAAGCATAGTAAAGTTGCTCCAACAATTAACTTAAATACTCCAGATGAAGAATGTGATCTTAACTACACACCAAACAATGCTGTTGACTTAGAAATCAATACTGCAATGTCAAATTCTTTTGGGTTTGGTGGGCACAACGCTGTTTTGGTTTTTAAAAAAAGTTAAAGAACTTAATCTTCTAACATAGTTCCACCAATGGCATGGGCTCCACCATCAGCATGAATTATCTCACCACTAACTGCTTCTGATAAGTCTGAGAGTAAGAAGTTAACTACCTTTGCAACAGGTTCTGAATTTTTAGTATCCCAACCAAGTGGTGCCCTTTCATCCCACTCCCCTTCCATAGAAGAGAATCCAGGAATATTTTTTGCAGCTGTTGTAGCTAGTGGACCAGAAGCTACTGCATTAACCCTAATACCATCTTTACCAAGATAGTATGCAAGATAACGTACAATCGATTGTAATCCTGATTTAGCTACCCCTTGCCAATCATATCCTGGCCATGCCTGAGAATTATCAAAATCTAAAGCAACAATAGATGATGGGTTAGTCATAATTGGCTGAAAACCTTTTGCTAAAGTCTTTAATGAAAAAGCTGAAACTTCAAAAGACGCTACTGCGTCATCTAATTCTGTATTCATAAAGTTTCCTCCCATTGCTTCAGTTGGAGAAAATGCAATTGCATGAAGTATCCCATCAATAGAACCATGATTTTCTTTAACTGCTTTAACTGCTTCTTCTACTTGTTTAGGGTCCTGAATATCCATTTCATATACTTTGATATCTTCTGAGAGCCTTTTTACAGCTCGTTCTGTAATTCTGAGACCTTTACCAAAACCAGTTGCTATTACTTCTGCTCCATTTTCTATAGCAATTTTTGCAGATGCATAAGCAATACTTTTATCAGTTAATATTCCTGTAATTAACAGCTTTTTACCTTTTAAAATCATAATTTAATCCTACTAACTATGACTATAAATTTAGTTATTAAGTATCAATTAAAATTAATTAATTGTCCTCACTTAAAGAATCTACCAACCTTTTTTGTAGTTCTTTTACTAGTTCAACTAAAGAAGCTTGTTTGTGAATGTCTCTCATATAGTCTACAACTGGAGTTGCATGTAAAATATTATTTACTTCCTTTAATCTATTAAGTGATCCTAATTCTTCAGCAATGCTCTCAAGTTCAGATACTAAATCTTTAATAACATCAATAATTGGTTTCGTACTGCCATCTGTCCCTGTTATAAACTGTGCATTCAATCCTTCTTTAATTGCAGCCCATCTATTTCTTTCAATCAACCAGTTTGGATCTGGTTCCTTTAATAATCCTTCCTCCCAGTCTCGTCCAATTTTTATTGCAAGAGCTTGAACTAAAGTTGCGACAGCTACAGTGTCAACCAAAGAAGGCATTGAATCTGCTATCCGTGTTTCTACTGTTCCATACTCAGGATGAATTCTTACATCCTTCCATACCTGTCTGTATCCAACATCAGGTTTTATTACACCGGCTTTAACAAGTGTCTGAAGAGACTGTTCGTATTGACCCCACTCATGATATGGCTCAGGCAAGCCAGTATTCGGCAATCCTTGAAAGACACTCAACCTTGCACAATATAATTCAGTATCTCTTCCTCTCCAAAAAGGTGAGGAGGCGCTTAAAGCTAGGACTAGCGGTAAATATTTCCTAATCTCATCATGGACAGCTATTGCTTTTTCTTTAGAGTCCATCCCAACATGAACATGCATTCCAAAAGTTAGGAGTCTTCTTACTGCCCAACCATATTTGTCTGCAAACTCTTGGTATCTTGGATTTACATCAGTAATTACTTGGTCTTCATACATCGCAAAAGGATGTGCACCTGTAGAAATTAATCCTGCATTATTTTCACCAGCAATTTCTAATACTTTACTCAATATTGAAGACATCTCTTTATAGGTATCATTCGTGTCCATCAATGGGGAACTTGTTACTTCAACTGTTGAAAGGTAGAGTTCGTGTTTTACGCGTTCATCATTGTCATATGTGTTAATAATTCCTTCCGCAATATTTACTAGATTCCCTGAATCTTTATCTACTATTTGCGCCTCAACTTCTATACCAACTGTTGGTTTCTCTGAAGGATTGAATACTATTTCTTCCATATTTAATCTAAATAGTAGTAAATTCTTTAAGGCGATTAGTTGTGATTTTAATTTATTATTTGGTCTCTGATTGAGCTGCGGCAAGCCTTGCTGCAGGAATCCTGAATGGAGAACAGGAAATATAGTCAATATTTAAAGTATTTAACAAATATATTGAATTTGGATCACCTGCATGTTCACCACAAACTCCAACCTTTAAGGACTTATTAGCCTTTTTACCATCATTTGATGACATCTCTATAAGACGCCCTACAGTTTTAGGATCTATCGAAACAAATGGATCTATATTGAAAATTTGTTTTTCAACATATTCACCTAAAAACTTTGAAGCATCATCTCTTGAAAGGCCTAAGGTTGTTTGAGTTAAGTCATTAGTTCCAAAAGAGAAAAAGTCAGCATCTTTTGCAATTTCTGAAGAACTTAATGCAGCACTTGGTAATTCAATCATTGTGCCTATGGTGTATTTAAATTCATAATTTAATTTCTTTTCAATCTTTCTAATTTTCTTTTTCAAGATAATTTTCATTTGCGTTAATTCACTTGCATTCATGACCAGAGGGATCATGATCTCTGGGGTGACTTCTAGTTTTTCATTCTCATATATTAAATGAGCAGCCCTTAATATTGCTTCAACCTGCATTTCATAAATTTCTGGATAACTTAAACCTAATCGAACTCCCCTATGTCCCAACATTGGGTTACTCTCAGAAAGCTTCATGAGGATCTCGCTAATATGGTCTGGTGATACTCCTATCTCATTCGCAAGTTGGGAAATTTCTAAATCACTCTTTGGTAGAAACTCATGCATTGGAGGATCCAGTAATCGAACAGTTATTGGTTTTCCTTTTAGGAGCTTAAATAAAGATTCAAAATCAGATATCTGATATTTGATTAATTTTTTAAGGGCTCTTTTTCTTCCTTGCTTGCTATCAGACATAATCATCTCTCTCATTGGAAGAATTCTTTCTCCTTCAAAAAACATATGCTCTGTCCTACATAGGCCAATCCCTTCTGCTCCAAATTCAAGAGCCTTAGATGTGTCTACAACTGTTTCTGCATTTGCTCGAATTTCTAATTTTTTAATTTCATTACACCAATTCATCAAAGTACTAAATTCTTCAGATAACGTAGCTGCTTCTAGTTCTAATTCTCCGATATATATTTCACCTGCTGATCCATCTATAGATATTAAATCTCCCTCTTCTAGGGTTTTTTCTTTACTTGAAATAATTTTTTTTGAATAATCAATTACTAAATTTTCGGAACCAACAATGCAAGGCCTACCCATCCCCCTTGCTACAACTGCTGCATGGCTTGTCATTCCTCCTTTTGTAGTCAATATTGCAACTGATGAAAACATACCATGTATATCCTCTGGACTTGTTTCATCTCTAACTAGAATTACATTTCTTCCTTTGTTTGCTTCTTCTTCAGCTTTATCAGCATCAAATACTATTTCCCCAAAAGCAGCCCCCGGTGAGGCGTTCAAACCTTTTCCAAATACTTCCTTTTCTTGTGATTCAACAAACTGTGGATGTAAAATACTTGTGATGCTATCTGCATCAACCATGTTTATAGCCTCTTCCTTGCTAACTATTTTTTCATTATGCATATCAACAGCAATTTTTACACTTGCTTGAGCTGTTCTTTTTGCTTTTCTTGTTTGAAGTAGATAAAGTTTCTTATTTTCTATTGTAAATTCAATGTCTTGTACTTCCTTATAATGATTCTCTAACTTTGTTGCAATCTCTCTTATCTGTGCGTGTAATTTAGGGTGTTCTTCTGATAACGAAAGGTCTACATTTTTTTCATGCTTTGTTATTGGAAAAGGTGTCCTTAAGCCTGCTACAACTTCTTCTCCTTGAGCGTTCATTAAGTATTCACCATATAATTCATTTTTGCCTGTTGAAGGAAACCTAGTAAATGCAACTCCTGTTCCTGAATTTTCATTTAAATTACCAAAAACCATTGTTTGTACAGTTGCACCAGTGCCCCAATTTTCAGGTATATTATTAATCTTCCTATACGTTATTGCTCTTTTATTTAGCCAACTGTTAAATACCGCCTTAACTGAACCTATTAATTGTTCTTGTGGGTCTTGAGGAAAAGGTTCTGAAGAAAATCTTTCAATAGTATTTTTATAAGCATCAATTATCCACTGAAGATGCTCCGGATTAAATTCGGCATCAGAGTCTAAATTGTCGATCCTTTTTTTGTTTTCAATTATCGCCTCAAACCTCTTATGGTCAATACCTAAAACAACGTTTCCATACATTTGAATAAGCCTCCTGTATGAATCTAACGCAAATCTTTCATCATTAAATACTTTTGAAAGATGGTTTACATTTTCATCGTTCAAACCAATGTTTAATATAGAGTCCATCATTCCAGGCATTGAAATTTTTGCTCCTGATCTAACAGAAAGAAGTAATGGATTATCTGAATTTCCAAATACTTTACCTGAGTAGTCTTGAAGTTTTTTTATAGAAGAACTTAACTCCTTATCAAAATTTTCAGGAAAAGATTTATTTTGAATAAAGTAATTGCAAACTTCAGTAGTAACCGTAAAACCTGGTGGGACATTAATCCCTAGGTTGCTCATCTCAGCTAAATTTGCTCCCTTTCCTCCAAGGAGGTCAGACATAGTTTTATCTCCATCTGTTTTTTTTTGGGAAAATTGATATATTAATTTACTACTCATAATTCTTAATAGTTCTATTCTAGGAGGATGAGCAGTAATATGAAGAATGTACTTGTCGTTGGTACTGGAACAATTGGCGAACCTCTCATCGGTCTTCTAGCTCAACATAAAGAATCTTTAGGAATCGACAATGTTTATTTTTTTAAGAGGACTCCTCTTTCAGATGAAAAAGGAAAAGTTGAAGCTCTAATTAGAAAAGGTTCAAAATTAGTTTCTACAAAAGATGCTCTTAGCGATTTTAAAAGTCTTGGCTTTGAGCCAGAAGATGTTGCTATTGCTTATGATAATTGCGAAGTAATTATTGACTGTACTCCAAATGGTAATGAAAATTGGGATAAAATCTATGCAAAACTTGATTCCAAAAAACGATTTATGGCTCAAGGATCAGAGCATGGATTTGGACCTTTTTTTGCTTGGGGAATAAACAATGAAACACTAAATTTTGATAACAATAAATACCTCATAGCCTCATGTAATACTCATAACATTGCCTCTATTATAAAAAGCTTCTCAATAGACCCAGGTCGCGAGTTAAGTGAAGGTCGATTTGTATGCTTGAGAAGAGCAAATGATGTATCTCAAAATGATTCTTTTACTCCATCTCCGACAATCACAAAACACGACAACCAAGAATTTGGGACTCACCATGCAAGGGATGTCTATGAGTTATTTAAACAAGATGGTTTAGAATTAAATCTGTTTTCTTCAGCAATAAAGTTACCAACTCAATACATGCACACACTCTGGTTTAACTTAGCATTTAAAGATTCTTTGGAACTTAACACTGTTTTATCTGAATTAGAAAAAAATGAATTTTTAACCTCAACTGAGAAACTTTCTTCAAATAAAGTCTTTTCATTTGGGAGAGATCATGGATACCATGGAAGGCTTTTATCCCATGGAATTGTTGCTGTTAACTCTTTACATGTAAAAAACAATAACCTAACTGGTTATTGCTTTACACCTCAAGATGGAAATGCTCTTTTGTCTTCTGTTGCTGCTTCAGTAAATTATTTCTATGAAGATACATGGAAAGAAAAAATGGAAGTTTTTAATAAATATATTTTTAAGCAAATCTAAATAAATTAAAGATATGAATATTGCAGTTTATAGTGATAAATTCTCAGGAACACTATCTGCTACTGAAGTGATAGAAATTATAAAAGAAGTATTTGATGAAAACTCAATTAAAGCTTCATACTTTCCAGTAACTGATGGTGGTGAAAACTCATCTTCAATCTTCAAAGAGCACGGATTTAAAATTAACAAAAATTTGAGTGTTCTAGATTTGAGAGGAAATGAAGTAACTGTTGAGTTAATTAATGTCGATGAAGATATTTTTTTAGAGTCTTCACAGCTTATTGGAATCAATAATACAGCTACTGATACTAAGGAACTTAATACCAGTTGCTTATCAGAAGTTATGGAATTATGTGATGTTATAGGACTAGGTGGTTCTAGAACAAATGATGCAGGTTTCGGGCTTTTAAGTAAAATGGGTATTAATTTTTACAATAATAGAAAGTTAATAGAAAGTCCTAATCCAAATAACTTTAATCAGATAACAAATGTTGAACTGACAGAAAGTTTTAAAAAGCTAAATAAAAAAATACTAGTAGACACTTTCATACCTCTGCTTGGAAGCACATCAGCGATAAAAGTTTTTGGTCCACAAAAAGGTTTAAATGATGAAGATATTAAAGAAATAACTTTTCAGATAGAGAGAGTATCAAATCTTATATCTAACAATTTTAAAATAAAACCTGATGCAACAAAACCTGGGACTGGTGCTGCAGGAGGTCTCGGGTATGCTCTTTCAGAAGTACTAGGTTGCGAATTAATATCAGGTGCTGAATACTTCTTTCAAAAATCTGGTCTTGAGTTAAAAATAAATACTTTTGATACCTCTATTCTCTGTGAGGGTAAGTTTGATAGTTCGTCATTAAAAGGGAAAGTAATTGGTCATATTTTAGAGAAAAACAATGGTAAATCTTATTTCCTTGGAGGGATATACGACCATAAAGACAAGGGGCTTTTTACTGACATCTTTGAATGTGGAGAAAAAGGTTTAGAAAGCCCAAAAAAAGAATTGGTTTCTGCAACTAACAAGTTGGTAAATGAAATTACAATATAATCTATGAGTATTACATCCCCTTGTATAAGTGTCTGTGTAACTGATCCAACTAGTGACTTATGCTACGGGTGTGCAAGAACAACTCCCGAGATAAAAAAATGGTCTTCATTTTCTGATGAAGAAAAACTAGCAAATATAGAAAAGCAAAGAAGCCGGATGGATGGATGGCAATTAAAATCATTTGATAAAGCATACAAACAAAAAGTTGAAACAGGGTTAAGCCCAATAAAAAAACAGAAACTCCAAGATGAATAGTGGTTCAGAATTCATAAATATCGAAATTGATTCTGGTGTTTGTACTGTAACCATGAATCGACTTGAAAAGAAAAATGCAATTAATCCTCAATTTGCTATGGAGCTTTGTAATGCTTGGGATGTTATAGATAACAATGATGAGGTTAGGGTTGCTGTATTAAAAAGTGCAGACTCAAGAATTTTCTCTGCTGGAGCTGATTTAAAAGAACTGATTCCTTTATTGAAAGGTGAAATTAAACCAAGTAACGAATATGAAAAAAAACTACTGAGCGATGATTTTCTTTTAAAAACTTGGAGAAAAGATAAGGTAAGAACTAAACCTTTAATAGGAGTAGCTAGTGGCTATTGTCTTGCAGGTGGATTTGAACTCTTGCTTTGTTGTGATTTTAGATTAGTTGAAGAAAATACATCCATAGGATTTCCTGAGACAGGTATAGGATTACTGCCTATTGCTGGAGGAGTTTCTAGAATTGGTCATGAGGTGTCTCGACCAAAAGCATTAGAGATTTTGTTTAATTCAGCAAATATAGACGTACACGAGTTAAAAAGCCTTGGAGTTGTAAATGATTTTTTTAAAACAGATGAGATGGAAAATACTCTTCAAAAGTATATAGATAAAATAATTAGCAGCACCCCAGAGAGTGTCGAAGTATTAATGAAAAATATTGATAAGGTTCGAAGTTTAAATATGCAAGATAGCTTTTTGCTTGAAGAAGAAATGGGTAAAGAGTTATTTTAAAGTGGCTTTAATTTTGCTGTAAAATGTCTCAGGAGCTTAGATTGTTCAGTAATTTCAAAACCCTTTAGCTTATCTCTATTTTCAACCAATTTCTTTAGAACTTCAGCTACAAAATCAAAATGACTTTGTGTATAAGTTCTTCTAGGCGCAGCAAGCCTAACTAACTCATGAGTTGCAGGAGTATCGTTCTCACCATTCTCACCTGCAACCCCAAAAGCAAATGTTCCTAATTCAGCAGATCTAATCCCACCAAGTAAGTAGAGCTCACATACCATTGCCTGTCCTGGGTATTGATGAGGCGGTATATCCGGTAAAAATGTTTTTGCATCTATATATAAAGCATGACCTCCTGCAGGTTGGACAATTGGTAAACCATAACTGATAGCCTTTTCTCCTAAATAGGCAATTGACCTCGTTCTATATTGAAGATAGTTTTCATCAGTAATTTCAATTAAACCTTGTGCTAAAGCATCTAGATCTCTTCCTGCCAGCCCACCATAAGTTGGGAAACCTTCAGTTAAAATTAATAGATTCTTTGCATCTTCTGCTAACTGATCGTCATTAAAAGCTAAGAGACCACCTATATTTCCAAAACCATCTTTCTTTAAACTTATTGAACAACCATCTGCAAGTCTGAATGCTTCTTTTGCAATGTCTCTAACATTTTTACCTTTATATTTATCTTCTCTTTGTGATACAAACCAAGCATTTTCAGCAAATCTACAGGCATCAAGTAAGAACATTTTCTTGTATTTCTTACATAACGCTTTTACTGCTTTTAAGTTCTCCATTGATACAGGCTGTCCTCCACCGGTATTGTTTGTTATGGTCATGAGAACAAATGGGACTTTTGAAGCATTTTCACTCTTAAGAAGTTCCTCTAATTTTTCTAAGTCAACATTACCCTTGAAATCTGAAGGCTCTAACAAACTTAGTCCTTCTTTACAAAGTAAATCAATTGGAGTTGATTCAGCAAATTCAAAATTAGCTCGAGTTGTATCAAAATGGCTATTGCTAGGGATAATATCTCCACTCTTTACACAAATAGAAGCGAGTATTCTTTCACTTGCTCTTCCTTGGTGTGTTGGAATGATATGTTTATAACCTGTTAGGTCTCTAACTACTTCTTCAAACCTTTGCCATGATTTAGAACCTGCATAAGACTCGTCACCTCTCATTAATGAAGCCCACTGTTCAGATGACATCGAACCAGTTCCAGAGTCTGTCAATAAGTCAATTGTTACTTCTTGTGACTTAAGTCCGAACACATTGAAGTGTTCTCTTTCAAGATATTCTTTACGCTGTTCAAGAGTAGTAATGGGTAAAGATTCTACAGATTTTATTTTGAATGGCTCAATTATTGTCTCAAAGTCCATACAGAGATTGTAACTTATTATTTTAAAGATATCATTGTCTTTATGGCTGAACTACATGAAACAGTTGACGAAATTTATAATGCAAATTTAGACAAACTCGAAGTCTTTGAGTGTAAAGATGAATTCTCAGACACACAAAGTTTTTGTGATAATTATGGATACAAAATTGAAGACTCTTGCAATGCCATATTAATAAAATCAAAGAAACCTGAAGAATTCTATTCTTTATTCTGTGTATTGGGTTCAAGTAGGTTAGATGTAAATCATAAAGCAAAATCATTAATGGAATCTAAAAAAGTAAGCTTTGCATCAAAAGAAGAAGCTGAGAAGGTTACGAATCAAATTTATGGAGGTATAAGCCCTTTAGGTTTACCTTCAGAAATAAAAATATTTATAGATAAAGAAGTTTTAAAAAGAGAAAAAATATTTATCGGAGCTGGAAATAGAGTATCTAAATTTTTTCTTAAACCTGAATCACTTGTTGAACTTACTCAAGGAAAAATAGAGGAGTTAACTTAACCCACCCCTACATAAGCTAGAAGCCTGAGGAGATAAAGCTTTTCCACCGATTCCTGGGAATCTACCAGCTTGTAAGTAATATTTTAAAAATGTCCTTACATTTTGAAAATCATCTTGAGTAATTTCTTGAGGCTTTGTTAGAACGCTTAAAGGATCTGGAAGATTGTCATATAAAAATGACTGCTGTTGACTATCTAAATTTGAAACATACTCTGAAAGAAGTGAGATAGTAACGTCATAGTCTTCAATAACAGCAATGCAATTTTCATATTCATTTACAGTTAAAGGACTTACATCAACATCATAATTTTTTCTATATTGGAAAAATAAAACAGTAACTATAAAAATTAATGTTGTGTAAAACAATATTTTTATTGGAAAGAAGATAACTTTTTTAATTGGCCACAAAATGGCTTTAAATAACTTCATTAAATTAATTTAAGGCAATAACTAAACATTGGCATGCCCCGCCTGATTTCAAAAACTCTGAAACATCTGCAACTACCACTTTTGCACCTAGTTCTGAAATTTTATTTGCTACTTCAATTCCGTCTGATGGAAGTATTACGGTATCTTCAACAACTACTGCATTACAAGCTAATTTATTTGCATCACTTTCAGATACTGGAATTAAATTAAAGAATTGAGAAAATTCAGATAATGACTCATCTTTAAATGCCTGAGGACAAAATATTGCATCATTATTTTCTGTTGGAAGTTTTTGAAAACATGTATCTAAATGATAAAATTTTTCATTAACTAACTCAGCAATTACTGGGGTCAAATTGAACTCATCCGCTATATAAAGCAAGGCTTCTTTATCACTTCTTATTCCATATGCTCCAATAAGATACTCACCATAAACAAAAGCGTCCCCTCTACCTTCAAATTTATATTCAGAAGGAATCCGACCAACGTTGTAGCCATTATCTTTAAACCAATTCGCAAAAATTTCTTCTTCGCCACGTCTTTCTTCATATTTAAAATTAGCTATCAATACATCTTTGCCATTTATAATCCCTGAATTAGCTGTAAAAACAAGGTCTGGAAATTCTTCATTCCCTGGGATTACTTCCACAGAAGCTCCCGCAGATTCAATACTCTCTTTTAAGTTACTCCACTGCTTTTTTGCTAAGTCTAAATCTACCTCAACACCTGCAACCATCCATGGATTAATTGCATACTCAACTTTAAAATGTTCTGGCGAGCTCATTAGTACAGAGTGTTTTGTCATAATTCATAGTTTACAATTTTCTGTATTAAATGTATATTTTTTATACATGAACAATTATCAATACTCTCCTGTTGCTGAAAATTTAATAAAGAAATGTCATAAATTAAACGAAGCAAATGTTCCAAATGTTGGTTCCAGAACGTTAGAAGGTTTAATCAATTCAGTTGAGAATTCTGATTACAACGAATGTATTCTCCTTGATAGTAAAGTTGTTGGGTTTGTGATTTGTTTCCAAGATAATGAATTAACAAAGTCATATATGAATGAAATACAACATAAAAATTTTAAAGAAATTAACGATAGAGTTAATAATTTCTTGTACATTGACAGGATTGCTATTGATTCTGAATATAGAAATAATAAATTAGGAACGGAGCTTTACTCTAATATTGTTGATTTTGCTAAAAATAATTCGATCTATAACTTAACTGCTGAAATTAACTTACTTCCCTCAGTAAATACTCCTTCCTTTAATTTTCATAAAAGTTTTAATTTTGAAGAAATTGATAAAATTAAATATTCCGAAGATTATGAAGTATCTCTACAAAAGAAGATTATTCAATAGTTAGACTATAGATATGAAAATTGAACTACCTAGAAGACATAGAAAGTATTTTGAAACTATTGCAAACAAAAAAGTAGGTGAAAGCCTTAATGAAGGCGAATGCTTAGAAGTCTTTAACAAGATTAAAAAAGAATATGAAAAAGCACCCAACTCTTTTGGTTCAGTGGAGGGTAAGAAAGAATCTGCATTAGAACTATTGATAATAATCTCAAACCAAATAGCTAAAGAATATAAAAATCTTGATGTTAAGTTAATTCAGGGCATTCCAGAATTAACTAAATCAAAATCTGAGTGACAAAGAAGTAACAATTAGTGATTAATTCATCAATAATATTTCAATTTCTTCTTGTCCAAATAAGTTTTGCCTTTACTCCTGGCCTGATAATAGCTCTTGTAGTTAATCAATCAGTAAAAAATGGTAGAAAAAAAGGCATAGAAGTTGGGGTTGGAGCTGCTTTTGGAGCAACTGTAATAACATTACTTTCCTCTCTGATAGTAAGTTTTGTCTTTTCAATTATCCCAAAGATGATTACTGTTATATATTTTATTGGCTCTCTTTATATTTTAATAAAAGGAGTGCAAACTCTTACAAGCAAGGACATTGAATCGGATCAAAACTATAAAGAAAAAGCATTCTCTGCTGGTCTTAAAGTTAACTTAATGAACCCAAAAATGTGGGTTTTGTACCTAACTGTACTCCCTATATTTTTAACTAATGAGAATAATTATTTTATAAATTTAATTTTTCTAGGCCTTATCACAGTTTTAATTAATCTTATTGCTGATGTTAGTTATGCATTTATGAGTAGTTATTTTTTTAATAATTCATCAGAAAAAACAAAGAATAAAATAAATAAATTAAGTGGTTTATCTCTAGTAATTATTGGTTCGTATTTATTCTTTAGTAGGTTTCTTTGAACCTTTTGCATCGTCATCTTTAAAAAGTTCAGAAATTGCTCCAATACTTCCTAAAGTTGCTGACAAGTCAGCTGGTAAAAACACCTTCGTAGCTTTCCCGTTTGCTACTTTTTCAAGTGATTCTAAATATTTAATTGCAATAAGATCATTTGTTGGGTCACCCTCATGAATTGCTTTATAAACCTTCTCAATTGCCTCCGCTTCACCTTCAGCAACAGCTACTTTTTCATATTTTTGTGCATCTGCAATTGCTTTAAGAGCTTCCGCTTCACCTTCAGCACTTAGTATTTGTGACTGTCTTTCACCTTCTGCTGTAAGGATGGCTGCCCTCTTCTCTCCTTCTGCTTCTGTAACAGCAGCTCTTCTGTCACGTTCAGCCTTCATAACTTTATTCATTGCATCTTGAACATCTTGTGGGGGATCTATTCTTTGAATCTCTACCCTTACTACACTTGTTCCCCACTTGTCTGTTGCCTCATCAAGAATTAACTTAAGCGATGTATTAATAGTTTCTCTAGATGTTAAAGCAGCATCTAGTTCAAGATCTCCTACAACATTCCTGAGGTTCGTTTGGGCTAATTTAGTAGCTGCAGTCATAAAATCTTCAACATTGTAAACCAAGCTCTTAGGGTCAGTTGGTTCATAATAAATAACCGCATCTACAGTAATTGTTACATTATCTTTAGTAATTACTTCTTGAGGAGGGACATCAATAACGGATTCCCTCATATCAATTATTGCTAGTTTTTCTACGCCTGGTATTACTATATTTAATCCTGGAGATGCTTCCCTGTTGTATTTACCAAATCTTTCTACCAAACCTCTTTCAAAAGGCCTGAGAATCCTAAATATTCTGAATACAATACTTAAAATTATTACGATTGTTATGACAGTTCTTACTAAGCTAAATATTTGTTCCATGATTGTATTGTATTACTAATTAATAAATAGGTCTAATCAAATTTAAGTATCAGATTCTTCTACGTTTTCTTTTTCCTGTTCAAAACGATTTAGTGCAAGAACAAACATTACAAACAATATTGTTGAAGCAACAAAAAATGTGATAGGTAATACTCTTATTTCAAGTGCATTCAATCCATCTATTTCTGCAGGTTTTGGACCTCGTGGTGCATATAAAATAAACAAGAAAGAATTAATCATTCCCCACCCAAATGTTCCAGCGCCTACAACTAGAAAAGCTAGTCGTTTCCCAAGGTTTGTTGCATTTAGCATGAAAGTAGTTCCATAGAATGTGAGGATTGAAGCTATAAATAAAAGAATTCCAGTAATTGTTAGATTTGCTGAAAGGAGAGATCTCATTATTTCACGCATCAGGCATCATTCCTCTCAAATAATCTACTATCAATCCTATATCAGATTCAGGAAGAACAGCTCCAAATCCAGGCATTTTTCCGCCTCCGACACCGTTGACTCCATAACCTTTTCCATTTACTGATCCGTTAATAATAAATTCAACCATATCTTCTCTTGCTTGAAATTGTATGTTTGCCCTGCCTGACCGCAATGCAGGACCTAGTCCACCTGAAGCTATCTTCTTTGTATATGCCGCTCCTGCTGAATATCCCGCAGTATGGCACCTTGCACAATATGCATTAAACAAACCTACTGATCTAACCGATTTATCATAATCACCATCAAATGTTCTTTCTGCAATTTCTTGAAAATCAACATTCCACAATTTCGTCTCTAATGCTTGCTCAAGAAAAACTAGCCCATCTATTGCTTCATTTAAAAACTTTTCTTTACCTTCAACTAGTATTCCAAGATTAATTTCATCTGATTTAAGCTGTGAAAGATATCCCTTTGCAATGCTTAAATCCTTCCTTCCTGGAGTTGACTCCTCTTCTTCAGGATTTAAATTTAGGATTTGTATACCTAAGACCTCAGCTATTGAAGCACTATAAGTTGAGAGTTCAATTTCTACAGAGTCAAACAATCCATCCTCATCAGAATCAATCCCAGTTTCTTTTTCAATTAATTCTGAAACAATTAGGACAGCCTCTTTCACAACAGGCAACTTCGAAGGTGCATCTTCAATATCTTGAATTAATTGAGTTTGTTTAATAATCTCACTTTCAACTTGTAGGTCAGAATTCTCTACTCTTAAAAGTGCTGAAGTAACATTTGATTCAATGTTTTGTAATTCTGATTGCTGAGAAATTTGAAAATATCTGAGATACTCAAGTAAGTCAGATAGCTGACCATCATTCATAGGGCCACCTCCTTCAAGACCCCAAGCAGGCATTGGAGAGTTTGCCCTTCCGTAAACTAGCCAATATCTTATTTCTTCTTCTTCATATCTATAGAAAACATTATTGATAGCCGGAGCTGCCCATACAACACTTACACCACTTCTTTTCTCAACATAAGAAGCAGCGCCTCCAGAGCCATCGACACCATGACAGTTCCCACATCCAAACTCTTCATAAAGATGCTCTCCTCTTTCTATGGAAACTTCTTCAAAGTATTCAACAAATTCTTCTTGTCTATTCTGTTCACCTAAGTAGTAAAGAGGAATCATGATCGTTAATAATGAAGCTAATAAAACAGCTATTGAAAGAGTTCTATCTAAGTGTTTTGTTTCAAGTTCATCATCTGATTTATATTTTTCTAAGTTAGGCGCAATTTCTTTATTTTTTCCTGAACCTCTAAAACCAACTGCTGCAAAAAATGCTAAAGCTCCAATTATTGTTAATGATATTAATGTTATGAAAATTGAACTATTCATTTTCACTCATCCGTTGGTGCTAAGGCAATACATGAAAGTCCTTGAGGGTATTTAACTGATAATCCTGATGCTCTTGGTGATTCAATTATTGATCCAGTATCAATGATAAATTTTCCAGCTGCATTCACACTTACAACAAATCTATCAAGATTCCTTGGTGCTGGGCCAGCATAATATTCTCCTACTAAATTATATTTTGACCCATGACAAGGACATTCAAAACCTTGTGAGGAGTTACACCAAGGAACTCTGCATCCTAAATGAACACATCTCTGATAAATAGCAACTAAACCATCTGCAATAGTCGCTCCGTCTGAAAATTGGGAATCTGCTGCTTGAGATGAATCAAAAGGTAGTACATAAGCTCTTGCTTCAGGAATAAATGCAGGGATAACTGATCCATCTGATTGAACAATTTGTTTTTTTAAATCTTCAACTTTTCCAGCGTCAACTTTTGCACCAAATCCTCCTGAAACTTTTGGCCAAAAGAATCCTAACCATGAGATAGCTTGAATTCCTACAAATGCCCCAAATGAAACTCTTAAGGCCTTCGTTAAAAATTGCCTCCTTGTAATTCCAGCTTCTTCTTCTGATATCTCCTCATAAATAACTTTTTCCTCAATTTTGATTGAACCATCTATTTCTACTTGTTGCTCTTCGTCTACTTCTGTTTCATCTGTAATGTTTGCTTCTTCTGTTTCAGTAGGTTCATCAGGAGCAAGGAAGCTTGTTTTTGACTTATCTACCTTTAGAGCTTTCTTATCAACATTTTTTCTCCAATTCAGATTTTTCGGAGTTCGACCTGAAATAATAGCAACCATACCGAGAACACCTAGTACTCCAACTACACCAATGGCAATAAACGATACTTGGACTAAGCTCATTAGTGCCCTTCTCCCAAAAAGTTAACCCAGTCTAGTAAGTCATCAAACCAAATACCGTCAACCCAAGGATATGTCCAGTTCCAACCAGGCCCTCTAAAGAGAACACCAATAATTGTTAAGGTACCTGCTCCTGCAAGGAAGAAAGTAAACATCATAATTGCATACTTTCTTTTTGAAGGATGATTTTCAGGATTTCTATCTACATACGGTATGGCCATAAAACCTATCATTCCAACAACTAGAGGAATCATCACACCTGCAATTTGAGGGTCCCAATATGACAATGCTTCTTGGAGCCCTAGAAAATACCAAGGTGCTTTTGCAGGGTTTGGAGTTATGTTTGGGTTTGCTTCTTCAAGAAGAGGTGCTTGTAATATTGCACTTATAAAAATCAAAAAAGCAGTCATTGCCATTAACGCAATAAACTCTGGGAGCATTAGGTGAGGCCATGTGTTTACTTTATCAACTGGAGCAGAAACAGATTTTTGAATTGGCTTAGCCTTGACTACTGTTA
>CABWZY010000010.1:0-22243 GCA_902510055.1 uncultured Candidatus Actinomarina sp. | reverse complement strand
TTGAAGATGGAAGAATGTATGAAGCAGAAATTATTGGATCAGATAAATTAACTGATGTTGGTTTAATAAAAATTGAAAAAGTGGAATTATCTCCAATAGTAATTGGAAATAGTGCTCGAATTTTTGTAGGAGACTTAGCAGTTGCAATAGGACACCCCTTAACACTCGGAGCTGAACCAACAGTAACAACTGGGATTGTCTCTGCACTCAACAGAAGATTAGATGTTGGCAATGACGCAATGAATTCAGCAGTAACTTTATTTGGTCTAATACAAACTGATGCACCAATTACAAGAGGATCAAGTGGTGGTGCACTATTAAATAAAAATGGAGAACTTATAGGGATAACAACAGCAATTGCTACTGCTGATGTTGGAGCAGAAGGATTAGGTTTTGCTATTCCAATCAATTTAGCCTTGAATATTGTAGAAGATCTTCTTGATGATGGGAAAGTTCTACATGCATTTTTAGGCATATTAGGCGCACAATACTTTGAAGTAGCTGAAGATGGTGCAAGAATTTTCTCTGGTGTATATATTGAAGAACTTTATGGGCCTACTAACGATATGTACGCAATAGGAAAAGCTGGGGCACTACCAGGTGACATTATTAAAAAAGTAAATGGGAAAAAGGTAAAAACATTAGATCAACTAATTACTATTTTAAGAAGTATGAGAGCTGAAGACCCAATAAGTATTGAGATTTTAAGGAATGGTAACTCTGTTGTACTAGAATTTCAATTAGATCTGAGACCATCTGACATCTAATGTCTGAAGATATTTTTTCTCAATTTTTTAATCTTTTTAATAATGACGACCAAGAAGTTAACTGGGAATTAGCTAAACAAATAAATAATCACTTAAATAAAGATGCTGAAACAGTGATACCAGAACTTTCAAATCAAGATATTAAATTTGATGAAATTTTTAGAGTAGTTGAGCTTAACAATCAAGAAAATAATAGCTCTTCCTCCAACCCAGTTGAACTTAAATTACTAGATGCAAAAGATTATGGCTTATGGTTTCTTGAATCCATAAAGCATTTTGATTTTAGTAGCTTCGAATTAGGCGGCTTACCAGAAGGGCTTGGAATAAAAAATATAAAATCATCAATCATAGGAATGCAACTTGGAAATATTTCAGGACTTATAAGTAAACACAGTTGGGGTTTAAGCAATTTTGGAATTATATTACCAAGATCCAAAACATTATCAGTAAATAAAAACAATTTTTTAAATCGTTTATCTATATATGAAGCTGATGAAAGAGATCTTGCTCTTGCATTTATAAGTTTGGAATTTACTGCACTTAGATTAGGAATATATGAAGCACCATTCAAAAAAATTATTAATAATTTAACTGAGAGTACAAACCTGATGATGGAGAAAATAAAAGATTTGGATCTAAACATTGACCCTAATCAAATTTCAAACCCTCAAGAAATTTTCTCCAGCCTCCCAAGTGATGAAACATTTGATACAAATGAAATTTTTGAAAGCATCATGGCTCCACTAAGTTTCTACAGAGAAGCAATTAAACAAAAAACTAAAAAATTAGGCCTATTAAGTGACGAAAGTATTTTTGATTTAATAATGGATCTGTCATTCTCACCTAGTGAAAGTCCGACCAGAGATCTCGAAATAAAAATTAGTGAACTTGATAATTTAACTTCTAGTTTTTTTACTTTTCTAGATGAATCAAAAAATGAACTATCATTAGATGAAATTTTATCTGATGAAGAATTGATACCTAGTATTGAAGAATTGTCAGACCCAATTGGTTGGGCCGCTAGAACTTCTTTACCTCCTATCTAAAAAACATTACTAAAGTATAAAAAAAGGGAGAAATAAAAATGAGCTTACAAGTTGGGGACAAAATACCTGAATTTAAACTATATAACTACGACAAAAATGCATACGAAGATAAAGATTTTTTAGGAAAAAAAACTATGTTTGTTTTCCTTCCTTTTCCTTTTAGTGGTGTATGTGACAAAGAAATATGTGAATTAAGAGATAACAAAGCTTCCATAGAGGAAAATGGGACTGAAACTATTATTCTTACTGTCGGAGCAAGTCCTACAAACAACGCTTGGGCCCAACATTATGGTATTGAATTTCCAATACTTGCAGACTTTTGGCCTCATGGAGAGGTATCACAAAAGTTTGGTTGTTTTCACGAAAAGGCTGGTATTGCCTTAAGGTATTCTTATATAACTGATGAAAATAATGTGATCACAGAAATAATTAAAAGTGATGAAATTGGTGTTGAAAGAGATTTTAGTGAATATAAAGAAAAGTTTGGTATCTAGCCAACATCCCTGATTTCTGAATCTTCAATTCTTTGGCGTTTTATTCTCCTACGTTCGCGTTCGGATAGTCCTCCCCAAATACCAAATTTTTCAGAATTTTCTATAGCAAACTCGAGACATTCTGATTGAACGCTGCAAGCTCTACAAATAGCTTTTGCTTTTCGAGTAGAAGCTCCTCTTTCTGGAAAAAATATATCTGCGTCTGCGCCTTTACAATTTGCATCTTCAGTCCATACTGGCATCCCTCCGATGATTTCTTCCATGATTGATTTTTCCACCCTACTCCTTTATTAGATGCAAACTAAATTACATATGTGTAATTTATTAAGATTTATTAAAATTGTCAAGGGCTGAATTTACGAATTAATTAAATTTAAATCAACCAATGTAGGATAATTAAATAGATGGCATATCAAAAAATAGTTTCTTCAGGAGCTGTATACAAAGGTAAAACCGGTATGTGGCTTTATATTTTTCATAGAATTACAGGAGTTGCACTTTTTGGATATCTTATATTACATATTATTTCTACTGCTCTTATCCTTCTTGGCCCTGAAGTGTATGAAGGTGCTGAAGCGATCTACAAAAATTTTTATTTTAGAATTGCAGAAATTGGACTAATGGCAGCAATATTAGCTCATGCTATAAATGGTCTTCGAATAATTGCAGTCGACTTATGGAAAAGAGGTTCAGAATTTCAAAAGCAACTAAACATAATTTCCTTAGTTCTATTTATTGCAATATTTATTCCTTCCACATACAAAATGACAACATCTTATTTTGATATTTGTCTTGAGAAAAGCCAGGCAGGAACAACTTTAACTGATTGTATGATTAGACCTTTGCCCGATTGGAAGTCTAAATAATGAGTACTAGAACTGACTGGGGAAGAAGAGAGCCTCCTTTAAAAGGTTCAAATTTTGAACTATATGGATGGTTTTTTATGAGGATTAGCGGTCTTTTATTAGTTCTGCTGGCAGTAGGCCACATGTTTATTATGCATGTATTCAATGACACGCTTAACCTAGATTACGAATTTGTAGCTGCAAGATGGGATACTCCTTATTGGAGGATTTTTGACTGGTTACTATTAACACTTAGCTTATTACATGGTACAAATGGATTACGTGTTGTTTTACATGATAATTTAAATGATCTTACTATTAGAAAATTAGCATTAAGTGCTCTCTATGGAACCTCCTTAATCTTTTTTATACTTGGTACATACGTAATAATCGCATTTGTGAGTCAAAGTTGAAAATAATTAAACATTCATTTGATGGAGTTATTGTTGGAGCAGGTGGTGCTGGCTTAAGAGCAGCTATAGAAGCTGCTCCTCATATGAAGCTAGCAGTAATTACTAAACTCTATCCAACAAGATCACACACTGGAGCTGCTCAAGGAGGCATGAGTGCTGCATTAGCTAATGTAGAAGAAGATAATTGGAATTGGCATGCGTTTGACACAGTGAAAGGTTCTGATTATCTAGCTGATCAACCTGCTGTAGACATTCTTTGTAAAGAAGCAATCGATGCAGTTATTGAACTAGAGCACTGGGGATTACCATTCAGTAGATTAGAAAATGGAAAAATTGCACAAAGACGTTTTGGTGGGCATACAGTAAAAGAAGGTGAGGCCCCTGCCTTTAGAGCTTGTTATGCTGCTGACAGAACTGGTCACATGATACTTCAAACTCTTTATCAAAAATGTGTATCCATGGGCGTAGAGTTTTTTGATGAGTTCCAAGTATTAGATATAAAAATAGAAGACGGAGTATGTAAAGGTGTCATTGCTTTTGAACTCTCAACAGGTGATATTCATATATTTGAAACAAGAGCTGTTACATTTGCAACTGGTGGTTTTGGAAAAATATTTAAAGTCAGTTCAAATGCTCACTCACTAACAGGTGATGGGCCTGGAATTTTATATCAAAAAGGAATCCCTCTTGAAGATATGGAATTTTATCAATTTCATCCAACAGGTATTTACAGACTTGGGATTTTATTATCAGAAGCAGCTAGAGGAGAAGGTGGGATTCTAAGAAATAAAGATGGAGAAAGATTCATGGAAAGATATGCACCTTCAATAAAAGACTTGGCTCCAAGAGATATGGTTTCAAGAGCGATTGCTACAGAAATCAGCAAAGGAAATGGTGCAGGACCTCAAAATGATTATGTGTATTTAGATTTAACACACTTAGGTGCAGAAACTATTAACAAAAAACTTCCAGATATTACAGACTTTGTAAGAACCTATGTAAAAATAGAGCCAATTAACGAACCTATACCTGTTCAGCCAACAGCTCATTATGCAATGGGTGGAATCCCTACAGACGTTAACGGAAGAGTTTTAAGTGATGAAAAAAACACCATATTACCTGGGGTTTATGCAGCTGGAGAAGCAGCTTGTGTCAGCGTACATGGAGCAAATAGATTAGGAACAAACTCATTATTAGATATAATGGTTTTCGGAAAAAGAGCAGGACAAAGTATGCTTGAATATGTTTCTAAAACTAAAGCTAGCTCAATAAGCGATTCCTCATCAGATGACTTAGTTAAAAAAATAAATAATTTAATTGAAAAAGAGCATACCGATGAGTTTTCAGTAGGAAGAATAAGAAATGATTTACAAGAATCAATGGAAAAAAATACAAAAATCTTCAGAACTGAAGAAACATTAAGTGAACAAACAAAAATTTTGGAAGACCTTAGGGAGAGGTATGAGAATGTTACAATTTTTGATAAAGGCAAAGTTTTTAATACTGAATTAATGGAAACTATTGAATTAGATTACCTACTTGATATGTCTGAATCAACTGTAGCAAGTGCTTTAGCACGTAAAGAGTCAAGAGGAGCACATTCAAGACAAGACTTCCCTGAACGAGATGATGCTGACTGGATGAAACATTCTTTTGCTTTTAAAAATGGTAACTCTGCAACTTTACGTTATAAAGATGTAGAATTAGGAAAATATGAACCAATGGAAAGAAAATACTAATGGACATTGATTTAAAAATTTTGAGATACGACCCTGAAAGTGACCGTAAAGGACATTGGGAATATTACACCGTAGAAGCTGATCCCGAAGAAAGAATTCTAGACCTTCTTCATAAAATTAAATGGTTTGAAGATGGAACTCTTTCCTTTAGAAGGTCTTGTGCCCACGGCGTATGTGGGTCTGATGCAATGGTGGTTAATGGTGAAAATATGTTAGCGTGCCAAGTTCTTGTAAAAGAAGTTAGCAATCCAATAACAATTGAACCTATAAGAGGTCTTCCAGTTGTTAAAGACTTAATAGTTGATATGGATCCGTTCTTTGACAGTTACAAGAAAATAATGCCGTACTTAATAAATGAAAATGAACCTGGAGAAAGAGAAAGATTACAAAGCCCCGAAGAAAGAGATAAAATTGAAGATACAACAAAATGTATACTCTGTGCTGCCTGCACTACAAGCTGTCCAGTATTTTGGACTGCAGATTCATATATAGGTCCTGCTGCAATTGTTAATGCTCATAGATTTATATATGACTCAAGAGACGAAGGAAGCAAACAAAGATTAGAAATACTTAAAGATGTAAACGGAGCTTTTAGATGCAGAACGGCATTTAACTGTACAAGTGCTTGTCCAAGAGGGATACAAGTAACAAAAGCTATTGAAGACGTAAAAAGAGAAACACTTTTAAATAATTGAATATAGATATTAAAAAAGAAATAAAAGTAGTTATTAGTAATTTAAAGATACTAAAAAAAGAAAATCTAAATAAAATTTATCTAGAAATAACAGACGGTGAAAATACTTATACTGTAAATCTAGAATCTGCAGAAAATATTAAAAATGATAATCTTTCAAAATCTAACCTAATAATCAAAATGAATATAGAAACTTTTAATGACCTTAAAAATAATAAAAAAAATCCAGAAGATTTATTGTTTGAAGAAAAAATAAAAATTTCGGGAGATATTAAATTACTGCAATAAATTGAAAAGACGGCATAGCCGTCTTTTCAAATGATCAATTAAGATAATTTAATTTAAACTATCTTTTAATCCTTTCGCAGCTTTAAAAGCTGGCGCTTGTTTTGCAGCAATCTGAATTGTTTCTCCAGTTGCTGGATTTCTTCCCTGTCTAGCAGCCCTGTATCTTGATTCAAACTGTCCGAATCCAGCGATACTAACTTTATCGCCGTTCTTCATTCCGTTTGTAATTCCATCAAAAACTGCTTCAACAGCTGCTTTAGCGTCTGATTGTGACAATCCTACTTCAGTTGCCACAACTGTTGCCAATTGGTCTTTATTCATAGCTGTTTAGCCTTTCTTTAATGAGTATTACTTATTACTCTTCCATAATTATAGTTTTTTATAGGGAAATATCTTTAAATTCAATAAATATTGGGTTTTTTTAATAAAAGACTGATTTTGTTGATTTTATATGCTATCTAATTCAGCCACTTTTTGTTTAACTGCCTTAGAAGCATCCAAAAGAGCATCTTTTTCGACATCTGTTAAGTTAAATTGAACTATCTCTGACACCCCATCAGCTCCAAGCTTTGCAGGAACTCCAAGATATACGTCATTTATGCCATATTCTCCATCAACCCAGGCACAAACAGGAAAAATCTCATCAGAATCACTCAACATTGCCTTAACCATTGTTGCAGCAGAGGATGCAGGTGCGAAATATGCACTCCCAGTTTTAAGTAAGCTAACAATCTCTGCTCCGCCATCAGAAGTTCTTTGAACCAAATCATTTATTTCCTCAGAAGAAAGAAGATCTACTAATGGCTTTCCATCTACTTTACATAATGAAGGAACTGGAACCATTGTCTCTCCATGGCTGCCAAGGGTCAATGCCTCAACTTTTGAGATATTAACATCAAGCTTTTCAGAAATAAAATAAGCAAATCTTGATGAATCTAATACTCCTGCTTGTCCAATTACTCTATTTTTTGAAAGCTTAGAGACTTTAGCTGTTAAAGTTGTCATCTGATCAAGCGGATTCGTTACAACAACTATTATTGGATTTTTAGAATGTTTTAAAATATTTTCTGTAACATCAGTCACTATTCCAGCATTAACTTCTAATAGATCCATCCTAGACATACCAGGTTTTCTTGGTAGCCCTGCTGTTATAACAACAATGTCACTATCCGCTGTGTCTTCGTAATTATTTGTTCCAAAAAGTTTTGTACTAAACCCCTCAACATATCTTGATTGGTTTATATCTAAAGCTAACCCTTGTGGTAACCCTTCTACTATATCAGTCATTACTACTTGATCAGCTAAGTCATATTCAGCAATTCTTAATGCCGTCATTGATCCATACTTGCCAGCACCAACAACAGTAACTTTTGCCATAATTATTTCCTCAAAACTTATTTAAATTATCAATTAACGAATTTGCAAACTCGGAAGATTTTAAAGTTTTAGCTTCATCTCTACCTCTAGCTAAATCATACGTTACATTTCCATCTAGAATTGACTTTTCCATTGTCTTAATAGTTAAATCTGCTGCTTCATCCCAGCCCATATATCTAAACATCATTTCACCTGATAAAATTAATGAACCAGGATTTGCTTGATCTTTTCCTGCATACTTAGGAGCTGTACCATGTGTTGCCTCAAATACGGCTTTACCAGTTTCATAATTTATATTTCCACCAGGACTAATGCCTATACCCCCTATTTGTGCTGCTAATGCGTCAGATGCATAATCACCATTTAAGTTAGTAGTTGCAATAACATCAAAACTCTCAGGTTTAATCAAAATTTGCTGAAGAAATGCATCAGCAATAACATCCTGTATTAATATTTTATCGCCAGGTTCTCCATTACAATCTTCCCAGGAAATAGCTACATCAGAAAATTCTTCTCTAACTAACTCATAACCCCATTTTCTAAAAGCTCCTTCTGTAAATTTCATAATGTTACCTTTATGAACTAAGGCAAGATTTTTTTTATTATTCTCAACAGCATAGTTCAAAGAAGCACGAACTAATCTTTCAGTAGCAGTTCTTGAAATTGGTTTTATACCAATTCCACTATCTTCTCTTATTTCCCATCCAAACTCTTTATTTAGAAATTCATTTATTTTTTGAACTTCTTCACTTCCTTCTTCAAGCTCTTTACCCGCATATACATCTTCTGTATTCTCTCTAAATAAAGTTATATCTACATCTTGTGGGTTTTTTGTTGGAGTCTGAATTCCATTAAAATATTTTATAGGTCTTAAACAAACATATAAATCCATTATCTGTCTTATTGAGACATTTATAGACCTAATACCTTCACCTACTGGGGTTGTTAAAGGACCTTTTATTCCGACTCCATATTCCTCAAATTTACTTATTGTTTCGTCAGGTAGCCATTCATTCAGAGAATCAAATGCTTTCTGTCCTGCTAAAACTTCCATCCAGTTAATTTTTCTTTGACCTTTATAAGCCTTTTCAACCACTGCATCAAATACCCCTTGTGCAGCTGGCCATATATCAATTCCTATTCCATCACCTTCTATATAAGGAACAGTTGGATTATCAGTATCAAAAGATTTCCTAGTTGAATCAATTGCACTTTCTAGTTCTGCTCTTTTTAAATTTTCACTCATTAAATAACTTCCTTTATAGCATTACCTATTTTTGTAGGATTTGAAACCACAAGTACCCCTGCTTCTTCTAATGCATCCATTTTTGCAACTGCTGTTCCTTTGTTCCCTGAAACAATTGCACCGGCATGTCCCATCTTTTTTCCAGGAGGAGCTGTTACCCCAGCTATATATGATACCACTGGTTTAGAAATGGTGTTTTTAATAAACTCTGCAGCTTCTTCTTCAGCACTTCCTCCGATTTCACCAATCATTACAATTGCTAATGTCTCTTCGTCTTTCTCATACTCATCAAGAACATCAATAAAAGACATTCCGGGAACAGGATCCCCTCCTATTCCAATACAAGTTGATTGTCCAATGTCTAATTGTGTTAGCTGATGAACAGCCTCGTAAGTTAATGTTCCTGATCTTGACACAACTCCAACATTTCCCTTTTTAGTAATCTCATGTGGCATAATTCCTACATTTGATTTACCAGGTGAAATAAGTCCTGGACAATTAGGCCCAAGTAATTTTGACTTTGTCTGTTTTTTAATAATGTCATACATTTCAGCTTCATCTTTTGCAGGTATGCCTTCAGTAATACAAACAATTAATTCACATCCCGCAAATGCAGACTCTAGTACAGCATCTTTAGCAAATGCAGGTGGAACCATGGTCATCGCTACATTAGCTCCTGTGCTTTCAATAGCTTCTTCAACAGTATTGAATATTGGTATAGACTCTATACTCTCCCCACCTTTTCCTGGTCTTGTTCCTGCAACAATTTTTGTACCATAATCTCGATTCCTTAAAGCATGGAACTGTCCCTCTCGACCTGTTATTCCTTGAACAACAACTTTTGTATTTTCATCAATCAAAATAGACATACTTAATTACCACTTTCAACAGCTAATTTAGCTGCTTCATCCATATTCTCAGAAATAAAAATATTGTCATTAGGATTATTTTTCAAGATTTTTAACCCTTCTCTGGAGTTTGTTCCATCAAGACGTATTACAATTGGCCATTTTAACTCCTTACCATTAGTTGCTTCAACTATTCCTTCTGCGACTAGATCACATCTTGTAATACCACCGAATATATTAATTAAAACACTTTTAACATTGGGGTCCGTTTCTAACACCTCAAGAGCTGCACTGACTGTTTCTGACTTAGCACCCCCGCCAATGTCCAGAAAGTTTGAAGCACTTCCGCCATGTTCAGCTACAACATCTAAAGTTGACATTACTAAGCCGGCTCCATTGCCAATTATCCCTACAGAGCCATCTAATTTTATAAAGTTAAGACCTTTTTCTTTTGCAAATTTTTCCTCTTCGGGAATTGGAATTTCATCTTCAAGTAATTCGAAGTTTTCGTGTTTAAATTTTGCATTCATATCTAATGCAACTTTTGAGTCAAGTGCCATTACTCCTTCACTTGTAATAGCTAAAGGGTTAACCTCGACTAAATCACAATCCCCTTCTTGAAATAATTTATACAATTTGATGATTATTTCAGCTAATTCAGTTTTATAATCTTGATTTAAGTTTGCTTGAATTATGGAGTCATTTAAATCTTTTTCATTCAAACCGTCTGATGGTGAAATATGAAGTTTTATTAAATCGCTCGGGTTATCTTTTGCTACTTGTTCAATATCCATTCCACCTTTAGAGCTAAGCATCATTAAGTATTTTTTTTCAGACCTATCTAGAGTAAAAGAAATATAGTATTCCTCTAAAATTTCTGAAGCTTCTTCAATTAAAAGGACTAATACTTTGTGACCTTTTATGTCCATTCCATATATTTCATTTGCAATTTTATCTAATTCTTCCTGATTGTTAGCAACTTTTATTCCGCCAGCTTTACCTCTCCCTCCCACTTGAACCTGAGCTTTAATAACTACTGGATAACTGAGTCCACTTACTTCTTCAAGCTGTTTGAGGTCTTTAACCAATGACGATTTTGGATGGCTTATGTCATAGTTTTGATAAAGCGATTTTCCCTGATATTCAAATAAATCCATGTTTCAATAAAGATTATATATTCTATAAAAAAATACTTATGTGAAGATTATTATTCAAATTTAATTGGCGCCCATTCAGCGTCTAGGTGCTTTATTCCCCACTCTTCTCCAAAATCTATAGTTATTTCATTCCCAGACATCTCAACAACAATCCCTTTTCCATACTTCTCATGAACAACCTGTTTACCCGTCATATCTTCTTGCGGGTCTAATAAATCACTGCTGTTTGAGTCTATTACTTCTAACTCTTTAAAAAAAGGCTTGGCTTCATCTAAAAATCTACTTGGAAGGTTATAATTTGTTCCTGCCCATAGAGTTCTTGTACTTGAGTATGTTAAATATAGCTTCTTTTCTGCTCTTGTCATACCTACATAACAAAGCCTTCTTTCTTCTTGTATCTCAAATTCATTCTCGGATCTCTGACTTGGAAAAACATTTTCTTCCATTCCTGTCATAAAAACAACTGGAAATTCCAATCCCTTTGCATTGTGTAATGTCATGAGAAGAACATTGTCTTCATTAGTAATGTTGTCTGAATCTGTAAATAAAGCTAATGATTCTAAATAATCTCTAACCTTGTGAAAAGGATCATCTATTTCTTCTTCATATAAATTTTCAAATTCCACAGCTGAAGTTAAAAGTTCGTCCAAATTTTCAATTCTCATTTGTGACTCTAGTGTGCCTTCCTTAATCAATTCCTTCTTATATCCTGTCAATTCAAGAATCTTTTCAATAGATTGTGAGGGTCCTTTTATTGCATGTGTTTTTAATTCAATTATCAAATTCTTAAAAGTAGTTAACTGCTTTATAACTCTATCTGATAAAGTATCAATTTCATTTATGTGCTCTAAGACATTTGATACAGAAATGTTTCTTGAATTAGCATAATCTCTTAATTTTTGTAAGGTTGATTCACCTATACCTCTTTTTGGAACATTTAAAACTCTTTCAAATGAGACAGCATCATCTTGATTTACTAGGAAGTTTAAATAAGAAAGTATGTCTTTTATTTCTTTTCTATCGTAAAATCTAACATTTCCAACAACTCTATAGTTAATACTTAATTTCCTTAATTCTTCTTCAAATATTCTTGATTGATTATTAGTCCTGTAAAATATTGCAATTTCATTATTTTTATCTTCATTAATGATTTTTGAAATTTCTTCTCCTATCCATCTTCCCTCATCTCTCTCTGAGCCAAATCTTATTGCATTAACATCCAAGCCGTCTTCGTTATCAGTCCACAAATTTTTTTCTTTCTTTCTTGGGTTGTGAGATATAACGGCATTTGCAATATCTAAAATTTTCTGTGATGATCTATAATTTTTTTCAAGAGTAATAATTGTTGCCTTGCTAAAATCTTTTTCGAATTCTTGAATATTCCTTATATCGGCTCCTCTAAAAGCGTAAATACTTTGATCAGAATCTCCAACTACACATAAGTTTTTATACTTTGAGGAAAGTAGTTCAATTAACTTGTACTGAACAAGGTTTGTATCTTGGTACTCATCAACCATAATATATTCAAACTTATTTGACCAATAATCTAATGCCTGGTCACTTGTCTCTAAAAGCTCAACTGTTTTAATTAATAAATCGTCGAAATCCATTGAATTAGAAAGAATAAGTTTTTTTTCATAAGAAGTATAAATTTCAGCTACTTTTACTTCAAAAAATGATTCTGCATTTTCAACTGCTTCTCCCGGAGAGGTTCTCATATTCTTTAGACTTGAGATGTGTGCTTGAAAACGTTTTGGAGAATACTGTTTAAGATCTACATCATTCTCCCTCATACAATTTCTTATTAATTTTGCTGAGTCAGATTGATCATAGATTGTGAAATTATTCTTAAAGCCAATTAAATGTCCGTGAATTCGTAATATTTTTACACAAGAACTATGAAATGTCGAAATCCATTTTGGTGAAACTTCTAAATTTAATAATTTACTAATCCTCTCTTTCATTTCATTTGCAGCTTTATTGGTAAATGTAATAGCCAAAATTTTTTCAAAACTAATTGAATAATTCTTTACTAAATGTGCATACCTATAAGTTAGAACTCTTGTTTTCCCTGAACCCGCACCTGCGATAATTAATAAGGGCCCATAAATATGTTCTATGGCTCTTTTTTGCTCATCGTTTACTAGTTCTTCCCATTCGTTAGGAATGCTTTTAATTTTGTCCATTTATTAGATACCTAAAAGACTATTTACTTCTTCCATTGTTTTCTTTGCAGAACTTTTAGCTATTTCAAGATTAGTTTTGATTAATGACAAAATTTCTTTATCGCTTATAGATTCATAATTAGAATATATTGGTTGAATATAATCAGCAACTGCTTCTCCCACCTCAATTTTAAATTCTCCATATTTTGAACTTGAAAATTTCTTCTCAACTTCTTTATGGGTCATTTCTTGAATTGAAGAATATATATCAATTAAATTACTGATTCCAGATTTTGATTCAAGGTCATATCTAATTTCATCTTCAGAATCGGTTACTGATGACTTAAATTTTTTCATAATTTTATCTTTTGAATCATCAAAATAAACTGTTCCGCTTATATCATCAGCGCTTTTAGACATTTTGTTCTCAGGGTGCCTTAATGACATAAGCCTTGCTCCAACTTTTCCAGAAGTTTTCTCAGGTATGGGGAAAACAACTCCATATTTATTATTAAACCTCTCTGCAATATTTCTAGTCAGCTCTAAATGTTGAGTTTGGTCATCACCTACTGGAACCTCGTGAGCTTTATGAATTAATATATCTGATGTCATCAGAATAGGATAAGTTAATATTCCTGCATGATTCCCTAATTCAGATGATTTTTCTTTAAATTGAGTCATCCTTTGAAGCTCTCCTATTTGACAAAAATTTGATAATATCCAGGAAAGCTGAGAGTGTTCAGAAACTTTACTCTGAACATATATTGTTGAATTGTCTAAATTTATACCTGCAGCAATCAGTACTTTTATTGTGGAAAATATATTCTCTTCCATCTGCTTCGGATCTGGATGCGTTGTTAATGAATGTAAATCAACAACACAGAAATAGTTTTTATTTTTACTATTCGACATATCAACCCAATTATTTATGGCACCCAAAAAGTTACCTAAATGAACCTTACCAGTTGGCTGTATCCCAGAAAAAACAGTTTTCATATCTGCTATTCTAATAAGTTAAATCAGAATGGAGTGCTATTATAAAATCTGAATTTTCAATGTCTGCTTATGCAGGTTTAAGAAACATAATAATAATAGGTATTCTTTATGGCTTCCATGGTTTGATAAATCGAAGCTTATTAATTGATGGTGTAAATGAAATATTTTTAGTAACAGCAAGAATTAGCTTAGTTTGTATCATTCTAGGCTTATATTGCATAAGAGATTTTATAAATGAAATAAACCTTAGCTACTTTCTAAAAGGAGGGTTAACTGGAGTATTGGCAATATTAACTCCTGGGTGGACCTTTATTTATGCTTTAAAAAATATTTCCTCAGGTTTAATGAGTATCTTTATCTCTACTATCCCACTCTTCACAGTAATTTGGGTTTATTTCTTTTATAGAGAAGAGAAAATAACAAAACTTAAAATTTCTTCAGTATTAATTGGTTTTATTGGTTTAGTTGTCCTTTTTCTCTCAGGCGTGACAGGTATCTCTGGAAAGGGTGATTTAGGAACTGGAGGAATATTAGCTCTAATAGGGGTTCAAGGCCTTGCATTAAGCAACATAACTAACAGAAAACATTCGCAATATATACCAGCTAAAGTTTATTTGTTTACTCAATGGTTCGTAGGGAGTGTAATCTCTATAATTTTATTTTTTATTCTAGATGGAAATATTGAAGTAATTACATACTCAACATCGTTCAAGTTATTGGGATTAGTTTTTATTGATATTGCGAGCTACTCTCTATTCTTTTATACAATAAAAAGAGTCTCTGCATCTTTTACTACCTTAGTTGATTATGTGGTACCTGTTGTTGGTATCTCTGCTGGGTATTTATTACTTGATGAAGTAGTAAATAATATTTTTTTCCTTACTGTAGTCTTAATTTTTATTTCTTTATATTTAGCAGTAAAAGACGAGTCTGAGAATCTAAACTAGAAAATTCTTAATAGCCTTCTTACCATTTTTGCAGTTGCGCCCCATAAAATTTCATTATCTATGTTAAAAATCCAATCTGTATCATAAAGACCTCTATAAATCCATTTTTTTTCATTTTTTAATTCATCTATAGATACAAAATATACCTCTTGGACTTCTGAATCATTAAAAGACTCTGGTTTTTTATCTATTCTTCCTACAATTGGAAATACCAGAAACCTATATTCGACTGTATCAATAGGATTTAAAATTCCTATAGGAGTAATTGATTTTGAGTCAATTAATAATTCTTCTGCAGCTTCCCTTATTGCAGTATGTACAATGCTTTGATCTGATGCTTCTTTCTTTCCACCAGGAAATGCTATATGACCTTTATGTGTTGGTAAATCTTCCGAACGTTTAATAAAAATTAATTCTTTTTCTTGATAAATTAACATTGCCACAGAAGCATAGTCCTCATCAAGTTTTTGAAATGGCTCAGAAAGATCTTGATATTCTAAATTATTAATCAATTGCTATTTTCTTTTTGCAACTAGGTCAACCTCTATAGCAATAGGATTTAAAACCTCCCAAGCATTAAATTTTGTTGGAGCCTCAAAACCAAACCATGTTGTATCAATTTCTGTCATGCCAAATATTTTAATCTCATCATTCTCCATATAAGCAGTTATAGTAAATGGAACATTAACTTCAATATTCCTTATCGATAATATTCCTACCACGGTTTCATCTATCTTTGAATCAAAATCATTATTTGGAAGAATTAATTCATCAATTCTATATATCACACTTGGGAAAAGACTTGATTCTAACCAATTTTTTTTTATTGCATTATCTCTTATTGAATTTCCACTTTTTAAAGTTGTAAGATCAGCAGAGATAATGAGATCTGTTATTAATAGACATGAATCTGCAAGGTCACATGAGTCAAGAGAGAGAGTGAATCCTCCAACTATTGTATTTGTTGAACCTCTTACTATCTCAATGCTTGAATTAAGAAAATCTTTTGGTGCTAAGTAACTAACGACACTATTTTCATTTTCTATTTCATAACTAATATTTGTAAACGTTTCTAATTGTTGAACCTGTATTGATGTAGTAGTTCTATTTGATTCCTCAACTTGAATAATGGTTGTATTTGACTCTGTAAGCTCAACATCGTTGACCTGTTCAGATGTTTGCTCTGAACAAAAACTAAATAATAATAGAAATACAATTATCCTTTTCATCATCTTATATTAGTAAACAATGTAACTAGAAATAAATGCTAGATTTGAATACACCATTAGCAGTTAGAAAGTTGTCTCAAGTTGTGATAGGTAATACTAAAATTGACTTGTGAATTTAAAAATAGATAATAAAACAAGGATTAGAACATTGTATCTTTTCCCTACTTTCTTATTCCTTTTTGTAATATTTATATTAAGTATTCTCTTCACATCCATAATCCCTAATGGTAAAAAACTGGCTACAAAAATTTATCATTACTTTGGATGGCTTGGTGTGAAAATGGTTGGAGTAAATCTCACCATAACAGGCATTGAAAAAATTAATACAAACAGAACCTATATCGTTGTTGGAAACCATCCCTCTACTTTAGATATTTTTACCCACATTCATGCATTGCCAGTGTCAATAAGGTTCCTAACAAAAACAGAATTATTTAGATGGCCATTTTTTGGAAGAGTATTAAAAATATTAGGCCTTCCAAGAATTGATAGAAAAAATGCACAATTAAATTTACCTGAAATTAATAAATCAATATCAAATGTAATTGCTGAAGGAAACTCAATAATGATTTTTCCTGAAGGAACAAGAAGCAATCAAAAAGACCTTTTGCCTTTTAAAAAAGGTGCAGCAAATATATCACAAAGTTTCAACTTACCAATTTTGCCAGTAGTAACTCATAATGCACATAATCTTATGATTAAAGGAAAGGTGTGGTTTAAGAAGGGCGACATACATCTTGATGTATTAGAACCAATTGAAAATCCTAATGACTATACAACTGAACAACTAACAGACTTAATATACAAAAAAATAAACGAGGTTTTAAATAGTTAAAAATAAATTAAGATAATTTTGAAATTTTTCTTTGTTCTTATCTTTTTCTATCATTTCATCAACAGTCTCTTGTTCTGTAAACAAATAAAATTCATCATAAACTTTTAGACCATAGTTCGTTAATTGAACTGAAAGTAAGTCAAAAGAACCTCTTGCGTTGCTTCCACTACCATCAACAGAAGAAACAATTGAAACATCCTTATCCTTAAATAATTCATTATAAGAATAATTGTCAAAACCTAAAGAAAGCCAGTCTAAAGTATTTTTTAAATGAGATACATAACCTCCATTAAATACAGGACTAAATATTATTATTTTTTTTGAATCTATCAGAGACTTCCTAATTTCTATTATGGATTCAGGTTGTTTGTCTTCATAATCTAAGAGAAATGGGGTATTTAAGTAAAGCTGATCATATAGAGAACATGCTACATCTATCCCTTTAAAATATTCTTTAACATAAGTAGCAACCTTATTATTGCGTGATTCTTCACGTGTACCACCAGCTAAAAGAAGTATTTTTGACATAAAATTATTATGTAATTACATTAAATTTATATGAATAAAAATATTGAAAATTTTATGGAACTGGACATACGAGTTGGAAAAATTCTCTCTGTGGAAGAATTTCCTGAAATAAAAAAGCCATCTTATATATTAAATATTGATTTTGGTGAAGAAATAGGAATAAAAAAAACTAGTGCACAAATAACTAATTACTCCCTAGAAAGCTTAATTGATAAAAAATGTGTTGCTGTAATAAATCTAGGGGAGAAACAAATTGGTCGCATAATGAGTCAATGCCTTATTCTTGGATCTATAGATAACAAAGGGAATGTTCTATTACTTAATCCTGATGAAAATTCATCCTTGGGAGATAAAGTCTCTTAAGTAACTAAAGACTGAAATTTCTCATAACTAAAACTTCCTACTCTTCTATATATTTTTTCTGCATTTTTATCTACGAGCACATAGGTAGGTGTATATTTCAATCTATATCTTTCAGTTATCTCTTCATAACCTTTCTGTCTTGCATTAATAGACACTATTGGAATTTCTGGATAATTTTTTGTAAATTCATTAACTATGAATTGTGATGCAGTGCAACCTAGTCAATAATCAGAATAAAATTCTATAATTGTATATTTATAATCTGAAAATTTATGACCATCTAAAAGGATTCCTCTATTTGCAGTAAATCTATATAAAAATAAAGAGGTTACAACAACAATTACTGTAAGTATATAAAGTAACGTTGGTGGATCATATATTAAAATATAGACACAAAAACCTAAGAGCCATATCATTGGTAGGTAAAGTAAGCTATATTTATTTATAAATTTTAAAAGTATTCTTTTCAATATTTTTCCTCAAGTAAACAAATTATACTTTACATATGAATTTGGTTAACCATCTTAAAGAAAATGGATACAGAGTTACTATTTCGAGGGAAATAATTTGCAATATTTTAGAAAAAGCAGGTCATGAACATTTTACAGCAGATAGCTTATTTCAATTAGCGAGAAAACATTCTAAAGATATTGATCTAGCAACTATCTATAGAACATTTGAATTACTTGAAGAGTTAGATATTATTGAACATTCACATCAAGCTCATTCCTCTGGACTATATTATCTCAAAGGCAAACAAACGAATACCCATATTGCTTGTGAAGGATGTGGAAATATTGAAGATATTTCAGACAAGACAACGACTAAAGTTAATGAATTAATAGCTAAAGATTCAGGATATAAGATAGAAAAAAATCACTTTGTATATTCGGGTATATGTAAAAAATGTAAATAACTTCTTTTATTGCAAACCATTTGCATTAAGCTTAATTTATGTACTCAACAACTCACTCTCATCACCTTTCATTACATGAAGAATCAAAACTAAAAGATATAAAACCAGAACATAAAATTCTTTCAACTTTTTTTATTGTAATTTCAATAGCATTCTCAAATGTTGAAAGTTTATTTCAAATACTTTTACATTCATTGATTGTATTTTCAATTATATTTATTTCAAGAATTCCTATAAAGACCTATCTAAAAAGATTAACAATTGATATTCCATTTATTATTTTTGCCTTGTTCCTTCCTTTTTTAAGTAGTGGGAATAATGACATAATTTATACATTCATGGGTATAGATGTATTTAAAACTGGATTATTAGATATGTTTGCAATACTTTTTAAAGCAACTTTAGGTTTGTCAATGGGAATTGTATTAACTGCTGTTACAACAAATATTGAACTTATCTATGGTCTCCAAAAGTTAAAACTGCCCCAAATAATAATTGCCATTATGTCATTTGCTATACGATACATTGATGTCTTTATTGATGAATTTAAAAGAGTTAAGGTTTCAATGAGGTCTAGAGGTTATGAAGAGAAAGGAATTAAAACACTTCTACCTATTGCCTATGCGTCTGGTGCAATGTTAATCCGTGGATATGAAAGAGGTGAAAGAGTTTACCTCTCAATGATTTCTAGAGGCTTTAACGGATCAATTGAATTAAAAGAAAGAGAATACAATAGTTCAATAGTTTTAATTTTTCTAACTATTGGGTCAATTATTGTTTTAATTTTGGATATGTACTTATGAGCAAATATTTAAAAATTAATAACCTCTCATATTCATATCCTGATGGCCATGAGGCATTAAAAGATATAAGCTTTTCAATTCAGAAACGTGAATCTATTGCCATATTAGGACCAAATGGTGCAGGAAAAACTACTTTGATTCTGCATCTAAATGGGATACTTGGTAACCTATCAGGAAAAATTGAAGTAGATGGTTTAAAGTACACAACTGAAAATATAGCAAAAATTAGAGAAACTGTAGGAGTAGTTTTCCAAGATCCTGATGATCAGCTATTTATGCCCACTGTTATAGAAGATGTTATGTTTGGACCAAAAAATTTTGGATACTCGAATGAAGATGCAGAAAAAAATGCAATAGAAGCATTAAGAATGGTTGGCATGGATGACTTTCAAGATAGAGCACCACATCATTTAAGTTTTGGGCAAAAAAGAAAGATAGCAATTGCAACAGTTTTAGCCTCAAAACCTAAGCTATTAGTGCTTGATGAGCCAGCATCAAACTTAGACCCTGCATCAAGAAGAGACTTGATTGAGATTCTAAAAAATCTAAATATATCAATAATACTCGTTACTCATGACCTCCCTATGGCGTTAGAGATATGCGAAAGAAGTCTAATTTTAAATGAAGGTGAAATAAAAGAAGATTCTCAAACAAAAATTATATTACAAAATGAAAAAATTATGAAAGAAAATCGACTTGAGTTACCATTTGGGTTTGCACTTCATCACTTAGGTGATGAATAAGAATCAGCTGTAATAAAGCTAATTACTTTCTGAGTTGCCTCATATGATTCATTTATTGGAAAGAAGTGCCATGCATGCCATAAATCATCCCATACTTGCAACTCGTATTTGGTTCCTTTTTCTCGAAGTTTTTTTGTAAACTCAATAGCATCATTATATAAAAGCTCATTCGAACAAACCTGAATTAATGTTTCAGGAAAATTATTTATATCTGCAAAAACAGGTGATAAGACTGGATCTGTGGTTTCAAATTCACCAGCATAGTACTCTCCTACAAAATGCATTCCATCTAAAGCTAGTAAGATATCTTTATTTTTTAAATAACTCCTATCTCTATTGCTGTCTGAAAGGTCAAGCCAAGGAGATAACAGTACTAATTTATCTGGTTTCAAATTAAATGAATTATCAACTACTAATCCTGTTGACAAACCTCCACCTGCAGATTCGCCTGCCCAAATAGAACTCTTTCCATGTTCTAAATTATTAATATATTCAACAGCCGCTTTTGCATCATCATGAGCAGCAGGAAAAACATGCTCAGGACTTAGCCTGTATTCAAAAAAATAAAACGGAATATTTGTACCAGCAGATAGTTGAGATATAAAATGTTTATGTGAAATTATACTCCCCGCGTAATAACCCCCTCCATGGAAATAGACACCATACGTGTCTCCAATAGAATCACTTGGAGTGAATTTATATATATCAACAGGTGTATTTTTAAGTTTTTCTATTTTTACAGTTTCATCAAGTTTTAACAAATGTGACCCGCTGTTGTTTAAACCCTGTCTTGAAAGTTTTGCAAATTCAAGCCTTTCTTCATAAGTAACTTCATGCTTTGGACCATTTAAAGCTACCTTATCTTTTACTTTCCTTAAAGGAAGAATGAGTTTATAGAAAGGCTTTCTTAATGAAATTGGAAGACGTGGTATATATTCTATAGTGAAAACTTCCAAAACTCTAATCATGATTTTAAACATGCTTCTATTATACAATTTTTTAAGATTCAATAAATACCTATAATGGTTTAAATGTCAAAAGTTATAGGATCGATAGCAATACTTGGATCTGGCGAAACAAGTCCAAATCTAGTATCAGTTCACAGAAAATTAATAAATAATTTAGAAGGTGAAGTAAATGCTTACATGATTGATACTCCCTTTGGTTTTCAAGAAAATGCTGATGAATTAGTTAAAAAACTAAAAGAATTCTATAAAAAAAGTGTCGAAATTGAAATTCACCTTGCAAGCTTTAGGGATAAAAAAAATATAAATTCAATTAACTATTTTGAGATGCTTGAAGAACTTTCGGAGTCAAATTTTATCTTTGCTGGTCCTGGTAGTCCTAGCTATGCTTCAAAAACGTGGTTCGAGTCAAAAATTCCAGATTTATTTAAAAACCATATTATAAAAGGAGGTAATGCTGTTTTTTCAAGTGCTGCTGCTTCTACTTTAGGAAATAAAACTTTGCCAGTTTATGAAATTTACAAAGTTGGATTAGAGCCTTATTGGGAAAAAGGGTTGCATGTTTTAGAGATCTTTAATCTTAACTGCACAATAATTCCACATTTCAACAATAAAGAAGGAGGGGGTCATGACACAAGCTACAGCTATGTTGGGAAAAGAAGAATGGATACTTTATTAGATAAAGAATTTACAAATATTGTAGGTATAGATGAACATACTGCACTTGTTCTTAATGGCAAAGATAATTCCTTTGAGGTTGAAGGAATTGGCAATGTAACAGTAATTAACCACAAAGAAGAAAAGAAGTTTGAAAAAGGTAAAATATATGATTTAAATGA
>CABWZY010000009.1:0-33072 GCA_902510055.1 uncultured Candidatus Actinomarina sp. | reverse complement strand
ATAGAGAATGGATTACTGCCTAATGAAACTAAGTGGCTTCTAACTTTTCTTAATTTTGAAAAAGGATGCTTTCTAGGCCAAGAACCAGTTTCGAGAGTAAATTTTAGAGGGAGACCAAGGCGTAAATTGATAACAAATGAAGCTGGTGTTCAAGAATTTATTAAAATTTAACTAAGTTATAAACTAAAAATCTGACCTTTATCGTATCGTTCTAGTGCAAATTGAACAATTGGCCCTACTGTTAAAACCATCACAACCGTTCCATAACCGTAGGAGCCACCAAGTAATACACCAATTATGAATGCTGTAAAATCAATTGCAATTCTTGTAGTTCTAATACTTGGACCCATTTTTGAAATACCTGTCATGATTCCATCTCTTGGGCCTGGTCCAAGGCCAGAACCTATGTATATTCCTACACCCATGGCAAATAGAACAGTGCCAAAATATAGATATAAATGTCTAAGCCAAAATAACTCAGGAGTTGGCAAGAAGTACATAGTCAAATCAATTACATTGCCGATTGTAAGTATGTTAATTATTGTACCAATGAAAGGTTTTTGTTTTAAAGGTATCCAACCAAGAAGAAGAATAAATCCTGTAATGACTCCAGCAAATCCAATCTTAACATTTATCAGTTGACTAAAACCATCGTGAAAGACATCCCATGAATTTAATCCCAATTTAGCCTCAATGGTAAACGCAAGTCCAAAACCACATAAAAACAAACCAAACATTAATTGAGGTAACCTCTCTATTATTTGTTTATTCATTATTTCCAAATATTTCTTCCAAAACATTTATGTTCTCCGGACATAATTCATAAATAGACTGAAATCTTATTATTGGAATTATTCTGTTTTCCTTTTTTACATCTATTCCATTTTGAAGAAGTATGTTTTGGATCGATATTAAAGATGTTTCTTCATCAGTCCAATTATTTGCCTCAATACAGACTAATTTGCCAATTTCAATTGCAAGTTCATTACTGAAATCGTTAAGAGTTTTATCCGCATCAGCTATACGCAATTGTTCTATATAGATATCACCAAAGGTTTCAGCATTAATAATTGAATAAATTATTATTCCAGTCACAAAAATAATAAATATTAGCAAAACAATTCTTGTTATATTATTCACTACTTCATTATTAACTTGATCAGTATTTAAAGCTAATTAAAAATAAAAGTACCCGGAGGGGGAGTCGAACCCCCACATCCGAAGATACTGGATTTTGAATCCAGCGCGTCTGCCAATTCCGCCATCCGGGCTTACTTAAAGATTATATTTGATATATCCAAAAATGAGAGAATTTATTTTTTAAGTTTACAATGGTTTAATGGTTATTCTTGTTGATGGATTTAGCGTTGCGTTTAGAGCTTTTTATGCTTTGCCAGAGACTTTAGTGACATCTCAGGGAACCCCAACAAATCTTATTCATGGATTTCTTTCAATGATTAATAAGGTAATAAATGAATACAAATCAGAACAAATGATTGTTACATGGGATTTACCTGGAAAAACTTTTAGAAATGATATATATAAAGAATATAAAGCAAATAGGTCTCCAGCACCTGATAATTTTAAGATACAGATACCTCTTTTACATGATCTATTAGATTCATTTAATATTCCACAAGTTTCAGAAGCAGGCTACGAAGCTGATGATGTGCTCGGGTCTTTAGCAAAAAAATTTAATGAAAAAGGTGAAGAAGTATTAATCGTTACAGGAGATAGAGACACTTTTCAGTTAATATCAAAAAAAACAAAAATACTTTATACAAAAAAAGGAATATCTGAAATAGATATAGTTGATGAAAAATTTTTTAATAATAAATTTGGATTTAATACAAATCAATATGTTGAATACCTAGCCCTAAAAGGTGATCCTTCAGATAATATTCCTGGCTTAGCTGGAGTAGGAGAAAAAACAGCGACATCGTTATTGAAAAAATATAAAACAATAGATGGAATTTATAAAAATTTAAATGATTTAACACCAAAAATAAAAAATTCATTTGAAACAAATAAAGAACTATTAAAAACTAGCAAACAGCTAGCAACTATTAGAACAGACTTAAAAATAAAATTACCAAATGTAAAATTAAAAGATACAGCATATTTTTCTGATGAACTTTTAGAAGCTTCTCAAGATAAAGTAAAAGAACTTGAATTAAATAAATACATTACGTCCTCATCAAATGCTGAAAAAGAAGATAATACTAAAAACGAAGAAGTTGAAGAAATAAATAGTACTGAAAAATTATCTGGTAAGCATTTAGTTTTTTATTATGAAGATGAGTTTTATTTTGTAAATAACAATGATTACGGTAAATATTTAGGTAAATTATCAGAATTAGATAAATTTATATCATTGAATTCACAAAAAATGATAAACACAACTAATGAAGAAATTAAAAGTATAGAATTTCATGCGTATGATTGTATGCTTTTTTTAAAAGACCCAAGCATTAGGCCTGATAACTTACTCAGTGTTGCTAAACATCTTGATAGAACTACGAAAATTACAAATAAATCAAAAGTTATTGATTATCTAAAATTTTTCAAAAAACATTTTTTATATATAACTAAGGAAGTAGAAGCATTTAAAAAAGATAAAAAACTTTTTAGAATATATGAAGATTTAGATTTTCCACTTTTAATAATATTAGATTCTATGAATAAAAAAGGAGTAAAGGTATCTAAAAGCAAGATAGAAATACTATCTAAAGAAATTAATGGCGAGTTAGATTTATTTGATAAAGAAATAAAAAAGATTACAAATAAAGATTTTAATTTAAATTCTCCGAAACAATTATCTGAAATTCTATATGTTGATATGGGTTATCCAGTAATTAAAAAAACACCAAAAGGCGCACCATCAACAGATGCTTCAGTTTTACAGGAATTATCTAAATCTCACGAACTTCCAAAATTAATATTGAAATATAGGGAATATGAAAAACTTAGATCAACATATATCGAAGGATTAAAAAATGAAATATTAAAAAGTAGAGTTCATACCTCATATAATTTATTCGGAACCACTACAGGTAGACTTTCATCAGAAAAGCCAAATTTACAAAATATTCCAAACAAAACTGCAATAGGTCAAAAAATTAGAGAATTTTTTATAGCTGACACAAATCATGTATTTATAATCGCTGATTATTCGCAAATTGAATTGAGAGTACTCGCACATTTAAGTAAAGATGAGAATATGATAACTATGTTAAAAAATAGGGATTCAGATATACACTCTGAAACTGCATCACGGATATTCGATACTGATATTCATTCCGTTTCAAAAGACATGAGAAGGAAAGCCAAAGAAGTAAATTTTGGATTAATTTATGGAATGGAATCATTTGGCTTGTCTAAAAGTTTAAATATTCCAAAAAAAGAAGCTACTGAATTGATTGATTCTTATTTCAATCAATTTCCAAAAATAAAAGGTTATTTAGAATCTATTGTAAAAGATGCGGAGGGGTCTACTTTTACACAAACTCTTTACGGAAGAAAGAGATTTATTAGAGAATTAGCATCTACTAATTTCCAACTAAAAGCAATGGGTAAAAGAATTGCAATGAATGCACCTATTCAAGGTACAGCATCTGACATAATGAAAATATCTATGATAAAACTTGAAGATAAAATTAAAAATCTTAATTCTACAAATATTCTTTTACAAATACATGATGAGATAATTATCCAAACTCCGAATGAAATTGCAACTAAAACCGCAAAATTAGTACAAAAAGAAATGGAAAATGCAACAACTCTAAATGTGCCTTTATTTGTCAATGTAAAACAAAATAAAAATTTAGCTAATTTTAATAATTAGTTTGTAAATATCATAGATATGTTATTCTAAAAGTCGCAATACTATGATTGGAAAAAATTACATATTATGACAGATAATTTAGATGAGACATCTAATACTTCGAATGTTGTTCAAATTCCAAATGATGCTAAACCTGAGGACTTCCCAGATCTTCTAGAGAAAACTATTATTACATTCAACACTGGTGATGTAATTGAAGGTACTGTAGTAAGAATTGATCGAAATGAAGTATTTATCGATGTAGGTTATAAATCTGAGGGTGTCATACCTTCAAGAGAGTTAACAGTCAGAAAATCTGTAAATCCGAATGAGATAGTTAAAGAAGGTCAAAAAATACAAGCCTTGGTACTAGATAAAGAAGACGATGAAGGAAGATTGCTGCTGTCAGTTAAAAGAGCGATGTATGAAAAAGCATGGGGTGACATACAAGAAGTAGCTGATAATAAAACGTCAATAAAAGGAACAGTAATAGAATCAGTAAAAGGTGGATTGATTGTAGACATAGGAGTAAGGGGATTCTTACCTGCATCCTTAATAGACGTTAGAAGGGTGAAAGAATTAAATTCATATATAGGTGAAGAAATTGAAGCTAAAATTCTTGAACTCGATAGATCAAGAAATAATATAGTTCTATCAAGAAAAGCTTACCTAGAAGAAGAGCAATCTGAAGAAAGACAAGGATTTCTAGATGATTTAGAAGTTGGAGATATTAAAGATGGTAAAGTTTCTTCAATAGTAAATTTTGGGGCTTTCGTAGATATTGGAGGTATGGATGGACTAGTTCATGTGTCTGAACTTTCATGGAGACACGTTGAAAATCCAAACGAAATTGTTAAAGTTGGTGATTCAGTAAAGGTTAAAGTTTTAGAAATTGATAATGATAAAGAAAGGATCTCCCTCTCCATCAAACAAGTAACTGAAGATCCTTGGCTAGATTTTGAATTAAGCTTTAAAGAAGAAGATATTGTTGAAGGTGAAGTAACAAAAGTTGTACCTTTCGGGTCATTTGTGACAATTGGAAAAGGTGTTGAGGGCCTTGTGCATGTTTCAGAAATATCTACTGATAAAGTTGATTCACCGGAACTAGTTTTAGCAATTGGACAAAAAGTAAAAGTAAAAATTATCGAATTAGATATTCCTAAAAGGAGAGTCAATCTTTCAATCAAACAAGCAGATCCAGATTGGAAAGAAACAGAAGAGGAAAAAAATAAACCAAAAACACATTCTTCTCAGTCAGATAATACACCTGAAAAAGATGAGACAAAATCTACTCGTCAAAAAGTAGAAGGAGTTGATGAATCTTTAGACAACATACTCCAAGAACTTAAAGACCGCGGTATAGGTAATACAGACTAGATTTAAATTTAATTATTACGTATTCTTATACGTATGGAAAATAAATCAATAATAATAACTGGACCAATTGGAAGTGGTAAATCAACAGCATTATCAATAATTAAAAAATTAGGATTTAATACAGTTGACTTGGATGAAATTTCAGAGTCTATATTAACAAGTGATGAATCAAAAGAATTTTTAAAGAAAAATTTTCCAACATCAATTGTTAATAATAAAATATCAAAAAAAACTATTGCAGAGATAGTATTCAAAGATAGATTAAAACTAGAAAAATTAGAAAATTTTTTACATCCTAAAATTATTAATAACCTAAATCAAGTAATTAACAAAAATAATGGAATAACTTTCATTGAAGTTTCAGCACCAAAAAACATACACAAAGATTTTAAAACTTTAGTAATTTGGTCATCTCAAGATGATAGGGTTGAAAGGCTAAAAAACAGAAACATGGAAATTGATGATATAAGAAATAGAATTAACTTTCAACCTGATGATGACTGGTGGCTATCGATTGGTACAGTAGTTAAAAATGATAATTTAGAACAACTAGAAGATGAAATTATAAATTTTTTAGACAATCATTTAAAATGAGTAAATTCCAAGTTATTTCTGAATTTAAGCCTGAAGGCGATCAACCTAAAGCTATAGAAAAATTAAAAAATGGAATTAGTAATGGTTTTGATTTTCAAACTTTAATGGGGATAACAGGATCTGGAAAATCTGCGACTATTGCATGGTTAATTGAGGAACTTCAAATGCCTTCTCTCGTATTAGCTCCAAACAAAGCATTAGCTGCTCAGTTGGCTAATGAATTTAAACAATTTTTTCCACAGAATAGGGTTGAATATTTTGTTTCATACTATGACTATTACCAACCTGAAGCTTATGTGCCAAGAAGCGATACTTTTATAGAAAAAGATTCCAATATAAATGAAGAAATAGATAGGTTAAGACACTCAGCAACAAGTGCTCTGCTTATGAGAGAAGACGTAATTGTTGTGTCATCTGTGTCCTGTATATATGGTCTAGGTTCTCCTGATGAATATAAAAATAAAATAATTCCAATTATTAAAGGTCAAGAATTTGATTTAGATACATTGTTAACAAAATTAATTAAGCAGCAGTACATTAGAAATGATCTAGTAGTTACAAGAGGGTCTTTTAGATTAAAGGGAGATACGTTAGATATTTTTCCAGTATATGAAGAAACAATTTATCGTATTGAATTTTATGGTGATGAAGTTGAAAGCATATCAAGAATTAATCCTGTAACCGGTGAAATATTAGAAAAGTTAAGTGAGTTAGCTATATTACCTGCTTCACATTATGTCTCTTCAGAAGACACAATTAAAGAAGCGTTAAAAAAAATAGAATTAGATATGAATAATCAAATAAAGAAATTTGAAAGTAATAATAAATTATTAGAAGCTCAGAGGATAAAACAAAGGACAATGTTTGATCTTGAAATGTTGAGGGAATTAGGTGTTTGTTCGGGAGTAGAAAATTATTCTAGATATTTCGACGGCAGAAAAGAAGGAGAACCACCCCATACTTTACTTGACTTTTTCCCTGATGATTTCTTAATGGTTGTAGATGAAAGTCACATTGCCATACCACAAATAAAAGGACAATATGAAGGAGATAAATCTAGAAAAACTACATTAGTTGATTATGGTTTTAGACTTCCAGCTGCCTTAGATAATAGACCTCTAAAATTTGCCGAATGGCAACAAAAAGTTTCAAAAACAATATTAGTTTCTGCAACACCAGGAAAGTGGGAAAATGCAAATTCAAAAGAATTTGTAGAACAGATAATTAGACCAACAGGATTACTAGACCCATCAGTGATTATTAAACCTACAGCTAATCAAATTGAAGATTTAATAAGCGAAATACAATCTGTAATTAATAATGGAAATAGAGTTTTAGTAACAACATTAACAAAAAAAATGAGTGAATCTTTAAGTGATTACTTCTTAAAAATGGGTCTCAAGACTAGATATTTACATTCTGACATAGACACATTGGAAAGAATAGAAATTTTAAGAGACTTAAGAAAAGGAGAGTTTGATGTTCTAGTAGGAATTAACTTACTTAGAGAAGGTTTAGATTTGCCTGAAGTACAGCTTGTAGCAATTATGGATGCAGATAAAGAAGGTTTTTTAAGATCAGAAACAAGTTTAATCCAAACAATAGGTAGAGCAGCTAGAAATAAAGACGGTTATGTAATAATGTATGCTGACAAAATGACTGATTCAATTACTAATGCAGTATTTGAAACAAACAGAAGAAGAGAGATACAAGAAAAACATAATGAAAAATATGGAATAAATCCTGAAACAATCAAAAAAGAAATTACTGATATTTTAGAGTTAGTTGAAAGAAATAGACCATCAAAAGAAAACATAAAATTAAGATCAGACACAAATTTGAAGAATGTTTCCAAAGATGATCTATATAAAATATCTAAAGATATTGAGAAGGAAATGCATTTAGCTGCTGATTTATTAGAGTTCGAAGTTGCAGCTAGATTAAGAGATGAATTGAAAGATATAAAAAAAGAGATTATGGAGATCCCTAATTAATGAGTAAAGATTACTTAAAAATAAAAGGTGCTAAAGAGCATAATTTAAAAAATATTTCTGTTGATATTCCAAAGAATGAGTTTGTTGTTATAACTGGATTATCTGGTTCAGGAAAGTCTTCTCTTGCTTTTGATACAATTTATGCTGAAGGTCAACGAAGATATGTTGAAAGCCTATCAGCATATGCACGTCAATTTTTAGGACAAATGGAAAAACCAAATGTAGAAAGTATTGAGGGTCTTTCACCAGCTATAGCAATAGATCAGAAGACTTCTTCTAGAAGCCCTCGCTCAACAGTAGGTACAGTAACTGAAGTTCACGATTACTTAAGATTATTATGGGCAAGAATTGGTATAAGCTATTGCCCAATATGCGGAACAAAAATTCAAAAACAGTCAGTTGATTTTATAGTTAACCAAGTTCTAAATATAGGAAATGAAATTAACATCGAAATTCTTGCGCCGGTGGTTAAATCTCGTAAAGGTGAATTTGAAAATTTGTTTAAAAATTTACTTAAAGATGGTTTCAGTAGAGCATATATAGATGGAGAACTTATAAGATTAGATGAAGCTAAAAAATTAGATAGATATTTTAACCATAATATTTCTGTAGTTGTTGATAGAGTTAAAATTAAAAAAACTGCAGGAAGAAGGTTACCTCAATCTATAGAGGCTGCTCTTAAGTTAACAGATGGAATAGTTGATATAAAAATAGATGACGAAGTAAAAAACTTTAGTCAAAATTTAGGATGTAAAGAATGCGGTACCTCATATGGTGAACTTGAACCTAGAGATTTTTCATTTAACTCACCTTTTGGAGCATGTGATTTTTGTAATGGATTAGGAGTAAATTATGAAATTGATGAAAAATTACTTATAAAAGATACAACTTTATCAATAAAAGAAAATGTTTTCCCTGAGATGTCTTTTCGTAGATATTTTAGAGCACAAATTAATGGAGTTTGTGAATATTTTGAAATACCAAAAGATATTGCTTATGAAGAACTATCAAAAAATGACAAAGATATTTTACTTTTTGGAACAGATGGTATTAAAACTCCAATAAATTATACAAATAGATTTGGTAATTCAAGATCTTGGAATAAAGAATTTCCTGGGGTTATACCGTTATTTAAAAAAATATATGAAGAAACAAGTTCTGATAAAAGAAGAGATTATTATATGCAATTTATGAGGGAGCTTGATTGTGGAGAGTGCGATGGCGAAAGACTTAACGAGAGATCAAGAAATGTAAAAGTAAAAGCCATAACACTTGGGGAATTTAATAAACTATCTATAAAAAAAGCATACGAAGTTACAAATAATTTAAAACTTTCTGGTAACTCAAAAGAAATTGCCGAAGCAATTTTAAGAGAAATTAAAGAAAGATTAAGTTTTCTTAATGAAGTTGGATTAGGTTATCTTCAGCTCAATAGAGGCGCAGTAACACTTTCGGGTGGCGAAGCTCAAAGAATTAGGTTAGCTACACAGATTGGTTCAGGTTTAACAGGAGTATTGTATGTTTTAGACGAACCTTCTATTGGGTTACATCAGTCTGATAATAAAAAATTGATAAATACCTTATTAAAACTCAAAAACCTAGGTAATACCGTATTAGTTGTAGAACATGACGAAGAAACAATGAAAAGTTCTGACTATTTGATTGATATTGGATGGGGCGCTGGAGAAGATGGTGGCAATATAGTTGCAGCTGGAGATTGGAATACAATATCTAAAAATAGAAAATCAATTACAGGAAGGTATCTTTCAGGAAAATTAAAAGTACCATATCCAAAAATTAGAAGAAATGGCAACGAGGGAAAAATAGTAATAAGAGGTGCTAAAGAAAATAATTTAAAAAATATCACAGCAGAATTTCCTTTGGGAAAATTTGTATCAGTAACTGGTGTGTCAGGAAGCGGAAAATCAACATTAGTTTCTGAGATATTAGCTAAAGCTATAAATAATGAATTTACAAGAAAAAACTGGAACCCTCCAGGAATACACAAAAGTATTAGTGGATTGAATTATATAGATAAATTAATTGAAATTGATCAATCACCAATAGGACGTACTCCAAGATCAAATCCAGCTACTTATTCCGGAGTATTTGACATGATTAGAAACCTCTACTCTTTAACTGAGGAATCAAAAATAAGAGGTTATAAACCAGGCAGGTTCTCTTTTAATGTACCTGGTGGGAGATGTGAATCATGTAAAGGTGACGGCACAATTAAAGTTGAAATGTATTTTTTACCCGATGTTTATGTTATGTGTGAAGATTGTAACGGTTCACGATATAACCCAGAGACTCTAAGTATTAAATGGAAAGGATACAGCATTGCAGACATATTAAATTCTACTGTAGAAAATGCTCTAAAAATATTTGAAAATCAACCAAAAATATATCGAATTATAAAAACATTAGATGATGTTGGATTGTCTTATATAACCCTAGGGCAATCAGCTACAACACTTTCAGGGGGCGAAGCTCAAAGAGTAAAACTAGCAAAAGAATTGAGTAAAAGATCTACAGGTAAAACAATGTATATTCTGGATGAACCAACAACAGGTTTACATTTTGCAGACGTACAAAAACTAATGGAAGTGTTACATATGCTTGTAGACAAAGGCAACACTGTAGTAGTAATTGAGCACAATTTAGATGTTATAAAGAATTCCGATTGGATAATTGACCTTGGTCCAGAAGGTGGAGAGAATGGTGGAAAAATAATTACAGAAGGTACACCAGAAAGTATAGTTGGAGATAGAAAATCATTGACTGGAAAACACCTTAAATCAGTTTTATAAATGAAAAAAATATTAAACAAAGAAATACCGAATGAGCCAGGAATTTATATATTTAAAGATGATTATGCTGATCCCTTGTATGTTGGTAAGGCAAAAAACCTAAGAAAAAGAGTTCCATCATATTTTTCAAAACAATCTTCATGGAAGGTAAAAAGATTAGTTTCTGAAGCAAATGAAATAAGTTTTGTAGTCGCTAAGAATGAAGCTGACGCTTTGTTAGCAGAGTATTCATTCATACAAGAATATAAACCAAAATACAATGTTCAGTTTAAAGATGATAAATCATATCCATATGTGACACTTACTAACGAAGAATGGCCTCGAGCTTATATTTCAAGAAAAATTAATTCAAAAAATAATAATTTTGGACCTTTTCCATTTATTGGATCAGCTAAGAGATCCTTAGATCATTTAATAAATATTTTTCCTGTCAGGACATGTTCAAACACTGTATTTAAAAGACATCAGAAACTAAATAAAGCTTGTTTGTTATTTGATATAGATAAATGTTCAGGACCATGTATTGAAGCAATTGATAAAAACGAATATAGTAATTTGACTAAGAATCTAAAAGATTTTTACTCCGGTAAATCAGATAAATATATAAATAAAAAAATAAAAGAAATGAAAGATTATTCGAACAAGCAACAATATGAAAAAGCTAATGATTCAAAAAATCTCATTAATCATTTAGAGAACGCTCGAACAACACAGACACTGTTAGTAGATAATAAAAAATCAGTTGATGTTTTGGGAATTGATATAGACAAATTAGATGTTGTCATATCATGCTTGCTTATTAGAAATGGAAGAATTATTGGAGAAGTTAAGAAAACTTTAGAACCAATTGATACTTATGAATACAATGAATATTTGCCACAGGTAATTTTATCAATATTTTCAGAGAACGAACCTTCAGAGGAAATATTAGTTAGTCATAATTTTCCTTATTCAGAAGTTATTGCAAAAGAGCTTTCAGTCAAATGGTCAAAAAAAATTGAACTTAAAACCCCTAAAAGAGGATGGAAAAAAGATTTATTGGATACAGCTATTGTTGATGCAAGAGAAATAAGACGAGTTGTAAACTTTAGAAGACGTACAGATCTAGAATTTAGATCCCAGTCTTTAGAACAATTAAAAAATAATTTAGGATTAACAAATGTTCCATACAGAATTGAAGCTTATGATATTTCTAATTTAGGTGATAAGTATAGAGTGGGATCAATGGTTGTAATGGAAGATGGAATATCTAAACCATCAATGTATAGAAAGTTTCATATAAAATCTTTTGAAGGACAAGATGATTTTAAATCAATGGAAGAAGTACTTTTTAGAAGAATAAGAAGACTTATAAAAAATAATGAAAAGGATAAAAGTTTTAAAAAGATTCCAGATTTAATTCTGGTTGACGGAGGGAAAGGACAATTATCTTCAGCTAAAAGCGTAATAGATCATTTTCAATTAGATATTGAGTTAGTTGCTTTAGCTAAAAAAGAAGAAGAGTTATATTTACCAAATAGAAGAGATCCATATCTTTTAAACAAAAATTCTGAAGCTTTATTTCTTCTTCAAAATATTAGAGATGAAGCACATAGGTTTGCTTTAAAAGAAAACAGAAGGCTTAGATCTAAGGAAATTAGCAATTAAGACCTCATTAAAGAAAGTTCTACCATCTAAACGACCGTTAATTAGAATGTTATTAAAGGATATAATATGGTAACAAAAAGACCAGAAGTTTTATTATTAGTAGGAATGTCAGGAGCAGGCCGATCTGCTAGTTCAAATGTTTTTGAAGACTTAGGTTATTACGTAATTGAAAACTTACCTCCAGATTTAGTAGAGTCAGTTGTTGATTCTAACGATGTTGCAGAGTCAAATAGGCAATTAGTTCTTACTGTTGATGCACGAGATGGTGTTGCCCAAGATGAGTTAAATAAAAGTCTTGATAGGCTAAGCCAATCAGGAGTATTAACAAGAATCATGTTCCTTGATGCAGACAATGAAACTTTAATAGAAAGATATGAAGAAAACAGAAGACCTCATCCTATGGGTCAAGAATCTTTATCACAATCAGTAAAAATGGAAAGGGATTTACTAAAACCTATTAGGGAGTTAGCTGATTTAGTAATTGATACAACAGATATGAATGTTCACGATTTAAGAAAGAGAATTATTGAAGGCTTCCAAGGTGAAGCTACAAGTCAAGATTTAAAAATATCAGTAACTTCATTTGGATTTAAAAATGGTACACCTAGAGATGCTGATTTAGTTTTAGATGTTAGATTTTTACCTAACCCACATTGGAGAGAAGAACTCCGTTCATCGACAGGTCAATCACCTATGGTCAGAAATTATGTACTATCTTTTGAAGATGCACAAGTATTTTTAGACAAAGCAAAAGATCTCATAGAATTTTTACTTCCTCGATTTACCTCAGAAGGAAAATCATATGTTGGTATAGCTATTGGCTGTACAGGAGGCAAACATAGAAGTGTGGTAATGACAGAAGAAATTGGAAACTCGCTTAAGAATGATGGAAAGGATGCTGTAATTATCCATAGGGATATGAAAGAAGCATAAATTGACATCTAATAAATTAGGAAATGTTTTAATAAGATCTGATTTAAATGTTCCAATTGATAATGGATTCATATTAGATAATTTTAGAATTATAAAATCAATAGAATATATAAGAGAATTAGAAAGTATATCTGAAAACATTACATTCATAAGTCATTTAGGCAGACCAAATGGGATAGACCAGTCTTTATCACTAAAGCCTGTAGCAGAAGAAATGAGTAATCTATTAGATCAGGATGTGACATTCATAAATAAAAATATTGGTATAGAAATTCAAAATAAATTGATGAAAAATAAAAATAATATTTTATTATTAGAAAATTTAAGATTTGATGATGGTGAATTAAACAACGACGATAAATTTGCAAAAGATTTGTCTATGCCTTTTGACACGTTTATTTTGGACGCTTTTGGAGCTGCCCACAGGGAACATGCATCAATAGTTAGTATTGGAAAATACTTAACATCTTATCAGGGACCTTTAATGACTAAAGAGGTAGTTGAATTAGATAAAGTATTAAGTGAAACTAATGAGAAATTTACCATAATTCTTGGTGGAGCCAAGGTTTCTGACAAGTTAGAACTTATTAAAAATCTTCTCCCACGTGTTGATAATTTATTATTAGGTGGCGGTATGTGTTTTACTTTTTTGAAAGCTTTAGGTCACAATATAGGAAAATCTATATGCGAAAATGATTTTATTAATCCAGCTAAAAAAATACTTGAATCAGCTGATGGAAAAAAAATAAAATTACCTTTGGATTTTGGTGCTACTAAATCTATCGATGAATATACAAGACATGATATTGATTTAAATGAATTTAGTGAAGATGATATTGGTGTAGACATAGGAATTAAAACAGTTAATAAATTTAAGCAAATATTATCTGACTCTAGAACAATATTTTGGAATGGTCCTATGGGTGTATTTGAGATTGATGAATTTAGCTTCGGAACACGAAGCATAACTGAATTAATTTCCGGGTTGAATGTCCATACAATAGTAGGAGGAGGAGATTCAGTTAATGCAATTAATAAATATTCTGACATAGATAAATTTAATCATATATCAACAGGTGGAGGGGCTTCTTTAGAGTATTTAGAAGGGAAAACCCTTCCTGGTGTAAATAAATACAATCATCTTATACTTTAGATTAGAAAATATGAAAAAAATAGTAATAGGTAATTGGAAATTGAATCTAGACCATCTAGAAGCAATACAGCTACTTCAAAAGCTAAATTACACGATAGAAGAAGATAAAGAAGAAAAGATAGATATTGTAGTTTCTCCTTCTCACACCTCTTTACGATCAATTCAAACAATTATTGATACTGATAAATTAAATATAAAGTTATCTGCACAGGATGTATCTCAATTTAACGAAGGTGCATACACTGGAGAGGTTTCAAGTCAGCAATTAAGTAAATTAAATGTTAAATATTGTATTGTCGGACATTCAGAAAGAAGAACAGAGTTTGATGAAAGTGATGAAACTATAAATAAAAAAATACACAATTTAATAGACAAAGACATAACACCCGTGATATGTTTTGGTGAAACCTTGGAGCAAAGGAATAACAATAAATACCTAGAACATATTACATCTCAAATTGACTCTGCTGTTAAAGGACTTAGAAAAGATAAAGTTAATAATCTTGTATTTGCTTATGAACCGATATGGGCAATTGGAACAGGTGAAGTAGCTTCTATCATAGATGCTGTTGAAGTAATATCAATGGTAAAAGAAAATGTTTCAGAAAAATCATTTTATAACAATGAAAAGATACGCTTTATATACGGTGGTAGTGTAACTCCAGATAATGCAGCTGAAATATTAAATTCAAAAATTATAGACGGTGCTCTGGTAGGAGGGTCATCTTTGGATATTGATAAATTTGTAACAATAATTAACTCAATAAAATTATGAATTTAATTTTTGTAAGGCACGGCCAAAGTAAGTGGAATTTAGAAAATATATTTACCGGATGGGTAGACGTTGGTTTAACTGAAAAAGGGGTTCTAGAAGCTAAAAATGCTGGAGAAACTTTAATTGGAGAAAAATTTATACCTGAAATATGTTTTACATCTTACTTAAGTAGGGCTGTAGAAACTTCAAATATAATTTTAGATGAGTATGACAAAAACATAATTAAAGAAATAAAAATATTTAGAAAATGGGAACTAAACGAAAGACATTACGGAGCGTTACAAGGTTTAAACAAGTTAGAAACTGCAAATAAATATGGTGAAAGAAAAGTACATGAATGGAGAAGGGGATACAAAACAAAACCACCTTTAGTTGAAATTAACTCTAAATATGACCCAAAAAAAGATAATACCTATAGAGATGTAGATAGTAATTTACCTTTAGGAGAATCACTGGAGGATGTAGTTACAAGAGTTGAATCTTCATTAAATGAAATTATTAAATTATCACAGAATAATAATGTTTTAGTTGTCGCTCATGGAAATAGTATAAGAGCTATTTTAAAGATTATTGAGAATATTTCGGATGAATCAATAGTTGATGTAAATGTTCCTACTGGAATACCTCTCGCTTTTAATACTAAGAATGATAAAATAACTAAGATTGGATACCTTGGTAGCCAAAAAGTAATTGAAAAGGATAATTAAATATGGGATCTACAACTGCAATATTGATATCAGTGCATGTTGTTGTATCAATTGCCCTTATAGCTTTGATTATGCTTAATAGTGGCAAGGGTGGTGGTTTATCCGACATGTTAGGTGGAGCAGGTGCTTCAGGAAATATTGGACAAACATTAGCTGAAAGAAATCTAAGCCGTATTACAGCATTAGTTGCTCTAATGTTTGCAGCAACTACGTTATCTTTATTTTGGTTTCTTGATTGACAAAGCGCGGGTGGCGGAACTGGTAGACGCGCAGGATTAAGGATCCTGTGGGGTAAAACCCGTGGAGGTTCGAGTCCTCTTCCGCGCACAACAAAATGAAATATAAAGAAACGATAGCAATTGTTAATGATCTTGAAGTAACTCTTGGATCACTTGAAAATAATAATATTAAATCAGTAAATGCTTGGGAAATAGAATGGGGAAGTATGTCCTCTTCTTACGATTATATTATTTTAGGCGGACATATGGGTGCATATGATACTGATAAACATCAGTACTTATTGTCAGAAAAAAAATGGTTATCTAAATCCGTAGATAATGGAACTAAAATATTAGGAATTTGTTTAGGGTCACAGCTTGTAGCTGATGCATTAGATGGTGAGGCATATCTTTCTGATAAAATAGAATTTGGTTTTAAAAAATTAAATTTTATTAGAAATGATGAAACATTTTCTGATTTTAGAAATACTGAAGTTTTTACATGGCATAGAGATACATTTAAGATTCCATCAAAAGCAGAATTGATAGCAAGTACAGAATATCCACAAATATATAAAATTAAGAATACAGTTTGTATTCAATTTCATCCAGAAGTAACAGTTGAGCTTTTTGATAATTGGTATGACAATGAAGCAAGTAAAAAAGATTTAAAAAACTATGATGTAGAAAACACAAGAAATAAATTAATAAACTACGAAAATTTAATGAATCAAAAAGTTAATATTTTTTATAAAAAGTGGAAAGAGAGTTAAATTGTTCTTTCTTTTATTTCTTCCAAGTAACTCTCTAAAATCTTAAACCTGTAATTTATATCGTTACTAAGTAATAATTTGTTTCTTAATTCCATTGTCATTGGAATTTTGGTACAAATTTCCCATAGACTTAATATCCTATTTTCAGTATCAATTTCAAAAGTAGGTATATCTATATCTAAACCTTTCTCTATTAATTCAGATAAACTTTTATTTATTTTTGTTTGAAGGTCATTTAATTCTTCTATCTTTGGCGGTAATCCAACATCAATTATTATTTCTGCATTACAAACTGGATATTCTTTATCTATTTTTATACTTTTAATTCTGTATAAATTTATACACTTTACTAAAACCAACTGTTCAGCATTTGATATATCCCTATGTTCTATTATTTCAACTTCTGATATAACTTGATTTACCTCATCAAGGTTATTACTTACGCAAAAGGTGCTTCTTTGTTTTATAGCATCAGCAATTAGCAACAGATATCTTGGTTCAAATACTCTTAATGCTGATAGCTCTGTAGGAAAATATATAATACCAGCACCAAATAATGGAAATTCAACTATCATAATTTCTGGTATTTAGGATAAGGGAAAAAATAAATTATGAGAATAGAAGATGAAATCAAATTAACATTTGATGATGTATTGATTAGACCTAAAAGAAGTACATTAATTTCACGCTCCGAAGTAAAGCTTGAAAGAGAATTTAAATTTAGACACAATAATCATACTTGGGAAGGGATTCCTATATTTTCTGCCAATATGGACACTACAGGAACTTTTGAAACCGCTAAAGCATTACAAAAACATAAAATGCTAACTGCTATACACAAATTTTATGATCTTGATGATTGGAAAGTAAACATAGACTCATTAGATTCAAATTATGTTTCTGTTACTGTTGGGCAATCAGATGAAGATTTTGAATTAGCAAAAAAAATATTTGATCTTAATAATAATTTAAAATTTCTCTGTATAGATGTTGCTAATGGTTATAGAGAAGATTTTCTTGAAGCTGTAAAAAGATATAGAGAAACTTATAATGATAAAATTATTATTGCTGGAAATGTAGCAACAAGAGAAATGACAGAAGCTTTAATATTAGCTGGGGCTGATATTGTAAAGATTGGTATTGGACCCGGATCAGTTTGCACAACAAGGAGTGTGGCTGGTGTAGGCTATCCTCAACTTTCATCTATATCTGAATGTTCAGATGCTGCTCATGGGTTGGGAGGCCATGTCTTAGCAGATGGTGGATGTAAGTATCCAGGTGATATCTCAAAAGCATTCGGAGCAGGTGCTGACTTTGTTATGTTAGGAGGAATGTTTGCAGGACATGAGGAATCAGGAGGAGAACTTGTTACAGAAGAAGACGGTAAAAAATATAAAGACTTCTATGGTATGTCATCTACAAAAGCCCAACAAACATATTATGGTGATTTAGCCAATCATAGAGCTGCAGAAGGAAAGAAAGTAAGACTTGAATATAAAGGTCCTATAGACAAAACAGTTCAAGCTATTCTAGGTGGTATGAGGTCTGCTTGTTCATATGTAGGTGCAAAAAAACTTAAAGACCTTCCAAAAAGTACAACATTTATAAGAGTTACACAAACAACTAATGAAATATATACAGGATCTGAAAATCTTTGAAAATAGAAATTTACACTAAAGACAATTGTATCTGGTGCGATCGAGCAAAAAACTTGTTAAATTCTGTAAACTTAACTTATACAGAAAAAGATTTATCTGATGATAATGTACGTCAGAAGTTTTATAAAAAAGTAGGCGAAGGCGTGAGTACAGTTCCTCAAATATATATAGAAGAAAAAAGAATAGGTGGGTTTCCACAACTAGTTAATTGGTTTGAAGAGAATGGCTACTAATCATTCTTCAAAAACTGTTTTTCTAGCATTAGCTGTTAATTTTTTTATAGCTATTGTAAAGACAATAATTTCAGCAATAACTTCTTCTAGTGCAATGTTTTCTGAGGCAATTCATTCGTATGTTGATTCAGCCAATCAATTTATTTTATGGTTTGGAATTAAACAATCAAAAAAAGTTAATAAAAAAGTATATCCATTAGGGAGGGGCAAAGAACAATATTATTGGACATTAGTTGTTGCAGTTTTAATTTTTACTATTGGAGGATTAGTCTCTCTTGAACATGGAATAGAGGCACTTTCCAACCCACATGAATTAAAGAATTTATATGTATCAATAATTGTTTTAACTTTATCGATTATTCTCGAATCGTATGTTTTATATAAAGCAGTTAAACAACTTAAACAAACAAATTATGAAAATAAATCAATAATTAAATTATTAAAAGAATCAACTGACGGCCCCCTTATAGCTATTGTTGTAGAAGATTTTGCTGCAACTATGGGATTGTTCATTGCTTTAATTGGCACTATATTGTCCAACTTTACAGGTAATTCAATATACGATGCAGTTAGTTCGATTCTTATTGGTATTCTTCTAATGGTATCTGGTCTATTTCTAGGTTATGAAATGAAACACCTTATTACTGGTGAAAGTATAAGTCAAAAAAGCAAAGATAAAATAGGTAAAACAATAACTAGTAACGACAAAGTTGTTGAAGTTACATCTCTAAAAATTGTATCAATAGGAACAAGTAGTTACTTAGCATTAGTTTCTATTGATTATTTAGACAAGTTAACAGATACAGAAATAGTTAATTTAAATGAAGAATTAAGAAAAGAGATACAAGATATAAATAGTTCTGTTAAAGAAATTTACTTTAACCCAAAATAATATAAAATAAAATCATGTCTATTAATAAAGATCATTTGTCAGAAGAGGAGATAGAGATTACTCAGAATTGTGGAACTGAACCGCCCTTCTCTGGAAAATTACTATATGAAAAAAGAGAAGGTATATATAAATGCATAGTTTGCAATAATCAATTATTCGAATCTGAGACTAAATTTGATTCAGGAACAGGGTGGCCTAGTTTTTATGATGCTATAGGTGAAACAGTAACAAGCAAAGAAGATAATTCTTTTGGTATGAAACGAATAGAAGTAAACTGTAAAAAATGTCATTCTCATTTAGGACATATATTCAATGATGGACCAACACCAACTGGTCTTCGCTATTGTGTAAATTCTTTAAGTTTAGGCTTTGATATAGTTGAATAAAATATACATCGACTCAAATTGTATTGTGTGCAGTGGTTATGGAGAATTTTTAAAAAATAGAAATTCTGATTTAGTTTTAGCTAATCAATTAGAACTAGAGAAAGAAGACATCACAAAAGATGAGTTGGTCTATGAGAGAAATAATGAAAAATATTATGCTAGTGAAGCAATCGTAGAATCAATTTATGATTTAGGTAGCTTTTTTAGAGTTGTTAAATTGCTTAATCTATTTCCAGCAAGATTTAGTAATGTATTATATAAAAAATTTGCAAATAATAGATACAGATTTAATCAATAATGAAAATAGATAAAATTTTATCTAATAAATTTTTTCAGTCCTTTATTGTTTTTTCTATATTTAGAGCAATTTATGGATTAATTATTGTTCTAATAGCATATTTTTTATCTCAAAAATATAATTTAAGTATTATTGGCTCATTACCAATTTTTATAATATCTATTTTTGTTTCTAAAATATTTTATAAGAAATTTAAAATTTATTTTAATCTCTAAAATTTCCGTAATTTAAATATACATTATAATTTTTACTCTTAAGGAAAATAATAGCTTCTTGTAATTCATCTCTTTTTTTTGACGCAACTCGAATTGACTCATTTTGTATAGAACTTTGTAATTTTTTAGAAAATTCTTTAAGATCTTTTACTATATTTTTTGAAGTTTCTTTATCAATGCCTGATTTTAATGTATAAATTCTTTTAGATTCTGAAGGGGTTTCTTCGTCAGTAAAATTAGTTAAGAATTTTATTGATACATTTCTTTTTACAAATTTTTCTCTCAAAACTTGATCAGCAGCTTTTAGTCTTTCTTCAGTACTACTTCTAAGTGATATTATTTCATTTGCAAAATCCACTGAAGTATTTGTATCTTTAAAATCATATCTGTTTACTATTTCTCTATTCATTTGATCTACAGCATTTAATACTTCTTGTGCGTTGAATTCAGATGTTATATCAAAACTTGGCATTTCTTTCCTCCTTAATAATTTAATATATTATTTATCATAATTTTGCCTCAAGTACTCATATGCAACAATTGAAACTGCATTTGCTAGATTAATGCTTCTTGAGTCATTAGTCATAGGTATTGTTATTATATTTTTACTTTCTTCAAGAATATCGTCAGGCAAACCTACTGATTCAGGTCCGAAAACTAAATGAGAGTATTCTTTAAGTTCAACATCCCAAATATTTTTTTTGCCTTTAGAAGACAAATATCCAACATTATCTAAATTTATTTCATTTTTAAATTCACCCCAGTCTTCATACATGCTCACTGAAGCTAAATCATGATAATCTAAACCGGCTCTTCTAATCTTATTTTCTTGAAAGTTGAAACCTAAAGGTTTGATTATGTTTAATGACAAATTTGTATTTGCAGATAATCTTATACAAGCACCCACATTTCCGGCTATTTCTGGTTGATAAAGTACAATTTCCACATAGTAATTATATTCCTATTCAATAGTCATAAGGCATGTAAAATATTAAATGTGAAGCAAGTAATTAAATTATTTATACCAAGTTTTGCAGGCTTTAAAAATGTTACAAAAGAAGCAAAACATACATCTATTTCAAGGGAACGATTTATTGATTTCATTAAAGTAGTTGGTTTACTTATGGTTACTTTTAATACTGAGTATCTTTTAGATTTTAAAAATTCTGCAGGAGAGTTATTGGTATATAACGAATCTTTCACAACTGACAATAAAACTCAGTTTACTTGGTTTACTACTGGAATCTCATTATTTTTCTTTTCAACAGGTTTTACTAATAAAATTGCCTGGTATTCAAACGTAGGTCGTGATGGCAGTCAATGGAAATTTCTTACAGATAGAGTGAATAGTTTGATGGGTCCTGTATTAGTTTGGATAGCATCAATATCTGTATTATTAAATGTATTTTTTAGATACCTAAAATTTCCATTGTTTATAACTACTGAGAATGATGGATTGATAACTATAACAGAATTTCTAATGTGGCCTTTATGGATAGTAGCTATTTATTTAGTAGTTGTAATATTTTGTCCTTTAACTATATACCTACATAAAAAGAATCCATATTTAACTGTTGTATCACTAATTTGCATGACTATAGCTATAGATACTATAGAATTTTCAATTTCTTTATCGTATATTAAACTTTTTAATTATCTACTATTTTGGTTAACAATACATCAGATGGGGTATTTTTTTGCTGATGGAAAAATATTTAAATATAAAAGTTCAATATTTGCAACAGTTGCGTTAATTTCCTATGTGTATCTTTTTTATAAACTTAATACTTCAAATGAATTTATGTCAGTATCTGGATATAGATTAAGCGAAATAAGCAACGAAGATCCACCAACAATATATTATTTGATTTCATCAGTCGGTCTTCTGTCTTTTTTTCTATTATTTAGAAAATCTTTTGAAGATATTTTGCATAATAGTAATACCTGGTTGATCTTTAATTTTGTACACTCAAATATTTATACTATTTTTTTATGGCATATCTTCCTGTTCTTTTTTATGCATGTTTTCAATCTTGATTTATATTTCTATCCAATGTTTTTGATTTTTGTTGTAATTTTATTTGGAGATTATGAGAGAAAAATATTTAAACTTTCAACAAAGTTAGTTCAACGTGTTAATCCTTTACAACCATGGCCGTCACCTATGAAAGCTAAGGGTTCATATAGTAATTTTTACTTATCTTGGGTTTCATCTATATTAATATTAATTGGAGTGCTACAAATTACATTAGGTGGAGTAGGGTTGTCCGGCTTTTTTTCATTACGAGAACTATATTTTTTAACTGGTAATACTTTTGAAGCTTTTTTAAAATTATTTACAGGTGTTATTTTATTAAATACAACTATTAGAAGAATTGATTTAAAAGATAAAATATTATTATCTGCAGCTATTCTTCAAATTATTTCTTTAGTTATAAGAAATTATCAATATTCTATAATTACCACTTTTGAACTATATTTCTCTATGTCTTTAAGCATATTTTTCATTTGGTTAGTTTTACAGAATCGTAACGCAAAAGCTAAAGATAAAGTCAAATAATAGTGAACATACCTAAAGGCGAGACAAGACAAGAGCTATTAAATAGAGCTTTTGTTTATTTAGTAGTAATAAGTTTGGCTGTAATAGTATTTTTAAGAGTTAGAACTTTACTCTTTGATTTATTTGTTGCAGTAGTTTTGGCTGCCTTAGCTGAACCTGTTGTCTATAGATTATCTAAAAAAACAGGTAGAAAGTTAGCAGCATTTTTAACTGTTGTTTCTATATTGTTAATCATTGCTGGTATTCTTTTTTCAATCATTCCAGTAATGGTGCAAGAATTATATTTTTTATCTACTCAACTACCAACATATTTGGATAATATTTTAGATTATTTTAATAGTGAAGGTTTTACAATTTCTAATCAGTCATTAGATTTAGAAAATGAATTTAATTCATTTATAAAAAACTATGGTGGGGCTGTAGGTAATACGGTTGTTTTTGCTGGCCAAGGTATTCTAAGTGCTTTTGCTCACTTTTTTGTCATATTCTTTTTTGCCTATTATTTAATTTCTGAGGGAGAGCAATGGAGAATAAAACTAAAAGAATCTCTTGATAAAAAATATTCTAATGCAATTGATCAAGTATGGACGATAGGCGTGTCAAAAGCGGGTGGATTTATTGTTGCAAGAGTCATACTTGCTATTTTAGCAAGTATAGTTTTCACAATTTCATTTGCTCTTATTGGATTGCCATCAGCAGTAGCATTAGGAATATCAGCAGGTATTTTATCTCAATTAATACCAGTAGTAGGTACATTCTTAGGTGGAATAGTTCCTGTTCTAGCATCTATATCTTTAGGTACATCTTTTATTTTATATACTTTATTAATTTTAGTTTTATATCAATTTGTTGAAAATTATTTTATTAGCCCAAGGGTTACTAAGTCAACTATGGAAATTCACCCAGCAGTAGCAGTATTTTCAACTTTGTTTGGTGCTTACACTATTGGTGCAGTAGGAGCTATATTAGCTTTACCTGTTGCAGCCACCATACAAGGTGTATTCGGGACAATCATAGAGAATAGAAAAAATGGATAATATATTCAATATACCTTCAAATGCTATAAAAACTGCTGATAAGTTATTACAAAATTTTAAAGAAGAAACAATTGACGAAGTTGAGGAATCGTTTAAAAGTTTAAAAAGAAATTTTAAGTCAGGAAATTATTTAGCAATAGCTATGTTGTTCATAATTCTTGGGGTAGCTTCAATACTTTCACAATATTTTATAGGAAATTATTTTCTTCAAGCAATGAGTTATTTTGCAATGGCTTTTCTTTGTATAGTTACTTTTGTAATTATAATTTGGAGAATTTTAAAATGAATGAATTCAAAAATGAATATAATAAATTAAAAGATTCTATAAACTCAGATAATTCAAAATTAGTATCTTTTTTAATTTTGGGAATATTATTGGGAAGAATATTAGAAAAATTTAAAAATGTTAAAAAAAGATTTAAAAGGAAATAATGAATAAATCTATGCAAAAATTTGTTGCAATAGCAATTTCTGCTGGAGTTTTGTTGTCAACAATTTCTTATTTTCTGCTTCTCTTGTAATTTAAAGTGAAGTTAGATAATTTATTAGTTGTTATAAAATCAAATAACAAAAAATATCTTACAGTAATTAAAGATGGCGAAAGTTTTATTTCTCATAATGGAAAAATATCATACAATGATATTAAATCATTACCTTACACTGTTAAATCTTCAACAGATGAAGAGTTTATAATTTACAAACCATCTTATAAAGAGTTTGTATTACTAATGAGAAGAGGTCCTCAAATAATTTATCCAAAGGATGTCGGTAGCTTAATAGTAGATGGAAATATTAGAAACAGTTCAACTGTATTAGAGATTGGAACTGGATCCGGAGCGTTGACGTTATTTTTATTATTAATACTTGGAAAAAATGGAATGTTATATTCTCTTGATTCTGATAGTAAAAATCAATATCGAGCTAGCAAAACTATTAACCGATATATATCTACTTTTAATAAAGATTATGAATATAACTTAGAATTTATTCACAAAGAACTTATTGACTTTAGAATTATTAATATTGATAAAGATATAGATACTATTATCACTGACGTACCAGAACCTTGGGAATTTTTTTACGAAAATAAAATTGAAAAAGAATTAACTTGGGTTTCATATTTACCTTCTATATCTCAAGTTGAAAAATTAACAAATATATTAAAAGAAAATAAATTTGAAAATATAGAAATAAAGGAAAACTTAGAAAGATATTGGATAATTAAAGATAATATTTTACGTCCAAAAAATGAAATGGTTGGCCACACGGGGTTTATTGTTTCTGGTAGATTTATAGTTTAATTATCAGTCAGGTTCGATCATAATACATTCACCTGGACATTCTTCAGCTGATTCAATAACAGCATCTTCCTGCCCTTTAGGAACAGCAGCTACACCTTCAGCACCTTCTACATTCCCATTTTCTTCTGAATATATTTTGTCTCCTTCTTTAACATAAAAAAGGCCATCATCTAAGCCAACAAATACATCTGGGGCAATTTCTTCGCATAACCCATCACCAGTACATAGATCTTGATCTATCCAAACTTTCATAATTTATATTTTACAACAAATAAGTTATACACAAATACATGAAAAAAAAAATAATTCAATAAATTTGTACAATATATATATGTATATAAACAAATCTAAAAAAGTAAAAATATGAAAAATGTACTTAAGAGGTGTATTTCATTACTTACACTATTTAATTCTCAGTCTTCACATATAAGCACAGAGTATATAAAAGATAATTTAGAAGAGTACAGAAATTTAACTGATACAGCATTTAAAAGGTCATTTGAAAGGGACAAGGTTCTTCTAAGGGAGATGGGTTATAACTTAGATTACATTAATGATAAATGGACTATTGATGAAGGTTACAATATTTCAGGAACAACAATTATTGATAATATTAAAGAGAATCCTAAGATCAATTTTCACAATTTTGTAAATACATATCATTTAATAATAAACAATGTAAATTCACCAAATGATTTTAGAAACAACTTCAGTTATATATCAAAGTTAACAAATGCTATAAATGATAAAAAAAGAGTTTCCTTTGAATACAACAAAAAATTAAGAAAAGTTTACCCAATGGGTTTAAAGTTTTTTAACTTTAATTGGTATTTAGGAGCGGAAGAAAGCAATAAATTAAAAACTTATAAATTAGATAAAATAGAAAATCTAAAGATTGGTAATAAGTCTGAATTACATAACAAAGAATATAAAAATATTAAATTTTCATGGGAGGATAATGATCACTTAATAAAGATAAGGATATTTATTGAAAAAGAGAAATACATTATTTATAAAAATGTATTTAATCATACTGTTACTTCAAAAAAATACAATGATGATACTTTAGTTATAGACATAAATACTCATGATATTTTTGGATTATTAAAGTTCCTACTTTTGAGTAATCCTAAGAAAATTAAATTAAATAAAACAAATACCAATGAATTGTTAGAGGCTCTTAATGAATAAACAAATTAATTTAAAAACTTTAGGAAATTTGATTTCAATTTTAAGACTAAAAGAAGATTGGAAAATAAATGATTTAATTGATAAAGCAAATATTGAATATGGTGAATTAATATATTTTCTAAACATACTATCTGAAATTTACTCTAAAAATGGAGAGTATTTCTTTGATTTTGATTTGGATACTATAAATAATAAAATTTCATTCAATAATTCAAATGAATTTCATACATTAGAAACCATTACAGATATAGAATTGTTCAAAATTTATACACTTATTAATACCATAGATATCAATATTTCATTTCAAAATATTACTAAAAAGGACTTAACAATATTTAATAAAACTTTGAAAGAAATATTTAATTTATATGATTTAGAAGAAAATATTGATAATCAAAATAAAAAAATAATCCTAAATCAAAAAACTATGATTGAGTACATAAAATTAGGCAATAATAAATCAGATATTTATGAAATTGAACCATTATTAATTACATCAAATGAAGATGGCTCTATTTTAGAAGCAATTGATTTAAATAATAAAAAAGTGAAAACATTTATAATTAATCGAATAATTAATATAAATGATAAGTTAAACATATTACCTAATTCAAAAAAGAAAAATACTGAAATAGAAGTAGCATTTAATGTAATTGATAAAAATTTATTAAAAAAAGTAAATAATTATAAGAATAAAAAAAATAAAAACAGTTATCTTGCTACATTCCGAAGTAAAGATATTGCAATTGAATTTTTTATTGAAAACTTTGATACTGCTAAAGTCATTTCACCAGATATCGTTAAAGTTGAGGTTATGAAAAGAATTAACTTAATCAAAAAGTTATTAACTCAATGAGTTTTCTTGAGTTAACAATTATTTTACTAATCACTATCGGCATTATTGATAAAAATAAAATACAAAAAATATATAAAAATTTAGCAAATCTACAAAATGGACCAACTAGACAAATTATTGGTGATCAAAGTTTAGAAGAAAAATGGATATGGATTGATAAGGCTAAATCCGAGGAAGAATGAAGAAACCATTTTTTGAGCACTTAAAAGAATTGAATATACGATTAATGATTTCAATTTTAATTTTGATAATATTTTCTGTAATAGTTTATATAAATTATTCTTATTTTATAGATTTCTTAGTAAAACCATTGATAGAAGCAGGTTATAGTGTTGATAATATTTTTGCTATTACTATTTATGAGGGTTTCCAAGTAAAGATTACTAATGTTCTTTTAATTTCATTTTCTTTGTTATTTCCTTTAATAGTTATGAATTTAGGTTTCTTTATAAGGCCAGCATTAGATATGGGGCTATTGCCTTTTATTCTTTATTACATATTTTTTATCTTTTTATATTATTTTGGAATTTACTCAGCTTTAACTATTAGTCATGTAGGAATAGAATTTTTATTATCTTTTAATGAAAATGAAATATTACTTCGATCTCAGAACTATTTTCAATTCATAATAAGGATTTCTTTATTGTTTGGAATTTCTTTCCAATTCCCGTTACTTGTTCTTTTTCTGCTAAATAAAAATATTATTAAAGTTATATATTTTACAAATAACAGGCCTGAGTTATTCATTTTTATATTAATTCTATCTGCAGTTATTACACCAACAGGAGACCCTGTAACACTCTTTATTTTTGCAATACCTATGTATTTATTAATTGAGTTGATGATTTTATTACATAAAAAAACAAACAAGTGAAATTTGAATTAGATAAATTTCAAAAAGATGCAATTAAATCTTTATATGAAAATTTAAATGTACTAGTAGTAGCACCAACTGGATCAGGTAAAACACATATTGCTGAAAAAGCTGTTGAAAAATATGTTTCAGAAGGTCTTAACGTTATTTACACAACACCTATTAAAGCTTTGTCTAATCAAAAATATAATGATTTTAATAATCTTGGATATGACACTGGGCTATTAACAGGAGATAGAACTATTAACTCAGAAGCAAAATTAATAATAGGAACAACTGAAATCCTTAGAAATATGATATTTTCAAAGGATAAAAGATTAGAAAACATAGGGATGATAGTTCTTGATGAGGTTCATTATTTAGGAGATTCTGAAAGAGGAACAACATGGGAAGAAATAATAATACACCTACCCAAAGAAATTAAACTCCTTTGCCTTTCAGCAACAATAGAAAATAAAATAGAATTTCTGGAATGGTTGGTATCTTTAAGAGGTCCAACGGATCTTATTGAATCATCAGTTAGACCTATACCTCTAGATGTAGAGCTCGTAGCAGCAGAAAGGAACAATGAACAAATATATACAATAAAATCTTCCAAAAACAAAAAGAATATAAGAAGATTTAAATTTGAAAAAAAATATTTGAAACACATAAAACCACTTTTATCTAACCAAATACAGTACCTTGATAATAATAAATTAACTCCAACAATATTTTTCTATTTTTCAAGAGATAGGGTAGAAGCTAAAGCAAGACAAGCAGCAACAACAAGATCGAAGCAAAAAAATAATAATGATTTAAAAGAAATATTTAATGATGTATTTAATTCATTAGATAATGAAGAATATAATTTACTTAATCTTGACGAGCTTTATTGGATGTGGACAAGACGGATTGCATTCCATCATGCAGGTTTAGCTCCAATAGTAAAAGAATTTATTGAATTTTTATTTTTGAATAGACATATAGATATACTTTTTGCTACTGAAACATTAGCTTTAGGATTAAATTTACCTGCTAAGTCTATAGTTATCGATGCACCGTATAAGTATGATGGAATAAAAACAAGATTAATCACTCAATCTGAATTTTTACAGCTAACAGGACGAGCTGGAAGAAGGGGTATTGATACAAAAGGTTTTGCTTTTATAAACTATGATAAAAATATTGATACTCATTGGTACGATAAACTTTTTACATTAAAACCCAGTATTCTGTCTTCATCATTTTCAATTACATATTCATCTATTTTGAATTTAACAAACAATTACGAAACGAAAGAAGCAATTAAATTAATTAATAAGAGTTTTTATTCTTATCAGAATAATTTTGATACACATGAATTAGAAAACATATTTAAATCAAAACTAAGAATACTTGAAGAACTAAATTATTTTGAAACCGAATTAAAAAGAAAAATATTAACGGAAACATATAGAGATACATTTATCCCAGGACTTGAAATAATAAAAGAAAATGAAGAAATAGAGTTTTGTTTAATGTTCTTATGTGCTGGTTTATCAAAATCTAAACATGAGTTTCCTATTCATGATAAATATAAAAACATATACGCAAAATTTATAGTTGCTCAAGAGCAATTAAACAAATTAGAAGCCTATAACGGTTTAGATACTAGAACGATTATTGACATATCTTGGTTTAGTGTATTTAATGAATATTTAATATCTAATAATATAGAATATTCATTAAATAAATTTAACTTAAATATTGGTGATTTTATAAGGACTGCAAAAGAAGCGTCAGAATTATCAGCAAAATTATATAAAATCTTTAATATTGATGAATTTAATCAAATTAATAAATTATTTAGTAATAAGATAATTCAGAAGACAATGTTATGAAAACCTATATAGTAATCTACAATAAAAATTCTAGAGGAAAGAAATACACAAGAGAACAACTCGAGTCTATATTTTCAACACATGATTTAGATTCTAAAATATTTGTAACAAAACAAATTCATGAAGTTGATTTAATTATCAAGAAATATACAGACCCTCAACAATATATATATTGCGGAATAGGAGGTGATGGTACATTAAATTCGTTAATTAATGCTCTATTAAAAAACAATATCAAAAAACCTGAAGTTGCATGTATATCTTCTGGTAGTGGATCTGATTTCGCAAGAACATTTGCTATGCCAAATAATATAAATGATGCCATTTTAAGAATTAAAAAAGATGAAAATTATCTTGTTGACACATCTTTAATTGAATCTATCTCAAATTCTAAATATTTTATTAATGTGTTAAATTATGGATTTTTAGCAGACACCGTAAGATTAAGTGAAAAATTACCAAATTTTGTAAAACGATTCCGATATCCAATTAGTTTTTGGTTAAAACTTTTAACAGCAAAACAATCAGTATTTGAAATAGATACTAAGAAATATATTTTTGATTCGCAGGCATTTAATGTATCAATATGTAATGGTCAGTTTTTTGGTGGTGGTTGGAATATTTCACCAAAATCAAGCCTCCAAGATGGTTTATTGAATATACAAATCTTTAAAGTTACAAAAATTAAAGCTATGAAATTATTTTTCTTAGCTAAAAAAGGTCTTCACTTAACTGATCCTGATGTAATACTTAAAAAATCTGACATAATTAAACTAAATACAACTCAACCAATAGAGATTGATGGTGATTTTTTTGATTACGGTCCTGCTGAGATTTATGTTAAAAAACACTCCATACAATTAAAAATTTAGTATTATTTTTACAACAATCTAAGGAGTGTTATGGCTAAAAAGGAAGAAGAGGTTATTGAAGAACCTACTTTAGAAGATTTAGAAGAAGAAGAAGCCGATGAAGAAACTGATTCTGATACTGAAGAAGAAAAAGATGAAGTCGAAACAGAGTCTTTAGAAGCACGTGTGGAAAAAGAAAAAAAGAGTGTTGAAGAGACAGACGAAACAGAAGGATCCTTTATATCGGTAGATGCTGCAGAAAAAAGGAATGTTAAAAAATCAGATTTAAAATTAGATGATGAAGCAGAAGCAATTCAAGCAGATGAGTTTACATGCTCAGTTTGTTTTCTTGTATTAAAAAATACACAATTAGAAAAACCTAGAGCTAAAGTCTGTATAGATTGTGCCTAAAACAGAGTTTAAAGATTTAGATTATCAGTTCTCAATAGAAATAGTAAAAAATATACCTATTGAATTAAAGAAAGAATTTAAAACAGTACTTTCAGCTATAGACAAAGAACTTATTAATTATTACTTCGAATTAAAAAAAGAATCTAAAATCAATTATCTTGTCTGTATAGAAGGTAACCAAATTGGGTACTCTTCAATATTTGAAGATGGTAAATATTGGAACTTATATGAAATATACATTAAAGAGGAATTTAGAGAATTAGGATTAGGAACTAGATTATTTCAATTAATAAAAAAAGATTCACAAAAAGAAGATAAACAAGTGAGAACTTATACACTCCCAAGTGATAGAAGGGCAAAAAATTTCTATGAAAGCAATATGATAACAGCAAGAGTATTAATAATGGAAGAGAAACGTTCAAGATCACGTTATAAAATTTAATTTAAGTTTTTATTAAACCTTAAAATTTTTAATAAAAAATAACCAAAAATAAAACCACTTATATGCGCTTCCCATGAAATGTTATTACTTTGTATTGCAATTATAAATTGTGATAATAACCAAAATATCATAAAAAATTTAGCTTTAATAGTTGTTGGAAAAAATACTCCGAATGGTACCAAGACTAATAATTTTGCATTAGGAAATAAATATAGATAAGCACCCATGAGCGCAGATACAATACCTGAAGAGCCAACTATAGGGTTTATGTTTACTGGATTTAATAATGAATGAGCAACAACACTAATAAATCCACTAATTATTAAAAATAAAATAAATCTTATTTTTCCAAGTTTGTCTTCTACATTATTACCAAATATCCAAAAACTCCATAGATTACCAAGAATATGTAAAAAATTTGCATGTAAAAATAATGATATGAAAATACTAAATAATATTTGCTTTTCAGGAAAAATGATAATATCTGGTTCCAAATTACAATTGTTACTATAAAATTGATTAGCAGCTATGGGTAAATTATTCACAACTTCACATGGGATAGCAGCAAACTTATAAAAATAATTTATTAAATCAATATTATTTTTAGGCTGAAAAAGAATAAATATTAATGATGAAAATAGTATAAAAATTCTAGATATTATAGGTATATTATTAGCAGGGTTTATATCAGATATTGGTATCACTTTGTGCTCCAGGGAACTTACGTATAATATATCCTAGTGAAGAATATTTTATTAATTACGTCCAGAAGTAATTTAAATAGTAAAAAATATAAATATATATTTTCTTACTTAAGTAAGAAGAAAATACCTTTTAAAACTGTTGATACTGACATTGAAGATTTAACTAAATTAGAAACAAACAATAACATGCTGTTAGTAAGTTTAGGTGGTGACGGAACAGCTTTAAAAGCTATGAAATTAGCATGGCTTTATAAGTTAGATATACTCCCTCTTGGTTCAGGAAGAGTTGGATATCTTGTAAATCCTACAAAAAACTTTGAATCATTAATTGATGAATGGAAATTAAATAAACATAGTTATGTTAAAAGAAAATCAATTATTCAAAATTCTAATATTAATCTACCAGCTTTTAATGAAGTTGTTGTTATTAAAAATTCCCCTACAAGATTATTAGATCTATCAATTGAAACTTACGAACAAAAAGTTAAATTAAGAGC
>CABWZY010000008.1:0-33751 GCA_902510055.1 uncultured Candidatus Actinomarina sp. | reverse complement strand
ATCTAGTAAATTATTCATACAACGAACACTCTTTTTGCAATATATTTATCAATTCCAAAATAATCATTATTATTTGTACTAATTGTTATTGAGAAATCACCGGAATCAGCTACTTTAATTTTGTTCCCTGGGACCATGTCATGGTTTTGAAGAAAACTTATTGTTTTACTATCTCGTTTTAGCTCCTCTGTGATTTTTTCAATTGAGTAAGTATTTTTTGGATCAACTTCTAAGATAGGATACATTTTCTTTTCTTTATAATTTGAATAAGGAATTGGATTTCCAAAAGGTCCTGTTGTTGGGTTCCCCAATATATCCAACATTGCTTTTTCAGTAACTGGGCTTAAAACGTTTTCCCATCTTGAAGATTCTTCATAAACTTCTTCCCATGGAAGGTTTAGTACTTCTGACAAAAACCTCTCCGTAATTCTATGTCTTCTTGTGATTATTTTTGCTAAGCACAACCCTTTTTCTGTTAATTTTAAATTTTCACCAAAAGATACTAAACCACTATTTTGCATTCTGCCGATAACTTGTGATACGTTTGCTCTGCTAGATTCAAGCCAATCAGCAACCCTTGTTTTTTTTAGCTCAATGCCAACTTCTTGTAGATGATAAATAGCTTGAGCATGAGAAAAAAAAGATATTGGAAAGTTTTCTATTAACTCTTGTCCATCTTTTTCATGAGATAATATATTTTTTGATTTATCCATAACTAATAACTATGTTAACAGGTATTAACATTTCATCATAAATTGTTAATTAGTTTTTTAAATTAAAAGGCTGGGCAGCCAGCTACAGCAATTAAGGCAATAAATGCAATCCAAATTAAGGGCTCAAATTTTGTAATTAATTTTGGGTCTTTTTCTACTTCTTTTATATTTATTTCCATTTATTTTATATTAATGTTCGTTTAGAATAAAAGTATGGCATGTCCATTTGCATATATACTTGTAGCCTTTATGTGGGTTGTCCGAACAGGCGGAAAGATATTTCCACGTGCTCTTTTTAAAAGCACTCAGCTAACAAAATAGTTTTTATTTTTTACTAATAGTTTCATCAACCAGTGTCTTTAGCAGTTCGATTGTACTTTCAGACTCATTTAAACATGGAATATAAGTCATTTTTTCTCCGCCTGCATCTAAGAAAGTTTTTCTTCCACGAATATCAATCTCTTCTAATGTTTCTAAGCAGTCAGATATAAATGATGGACAGAGTATTGCAACAGATTTTATACCATTTTTAGGCATTTCTGCTAAACGCTTATCTGTAAAAGGCTTTAACCATCCTGGCCCTATTCTTGACTGATAAGCTATTTCCCATTTTTCATTATCTATACCAAGTTCTTCAACTACCTTATTTGTTGCTTGAACTGTGTGTGCTCTATAACAGTCTGCTGATCCGGGGCATTCAACTTCACAACAATTTTTAGAAGAGAAGCAGTGGTTACCGGTTACATCAGTCTTTTTAGCCTGTCTTTCAGGGATTCCATGGTAACTAAAAATTAATTTGTCAAAATTATCCTTTTCAATAACTGGTTCAATAGACTTTTTTAGGGCATTTATATATTGTTTATTACCATAAAAAGGCTTAATAAAAACTAGTTCTAATCCTTGAAAGATATTGTCAGCTATTCTCCTTACTTCAGCCTCAGTTGTTATTGTCGTAGCCATTGCATTATGAGGATATAAAGGTATGACAAAAAGTTTTTTGCAACCTTGATTTCTTAGTTTTTCAAGGACATCATTTATACTTGGATTCTCATATCTCATAGCTATTTCAACATTCCAATTAGTTTTCTCTGCAAGTTTGGCAGCTATTTTTTTTGTAGAAACAATTAATGGGGATCCTTCTTTAGTCCAGACCTGCTTATAAGCATGAAGAGTTTTACTAGGTCTAAATGGAAGAATGAAAGCTCTTAAAATTAACTGTTGAAGAAGTTTTGGTAAGTCAACAACATAATCATCAGATAAAAAAACTTTGAGGTATTGTCTTACGCTTTTTTTGTTGAGTTCTTTAGGGGATCCAAGATTAAGCAAGAGTACAGCTTCATTTTTATTTAAGACCATTAAAATATTTTACTTATTTAAACAATTAACAAAAAATAGAATAAAAAATATCAAAAAATAATTACACTTAACTTTTATTGTTAACTAGTATTAACAAAATAATAAGCAATAAAAAGGTTATATAAATTATGAATAAGAAATCAATCGCATTGATCTCTGCACTTTTAATATTATTTGCTGCGTGTGCTGGTGAAGCTGGCCCACAAGGTGAAGCGGGAGCGCAGGGAGAAGCAGGACCTGCAGGTGAAGTTTCTGACGCTCAAGTTGTAGCAGCAGTTGAAGCTGCTTTAGCTGAAGAAGAAGCTGAAGTTGGAGGAACCCTAGTTATTTATAGTGGTAGAAAAGAAAGCTTAGTTGCTGACGTAATTGCTGCATTCGCAGCTGAAACTGGAGTAACAGTTGAAGTTAGATATGCAAAGAGTGCTGCATTAGCAGGTACTTTAGCCCTTGAGGGTGCAATTAGTCCAGCTGATGTTTTCTTATCACAAGATCCTGTAAGTCTTGGTGTTGTTGCTAAAGAAGGTTTGTTTGATGTGTTACCTGAAGACGTATTAGACAATGTTCCTGCTTGGGCAGTCGACCAAAGAGGTTACTGGGTTGGCACATCTGGAAGATCAAGATCATTAGTTGTTGATACTAGAGATGTTACAGACGCAGAACTTCCAGGGACTATTTATGGATTAAATGATGAAAAATTCCGAGGAAGACTTGGACTTGCTCCAAGCAACTCTTCATTCATAGCTATGGTCTCTTGTATGATCGAGCAAGATGGTGAAGAAAAAGTTGCCGAATGGTTAACAGCCATTAATGGTCTTGGATATACAGAATATCCTAAAAACTCTCCACAGGTTGCAGCTGCAGCTGCTGGTGAGTTAGATATTGGAATGATAAATCATTACTACACATTAAGAGTATTGGCAGAAGCCGGAGATACTCCAATTAAGAATGTATTTTTAGATGGTGGTTGTGGTGCAATGGTTATGCCAGCAGGAGCTGGAGTTTTGTCTTCTAGTCAAAACAAACCAGCTGCTTTAGCATTTATTGAGTATTTACACTCTACAAGTGCACAAGAGCATTTTACTAATACTGTATATGAGTTCCCTCTCGTTGCAGGTGTTACACCAAATGCACTTCTACCAGATATTGACAGTTTAAATTCCCCAGCGGATTTGAACTGGTCTGCACTAGCTTTATGGCAAGAAAAAGCCGTAGAATTGATAGCTGCAGCAGGTTTCTAGAATTTCATTAATTAATTTCTTAGTCAGTCATTAATTAACTCGAAACCGAACCGAAGAAATCTGATCAGAGAAATCTGATCAGATTTTTTCCTTTATATATCTATTTTTTCAAGATATTCTTATAATTGTGAAAATTCCAAAAGGATTATTGTTTTCAAATTTACTAATTCTCAGTGCCTTTTTAATGCCTATTTTTTATATGATTTGGAGATTTTTCACATTTTCACGATCTTTTCAAAGTTTTTTTGATTCTTGGAATGTTTATGGTCTGCTATTTAATACAATTTCAATGTTTTTTGCTGTTGTGTTCTCAAGTGTTTTAATTGGTTTATTAATTTCTATTTTTTTGGTTAGATTTGATATTTCAGGCTCAAAAATATTGTTTACATTATGTACATTGCCTCTAGTAATCCCTTCATATATAGGAGCTTTAACTTATGTTTCTGCTTTCTCACCTAAGGGAATATTTGTTCAAATTTTTTCATTTACTGGTTTAAATGAAATTAATGGAATTGATGGTTTTATAGGAAGCTGGATTGTTCTAACTCTTTTTACGTATCCTTATGTATTATTAATTTGCAGCAGTGCACTTAGGAATCTTGACTCCACAGTAGAAGAAGCTGCAAGGTCACTTGGTGTAAATAGATTTCGTATTTATACAAGCGTTGTAATTCCTAGATTAAAAAAACCTATAATTTATTCAGGTCTTTTAGTTGGTTTATATGTTATTTCTGATTTTGGTGCAGTCTCTTTAATGAGGTATTCAACGATAACAAAGGCCATTTATACTTATTATGAATTTAGTCTTATGGGTGATCCTATAATTTTTTATTCAGGTTTATTAATTTTCTTAGCATTAATTATTAGCTTCATTCAAAGAAGTTCAGATGTTTCAAGAGCAGCAACAGTTTCCGGCACTCCTAGAGTTCCCGCAAAAGTTGAATTAACTTTTCAAAATAAAATATTTGTTTATTTATTTTTGACTACAGTAATATTTTTTGGTTTGATATTACCAGTTTCAGTTCTTTCTTACTGGCTTATAAGAGGTATCTCACTTGGAAACGATGTAAGAGCTGTTTTTGGAGGAGTAGTTGGTTCCTTTACTGCTTCTATTGCGACTTCATTTCTTGCGATATTAATATCTATGCCCATAGTTATTTTGGTTTCTCAATATAAATCTAGATTTAGTTCTTTTCTTGAGAAGATAATTCTTGCTTTATATGGATTACCACATTTAGCTGTTGGTGTATCAATTTTATTTATAACAATAAAAATTTTCCCATCAATTTATCAAAGTTTTTTTGCTCTCGTTATTTCTTATTTGATTGTTTTTCTCCCGCAAGCAGTTGGTGGTGGGCAGGCTTCAATGGAACAGGTGAAAACTTCATATATTGAAGCTAGTTCAGGTCTGGGAAAGTCAAAGATTGAAACATTTAGAACTATAACTTTTCCTCTTATATATAGAGGGTTATTAGCAGGTGGTGCTTTGGTATTTCTCTCAACCATGAAAGAACTACCTCAAACTTTATTACTTAGACCTACTGGTTTTAATACTATGGCGGTTGATGTTTGGTCCTTTGCTTCAGAGGGTTTATTTACACAGGCCGCATTTTCTGCTTTTATTTTGTTGGCAATAAGTGCAATTCCTACTTATATATTAAGTACAAGGAATTTAAGTAGATAATTATGGTATTTGATAATTTAATTATTAGGGCTAGATCTTTAACCAAATCATATGGTGAGGAAGCTGTTTTAAAAGATTTTAATTTAGACGTTTGGCAGGGTTCTATCTTCGGTATTTTAGGCATTTCTGGGTCAGGTAAAACTACAGCTTTGAGATTGCTTGCAGGGTTTGAGAAACCAGATTCTGGATCTATTGAAATGTATAATCAAATAATTTCTGATGAGAACACAAACCTTCCTCCTGAAGATAGAAACATTGGAATGGTGTTTCAAGATTATGCTTTATTTCCACATTTAAATGTAGAGAAGAATGTAGCTTTTGGATTATCAAAGGAAGATTTAAAGAAGGATCGATTAAATGAGGTTTTAGATATGTGTAACTTAACAGAATATAAAAATAAATTTCCTCAAGATATTTCAGGAGGTCAACAACAAAGAGTTGCACTTGCAAGAGCTTTAGCTCCTAACCCGGATGTTATTTTACTTGATGAACCATTCACAAGTCTTGATGCTCAAATGGCAAGGAAGCTAAGAGATGAAGTTGTCTCCCTTTTAAAGGAGACTCAAACAACTGCAATTATAGTGACACACGACCAAGAAGAAGCTTTATCGGTTTGTGATATTGTTAGTGTTCTTGAAGACGGAATTGTTATGCAAAGCGCAACACCTCAAGAAATTTATTTAAATCCAGTTAGTCAGAATGTTGCAAACTCAGTTGGAGACCCGAATATTATAAAAGGATTTTCTACAGAGGGAAGAGTAGAAACAGCTTTAGGAACTTTTGTCTCAGCTTTTAATGGTGCTTTAGATGTGTCTATAAGACCAGAATGTATTGAAGTTACTCTCGACTCAAAAGGTGCATACGTAGTAAAAGAGTGCATTTTTTATGGACACGATCAAGTTATCTCTTTTGAAAATAGTGCAGGACAAGTATTTAGATCAAGATCTTTGCCATCAACAATTTTTGAGCCTGGAGATAAAGTATCTATAGAAATTTCAGAAGTCACAACTTTTCCTTCAAATACTTGATTTAATCTTTGATACTTTCCCAGCAATAGCTTGTAGTCGCATTTCTATATCGGATAAATTATTTGTAGCTCTATTGTTTGAGTTTTCAGCAAGATGTTCTCTTGCAGTTGCTAAAGACTTAACTAGTGTCTCAAGCTCATCAATGAGAAATTCTATTTCAGAGTAAATATCTTCTTTTTTCATAATTTAAATTACAGTTTCTAGTTAAATATTATATATATGAAAAGGAGAATTATTAAATGTCAGAAAAAATAGCAAAACTTAAAAGATTTAACGTAATTATGGGCTTTCTTCATTTAATACAAGGAAGTGCATTATTTTGGTTAGGAACAGTTGTTAATACAGATTTTGTAGTTCCAATAACCCTTACTCAATTAGCTGCAGAAGGAAACCCAGGAGACCCATCAAGCTTTGCTCTAGTTCCAAAATTAGAAATTTGGAGAGAGATTACTAATTTTGGTCCTGCTGTGGCAACATTCTTATTAGCTTCTGCTGTTGCTCACTTTTTAATTTCTGGTCCTTTTTATTCAAAATATCAAGAAGATTTACAGAAAGGCATAAATAAAGTTAGATGGATAGAGTATTCAATTAGTGCATCCGTGATGCTTGTCTTGATTGCTTTGTTAGTTGGAATCTATGACATCTGGGCTTTAGTTGGAGTATTTTTTATGTGTGCTGCAATGTGTTGGTTTGGATGGATGATGGAGGTTCATAATCAATATACAGATAAGGTTGATTGGACTAGCTATATTATGGGTACCATTGTAGGGATAGCCCCTTGGATATTTATATTTATCAATCTAATTGGTGATGGTGTCTCTAGTGATACAAATCCGCAAGGAGTTCCACAATTTGTAGTTTGGATTTTTGTAAGTATCTTTTTATTCTTTAATACTTTTTCAATAAATATGGTCTTACAGTATAAAGGCGTTGGTAAATGGAAAGACTATTTATACGGAGAGAGAGTTTATATTTGGTTGAGTCTTTTATCTAAAACTTGTTTGGCATGGCAAGTATTTTTTGGGACTTATCAGCCTAATTAAATTATTTAATTTTTCTTCCAAAAAGGATTATAAGAATAAGAACAATAAGTAATCCTATATATGATAATGCCATTACTTTTTGTTCTTAAATTTTCTATATCCAATTACTAAAATACCTAAAGGCACTAAAACAATTGATAAAGAAATTGTAATTCCGACTAATCCTTCTATCCAACCAAGAGCTCTTTGAAAATAATAATTCCATGAGAATAAAGATATTCCAGACCCTTCTCTTATTTCAAGACTTAAGGTTGAATAGGAAACAGATGTTTCATAATAATTTTTTTGATCTTCAAGAATTTCAATATCTTGATTAATGTATCTTAATTGTGATTGAACTTCTAATTTTTCGGATGTAGTTTTTGCTTCAGCTTTAATTTCTTCTAAGTCTGCTTTTTCATTAAGCAATGAATTTAATCTTGAATCAATATTTAAAACATAGGTGGTAACGTCATTAGCATTTATGTTTATATTTGAAAATTTTGATACTTTCTCTACCTCAATTAAAAACTCATCAAAACTTTCTGCCGGAATACTTGAAGTTAAATTATAACTTCTTAAACCTTGATAATTTGTTGAAAGATAGGTGTTAGTTATATATCCCTCATACTTATCAATTAGAATTTTGAATTCATTTACTTTCTGATTAAAGCTACCACTACTTACATCTACTGAGCCGTAAGCTGTTTTTACAATATAATCTCCTTGAGATAAACTTTCTGATCGAGACATACTCATGCCTTCTGACATGTCTCCATAAAAAGGCTCCGGAGATCCAATACCAAATTCTGTTGATGAGTCTACATTGCAAGATAATAGGAAAAGAAAAAGGAGAGAAGTTAATTTTTTATTCATCTTTGATATTATATATTCTTAAAAATTTGAAAATTCAATTAGAGGAATTTTCATTTCCTCATCAGTTAATCCACCATGGTAACCTACAAGGTCTGCCTTAAGGTGCTTAGGGAAAATTATATTTCCTTTATCTACTAGGAAACAATATTCGGGAACAAGCCTATCCATATATTCATTTTCAGATTTTCCAATTAGTAACTCTAATTCATTCTTAGTTATAAAATTACCTGGAACATTTTCAAATACTTTTCTTACTTCTTCTTCAGGTCCATTTGCATAAACTGCTCTCTGGTCTCCAAATACTTCCACAGACTCTGGATATTCAAGAATAAATCTACTTTCTTTATCAACATTTGTTAGTCCATGATCAGCTGAAATTAGTGTATATGTTTTTCTGATGCTTGATTTATTAATTACTTGAATAATATCCTCAAATATCTTTAGCTCCTTTTTCCATTCTTCGCTACCTACTCCAAATAGATGAGCTGCAATATCAATTTTTGGGTAGTAAATAAAATTAAATCTATTTTCTAACAATGAACTATTTTTTAATAAATCAATAAGCTCACCCTCGTCTTTATAGTTTATTTGATTGGAGTTTCTATAAATATATTTTGAGAGAGCACTATTTTCAAGATCTTTGGGCTGCACATTATTAGTAAATATATTTTTTTCTTTAAATATTGTCCAAATAGTTTTGTTTTCTAAGAAAAAATCATCTTCTAACATTTTTTCATTTTCTTTGCTCCAATTAAGAGCATTAATTAAACCATATTCTTCTTTATCAAATTGGAAGTAGCCTAACATTCCTGTATTTACAGGTTCAGCAACTAAATTAATTGTACTTAGAGCAACATTTGTGGAGCTTGGAAAAGTTGAATTTATTGAACCAGCATTAAGGATGTTAAGATTCGAGTCTGTCTCTTCTATATTTTTACTTCCTAGACCATCTGCGATTATGTAATTGATTGTTTCAGCTTCATATAAAGAAGGAGATAAATTTATTTCTTTGTTTTCTGTGAAAAAATCTTCATTCAATACAACATTATAAATTTTTTTAGAAAGATCTAGAAGATTTGGTTCTTTTAGAATATTTTCAAATTTATCCATAGAAAAATCTTACAAATAATTTCACTGAAGTTGTAAAAAAAAGTAAACTTTTTTAAACATACTAAAATTACATATATGATTTCTTATTTTCAGGACTATATAACAGTAGGCGTTGTATTAAGCATTGGCTTAGCCTTAATGGTATTAGTTACAAGTCTTGCAGCAGTTATAAGACCAAATAATCCTTATCGTGAAAAGCTAACAACGTATGAATCTGGTGTTGATCCTGTAGGTACCGGTTGGAGTCAGACTTATATAAGATATTATGTATTTGGTCTTCTTTTTGTTATTTTTGACGTTGAAGCAGTATTTATTTTTCCTTGGGCAATAAATCTTGAAAGATTAGGCTACTTTGGTTTAATTGAGATGCTCATCTTTATCTTTATTTTGTTAATTGGCCTTATCTATGCGATTAGGAAGGATGTCTTAAAATGGGAGTAGTTGATAAGTTTGGTTTACCAAAACCAATTTCTGCAGTATTTAATTGGGCAAGATCTTATTCCTTGTGGTATTTTCAATTTGGATTAGCTTGCTGTGCTATTGAAGTAATGGCGGTTAGTGGGCCTAGACATGATTTTATGAGATTAGGAATAATTCCTTTACCAGCATCTCCTAGGCAAGCGGATTTAATGGTAGTAGCAGGAACTGTTACCGACAAAATGGCACCATCAGTAAAAAGACTTTATGATCAGATGCCTGAACCTAAGTATGTAATTTCAATGGGCTCATGCTCTAATAGTGGTGGACCGTACTGGGATTCATACTCTGTTACCAAAGGTGTTGATCAATTAATCCCAGTAGATGTTTATGTACCGGGCTGTCCTCCAAGACCAGAAGCTTTACAAGAAGGAATACTTTTACTTCAAGAAAAAATTAGAGGTGAAGACATAAAGGCTAAATGGAATGAGGAACAAATTGAACCAGTCTGATTCCCAGAGCTTCATAGATTCTCTTTCATCAAAATTTACCAATATAGTAAATGAATTTGATACATTGAAAATTAATATCGAGCCATCCCAATGGACACAAACTATGACTGAATTAAAAAATGAATTTGGGTTAACTTACTTCTCCTGGCTTAGTGCTATTGATTGGGAGAATGAAGTTGCAGTAGGTGATCCACCTAAAGAACCTGTGAGTCCCCATTTTGAAATAATTTGCTGTCTTTCTGAATCAATAGAAGGTAACTTAGTACTCGTCTCGACAAAAGTTGAAAAAGAGAATCCTTCAATTGACTCACTTGTGAGCATATATGCTGGATCAAATTGGCATGAAAGAGAAGCTTATGAAATGTTTGGAATTGATTTTGTTAACCATCCAAACCTTACAAAGATTTATTTACCTGATGGATATGAAGGCAACCCAATGCTTAAATCGTTTGAACTTATAAGCAGAGAGGTAAAACCTTGGCCTGGAGATGTAGACGTTGAAGGAATGCCAGAAGAAGGCAATAAAGAAGGGGAGAGTTAATTGGATACAACTATAAACCCAAATAACATGCCTCATATTTCAGATGCTTCAGTGTCTGTAGAAATTGAGACTGAAGATATGACATTAAACATTGGCCCCCAACACCCATCAACTCACGGTGTTCTAAGATTAGTTGCCAAAGTTGACGGAGAAAAAATATCAAGTGTAGAGCCGGTCCTTGGATACATGCATCGTGGTTATGAAAAATTGGCTGAGGTTAGAACATATCCACAAATAACAACTCTTGTAAATAGAATTGACTGGGTTTCAGGGTTTGCTAATGAGATTCCATTTATAGCAGCTACAGAAAAATTAATGGAGATAGACGTTCCAGAAAGAGCCCAGCATATTCGTTTAATTTTGACAGAGATGGCAAGAATTGCATCACACTTCGTATTTAACGGTGCTTATGCTCTAGAAATAGGAGCTTTAACTCCAATATTTTTAGCAATGGAGGACAGGGAAAGAGTCCTTGACTTAATAGAGTCTGTTACAGGAGGAAGATTTCATCCTAACTTCAATCGAATTGGAGGGGTTAAACCGGCTGCAGGAGCAGGACCAACAACTAAAAAAGATATCCAAGACTTACCTGCAGGTTTTTATGAAGAAACAAAAATAGTCATGGAGAAAGTACTCGAGGGTGTTGATAGATTTGAAAATTTAGTTGGTGGAAATGAGGTCTTTAGAGTCAGAACAAAGAATGTTGGTATCATTACAAAAGAAATGGCAGAAGATTATGGAGTATCTGGTCCAATATTGAGAGCTTCTGGAGTAAAGTTTGACCTTAGGTCACATACAGACTTCCTTCCTTACGATAAATTTGATTTTGAAATACCGGTTGGAGAAAATGGGGATTGCTATGACAGGTGGTATGTGAGATTGGTAGAAATGAGAGAATCAGCAAAGATCATACTACAAGCAATTGACTCAATGCCTTCAGGCCCTTTACAGACTAAAGTACCAAAAGTTATAAAAGTTCCAAAAGGCCAGTCTTATGTAAGAACAGAGAACCCTAAAGGAGAGATGGGTTTTCACGTAATATCAGAAGGTGGGTTAGGTCCTTATAGGTTAAAAATTAGAACACCGTCCTTTAGTAATATTTCAATACTTCCAGAATTATTAGAGGGACAATTATTACCAGATTTAATTGCCATTATGGGTAGTTTGGATTTTGTTTTGGGAGATGTTGATCGATGAGTTTTGGTACTGAGATTTTAATAAAAGTAGGTGTTGTTCTTGCTTTTGCATTAAATGGTGCAGTGATATTTACATTAATGGATGTTAAAGGGAGCGCATGGATGCAAAGAAGGCCTGGACCACTTCATGTTGGGTTAAGAGGTTTTATTTTCCCATTAGCTGAAGTGATTAAATTTATCCAAAAAGAGGATATTATCCCTACAAAAGTTGACAAAACAGTTTTCAAGCTTGCCCCTGCGTTTATTTTATTTTCAGTATTCGGTCTTTTTGTAGTAGTGCCTATAAGCCCAACACTGGTGGTCGCTGACTTAAATTTGGGAGTATTTTATTTGTTGGCAATCAGTACGATATCTACTTTAGGAGTCCTTACGGCAGGATGGTCATCGGCTAATAAATATTCATTAATGGGAGGGCTAAGAGCTGCCGGACAACTTATAGCTTATGAACTACCTTTAATACTTGCCGTAGTCGGAGTTGTTATACAAGCAGAGACAATGTCTCTTGTTGGGATAGTTGAAAAACAGATTGAATGGGGCCTTCCTTTTGTTATAGCAGGACAAGGGGTAGCTTTTGTAATATTTATGATTGCTGCAACTGCAGAAATGATGAGAATTCCTTTTGATATGCCTATTGGTGAATCTGAATTAGTTTCTGGTTTTATGACAGAATATTCAGGAATTAGATTTCTAATTTTTTATATAGCTGAATATATAAATATGTTTGTTATGTGTGCTATTGCAGCCACATTATTTCTTGGAGGGTATCACATACCTCTATTACCTGTGGAGTGGGTTAATTTTTATGGACCAGTTTCACTATTGACAAAAACACTTCTTCTTGGTTTTATTCTTGTATTAGTTAGATGGTCTTTCCCAAGATTTAGAGAAGATCAGCTTCAAAATATTGCATGGAAGATTCTAATTCCACTTTCTTTATTAAACATATTGATAACATCAGTAATGAAAGTAGTTTTTTAAATGAAAGATTTTAGACCTAAGCTTCCAGGATTTTTAACAGGAATGAAAATTCTATTAGTTAATATGTTTAAAACTTTATCTCCATTGACTAAGAATCCAAATGTAAATTATCCATTTGAAAAAGAAATTGTCGCACCAAGAGCAAGAGGGGTTATAGCTCTAGATGCAGAAGCTTGTACAAGTTGTATGTTATGCGCAAGACAGTGTCCTGATTGGTGCATCTATATTGAAGGACATAAAGAATTACAACCACCTTCAAAACCTGGAGGAAGAGAAAGAAGCAGAGCAGTGCTTGATAGGTTTGATATAGATTATGCATTATGTATGTATTGTGGGATCTGTGTTGAGGTATGTCCATTTGATGCTTTATTTTGGACTCCTGAGTATGAATATTCTGAGTACAACATGGGAGCTATGCTCCATGACAAAAACAGATTGGATGAGTGGCTAAAGACTGTTCCAGAAACTGGCGGTTTAGAGAATTAATATATGGAAGCAATAGATATTTTCAGTTATTTTCTATTACTCGGCCTACTTTTGGCTGGAGCAAGGGTTGTTACAACTTCCAATGTTATTCATGCAGCAGTAGCTTTAGTATTTACACTTACGATTACAGCGGTAATCTTTTTGTTGTTAGCAGCTGAGTTTGTAGGTTTAGTTATTGTTATGGTCTATATAGGTGCTGTAATTGTACTATTTTTATTCGGAATAATGATTACAAGAGCTCCATTGGGTGAGAATGCAGAGCTTGATAATGATAAAAATAAAACTATAGCTTTATTAATTTCTTTTTCAATTTTTGGAATTTTTTCATATATACTTTTAAATACTTTTGATCGACAGATAAACATAACCGAAGGAACATCAACTGAGATTTTGGGCCAAATACTGTTAAGTAGGTTTGTCTATCCTTTTGAAATTGTTTCATTTGTTTTATTAGCTGCTCTAATTGGTGGAATAACAATAGCAAGAAAAGATAATGCTTTAGTTGACGAGGATCAAGTATGAGTGCTCAGCCATTCTTAATTGCCGCAGCTGCTTTATTTTCAATGGGTATATACGGAATCCTTGTAAGAAGAAATGCAGTAATGGTTTTGTTGTCTATTGAATTAATACTTAATGCTGTAAATATAAATTTTGTAGTTTTCAACCAGATGCTTTCAGATGTTTTATTAAATGGACAAATATTTGCTATTTTTGTTATAACAATTGCTGCCGCAGAAGTTGGCATTGGTTTAGCAATAGTACTTATGCTATTTAGAAACAGGCAGACAGCTAATATAAATGAATTTGATTTGATGAAATGGTAGTTAATTACAATATAAATTTACTTGCTGAAGCAAAGGCTTCCTATACAGATGGAGGCATCTTTGCTGAATTCGCATGGATTATTGTAGTGTTGCCTTTTTTAGCAGCTTTATTGATAACCTTTTTTGGAAAGAATTTACCCCTAAAGGGTGCAGAGATTGCACTGGGTTCAGTATTTTTTATATTTCTTTATAGTTGTATTTTGTTTTATCTCAACATAACTAAAGGCGTTGCATCAGAATTTTTTGTCAATGTTGGTAGCATAGGGTCTTTTCAGATTGAATTTGGATGGGTTGTAGACGGTCTTTCTATAATGATGTATTTTGTTGTAGGCACAGTTTCATTATTAGTTTTTATATATGCCATAAACTATATGGAAGGTGAAATAAGATATACCTTCTTCTTTACATCCTTAACTCTATTTGCTGGAAGTATGCTAGTTCTTGTGTCTGCTCCAACACTCTTACAATTATTAATTGGTTGGGAATTAGTTGGTGTATGTTCATACTTACTAATCGGCCATTATTGGGAGGAGAAAGAAAACTCATCTGCTGCGATGAAAGCTTTTATTACAAATAAAGTTGCTGATGTAGGTTTAATGATAGGTATTATTATTCTCGCTCTTACAACTGGAACATTAAGAATTTCAGAAATACTTTATCAGGCTACTCATGATTATGAAGCAATTAAATCTGTAGCGTATATAGCTGGAATCTTAATATTCATTGGTGCCATGGGCAAGAGTGCCCAGTTTCCTTTACACGTTTGGCTACCTGATGCTATGGCAGGACCTACACCAGTTTCAGCACTTATGCATGCTGCAACTATGGTGACAGCAGGTGTTTACTTGTTAGGAAGGCTTTTTCCTTTTTACCAAGGAATAGCTCATGAAGCACTAGACGTTGTTCTTATATTTGGGGTTATAACATTATTTAGTGCAGGTCTGATTGCAATTGTTCAAGATGATTTGAAAAAAGTTTTAGCATATTCAACCGTAAGTCAGTTGGGATACATGGTAACTGCGATGGGTTCAGGAGCATACACAGCAGGACTGTTCCACTTGTGGACACACGCTTTCTTTAAAGCTCTTTTATTCCTTGGAGCCGGTTCTGTAATACACGCTGTTCATACAAATAATATGTCAGAAATGGGAGGACTCAGAAAAGAGATGCCAAGAACATTTATGACTTTCATAATTGGAACAGTGGCGCTTGCGGGATTACCTCCTTTAGCTGGGTTCTTTTCAAAAGATGAAATACTAGCTTCATTAAATCATGAAGGCCATAATTTCTTTTTCATAATCGCTGTAGCAGGTGCATTTATAACTGCTTTTTATATGACCAGAGCAGTTTTGTTAACTTTTTATGGTGAATACAGGGGACATGGCCACCCACATGAGTCTGATTCTATGATGACAACCCCTCTTATGGTCTTAGCTTTTTTTGCAGCTGTAGCTGGTTGGGTAAATATCCCTGGGATATATACAGGGTTTACAAAATGGGTAACTACCAGAAAAAATGGAATAATTGAACACCATCCTGAGTCTTTTGATTATTTTGCTTTGTTTAGTGGTCTCTTTGCAGGGTTGGCAGGGATTGGTCTTGCTTATTATATATATCAAGTAATTAGTAATCCGGAAAATGGAGATGAGAAGATTAAATTTCAACCAGTTTGGAGAGTTCTTGAGAATAAATATTATTTAGATGATTTTTATTTTAAATATATTGTTGATCCAATAAAAATAACTTTTGCAAAGAGTGTTGATAAATTTAATACAGAGATTTTAGACAGGTTTATAAACAATTTTGGAAATGTGGCTTCATTTCTAGGCCGAATTGTTTACGACAAGCTTGATCAAGGTGGAATAGATAAAGCTTTGAATTTGACTTCCACAGGAACAGATACTTTAGGAAGTAAAGTTAAGTTGATCCAAACAGGTAAGACTCAGCAATATATAATGTATTTTTTAACAGGGGTAATAGTTATTAGTGTATTAGTTTTGTTAGTGTTATAGGAGGAAATTAGAAATTATGACAAGTATTTTAGAAACATTTTCAAATGGATTAGGAATTAGCTTAGTTGTTTTCTTACCACTTGTTAGTGCAGTGTTTATTTTGTTCATTCCAAAAAAACAAGAGTTTTTAATTAAGATTGCAACTTTAGGTTCATCCTTGGTAACTTTTGGGCTCAGCCTTATTGTCGCTTATCAATTTGATTACGACAATGCTCATATGTTTCAACTCGGAAATAAACTAACATGGATTGAAAGTATTAATTCCAACTATGAAATAGGTATAGATGGAATCTCACTTCCTTTGCTTCTGCTTTCCACATTTATATCAGTTTTAGCAATAATCTATTCATTCGAACATCTTCCAGAACCTGTGAATCCTAAGGGTATGATGTCGTTAATTCTAATACTCGAGACAGGAATGAACGGAACGTTTGTAGCCCTCGATCTTATTTTATTTTTTGTTTTTTTCGAACTCGTTTTGTTACCTATGTATTTCATGATTGGTATTTGGGGAGACAGGACAGTACGAAGTGTTGCTGGGTTTAAGAACCAGATAGAAACTAGGCTTTATGCAAGTATAAAGTTTTTTGTCTTCACACTATTTGGCTCAGCTTTTATGTTATTAGGATTTTTAGGCCTTTATTTTAGAGGGAGTAAAACCTTCAGCATTCCAGAATTGATTGAACTAGGAACATCTGGAGCATTTACAGGAACATTTGCAACTCTTGTTTTTGCTGTTTTGTTTTTAGGGTTTGCTGTAAAAGTACCAATGTGGCCTTTACATACTTGGCTTCCTGACGCACATACTGCAGCACCGACTGTAGGGTCTGTATTACTTGCAGCAATACTTCTTAAGTTAGGATCTTATGGTTTTGTAAGAATAGCTTTGCCAATATTACCTGAGCAAGCAAAAGCCTGGGCACCAGCTATTGCTATATTGGCAGCTATTGGAATAATTTATGGTTCATTAGCTTGTTTAGCTCAAACAGATTTAAAGAGATTGATTGCATTTTCTTCAGTTGGACATATGGGTTTTGTTATGCTTGGAATTTCTTCATTAACTTCTATTGGAATTAATGCTGCAATGATTGGTATGGTTGCTCATGGGATAATTACAGGACTCCTTTTCTTTATCTCGGGATCAATGGCACACACTTATCACACTAGAGACATGGATAGGCTTGGTGGAAATATGAAATTACTACCAAAGACGGGAGCATTGCTTGGGTTTACAGCAATGGCATCACTTGGTTTACCAGGTCTTGCTGGCTTCTGGGGAGAATTTATGGCTTTACTAGGTGCTTATAACCCACTTCCAGGTTTAAATATAACAGTATTTAGAACTTCAATGGTTGCTGGGGCAATTGGAACAGTTCTAACAGCAGGTTACTTATTATGGATGCTACAACGAGTTAACTTAGGGGAACCAAAAGAAGAATGGATTGGTCAAGACTTACATGATGCTGATAATTATGAACTAGCAGCATGGATACCACTTGTAATACTTACTGTATTAATCGGTATATTCCCTAAATTAATTTTTGGTTCTACAAATGATGCTGTTATTAGTTTGGTAACCAAAGCTTTTGGAGGCTGAAATTAGTATTAACTACCTTGCTATTTCAACTGAACTAATAGTAATTTTTACTATTGTTGGAACTATTACTCTGGATTTAATTTTCACTAAGAAGTCTAAATATTTGGTTGCTCTCTTTGCTTTAGTGGGTTCATTAATATCATTTATTCCAATAATTTTTCAATGGGCGAATTACTCAAAAGCTATGGTCTTATTTGACGGTAGTTATGTTATTGATAAATTTTCAATAATTCTTAAAGGTTTATTTATCTTAGTTACATATTTAACTTTCCTTCTTTCTATAAACTTTGTTGAAAGTGACACATATTATGAGGGCGAATATTATTTTCTCTTATTATGTTCTCTTCTAGGGGCTTTGGTAGTTGCATCGTCTAGAGATTTATTAACAATATTTATTGGAATTGAACTTGCTTCAGGACCAATGTTTTTACTTTCTGGATGGAGAAAGGGTGATCCAAAATCTAACGAAGGAGCAATAAAATTCTTTCTTTTAGGTGTGCTTTCTGCATCTTTGATACTTTATGGCTTCTCGTTACTTTATGGAGTGACTGGGAAAATAATTTTTTCAGAGATAGTAAGCTCTTTGTCAGCAACAGGCCTACATCAATCACCAGTTGTTCTATTAAGTTCGATTTTAATTTTGGCTGGTATAGGGTTTAAAATCTCAGTAGTTCCTTTCCATTCTTGGGCTCCAGATACTTATGAAGGATCTCCTTTGCCAGTAACTGCTTATTTATCAATTAGTTCAAAGGCTACAGGTTTTGTTGCTCTTATTATTTTGTTTACTAAGGTATTTTATGAATCAGGTACAAGCTGGGGTGTTATTTTAGTTCTAATCTCTGGAGCAACAATGTTTATAGGAAACTTATCTGCCCTTCAACAAACAAATCCAATTAGGCTTTTAGCTTATTCTTCAATAGCTCAAGCAGGCTTTATTTTGGCACCCATAGCAGTAGCTGGCATAACAGGTAATTATAACGATGGAGTCTATGCAAGTGTTACTTATTTAGTAATCTATGCCTTTATGAATATGGGTGCTTTTCTTGTTGTTAATATTTTGATAAAGGCAAGTGGTTCGGAAAATATATACGAATGGGGTGGTTTAGCAAAAGATTCTCCTATGACCGGTATTTTTTCTGTAGTTTTCTTTTTCTCTTTGGCTGGTATCCCCCCACTTGGTGGTTGGTTTGCGAAGTTTGTAGTTTTTAGAAGTTTATTAAGTACAGGTGAGATATTTGGATTATCTTTGGGGATTATTGGAGCGATTAATGCTGTAATAGCACTAGTTTATTATGCTAGAGTTTCCAAAATTATTTGGATGGATGACTCTCCAGCTGGTGAAAGAGTAATTACAGTTCCAAACCCTTTAAAAGTTGTAGGATTTATTAGTTTAGCTTTAACTCTTTTAGCCGGTGTATTTCCAGGTATTTTTTCAAGCCTTGGAGAAGCCTCAGCAATATTTTTTAGTAGTTAAATTTTCAGTTGTCTAAAGATTTAACCACCTATCTTAAAGAAAAGTATAAAAATAATAGTTTGTATTTTGATGAGTATATGAAAGATTGTCTATATTCTGAATTAGGTTTTTTTAATACAGAAGTAGTTAGATCTTCAAAGGAAGGAGACTTCCTTACTTCACCAGAGGTATCTGAGTATTTTGGTGAAATAATAGCAAATTTCATTAATGAAAAAATACACGAAGGAGACATTATTGAGGTCGGCGCAGGAACTGGTTCTTTAGCTCAAGAAATAGATAGGTATGTAAATAAAGACTTGTTTCTTTTGGAGAGCTCTTCAACTGCTTTGGAAATATTGAATCAAAAGAATTTTATAACTGGTGAGAAACCTGAAATATTTTCCGATAAGAATATAGATATTGTTTATATGAATGAATTACTAGATAATGTTCCATGCTCTATAGGGGTTAACAAAGAAAATCAATGGTATGAAAAAATTGTTAATACTGAAAAGGAAATATTTGAATATGGTTTAGTGGAGATAAGAGATGAAAATCTTGAATGGATAGAGAAGTATAATTTTCAACCTATTGAAGGTATCGAATTAGAGATTCAATTGAATTCAGAGAAGCTTTTAGATAATTTAATTAATATATTCAATCCAAATCATTTTTTGATTTTTGATTATGGATATACATATGAAAATAGAGCTGAAAAACCTTATACCTCTCTACTAAGAACATATAAAGAACATCATTTATCTAGAGATCCACTTGAGGGTCCTGGAGAAACAGACATTACTTATGATGTGAACTTCTCTTTTCTAGAACAATACTTCAAGGCTAAAGGGTATAAGGTTGAATTAATGTACCAATATAATTTTCTTGAGAAATATGGATTTGATAAAATTTATAAAAAATTAAAAGATGATTATCAAAAATTCTCAGATATAGAAAAGTTAAAATTTAAATCTCAATTAGTTGGCTTAGAAGCAATACATAATGAAAGAGGCTTAGGTGGTTTCTACACAATTATTGCTGAAAAATTATAATATATATTACTTATAATTAGATTATGAATGTATTTAAAACAACAGCTTTACTGACTTTAATGACTTTGATTGTTTTATTTACAGCACAGGTTCTTGGTTTTGATTTAATTGTTTCATTATTCTTTGCTTTTATTTTTAATTTTATAATGTATTTTTATTCCGGAAAATTGGCACTAGCTTCTACTAAAGCAAAAAAAATTGAAGAAGGACAATATCAAGATGTTGTGGGCATTATTACTTTCCTAACTCAAAAAGAAAAAATGCCAATGCCTGATTTATATATTATTGAAAATGACCAACCCAATGCTTTTGCAACTGGTAGGAATCCAAAAAATGCTTCAGTTGCTGTAACTACTGGAATATTAAAGGTTTTAACTAGAGACGAACTGGAAGGTGTCTTAGCTCATGAGTTATCTCATATAAAGAATAGAGATATATTAGTTTCAAGTATTGCAGCTATGCTTGCTGCCGCTATATCTTTTATGTCAAGAATGGCTTTTTGGGGAGGAGGCAGCAGGGATAGAAATACACATCCTTTCATCGTAGTGGTTGCCTTTATAGCAGCACCTATTGCTTCAATAATTATTCGTATGGCTATTTCTAGGACAAGAGAATTTGGTGCTGACAAAACAGGATCTGAATTATCTGGAAACCCTTTGGCTTTGGCGTCTGCACTTGAAAAAATTGAGCAGTATTCAAAAATACCTATGCCAGTAAATCCTGCAGTTAGTCAGCTCTTTATATCTGATCCCATGAAAGCCTTTACGAGACCAAGCATTGGTAAGTTATTTTCTACTCATCCACCAACCAAAGAGAGAGTCAAGAGACTAAGACAGGAAGCTAGTGGTATTCGGTTTAGGTAATGTAAATTCTGTATTTTCTGCAGATATTGAAGAACATATAAAAGAGGGATATAAATTAATTGATGTAAGAGAAGATCATGAATGGAATGCAGGCCATCACTCATTAGCAGAACATATCCCAATGGCAAAAATTCCGGAAAATCTAGACACTTTTAAAGAGAATGAAAAATATATTATTATATGTAGATCAGGAAATAGGTCTGGAAAGGTGACTAATTACCTCGACAATCAGGGCATCCAAGCTTTCAATTTAACTGGAGGTATGAAAGAGCTTTCATTACATTCAGAAAATGTTATCGATTCAGCTGGTAAAAAAGGTAGCATCATCTAAAATCAATTTGTGATAATTTGTATTGGTAATGCACTTGTTGATTCTCTCCAAACTATTGAGGAAGAGGTAATTGAGCAACTAAACCTTAATAAAGCAAGAATGACTTTAGTAGACAAAGATAGATCAAATTATTTACTAGAAAATATGTCTAATCCTAAATATGCAGCTGGAGGATCTGCTGCAAATACAGCTTACTGGATTTCACAATTAGGTGGTTCAGTAGGTTTTATAGGTAAAGTATCAGATGATATTTTAGGAAATCAGTTTAAAGAAAGTTTAACTAGCTCAGGATTAAGAGATTTAACAGTTTTTGAAAATGATGATAATCAAACAGGTTTATGTGCAATTTTTATTACGCCAGACGGAGAAAGAACAATGAACACTTACTTAGGAGCTGGTGAATATTTGTCTAAAAAAGATTTAAGTGATAAAGATATTAATGAAGCCGAAATTTTATATATGGAAGGATACTTGTGGGATAAGTCTTCAAGTAAAGATGCTTTCTTATATGCTTCTTCCGTGAATAAAAATTCTGGAGGAAAAAATGCAATAACACTTTCAGATGTATTTTGCGTAGAAGCTCACAGAGAAAGTTTTATTGACTTGATAAAAGATAATATCGATTATGTATTTTGTAATGAAGAGGAGTTAAATGCTTTAACTTTAAAAGACTCTGTAGAAGGATCTTTTAATTTTTTTGAAGAAAATTTTCCAAAAGTAGAACAATTAATTTGTACATTAGGCCCTAAAGGGGCAATAGTCATTAAGGATAGTAATCAATATTTTTATGAGGCAACAGAGACAAAGGTTATAGACAAGACAGGAGCAGGTGATTTTTTTGCAGCCGGATATCTTTATGGTCTACAGAAAAACTTATCTATTGATGAATCAGCACAATTTGCAAATAAAAGTGCAGCTCATGTGATTAGTGAAATAGGGGTAAGGCCAGAAAAGGAATTTACTTAATCAGTCCAACCTAATAGTCTCACTACTATTCTTTCTTCATCATCAAAAATTTCAAGATTTAATTTTGAAAACTTTATTTCAACTGGACTGAATTTTTTATTTTTTGAAAATATTATTAAGTTATTTTCAGAGTCTAAACCTACTATATGGTTTCCATCTGGTGACCAATGTAATGATTCGAAATAATAACGAGCAGGGGCTCTTGAGTTAAAGACCTCTATTGTTTCTGTTCTATTTACATAATAGACTCCAATAACCCTAGAGTTATAATCACTCGTTTCCCATGGGTCAATTAATTTTTCACCATATACATTCATATTATTTTGTTGACGAGGATAATTTGGTTGATTAATTTTATCTAACACTCTACCGCTATCTCTATCAACTATTAAACCCATTTCATCACCAGTTGATTCATCCCAGTACCTTAGTAATATATTTTTATCTTCATTAATTTGCGCATCATAAAAATAAATATCATATGAAAGGTCATACAGGTCTGAACCACATATTACTTTTTCCTCTGAGAACTCATTGCTTGAGAGGTCAATTGACAAAATGCATTCATCCATAATATCTGGTGCTGGTGGAATCAGATTTTCACTTTGAATTTCAACATGGTAAATTAATTTACCTTTAAGGGGTATATCTTTCGTTAGAATACCGTAATCGGGGAAGGGGACAACTCCAAAAACTGCAACAATGATTGTAGTTACTAGAAAAATTGCCAAAGATAAAAATAGAGGAAAATTTTGTTTTTTCATATTTCTTATTTGTTTGCTTTTAAATTTTCTCTAATTGAATTTAAATATAGTCCAACAACTACAAGAACCCCTCCAACAAGGAACAATATTAATGGCGGCCAAACATTATCTGGCAATATTTCTGTAATTAGCCTTGGTAGGTTGATAACAAGGCCTAATCCACCAATAAAAAATATTACTTGTTCAGACAGTTGAATACTTGCCCAGACATAAACTACTGATCCAATAATTAAAATTAAAATACTAATTATTTCATCATTACCTAATAGGTCTTCAATTAATATTATTGTCCCAATTGAAATCGTGGTTGTAGATAAAAAATATCCTAGCCAACTTGGTTTAAGCAATGTTGAGTAAGTATTAACACCCCACACGCTGCCAGTAGCTATTAGGAAAAGTCCTCCAGCCCATGGTTCAATATTTGGAAAAATTAGATTACCAACAGCTCCTAAGAAGAAACATAAGCAATAAAATAATGCTGCGTGTTGAAAAATTAATTTTGTTCTTTGAAATAAATATGCTGCATATAGTAAAACAAATAATGAAACAAACACATAGGAGACATCTTCGCTTATATCTATTATTCTTGTTTCTTGAAGAATATTTAAAGTAAATGTTACAGATGCGCCAAATGAAATATTTGAAACTAAGAATAGGAAAGAGCTAACTCTTTCAGTTGATTTAAATATAAAAAATTTACCATCTTCAAATTTTTCACTATAACTAGCTGCGTAGAATAGGAAATATGTCGTCGCAACTAAAAGTGCTAATTGTGCCCAGTAAGCAAGATTCATCCACAATAAAGGAATAGTTCCTAGAAGGCCAGATAAAAGAAATAAACCTCCGATTAAGGTTATTGCTCTAGCAACTTTAGATTTTTGATTTGGTTCAGAATTTTCTTCAAATTTTACTATTTCTTGATAGGTTTCTTTATTGATTACTCCGCTATCAAGCCATTTAGTTAATAATTCTGCTACTTTTTTTTCCATAATTTAATCCTAATCTATTAATATTTCATCTAACGAATTATCATAGATAATCTAAACTTTAAAAAGACTAAGTTTATTGCCGGGTTGCCCGAGTGGCCAAAGGGAGCAGACTGTAAATCTGCCGGCTATGCCTACGTTGGTTCGAATCCATCACCCGGCACTTGCCCTCTTAGCTCAGTTGGCAGAGCACTTCCATGGTAAGGAAGAGGTCTCCGGTTCAAATCCGGAAGAGGGCTCAGAGTCCTCTATACTAAAATAGAAGTCTCATGGCGGCGTAGCTCAGTTGGTAAGAGCGCACGACTCATAATCGTGAGGTCGGCAGTTCAAGTCTGCCCGCCGCTACATAGAAAAAAGGAGAATAAATGGCTTCAGATAAAAGACCACCGTTGACGATGGTTTGCACAGAATGTAAATCACAAAACTATGTAACTACTAAAAATAAAACGAATGTTCCTGACAGAATGGAATTTAATAAATACTGTTCAAAGTGCAGAAAGCATGTATTACATAGAGAAAAAAGATAGTAGATTATATATAAAATCTAGATATCCTTAATCATACAATGAGTAATGTCACAAAATTAAATGAATATAGTGATGATATTTCTAATGCTGAGCTAGTTAAAAAATCTCAGCTAGGGGATAAAAATGCATTTGAGGAATTAGTCAGAAGACATCAAGAGTTGGTATTTTCTTTAGCTTACAAGTTAACGGGGAACAGAGAGCTTGCAAACGATGTTGCCCAAGAAGCATTTATTAGAGCATGGAAGGCAATTCAAAAATTTAGAGGAGACTCTACATTTAGCACATGGATTTATAGAATTACAGTCAATACAGCTTGGACATTAAGAAAAAAAGCAAAAAAGCATTATTCATTAAATATTGAGGAAACACAAGAGCCAGTCGTGATAGATGAAAAAAAGGATCCAGAATTTCTAGCAATTAATTCTGATCTCTCATCTGTTCTTAAAAAAGCTCTTGATCAAATTCCTGTTGAGCAAAGAATTATTGTTGAGCTAAAGAATATTGAAGGAAGATCTCATAAAGAGATTGCAGAATATTTAGATATTAGTGTTACAGCTGCAAAGGTTAGACTACATAGAGCACATCAAAAATTGCGACATATTTTAGAGGAGATTGATGTATGAAATCTTTATTTGAAGAGTTTAAAAATAGTTATATATGTAGGAAAAAAAGAAGACAAATGATTAAAACCTATCTAAGTGGTAGTTATTTTCAATTTGATTCTGATAATCATGTTTCTTTTTGTCCAAAATGTCAAATTTCTGGAAAAAGATACCGAGCCTTTAGAGAAGAGCTTGAGACAGAGATTAATAAAGAAGTAGAAGTTCCTGAAGATTTTGCATCAAGAGTGGTTGCTTCGTTAGATAAAAAAGTAAAAACTACTACAAATAAGGGTACAAAAATAATACTATTGACATTGCTTGGATTAGTGTCATTATTGATTTTAATTTTAGGACGAAAGCGCTCTTCTAAGGAGTTAGATAAAGAGTAAAGACTTAGGGGTGTAGCTCTAACTGGCAGAGCGCCGGTCTCCAAAACCGGAGGTTGTGAGTTCGAATCTCACCACCCCTGCGAGAGGTATTTATGAATGAAATGAATAGAGAGATGAGAAGAATGTCAGAGCGTGAAGAACGTCTGGCAAAGAAAGCTGATAGAAATATTGGTAAATTTTCTGGTGAAAAAGTTTCTCGACTTAAGAGAATTGCAAATTACATATTAGAGGTAAGAACTGAGTTGAAAAGAGTCAATTGGCCTTCAACAGACACATTATCAACATTCACAATTGTTACAATTGTTACTGTTATTACCATGACATTATTAATATTCGGAATGGATTTTGGTTTTAAAAATACATTGATTAACCTTTTATCTTTTGGAGAATAATTAGATGTCTGAAGAAGTATTAATAGAAGAACAAGAAGAAAATCAAACTATTGAAGTTGATTTAAACAAACAACACCCATATGACCTTCCAGGCGAGTGGTTTGTTTTAAATGCTCAATCAGGGCATGAAAAGAAAGTAAGAACAAACATACTAACCAGATTAAAAAACCTTCATTTGGAAGATAAAGTCTATGAAGTAGTAATCCCGACAGACGAAGTTGTTGAAATACGAAATGGAAAGAAAGTTAATGTTGAGAAAAAAACTTTCCCAGGGTATGTACTTGTAAGAATGGACTTAGATGATGAAACATGGTACCAAGTTAGAAATACACCTTCTGTTATTGGATTTGTTGGTTCAGGAAAAATGCCTCAATCCTTATCTAGAAGAGAAATTGAAAGAATACTTGGAACTAATGAAGAAGTAGAACTTAAAAAAGAATCTCCAAAATTTAAACCAGATTTTGAAGCTGGAGAAACAGTAAGGGTTACCACTGGACCTTTTGCTGACTTTAACGGAATAATAGAAGAAATTAATTTAGATCAATCAAAAGTCACAGTTTTGGTTAATATATTTGGACGAGAAACTCCAGTTGAACTAGGGTTCACAGATATAGTTAAAAATTAGGATAAGAATGGCTAAAGAGATAAAAGCAAAAATAAAATTACAAATTCCTGGAGGAGGAGCAACACCGGCTCCGCCTGTTGGCTCGGCTCTTGGTCAGTATGGAGTAAATATTATGGATTTTGTTCAAGCATTCAATAATGATACTTCAAGTAGGCAGGGAGAAATTGTTCCAGTAGAAATTACAATTTATGAAGACAATTCATTTGCATACACAACAAAGACAGCTCCAGCTTCGTACTTAATTAAAAAAGCGATTGGACTTAATTCTGGTTCACCAGAACCTCATAAAGAAAAAGTTGCAAATATTACTACACCACAGCTTGAAACTATTGCCGAAGCGAAGATGGAAGATTTAAATGCAAATGATTTGGCAGCAGCAGTAAAAATTATTGCTGGAACAGCTAGATCAATGGGAGTTACTGTGGATGGAGAAGCAATAGATGTTACGGCTTCAAATACAGCTGCAGAAAATAGAGTCACAGAGGATTCAGTTTCAGAAGACTTGCCTTCAGAAGGTGGAGACTCAACAGAGAGTATTGACGTAGAAGGTGACGTAGAAGAAAATTAATCAAATAGTTTGGGAGATTATTTAATCGTTTGAACCAAAAGGAGTTATATGAAAAAGTACGGAAAAAGATACAATCAAGCAAAAGAGAATATTTCGAATGAAGAAATATCAAAAGAAGACTCACTTAATCTCTGCAAGGAAAGCTCAACAGCAAAATTTGATGAGTCTGTAGATGTTGTTTTCTCACTAGGTATAGATGCTGAGGATGCTGAGCAAAACTTAAGAACTACAGTTTCACTTCCAAATGGAACAGGAAAAGATGTAAAAATAGCTGTTTTTGCGGGAGGTGAGCAATTATCTGAAGCAGAGAGCGCTGGAGCAGATATTGTAGGAGGAAAAGAGCTTGCTACAAAAGTTGCATCGGAAGAAAACCTAGATGTTGATATAGTCATTTCAACACCTGAAATGATGGCTGAAGTTGGTCAGCTAGGTAAAATTCTTGGTCCTAAAGGATTAATGCCAAATCCAAAAACCGGAACAGTCACTCCTAATGTGGCTAAAGCTGTGGAAGATTTTAAAAAAGGTAAAGTTGAAATAAAGAATGATAAGTTAGGGAATGTACATTTAGCTATTGGAAAATCATCTTTTGATACAAACCTATTATTGGAAAATTTGAATGAGGTCATAGCAGAAGTAGAAAAAGCTAGACCTGCTTCCACTAAGGGTGACTACATAAAATCAGTTCATATTTCATCAACAATGGGGCCTTCTATAGCTGTTGATATAAATTTATAAATTTAATTGCTCATAAATTTATTAAGGCTATATTATTTAATAACAATTAAAACCAAAGACCGATAGTGGCTTGCCTTAATACCTATCGTAGGTAGAAAGTACGGTCCTTGGTATGCAAGGATTTTTTTATGGTAAGAGAAGATAAAGTAGAAGCAGTAAAAGAGTTAGAAGAAATTTTTAAATCTGCAGGTACATTAGTTATGGCTGAATATAGAGGTCTTACTGTAAGTCAACAAACACAACTAAGAAAAGACCTAAAGAATGCTGGAGCCTCTTTTAATGTTGTAAAGATGAGCCTTGCTAAAAGAGCTGCAGAAAATGTTGGATATAAAGATATACTTGAATACTTTGCTGGGCCAACCGGGATAGCTGTTATTGAATCAGACCCTGTCGAAGCTGCAAAAGTACTAAAAGATTTTTCTAAAGAAAATGATGCTTTTATTGTCAAAGGTGGCTTAATGGATCAAGAGCCTTTAACAATTGAACAGTTAAATGTTTTAGCTTCTATCGACTCCAGAGATGTTTTATTAGCAAAAATTGCAGGAGGTTTTAATGCTCCAGCAAGTAAATTAGCTGGAACTATAAAAGCTGTTTTAAATAAATCCGGTTTCGCATTTAAAGCATTACTAGAGAAAAAAGAATCAACAGGGGAAACAAGTTCTGAAAGTGAAAAATCTGAGGTTTCTGAAGAAGCTGAAGAAGAGATTAAGAAAGAGGAGGAATAATGGCTAAAATGACAACAGAAGAGTTACTCTCTATTTTCGAAGAGATGTCAGTCTTAGAATTAAAAGAATTCTTAGATGCTTTTGAGGAAAAGTTTGACGTAACTGCTGCTGCTCCAATTGCTGTAGCTGCTGCACCTGCTGGTGGAGGAGATGGCGGAGGATCAGATGAGGAAAAAGATTCATTTGATGTTGTTCTTGGAGATGCAGGTGGACAAAAGATACAAGTTATCAAAGAGGTTAGAGGCCTAACAAGCTTAGGACTAAAAGAAGCTAAAGAACTTGTAGATGGTGCACCATCAGACATTCTTACAGGTGTTTCAAAAGAAGATGCTGATAAAGCTAAAGAAGCACTTGAAGGCGCTGGCGCAACTGTAGAACTAAAATAATTTTCATATTATTTGTTTGCTTATATAAAAACTACTAATATACTGTATCTTTCGGTACCACTTATTATTTTTTTGAGGAGGATAGTTGTCCGCTGTTCAGAATTCTAGGCTTTCGTTTGCAAAAATTCCCAAAGTTTTAGATATTCCAGATTTATTAATTGTTCAAAAAGATTCATTTAGTTGGTTTATTGAAGAAGGTCTGAAAGATATTTTGGATGAAATATCTCCAATTGAAGATTTTTCAGGAAGATTTTCTCTAGAATTTTTAAATCACTTTTTTGAAGAGCCTTTAAAAAGTCTTGAAGAGTGTAAAATAACAGATTCAACATTTTCGAGACCTTTATATGTAACAGCACAGTTTCTTGATAGAGAGACCGGCCAAATTAAGCAACAAACGGTATTCCTTGGAGACTTTCCTATTATGTCTGATACCGGAACATTCATAATTAACGGTACAGAGAGAGTAATAGTCAGCCAACTTGTAAGGTCACCAGGTGTATATTTTTCTCAAGAAATTGATAAAACCTCAGATAAAGAAATTTTTATTGGAAAAATGATTCCAGGTAGAGGTGCTTGGTTAGAGTTTGATACTGATAAGAGGGACACTGTAGGCGTTAGAGTAGACAGAAAAAGGCGTCAACATATAACAGCATTTTTAAGAGCTTTATATGTAGTTGATCCTGAAAAGTGGGGGAAATATAAAATTGAAACAAAAGAAGATGCAATAGATGTATTTGGAGATTATCCCTCAATTCAAAATACTATAGAGCGCGATTCCGACTCAAGCTCCGAGGAAGCTTTAATAGATCTTTATAGAAAACTGAGACCTGGTGAGCCAGCGACTGTTGAGTCCGCAAGAAATTTAGTAAAGCAAATGTTTTATACACCAAAAAGATATGACTTAACAAAAGTTGGTAGATATAAAGTAGAACAAAAGCTTGGAAGAGATTACGGAGAAAAAGACGCTGAAGGATACTCAACAGAGGTTGATGGAATGATAAGAATTGATGATATGATTGATTCAATTAAATATGTAATTGCTCTTCATGCTGGGGATACAAGCTTTAAAAATAATCTAGGAAGAGAAATACCAGTTCGTTTGGACGATATTGATCATTTTGGAAATAGAAGAATAAGAACTGTAGGAGAGCTAGTTCAAAATCAAGTGAGAGTTGGTTTGAGTAGGCTTGAGAGAGTTGTTAGAGAAAGAATGACAACACAAGAGCCAGAGGCTATAACTCCTCAGTCACTTATTAATATAAGACCTATACAAGCTTCACTAAAAGAATTTTTTGGTACAAGTCAGCTGAGTCAATTTATGGACCAACCTAATCCAATTGCTGGACTTACACACAGAAGAAGGTTATCAGCTCTAGGTCCTGGAGGTTTGTCAAGAGAGAGAGCAGGGTTTGAAGTAAGAGACGTACACCCTTCTCACTATGGAAGAATGTGTCCAATTGAAACACCAGAAGGCCCAAATATTGGTCTAATTGGAACACTTGCTACTTATGGAAGAGTTAATAAGTTTGGTTTTATTGAAACACCTTATTGGAAGGTTGAAAAAGGTCTTGTTAAAACTAATAAAGCGGTTTATTTAACTGCAGCACAAGAAGATGATTATACAATTGCACAAGCAAACGCACCTTTAAATGATGATGGTACTTTTAAAAATAAAAAAGTTTTATGTAGAAGAAATGGTGGAGAGGTATCTTTTGAGACCGATAAAGAAATAGATTATATGGACGTAAGTCCAAAGCAAATTTGTTCAGTAACAACAGCTTTGATTCCGTTCCTAGAGCATGATGATGCAAACCGTGCCTTGATGGGTTCTAATATGCAACGACAGGCTGTACCTTTAGTTAAAACTGAAGCACCTTATGTAGGAACCGGAATGGAAGAAAATGTTGCTCGTGATTCTGGTGAAGCTTTAATTTCAAAGATGACAGGGGAAGTAACATCCGTAACAGGTGATGAAATAGTTGTAAAAGAGCAAGGAACAAATAAAAAAATATCTCATGAAGTAAAGAAGTTCAAAAGATCTAACCAAGCAACCTCAGTTAATCAGAAACCATTAGTGAAAGTAGGGATAAAAGTTAAACCAGGAGATGTTTTAGCTGATGGCCCAAGCACACAAGGTGGAGAATTAGCGTTAGGAAAAAATCTATTAGTTGGATATATGCCATGGGATGGTTATAACTTTGAAGATTCAATTGTTATATCTGAAAGATTAGTAAAAGAAGATGTCTTAACTTCAGTGCATATTGCCGAACATGAAATTGAAGCAAGAGATACAAAACTAGGTGAAGAAGAAATAACACGAGATATACCTAATGTAGCTGAAGAAGTATTGATGGACCTTGATGAAATGGGTATTGTAAGAGTTGGCGCCGAAGTTACACCAGGAGATTATCTTGTTGGAAAAGTAACTCCTAAAGGTGAAACAGAATTAACCCCTGAAGAAAGACTGTTGAGAGCTATATTTGGTGAAAAAGCAAGAGAGGTAAGGGACACATCATTAAGAGTACCTCATGGAGAAAGAGGGAAAGTTATAGATATTCAGATTCTTAAAAGAGATGATGGAGCAGACTTACCACCTGGTGTAAATCAGAAAGTAAGAGTATATGTAGCAATTCAAAGAAAAATTCAAGTAGGAGATAAGTTATCAGGGAGGCATGGAAATAAAGGAGTTATTTCTAAGATAAATCCAATCGAAGATATGCCTTTTCTAGAAGATGGAACACCTATTGATATTATGCTATCTCCTTTAGGTGTACCAAGTCGTATGAATTTGGGACAAATTTTAGAAACACACTTAGGCTGGGCAGCTGATCAAGGTTGGAAAGAATTTAAAGGCTCGACAGTTGCTTCAGATGGAGCTGATCCCGGAACGCTAGTTTCTACACCTGTATTTGATGGTGCCAATGAAGAAGAAATACATGAAATTTTAAGAAATGTTAACCCTAATAGGGATGGTCAAAAGTTAGTTGATGAAGATGGTAAAACAACTCTGTATGACGGGAGAACTGGAGAAGCATTTGATTCTAAAATTACAGTTGGATACACATATATATTGAAACTTATCCATTTAGTAGATGAAAAAATTCATGCTAGATCTACAGGTCCATACTCAATGATTACCCAGCAACCACTTGGAGGAAAAGCACAATTTGGAGGTCAAAGATTTGGAGAGATGGAAGTTTGGGCTTTAGAGGCTTATGGTGCGAGCTATGCGTTACAAGAGCTATTAACTATAAAATCGGATGATACTGTTGGACGTGTAAAGGTTTACGAATCAATTGTTAAAGGGGATAATATTCCAGAGCCAGGTATTCCGGAATCATTTAAAGTTTTATTAAAAGAAATGCAAAGTTTATGCTTAAATGTTGAAATTCTTTCTGCTGGAGAAGAAATATCCATGAAAGAGATAAGTGATGAATATGTTAAGACTGCTGAAACTTTAGGTATTGATATGACAAGACCTGAAGAAGACGAGGCAGAAATTTAGGGAAATTTATGGAAAAAGTATTTGATGAATTAAGTATTAGTCTTGCAACAACTGATCAAATTAGGAGTTGGTCTTTTGGAGAAGTTAAAAAGCCAGAAACTATAAACTATCGAACTCTGAAACCTGAGAAAGAAGGACTTTTTGATGAAAGAATATTTGGCCCAACAAAAGATTGGGAATGCTCTTGTGGAAGATATAAAAGAATTAGATATAGAGGAATTATTTGTGAAAGATGTGGAGTTGAGGTAACACGAAGAGAAGTAAGAAGAGAAAGAATGGGACATATTGAACTAGCAGCTCCCGTAACTCATATTTGGTACTTTAAAGGCGTTCCAAGCCGTCTTGGGTATTTCTTAGATATGTCTCCTAAAGAGTTAGAAAAAGTTATTTACTTCGCTGCTTATTTGGTTGTTTCTATAGATGATAAAAAAAGAACAAAAGACTTAAAAGAGATAGAAGAAGCAGTAGTAGCAGAAAAAGAAATAGTTGAAGAAGATTTTGAAGATTGGGAGAAAAAGAGAATTAAGCAAATGAAAGTCGAGATTAAAGCTATGGAAGATGGAAAAGTTCCAGAAGCTGAAATCAAAGAAAGAAATAAAGAGATTGAAAAAGAAATAAAACAGAAAAAAGGTAAATCAGATGCTGAGATAAAAGTAATCGAAGAAGCATTCCAGACATTAAAAACTCTAAAGCCGAAAACCTTAATTGAGAATGACACTTTATGGCGTGAGATGATTGATAAGTATGATGAGTACTTTACTGGGGGAATGGGTGCAGAAGCAGTTAGAGAACTAGTAGGATTAGTTGATTTAAAATCAGAAATGGAAAAACTAAAATCTGATTTAGACTCTAAATCTGCTCAGAGAAGGCAAAGAGCAATTCAGAGAATGAAAGTTATAAAGCCTTTTTCAGACGGAAAGAATCCACCTGAAGCAATGATTTTAGAAGTCATTCCAGTAATACCACCAGAATTAAGACCTATGGTACAACTTGATGGCGGAAGGTTCGCTACTTCTGACTTAAATGATTTATATAGAAGGTTAATAAATAGAAATAATAGATTAAAGAAGTTACTCGAGCTCGGAGCACCAGAAATAATAATAAGTAATGAAAAAAGAATGCTCCAAGAATCAGTAGACGCATTATTTGATAACGGTAGAAGAGGAAGAGCAGTTGCTGGCGCTGGAGGAAGAGGTCTTAAGTCACTTTCTGATATGCTTAAAGGTAAGCAGGGTAGATTTAGGCAGAACCTACTTGGTAAGAGAGTAGATTATTCAGCAAGATCCGTAATC
>CABWZY010000007.1:0-45627 GCA_902510055.1 uncultured Candidatus Actinomarina sp. | reverse complement strand
TGCATTGCTCTTGATTTTTGAGCAGAGAGAATAATTCCAAATTCTCTTTGAAGTATTGGAATTAATTGCAAAGTAGTTGTGATCATAAAATTTACAACATAAGGAACTTTTGCTCTTTGCAGAGCTGAAGAAAGGGATGCAGGGTGTAAAGTCATCAACATTAATATTGACCATGAACATATACACAAAATCCTACTACTAAATAACATGCCATAAATTATTGACTCTGTATAGAGTGAAAAAGGACCAAGATCTGATAAAAACTGAGGGTTATCAAAAACCGCAGGGGGAACAACAGACTGAAGAAATATCATAGCAAAAGCTGCTGGTCCAAAAATCACCATCGCTCTTATATAGCTTTGAAAAGTTCCAGAGAAATAAACCATAACTAAGGCTAAAGCGGTTAATGCATAATTAATATATGGATTTTTATTAAAGAAGCAAAATATTACAAAAGAAAATACCCAATAAAACTTTACAAATGGATGCGCTTTATGAAAAAAAGAATCTCCAGGTACATATGCCCCAACGGGAACTCTAGCCATTTATACCTCCACTTCAATATCTAAGCTTGAATCAAGAATCATTTTAACAGAATCACTCATATGTGCTTTATATTCTTCCTTTGTTAAAGATTCTCCTCTTGCCTGATCTCCTGCCACAAGTAAAACTGCTCCTGTCCGAACTTTCCTATATGAGCCAACAACAAAAATTGTTGCTGCTTCCATTTCTGAACAAAGAACACCACCTTTAACCCAGGCTTCCCACTTCTGTCTAAGTTCATCAGCAATCGGCATTTTTTCTGGATTGTGTTGTCCGTAAAAAGAATCTTTTGACTGTACTATTCCAAGATGGTGATCAAGATTATGCTTTATTGCAGAATCTTTTAATGCAAGGACCATGTCATGAGATGCTACGGCTGGAAATTCTATAGGCATATACTGAATCGATGTTCCTTCGTATCTTACGGCCCCAGTAGCAATAACCTTTTCCCCTACTCTTGTATATTCTTGCATAGCACCAGAAGTTCCCATTCTTACAAATGTAGATGCGCCAACATTAGCTAATTCTTCTATTGCGATTGCTGTTGAAGGGCATCCAATACCAGTAGAAGTAACAGTAACGGGTCTTCCTTTGTATTCTCCTGTCATTGTTTTATATTCTCTATTTTCAGCTACAAGTTCTGCTTTATCAAAATGTTCAGCAATGAATTCAACTCTTCCTGGATCGCCTGGGAGTATAACAAAATCTGAAATATCGCCTTTTTTTAACTGGACATGATATTGTACTGCTTCTTTATCATCATCATATGCATCAAGAAGGCCTCCTATGGCTTCTTCAACTCCATCTTTTTTACTCACTTTTAACTCCTTTTTCCATATAGTAAATGCTTTCTAATACAATCTTTGTTATTTTATGTATTGTTTCTTTGTCTGAAGTCTCAACTGCGAAAATCCCACCAGCTTCAGCACCAAAGATGCTAGAAAGAGTAAATAATGTAGCCGCTTCCATTTCCGAAGCACCTACTGAGCCTTTTTGCCATGCCTTCCACTTGCTGTCTAAATATTCAGCAACTGGCATTCTTTCAGGTTCTACCTCTCCAAAAAAAGAATCTTTGGACTGACATACCCCTACCTTTGTAGGGACTTTAAGAGCAGCTGATGCTTTAATTAAACTGTCTACTACTTCTGTGTCTGCTAAAGCAGGAAACTCTATTGGAATATATTGTTTACTTGTTCCATCATCTCGTACTGCTGCCGTGGCAATAAAAATATCTCCTTTTTTTGCCGAACCATCTACTGATCCAGATGTTCCAATCCTTATAAATACTTCTGCACCAATATGAATTAGCTCTTCCACAGCTATAGCAGTAGACGGACATCCTATGCCTGTAGAAACTATTGAAACATCAACGCCTTTATATTTCCCTCTTGCAGCATTGAATTCTCGATTTTTACCTTGATGCTGAACATCATCCAATAATTCAGATATTATTGGGACTCTGTTTGGATCACCCGGTACTATTACGTACCGGGCAATTTCTCCAAAACTTATTGGTAAGTGCTTAACCTGCTCAAGTTTATCGAACAAAATAAGACCTACCTAATTTTTTAGTCCTTGGATCGTAAAACGGCTATCCCAGCAAATATTGTTAGAAGGCCTGATACTCCAGACATTCCGGACAACATTCCAAAGGCTTCAGCGCCTGCCATAGTGGCAGATGCCCACGGATAAACTAAATACATTACCCCTAGACCGACAATACCTACTCCAAGACCATCTTTCGATGTGACTTCTCTCATATTATCTCACTTCCTTTTACAATAGAGTCATTGATACAACAGTAAGTATTACACCCACTACAGTACCTGCAGTAATTAATACTGCTTTGCCCATATCTTCTTGAGCCATTATTGGACCAGTTACCTGTAAGTTTTTAGGTAATGCACCGATAATTGCTAACGCCAAGAAAGACGAAAGAATTTTATCAGCAGCAGATACGATAATGTTACTTGAAAATACAGATTGCCACATACCAGCACCTGACGCAAGAATACCTGCAGTCAAAATGTCTGATGAGTGACCTGTCGCACCACCAAATACAAAAATTACAATTGGTGCTGCCATTAATGAAACACATACAGCTGAAGCAACTGAAAGACCAAAGAATCTGACCTTATCGTTTGCCCAACCCCATCTTGTTCCATATCCCCAAACTAATGCACCAACAACATTGCATGCAGCAAATGGTATTGATACAGGACCTGTGATGAATCCCATTGTTAGGTTAGTAATAACCCCAACTAAGGATCCCCACCATGGGCCAATTGTCATAGCAACAACAGCTGTCCCAATCATATCCAAGAATATAGGGAGTTTAAGCGCTCCAGCGACGGTACCACCGATAACATTTAGAACAGAAGCAACTGGTACTAATGCAATAACGTATGTTAAAGGAACTCCTCCACCTGTAGCACTACTAAGTTTTTGTGAATCAACTTTTTCGTTCACAAGCCCTCCTTATTATTTTTTTTATGAATATCATCAATCTTCATTTCTGATATTCTTACCTATTCTTATACTAAATAAAATAAGCAATCCATGCGTTGCCTTTATTAAAAATGTTTAAATAAAATATTAAATAAAGTCAATACAATAAGACTTTTTTATTTTTTTATAGATCTAAGTGCATCTTCAACTGAAAGCACTGCATCTTTTGACTTACCTAATCCAACTTTTGTAGCGAATGAAGAAATCTGGGGAGGTAAAAGATTTGTCTTATTTAAAATTTCATCATTAGCAAACAATTTCGCTGGAGAGTCATCAAAAATCAGTTCTGTTTCACACATTACTAAGACTCTGTTTGTTTCCTCAGCAACCAATGGCATATCATGCGATACAACAATAACTGTTTTTCCTTGTGCGCTTAGTTTGTGTATTGAATCTCTGATTGCTTTTACCCCTAAAAAATCCTGGCCTGTTGTTGGTTCATCTAAAATTATTACATCGGGCTCCATTGCAATAATTGATGCCATCCCTACAGTTTTTCTTAATGAGAATCCAAGTCTGTATGGATTTAAATCTAAATATTCTGTTAGTAGAAAGTCTTCTGCGATTTCGCCGACCTTCTTCTCAATCTCGTCTTGTTCTAGTCCTATATTTTTTAATCCAAATGAAAGCTCTTCTTTTACTGATGCAGCAAAAATTTGATGATTTGGATTTTGGAAAACATAACCAACGCTTCTTGCAAGTAAGCCTACGGCATTTTCAAGTGTATCGAGATCTCCAATCATAACGTTTCCTGCTGTTGGTTTTAAAAGCCCATTAAAATGTTTTACTAATGTTGTTTTGCCTGAACCATTTTGCCCCACAACAGAAATCACTTCTCCCTGTTCTATAGAAACATTAACATCTCTTACTGCTTCAACTCCGTTAGGGTAAGTGTGACCAAGGCTGTTGCAAACTATTTTTGTTTCATTCATTTCTTATAGCTTTCTATAGCTTCGTTAAGGGTCACAGGAGTAGACCCAGAAAATTTATTCGGCACTTTACTTGCAAACTCAGTTACTTGTGGAACCCTTACTCCAATATCTTTTTGAATATCAACTAAATCTGGAAACACTTCTTGCGGCGTCCCTGATTTAGTAATTTTTCCTTCTTCCAGAAGTAAGATTTTATCTGCAAACTCAGCTATCACCTCTACTTCGTGTTCTGCTATAACAACTGTTAGGCCTTCTTCTTGATTAATTTTTCTAGTAACTGTAAAAACTTCTTCTTTTCCTATAGGATCTAAATTTGATGTAGGTTCGTCTAATACAAGAATTTGTGGTTTCATTGATAGGGCTGATGCCATAGCAAGTCTTTGCTGCTGCCCTCCAGATATCTCAAAGGGCGACCTGTCCTCAAAACCCTTCAAACCAACCATCTCTAATGCGCCGGCAATATTTTTCTCAATCGTTTCTTTATCAACTCCTAAGTTTTGCAATCCTAAAGCAACTTCTTCAAATACTGTTAATTGACTCATTTGAAACTCTGGATTATCAAATACGCTGCCGACTTTTGTTGCTAGTTCTCTAACTGGAATCTTTGGCGGTACCTCACCAGCTACTTCAATAATCCCATACATATCAGCTGCAATCATATTTGGTACAATTCCATTAATAGATAAGCAAAGAGTTGTTTTCCCTGCTCCATGTGATCCAAGAATGGCTACGAACTCACCTTGCTTTATCTCAACTGAAACATCATCAAGTGCCTTTTCTTCTTCTCCAAGGTATTGCACACTTAGGTTCTCTATCTTAATATCAGACATTAACTGATAATATCATTTAACGTCTTTTACTGTATAAAATTCAGAAAAGATTTTTTGAAATTCTTCAGTAATAAGTCATATAATTAATTAAGTATGGAATTAAAAAATATAACTTTTCCAAATCAAGATTTGGATTTTATAGAAAATCCTTATCCTGCAATGAAAGATTTTAGAGAAAAATCACCTATTTTTTATGATGAAATTTCTGATTTAATCTACTTAACAAAATATGAAGATGTGAAATCAGTACAAAGTAGTAAAAAATATGTATCTGCAAAACCCGGTGACATAGAAGGTGATAGAGAGTGGGATGGTAGAAAAAAAGCTTATGATTATTTTGGAAAGACAGAAGAATTTTCTTTACTTAACCTTGAAGGATCTGCACATAATGAGCTTAGAGGGTTAGTTGCAAAAGCATTTTCTATAAGACAAGTTGAATTATTAAGACCATTTATAGAGAAGAAATCACGAGAAATATTAAATCCACTAATAGGGAGTAATTTCGATTTATTACATGATTATGCTCAACCGTTTTCAATAGCAATTATGGGTGAACTATTAGGTGTCCCTGAGTCTAGATATGATGATTTTCTTAGATGGTCAAATGATATTGTTCGCATGTATGACTTACAAGTAACTGATGACAATGCTGATTTAGCTGAGAATTCAGCTAAAGAATTCTACTACTACATTGATGACCTGATTGATGAAAAAATAAAACACCCAGGAGATGATATGATAACTCGTTTAGCAGACGTTTCTGAAAATGATCAAAAATTAAGTAAGGACCAAATTATATGTACAGCCATACTTTTATTAAATGCTGGCCATGAAGCTACTGTTAATACTATTGGAAATGGGATGAGTGCTCTTCTCTCAAACGGAATTGAAACAAAACTCTTAAACAAAAAATTTGATGTAAAGAATATAGTTGAAGAGTTACTTAGGTGGGATAGCCCTCTACAGTTTTTTCAAAGATGGTCCCTTGAAGATGCGGAAGTAAGAGGATATAAAATTCCAAAAAATGCAAAGGTTGCCATACTGTTAGGATCTGCTAATCGTGATGATGAAGTATTTCAAGACGCTGAAAAAATAATATTTGATAGGGAAAATTTAAACCATACAAGCTTTGGTGGAGGAATGCATTTCTGTCTTGGAGCTCACTTAGCAAGGTTAGAACTTGAAGCTTCCTTTAATAATCTTTTTGAATATAGCTGGACCTTAGATTCAAAGCCTGAAAGAACTGGTGCTTTCGGTATAAGAGGGTTCAAAGAAGTTTTAGTATCTAATTAAGAATCTATCTTACTAATCTCATTCAAAAGATCACTAACATTATCTACACTTGTACTAAACATACCTTCAGTAAACAAATTTCTATATCTTCTTTCCTCAGCTGTAATAGCAATTACAGGTTTTTTACTTGCATACATATAGCCAATTTCAGATGCTGTTCCTGAATCTATATCTTGCCCCGTTACAAGAGCAACTACTAAGTCTGATTTGCTTAGAGCGTCTACATCATTTTGGAAAATAGCATCTTTTGTAGATTGTGACATGTTATTATCTTTCAACTCATTAGGATCTATTCCTGCGTTTTCTCTATGAGGAAGAAAACAATCATAACCTGCTCCTTCTAGAACCTCAGCTATCTCTTCAAGATATTTCTTTTCATGTACATTAAAAAGAGGTCCTGCAATATATATATTTTTTATCATGATGTAAATCTAGGAATTATAATTTTGACTTTCAAACAAAAACTGTAAATATTTTCTTCTTATTATTCAGATTCGCTTTAAACTCTACCTATGGGGAAATCAAAAAAGTATGGAATTAATACTCGAGCACTTCATACAAAAAAAAGAATAGAATTGCCAACTGGCGATGTCATGTCTCCACTCCACTTAACATCTACTTATGAAAATCCAGTACCTGGAGAGTCTGAATATTTTTATGGAAGAGTCAACAACCCAACTAGAGAACTGTTTGAAAGAACCATTTCCTCTCTTGAGGGAAATGAAAATTATGAGGAAATTCCTGGCTTAGCAATGGCTTCAGGAATGGCATCAGTAGCGTTAATTGCTGAACTTATTAAGCCTGATGAAAATGTTGTTATAACTAAAGATGTATATGGGGGAACAACAAACTTTTTTGCAACAATTGCAAGGAAGAGAGGGCTTGAGGTCAATTTTTGTGATATGTATGATCTTGAGAAACTAGAAAGCTTAATAAACAGTAAAACAAAACTTGTTTGGATTGAGTCTCCTTCAAATCCAAATATGAATATATATGATTTAAGTAAGATCTCTGAACTAGCACACAGCGAAGGAGCCCTTTTAGTAGCTGATAGCACCTTCTGCACACCATTTATTACTAGACCATTCGAACATGGGGTAGACATTATTATGCACTCTACTACTAAGTATATTGGTGGACATAGTGATACTTTAGGCGGGGTCATTGTCGTAAATAATTTAGAAATTCGTGAAACGCTTTATGAGTATCAGAAAACAAGTGGTGGAATAATGTCTCCTTTTGATTCATATCTTTGTCAAAGGGGTCTTTACACACTTGGCCCAAGGATTGAACTACATTCAAGAAATGCTCATCAATTAGCAGAGTATCTTTCAACGTCTGAACATATAAAAGAAACTCGTTATCCAGGCTTAAAGGATAGCGAAAATCATGATATTGCATCTAAGCAAATGGATTATTTTGGTGGAATGTTAAGTTTCTTCTTAGAAGATCATATAAATGAAGAGAGTTTTTGGAAAGAACTCAATCTTTATAAGTTAGCTGTAAGTTTAGGTGGAGTTGAAACTTTAATTGAGGTTCCATATTTGATGACCCATGAAAAAGTCACTGGTTTAGACGGAGAGGTAATCAACAATGCACCAGAAAAATTAATAAGAATTTCAGTGGGTATAGAAAATATAGAAGACCTTATTGATGATATGGACTCAGCCCTAAATGCAAGTAAAAAATAACTCACTCTTTTCTTATAAACCTTTCGGAACAGCTTTATTAACTCTTGCAGTAACTTCTGGCCTTTTCATTATCTTTGGAGCTAATGGTTGGGGTCTTCCTGCAGAAAATGAGCAAGCGATTGGTCAAATCTCACGTTGGTGTGAAAGAGTAAGTGGTGGATTTTTTAGAGAGCCAGCCAACACACTAGGGAATCTTGGATTTGTATTTACTGGTTTGTATATGTTTTATAAGCTTGCACAAGATGCAACCTCAGGAAAAGGTATCAAGATGTTTGGCTCATCAGCTATTGCAGTCCTTTATGCATCAGCTTCAACATTTTTAGGCCCTGGATCAATGGCTATGCATGGAACACATACTGCATTTGGTGCGTGGTTAGATAATGTTTCAATGATTACATATATTCTGATTCTTTGGCTGTATAACCTAAAACGGTTAATGGGGCTTTCTTTAAAAACATATTTCACCATTTATTCTCTACTTCTTGGTTGGTTTGCTTATAGCTACTGGTTTATTGATGGAGGTATGGGTATTGGGGTGAATCTATTTGAATTAAGCATTGGTTTGTGGATTGCTACTGAAGTATTAGTTAAATTTCCAAATATTTATGGAAGAGTTGGGTCTGGGTTCGCTGTATTGTTGACTCAACAACTTTTTGGTAACCCAGTAATTAATGCTCTTCAAAACTTTCAAGACAACTGGGAAATGCTTCTTTATTTTGTACCTGCTTTCATTCCAAATCTCCAATCAACAACTACAAAAAAATATACTCCTTGGTTTTTCTTAGGTTTTGCTTCTTTTTTTGGAGCTCTTCTTATTTGGGGAACAGGAGTTCCGGAACACCCGTGGTGTAATCCTGATTCATGGTTACAAGCTCATATGGTTTGGCATTTATTGTGTTCAGTTGCTACGTTATGCTTTTTTAATCTCTACAGAACTGAAAAATTTAACTAATTAAATTAAAAAAATACTTTCCCCATTCATAACTCTTATATGTAATATCTATCAAGAAGCTGTCTTTTTAAGAATTAGTGTTGCAACACTATAAGCTTCAAACAGTAGAAGAGAGGACCTTTCATTCTCTCTTTTTCTGTTTATAAAGAGACTATCTGGTAACTAAGTTGCCTTCCTTATCAGTAAATTTACCAAGGACAATAATTACTAAATCAATAAGAGTCCAAATACCGAAAGCCCCTAAAGTGAAAAGATGTAAAATACCAGTACCTATTTTTCCAACATAAAATCTATGAACACCTAGAAAACCTACAAAGAGACAGAGCAATAGTGTCACAAGCCATTTATTATCGGGAGACATATTCGAACCTTCTGTAGAGCTTAAAAGATCGTTCTTTTTTTTATCAAAATCTTCTTGTGTAATTACACCGTCATCTAAGAGTTTTTTGTATTTAGATATTTCTTCTGCGTTTGTCATTAATTTTATCTTAGTAGATTTTTTCTATTTACAGATTTTTTACCATAGATAACCCTTGTGGGCGCTACAGGATTTGAACCTGTGACTTCTTGCTTGTAAGGTAAGAATTATAAAGAGGATTTCTTATGAATATCGAAAGCAAAGATTCAACAAAATTAAAACCTATGTACTTAGGGGAGTCACTGCTTTATTTTGGAATACCTGCAGTGATAACTGTTTTATGTGTATTTAGATTATTCCCTTATTTAGTAGCACAAGGTTTTTCTACGTTTGTTAGCTATATGATTGCCTTGGATGTCCCATTAGCAATAATGCTTATTACTTCACTGGTTGCTTATTGGAAAGAAGGTAATCCAATTAATTGGCCATCTCTTAGAGATAGATTCAGACTCAAGGCAATGGATCGCAAGGGTTGGATATGGACTTTTGGATTATTTGTATTTATGTTAGTAACTGCGGGAGCACTGTCTTCACTACTGTTGCCCTTAACCTCTGCCTTAATTGACAATGGTTTGCTTACAATACCTGAAAACACTCCATCATATATTGACCCAAGTACTCCTCAGAGTCTTGAAAGTTTAAAAAGTCAGATGGGTGTAGAGAGTGTAGGAAATTTGTCTCTGGTGCTTTTAACAATTTTCTCATTAATATTAAATATTTTAGGAGAGGAGTTTCTCTGGAGAGGATATGTTCTTCCTCGTCAAGAATTAGCGCATGGTAAAAATACATGGATGACTCATGGCGTTATGTGGACATTACTTCATGTATTTAAATGGTGGCAGATGTTTGCATTGCTACCCGGTGCTTTAGCATTATCATTTGTAGTACAACGTTTTCAAAATACCTGGCCCGGAATTATTGCTCATTTAATAACCAATGGCATAGGAATGGCAGGTGTTATATTTGTAATTCTTGGTTTAGCTGGCTAGTTCCTTGTAAGCTAAGGCCTCAAATACATTACATTTTTTCCATTTTCAGCTACAAGTTCTCTTGAATAATACTGTGGAAACATTTCATTTGAAATCCAACTATCAACCTGGTCATCATAATACTTAGAGAAAACATGTCCTGACTGACCTGTAGGCAGGACTGTTTTTGAATTATTAAAATTACTTAAATCAACAATCATCCTCATTGAGGGATGTCCAAATTTATCTGCAATTGAGTAATCTCCATCAAATGACCAACCAGTGGCATTTACTGTATTAGCAGAACCACTCACTTTATACGGTCCTAGATCAACCATTGCTGTTAAAGGCGCTATGCCTGCTTGTCCTAAAAGATTCGTAGAATATGTTATTGTATGTATCTCTCCCCATTCCCATTTCTTCGGATTATCCCCTAATAAATCAATAATCTCAGTATCAGATGCATCTAAAACAATAGCTAATAGATCAGAAAGGTTTTCTTTATTCTCTGTACTTTGATAGTCCCACAGAATATGGTTGGGGTCCTTCAACATGGATAAAAGAATTTCTATTGTTGTATCAGAATGTCCGGGCATTAAATTAATTTCCTCACCACTTCCGTCATAAACAATAAGTTCTTCAAAAGTATGATTTACTAAATTCTTAACAAAGACTGCCCAAGCTGCTGCGCCTGAAGAATCTATATTCATTTCATAGGCAGTTTCTCTTTCTGTCCAAGCTTTTAATTCATTAAGAACTAAGGATTCTGTATACACAGAGTCAAAAATATACGGAAGTATGTAGAAAGGTGAGTAATCATAATTATTTATCTGCATGTTCATTACATCATCAATACTTACCTTTTCACTTAGGTTATTTTCTATCACTCTTTTTATAGACTGTCCTCTATATCCTTTATTGTGAGAATCTAACCAAGGCTGATCAGGATGAATAGCTTGATTTGCAGTAATAATATATCCACTTTCTGGATTCAGAATAAATGGAAGACTATCAAATGGAACAAATCCCTTCCAATCATTTGAAGAATCCCATCCCGGAATTGGATATTGACCTGAATGACCTTCTGCTCTAATAGGTATTAAACCTGGAGATTGGTAAGCAATATTCCCATCAATATCAGCATATAAAAGATTCTGTGCTGGTACATGAAAATTCTTAGTTGCTTCTCTAAATTCTTCGTAGTTCTTCATATAGTTGAAGTCACGAATTGATTGAAATGTCTTACCAGGATGTAAAGCAGTCCAGCTCAAAGAAATAGCATAATTTTCTGGTAATTCAATTCTGGATTGTTCAGAAAATTCAATATTATTTATTGGATAATCCCTATCAGACAATATAGGCCCGTGATGGGTTTCTCTTACTTCAATAATGATTGGTTCTTGATTCGGAAGATAAATAATTTCAGTAAAACGCTCCATATCTTTCCATTCTCCATCTACTTCATATTGGTTTGGGTTAGCTGGATTAATCTTTTCAATATATAGGTCTTGTACGTCAGGTCCCATATTTGTAAAACCCCAAGCTGAAGAACTGTTGTGTCCAATAATAACATAAGGCGAACCAGCAAAAGATAAGCCGATAGCATCTAAATTGCAATTAGGCCCATATGGAAAACAATGTAATCCATTCTCATACCAGATAGGTGGAAGCTGGGCTGATAGGTGGGGATCGTTAGCTAATATTGGGTATCCTGACTCTGTATGCAATCCAGATATTGCCCAACTATTTGAACCAATTGAGTCTGTAAATCTTAAATCTCTTGTTGAATATGAAATAAATAAAGATTGAATAATATCAAAGTTGTAATTAGAGGTAAAGGTTCCTGTACTTGTCCAGTCTTCTACAATATATGGATGTTTTTGAGGAAATGGTGGTTTAAGCAAGCTATTGATAGTTTCTGAAAGCGTGCCATATGTTTTTGCATTCCTTATCTCAGCATCATAATTTCCATTAAGATCATAAGCCATCATCTTCGCCCAAGAAAGTGGGTAATACGGAAGGTATTCATCAACAACATAATCTGGATTAATAAAAGTTAAGAAAAAATGTTCCAGACTTAATTTCCTCTGAGGCCTTGACTTAATATAGGCATTTATACCTTTTGTATACTGGATGAGGTCATTCTTCATCTCTGGTGACATCTGTTCATACTCTTCCTCTGCCACCCTGTTGAAACCATACGTTCTAAAAAGCAAATCTGCCCCAACTCCAGGATCTCCTATCAAGGAAGCTAAACGTCCTGTACTTAAATGGCTCCAAAATTCTAATTGCCAAAACCTATCTTGGGCATGAACATATCCTTGAGCAAAAAGAATGTCATCGACATTTGTGCCATAAATATGTGGGACTCCTCTATCGTCTCTAATGATTTCGACAGAATCATTCAAAGGAAGTCCTGAAATATCAATCTCATGATCGGGTAATGGCATTCTAAAAATAATAATTCCAGCAACCAGAAGAGCCCCAACAAGACTTGCAACTATAATTGAAAACCATTTAAGAATTTTTTTCATTAGTACCTTATTAAATTAATAATAGAGATTAGAACTCTAAATTGTCTATCCACTCTGAAATATCTTTTACTGTTTCCCTATATATATTTAATGCATCTTCATCTGATTCGTAAGAATCTCTATTAGGGTCTACAAAAGATTTATGAGCTCTGTTCTTTGTGTTTGGAAATACAGGGCATAATTCATTTGCTGAGTCACAGACCGTTAGAACATAGTCAAATTCTGTTTCAATAAAATCATCCACCAACTTTGGGTATTGATTAGTTATATCAATATTCTTCTCTCCCATAGCTCTTATAGCGTATGGATTTACATTGGTTTCTGGGTGTGTTCCTGCTGAATAAACTTCAAATTCAGAATATCTATTTTTTATTAGTCCCTCAGCAATTTGAGATCGACATGAGTTTCCTGTACAGACTACCAATACCTTCATAAAACTATTTTATATTATGTATTATTCTTTAAGTATGAATTCATTAGAAACCAAAGAAAAATATTTTATGCAAAAGATGGAAAAGGCAATTATGTACTTTCTTTACATTATCTTTATAGGAGTATTTGCACTTATTGCTTGGAGTGGGTCTATTAGAGAAGGTTTGATTATGGTTCCTATAGCTGCAATTACTATTCCTATGACTAAATGGGGTATTAAATGGCAAAATGATAGATATGTTAGATCTGCAAAAAACGTTGATGATATTGAAATTCTTAGTCAAAAGGTAAATGAGTTGGAAAAGCAAATAGAAGAATTAAAAGATAAATGATTTCATTAGATCTTTTGCTTAAACATATGCAGTGGGCAAATAAGGAAATTTATACAGAAGTTTCAAAACTAGATAATGAAGTTCTAGATTATTTTGTAATTGATCCTGAATGGAAAGTAAAAACAATAATGCTGCATATAGCTAAAGCATCAAGTAACTATGGACAATTTGTAAATGGAGTAACTGAAACTACGCCATTAGACCTTAACGAGCCATCAACATCTGATGATATAAACGTCTTAATCGATAAACTCTACGAAATAGACCAGGGATTAATAGATAATCAAGGAATTGGAGATGTTGATCTTACAGTAAAAATGAGGAGTGGAGTAAAGGAACATAAATCAACTACTATTTTCTCTCAAATGGTTTTTCATGCCGCAGAACATCGTGCACAGATAGTAGCTGCTCTTGACAAGCATGAGGTTAGATCAATTAATTTAGATAACTACGATGTATGGAGCTATATAAGAGCTCACTAGTCACCTGTTTCCTGCTTTACCCAATCTTCATATTCAGGCAATGTATAAAGTGGATGAATAGTTGTTATTCTTGGTAGCTCATATGGATGTTTTTCTTTAACATTTTCTACAACTTTAGTAAATAAACTTTCACTAGTGTGTAGGGAAACCTCTATCTCTTCTTCATTTTTTATATCGTCTTTCCACACATAAGAAGATTCAACATTCTTGTATGTTGCACAAGCAATAAGTTTTTTCTCTAAAAGAAAATTTACTACGAACTCAGCATCTTCTTTTTTATTAAAGGTTGTTTCAACAATAATCATTTATAATCTTTCCCTGTAAGGTCTACAGAGTAATTCCATAATTTCTTTCTCTCTTCTTTATCATAAGCAATTTTATTTCCTCTATAAATTCGTGGTTTCCCGTATTGGTGAATTACCCCAGGTCCAAATACTTCTTTTCCTTTTATGTTTAAGTTGGTTGATGCCTCTAAAACGGGGGCTACTCCTGTTTTAATGTTTGTTGCAATTAAATCAAAACCCATTGTTGTAAGATTTCTCTTCCTTCTTTTGCGTAACCTTGACTTCGTGATTCCTGGGTGTGCTACAACAACTTTTGTGTGGTGATTCTTTAGTTTGTCATCTAGTTCAAATGCAAACATTGTTCTGTAAAGATTTGAGTAGTTGTACCAAGTCCAAGGATTATAATCCTTCTCTTCATGCAAACCTTCTAACCGAACATCTCTTGCTAAATACATTGCAATGCTTGAAACCTGAACAATCCTAGAATCTTCTCTATACTTCATTAGTTCTAAAAGTTCTAGAGTTGAATAAAATGCACCTAAATAGTTTGTAGCTATTGTTGACTCAAAACCCTCTTCAGTTGTTTTATATGGAACATACATTATTCCAGCATTGTTATATAAAAGATCTATACCGTCATAGTTGTTTTTAATTTCATGAAGAAAAAATTCAATACTAGAAAAACTTGTGATATCAAGCTTTCTAAAAAGTGCATTCGGTCCGAGCTCTTTTTGGGCAGCTCTTCCTTTTTCTCTGTTTCTACAGGCTAAAACTACATGATAATCTCTCTCAACAAGACCCTTTGCAGCTGCAAACCCTAAACCAGTGTTTGCTCCTGTGACTATTGCAGTTTTCTTCATCATGTTTAATGATAGTTAAATCGAATATACTTAGATTATGTATTACATTATTGCAGTTGCCATACTTATTTTGATACTAAGAACGTTCAATTTAATTCCTCAACTTTCTAATAAATTCTGGAGGTCTGTAGATTATGGAATTGTTGCTATTGCTTTCTTAATCTTTTTAACACGGATACCGCCATTTGTTTCTGGAGTATTGTTAACAAGTATTGCTTTTTATGCTTATAAAAAAGGGTTCTTTGATAAATTTCGTTAAGGAAGAATTTCTACCAATACATCTACTGGCTGACTAGCCCAAGCATTAAATTCTTCTATCATTGCATCTGCTGATTTACCAAAATGCTTCTGGAATGCTGCTTCAAAACCTAGTTCTTCAAGTTCGCTATAAAAATCAACTCTAAATGTTTCTTCACTAGTTTGGTTTATTATATAAGCTACAAACCAAGTGCCAACATCATAGATGTTCCAGCCATCATTATCATAACCAATTTCTCTCATGCTTTTCCCATTACTTAGATAGCCTGGTAGAGATTCTGCTTTCCATCTCATCCTCTCCTCAAGGTATCCTTCACTTACCCCAGATTGTTTAGAGTACCAATAAGTAGCCATGTACTCAGCCCCACCTTCTGTTATCCAAGGTCTTTGTACATAATCTCCTGTCTCTATATAGTTTCTATTGCTAGTCATCCAATCCCCGTCATCATCTTCAATCTCTGGTTGAGAAACTTGTGCAGCTTGATAAATATGGAAATACTCATGAAGTATAACTTTTTTATAATCATCTTCTTCAGGGCCTGGGTATTTCGTTGACATAGTCATTGCGCTAAAATAATATCCTAAACTCTCTCTAATGTATGTAGAAACAAAAGAACATCCCTCGTCAGGGCATCTATAAAACTGGGACCACCCATCTCCTGAACCGTAAGGATCTCCATTTAAACAATCCCACTTCGTATTCCATGTTGGGTCTTTTTCTACCCTTACATCACACCATATATCATCTAGAGCTCTTGCACCATCCTTACTCTTTCCAACTATCCATAACTCAGCTGGACCATAATTTCCCCATAATTCAATACCTTTATTAAACCATTCAACAGATACGTCTATGTGTTGTTGTGTTACATCTGGTGCAGCATAGACCTCAAAACATGAAGTAACTTTACCCCAAATTATATTATTACTTGAACTTGAATCAGACGTAGATGATTCTGTACATGTATTTGAGTCTTGAGATTCTGTATTCGTATTTGAGTCTTGAGATTCTGTATTCGTATTTGAGTCTTGAATTGTAGTAGTTGTTGTGTCTTGAACTGTAGTAGTTATTGTGTCTTGAACTGTAGTTGTAGTTGTGTCTTCAATAGTCAAGATAGCTGTGTCAGAACCACCACACATACAAAATATTAATAAAAGTGCTAAGCATTTTTTCATAAAATATTTTCTATTTTATATTTACTTGTTTAGTATTTCCATAATTACTGGATGAGCTGCTATAACATCTTCAATATCAAAACTAACACCATACTTTAACTTATATAATTTTACTGCTGTTTCTCTATCGCTTGCCCATTCAACAGATACTAAGTCCATTGCTGTTAAGTCTTGGTTCATAACAATATTTGGATCTGCTCCAGCATCACTAAGTAGTTGTACTATTTCAGTCCTACCAAAGAATACAGCACAGAATTGCGCAGTAACATCTTCATCATTTTTTACATCAAGATCTGCTCCAGCATTTACTAATAGATCAACAATCTCATAATGACCCTGACATGCAGCAATAATAAGTGCTGTTTCATTTCTTCTTGAGCCTTTTGAGTTTATATCTGTTCCATAAGCTATATGTTGTTCAATTGATGCAAGATCACCTTTTTTTGCTGAAACCCAAATACTATTACCGGGTTCTTTTACGGTTTCTACGACTTCTTCAATCTCCTGAACTTCTTCAGCAACTACTGTCTCTTCTTCTGCAGTAGAGCTTGAACCACCTGAACAGAAAGAAATCAGTAACACCAATAGAATTAAACTATATTTCTTCATAAACCTTAGTCTAACAAGCTAAAGCTGACTTTACCTATTTACAATGCCCTTTACTTGTTTTGATAGTTTTTCTAAGTTTTTGTTATTGAAATTATAAATCCAAAGAACTGTATATATAACCCCTATAGCAAAAAACAATAGTGCATATCCTCTTCCCGGACCAGTTCCTACTATTGGTGATAAGATGTCTACATTTTTTGGATAAAAAGTAAACTCTAAATAATCTCCTAATGGGCCCGCTATCACTACTCCAAATGGCCTTAACATTTGAGCAATGGTTCCCCTAAGTGCCAAGGCTCTTCCTCTAATGCTCTCATCTGTAATTGCTAACCATGCTCCTGATGAAACTGTATATTGAATTGTCCCACTAACTCCCTCAAGGATCCCAAATATACATAAAAGATAGATACTAGGTCTTATTGAGCCTATGATTATTGCTAGCCCGCAGAAAAGTCCCATTATTATGGCAACCTTCATGTCTCCTTGTATCCTGTCAGATATTCTTAAAGAAATAATTGAACCAACAAGAAACGCCATACCAGCAACTGATTCAATAAAGCCAAGTCCTGTTGCGTCTGTAAAGCTTAAAACCATAGGTGGAAGCAAAACTGCAATAAAGCCATGGAGGCCATTACATATGCAAAGGATAAGAACTAAAGATAACAGTCCTTTTTGTTTCTTTAACCAGTTATATGCTTCAAGAAGATCTAGATAAACGTTTCTAAAATTCAAATTACCTTTTGTTTTGATTTTCTTGCTTTTAAATAATGTAATTGTTGCGATACCAAAAAAACAAGTGACAAGATCAACAACTATGACTCCTTCTAATCCGAAGAAAGAATAAATAAAAGCTCCACCAATTGGCCCAAGTAACATTGAAATTGCTTCCGCGCTCTCAAATAAAGCAGAAACTTTTGTTACGTTTTGCTTCTTTACAACGTCACCTAAAAAGGCGCTCCATGTTGTCCAATGGGCTATTTCAAATATCCCAAAAGCTAAAGCAAAAGGTATTAAGAGAGTAAGTGTCAACATATCATTTAATGCAAAATAACCAATAAAACACATCAATACTGCGATTGTTAAATCAAAAATAATAATTAATTTTTTTCTGGGAAATCTGTCTGCTAAAACTCCGCCAAATGGTCCTGTAATGACACCAACAATTGCTGTGATGAATAAAATTGTTGATAAAGCACTCGCTTTCCCAGTGGTTTGATAGATCCAGACTCCTATAGCAAAAAAAGACATAGCGGAACCTGTCCAAGAAATAGTTTGCCCAAACCAAAGAAGGTATACTTTTTTATCCATTAGAACACCTTATCAAGCTATAAAATTATTAAGATTTCTTTTTCAATCAATAACGATGCTTGTTTTGATTTTTTATTCTTTCAATTTCCCTTTCAACAGAGAAGAAACCTACGGTTCTAGTCATGAATAGGAAGTGGGCTAAAAGTCCAATACCCCACCCAAATGAAGCAAAGTAAAACCACGTTAAAGAACTGGAGTTATCAAACATTAAATCAATTACTAATAATCCACTATTCACTAATAAGTAGATCAAAGCATGAACTCTAAATGCAATATTAGCTACTGCCTGTTCTCTTAGATTGTCATTATTTTCCATACAATTATCCTACTAAAATAATAATGTTGAAATAAATATTAAGGGGAATTATGTCTTTAGCTTTAATCACAGGAGGGTCTGGTCATGTTGGGTCAAATCTTACCAGAGCTCTTTTAGACGAAGGATATAAAGTAAGGTGTATTGATTTTGATAAAGATCATAGAGCTTTCGAAGGTCTCGAAGTCGAACTTATTGATGGTGATATAACAAAAAGAGATACCTTAGATAAAGCTTTTAACAATGTTGATATTGTTTTCCATACCGCTGCATTAATAAATCTTGATAGAAGATATAAGGATCAGATTAGAAAAGTAAATGTCGAGGGAACAAAAAATGTATGTGAAGCTGCGTTAAATGCAAATGTTAAAAAAATGGTTCACTTTTCATCTGTTGATGCGTTTTATAGATTCCCTATAGATGAACCTCTTTATGAAGACAGGAAGTTAATAGATGATCCTACTGCCATGCCTTATGATCTGTCTAAAGCTGATGGACATAAAATAGTTCTTGATTATTGCTCGAAAGGTTTGAATGCAAGCATAATCCACCCAACATCAATAGTTGGTCCCAATGACTTTAAACCAGGAATCCCCATGCAAGCTTTAGTTGATATGGCTAATGGAAAAAGAAAGCTAATGCCTAATTGGGGTTATAACTTTATAGATGTACGAGATCTTTGCTCTACAGCTATCTCTGCTGTAGAAAATGGGAAAACTGGTCAAAATTATCTTGTTGGAGGGGAGTATTGTATGTATCTCCAAATTGCAGAATTTATGTCAGAACAGCTCGGAAGAAAAACAGTTTTAGGAAGCATTCCTGATTTTTTTACTTATTTTGCAATACCTTTTGAGTATATAATATCAATAATTAAAAAGGAGCCGAGAGTAATTACTTTAGATTCTATTCATACAGCTCAAACAGGAAATTATTTTATTCCAAGTTCATTAGCTAGAGAAGAACTTGGTCATAGCTCAAGACCTATAAGAGAAACTATTAACGATACGGTAGAATTTTTTGTAAATAGAGGTTTGATAAGGTAATTATGTCAGAATATAAAGCTTGGATTCAAAATGAAGTTGGGCCTTTTACTAACTTAAAGATAGGAAACATGGAGATGCCTCCTCGTGGAGAAAAGGAAGTTCTTATAGAAACAAAGGCAGCAACACTAAATTTTGCAGATTTACTGCTTTCAGGTGGAATGTACCAATCAAATCCTCAAACGCCGTTTGTACCAGGATTTGAAGTTGCAGGAATAGTTAAAGAATGTGCAGAGGACAGCCATCTAAAAGTAGGCGATAGAGTAGTTGGTGCTTGTACTGTTTTTAGATCAGGACGTTATGGAAGTTTTGGTGAGTTTTGTATAAGTAGTGAAAATTTAACTTACAAAATCCCTGATGAAATTAGTTATGAAGTAGCAGCAAGTATCTTAATGGCTTATTTAACCTCAGATTTTGCCTTGCATAGACGTGCTCAAGTTAAAGAAGGTGAAAGAGTTTTAGTAAATGCAGCAGCAGGTGGGGTGGGCTTAGCTGCTATCCAGCTTGCTAAACTATCAAATGCGAAAGTAATAGCTGCAGTTGGTTCTGATGAAAAAGCAGAATTTATTAAAAAATATAATCCAGATTTAATAATCAATTATCAGAAAGAGAATTTAAAAGAAGTAATTGAGAATAAGTATGGGAAACGACCAATTAATATTTTCTATGACCAAGTGGGAGGTGAACCCTATGAAGAAGGGCTTCGTTTGCTAAGTTCAGAAGGTAGGGCTTTAATTGTTGGCTTTGCAAGCGGAAACATACCTAACCAGTTGTTAAGTTATTTATTAGTAAAAAATATCACCCTTATGGGAGTTTTTATGATTAGCTTTGAAGATGATGACTCAGCTTATTTACACTCAAGGATGGAGTCATTGTTTAATTTGTATTTAGAGAAAAAGATTGACCCTGTGTATGAGATCATACCTTTTGAAAAAATACTTGATTATTTAGATTTGATTGGTTCTAGGAAAACAATTGGAAGAATAGTAGCAACTATTTAATCTCTGGAAACATACAAATAGGAAGTTGATAGAACTTATCCCAAGACCTTTCAAATAAGGATTCATATAATTTAACTAGATTTGGATTACGTTTTTTGTAGTCACTTAATATAGCTATTGCATCCTCCTTATTTAACCATTCGGCAACCGAGGTATAATTGAGACTTGTCCACACAACTTCCAATTGAGGGTTTTTTCGGAGATTTAATACCCAGTCACTTTTTTCTCCAAATCCTGCAATAACAACAGGAGCATTGTTAATTGTTCCAATTACTTCTAAAAGTGTTTTTCTTTCTTTTTTTGATACTCTTCCAGTTGTTCTAATTTGTATTAATTTCTTGCCATAGATCCGAGCAGTTAATTTATTGTATAAAAAATAAGGGGATCTTAAAAAAAATCTATATTTTAAACTTAAATCTTTGTAATCTACCAAATTCTTATTTATTCCAGTTTCTTTTTTTGATTTAAAATAAATTCTTCCAGTTCTTTTACATTGGGTAAGTGCCTGGCACCATAACCAAGAAGTTTATATGCAGCTACTGCATTTCCATAGTCTATAGCTTCATCAATAGGTTTATCTTGTAAAACTCCGGAAATAAAACCTGTGTTGAAGGCATCTCCTGCACCAATTGAATCTTTGGGGGATATCTTAAAAACTTCTCTTTTAGTTAAATTGTTTTTATTAAAAGCTAAAACACTTTTTGATCCATTTCTACAAATTAAGGTCTGATTTTCTTTTATGATTGCTTTTGCAGCTTCATTTATAGTCTTCTTTTCTGTAAGTGGAATAATTTCTTCATCAGAATTACCAAAAATATAGTCAGAATATGATATCGCTTTATAGACTGTTTCTTTAAACTCAAGATCTAGGCCCCATAGTTCAGCTCTTATGTTTAAATCAAATGAAATAGGTATGTTGTTTTCCTTAAATAATTTCATCACTTCTATCATTGTCGTTTTTATTGGATCATTTCTTAAACTAATGCCTGAAACATGAAGCCAGTCGCTTTCAAGAAGATGCTCTTTATCAATTAAGGAAAATTCTAAATATTCATGAGCTCCTCCTTCTGGGGGCCAAACAAATAAGCTTCTCTCACTATTTGATTGAACAATACCAATTACCATTGCTGTGCTCTGTTCATCTAAAACAATTAAATTCCGAGTATCAACGTTATCATTTTTCATTTCTTCTAAAACATGTTTACCGTATATATCATTACCGACAGTTCCAAAAAATTTTACTTTTAATCCTAACTTTGATAACCCAGCTGCAACATTGGCGCATGTTCCTCCACTTGATAAAGAGGGAGGTTTTAATTTATTTACATCTGAAAGCAATAAAGACATATCAACATTTGAATCTCCAAGTACAGAAATTATTTTTTTAGACATGTCTTAAATAATTTCTTTAGATTTTTTAACAAATTCTTCGACTTTTTTAAAATCTTTAACAAAGCTTCCATCATCCATTAATTTATTTGTATGAGTTAATGAGTCAACTCCCCATGGTTGCACTTTAGCTATTGCTTCTTGTACGTTTTCTATAGAAAGGCCTCCGGCAAGTATTACTGGTGTTTTTACATTCTGAACAATAGATCTTGATATATTCCAATCATGTATTTTGCCACTTGCACCTATTCCTTCAACGTCTGTTGTAGAAGTATCTAGTATAAGATAATCGGATACATCAGAAAAGTTTATAGCATTTTGAATTGCTTTTTCACTATCAACTGATATTGCAAACATTATTTCAATTCCAGTATCTAAAAGTTTTTCTTTTATTTTTTCTATGTCGTTTACAGATATAGATCCTGGATTACCACATAAGTGAAGTATGTCTGGTTTAACAAATAATGCCATATCAATTATTTCACTAATATTATTTGAAACAGATATTGCTACAGTTGTTGTTCCAGTTAAAGATGCGCAAATATCTTTACCCATTTCAAGTGTTATCTCTCCCGGTAGGCCAATATTTGCTGGAGTAACCCCAACAAGATCTACACCTAAACTGGCAACCTTTTTCGCCTCATCTACTGACTGAAGTGTGTATATTTGTACTTTCATTATTAAAGATCATTAATGAATGTGTCTTCATAGCTTTGCCTATTAACTATTTCATTAATTCCTGAACTAGTAACAGCAACTACTCCAGATTTTGGAACTCTGTTGTAATTACTAGCCATAGAAAATGTATATGCTCCAGTTGAGGTGGACATTAAAATATCACCAGATTCTGTATCTTCAGGAAGCATTGCATCTTTTACCAACAAATCTCCACTTTCACAATGTCTCCCCGATACTGCATGTACTGCCTCTTTATCACTTTTTCCACCAGAGATGTTAAATAATTTATGTTCACTTCCATATAATGCTGGTCTTGGGTTGTCTGACATACCTCCATCAACAAGTATGTAAGGCTTTTCTCCTCTATCAGACTTTATAGCTCCTGCAGTATAGAGAATAACTCCAGGATTATTAACTAAAGCTCTACCTGGTTCAATCATCACCTTATATGCTTTTGACCAATGCTCTTTTACTCCATCATGTATTGCTTGGGAGTAAACAGAGAGCTCATGATCTACTTCATCTCCAGCATACGGAGAGAAGAAGCCACCACCTGCATTAAAAACTGCATCTCCTTCTACTTTTTCTGAATGAGTATTCATAAAATCTGAACAAGAACTCATAGCTAATTTATAACGTTCAGGATCTTTAATTTGACTTCCAACATGTACATGAATTCCTGAAAATAATAATGATTTTGATGATACTATTTGATGCATAGCTTCCTCAGCAAAACCAATGGAAATACCAAATTGTTGATCATAACCACTTGTTAGAACCATCGGGTGTGTTTCAGCACCTACATCTAAATTAATCCTCATGATTACTGGTTGTTTCTTGTTTAGAGATGAAGCTGCTTTATCTAACATTTCTATTTCATAACGGTTGTCAATAGAAATATGACCACCATTATTTTCTATAAAATACTCTATTTCATCCTCTCTTTTGAATGTTCCGTTAAATATAGTATTTTCTAACGTTCCAACTGTTTCTTGTACTGTTGCCATTTCTCCTCCTGAAACAACATCTACACCCCATTTTTTTTCCTCAAGTTCTCTTACAAGCGCCTTAGAAATAAAAGCTTTTGCAGCATATCTAAATAAAGTATCTCCTCCAAAAGCATCAATGAAACCATTAATGTTGTCATTTAAATGCTCCCAGTCATATACATAAAGAGGCGTTCCATAATTTTTTGCAATATCTATTAATGAGGTTTCACCAATAAAGGCAACTCCCTCCTTGAAGGAAAGATTTTTTGGTAGGTAATTCATTTTTTAAGTCTTCTCTTTATCCAAGCAATATCTTTTTTTTGTGCATCTGGACCGTTTGGTGTTTCAACAATTAAGTCTGTTTTTGCATTATTTATTACATACTCAAGATCTTCCTTTGGAATATTTCCTTTACCTAGGTTTTCATGCCTATCTCTGCTGCTCTCAAAGCCATCTTTTGAATCATTAAAATGAACTAAATCAATTTTCTTTACAAGTTTTTTAAAACCTCTTACTGCGTCCTTTGTTGGTATCCCGCCTGCCCATGTATGACAAGTGTCAAGACAAAGACCTACATTAAGATGTCCTACAACTTCCCAGAGTCTCTCAATTGAATCCATATAGCGAGCAACTGAATTTTTTCCACCAGCAGTATTCTCAACAAGAACTCTCATTCCTGTATCCTCAACTTCCTTTATGGCTTTTGCCCAATTCTTATATCCTTCCCCGATATCTCCACCTTCACCTACTGAACCTCCGTGAACAACAACTCCTTTGGCACCAAAAGTAGCAGCTACTTTGCAAGTTTCTTTAAGTAGCTTTCTGCTTGGATGTCTAACTTTATTATTTGGACTTGCAAGATTTAATAAATACGGTGCATGAACGTATATATTGCCTTTATATTCTTGAAGTATGTCAACGTCTTCCCTTGGTTTAGGGCTTTTCCACATCATAGGACTGGAGATAAATATTTGAAAAGTATTACCTTTTCTGTACTCTATCTCCTCAATCGCTTTTTTTGAAGGTATATGGGAACCAATATTCATGGATTTAATTATAAAGGAATTCGTTGTTAAGAAAAGATTATCCCATTACTTGTTTTGGCCCAACTAAGATGTACACACATGAAGGGCTAGAAAACATTTCATTAGAGTCTGTTGCTATAACCTCTAATTGTCCATCTTTTTCATTAATAACAACCGTAGCGCCTTGTGCTGTACTCAAATCTAAATCTAAACAAAGGTTAACAACTTTAATATCAGCGGGATTTGCACCCTCAACTAACCACTTTTTAGTTGGTATTTGTGTTGGACCAGTATCTACAACAGTTATTTTATAATTTGTTTCTATCCTCTCAGTAAAGATAAGAGCACCTCCACGTCTTGGGTTAAAATTACCAAAAGCTAATAATTTTTTTCCATTCTTTAGATCAAGTAGATCTGGGTCTCCTCCGTTGGGAAGGTATTCTGGCTCTGACCAATTAAAACTATCTGTTCCTTGTCTATAGACCATAAAATTAGTTGTTGGCCATATCCACTCAACCATTCCTGAAGAATTTAATTTTATAGCAGGGTTTGTCGTAACATCCTCTTCATTTCCACCATACATGCGATCTGCCTGTGAAACCCAACTCATTCCATCTTCGGAAGTAGCTATGCAACCCCTTCTTTTAAAATCTCCCAAAGGACTTACTAATTCTTGAGCATGAAAAATCCAGGAACCATCATTTAATTTTGTTATTGATGGATCTCCTAGTGGTCCTGTTGAATTTCCATTTGTATCCTTACAATCTGATTGGTAAAAAACAGGTATGTCTACTTTTTGAAAATTTATACCGTCAGAAGATTCATACCTGACTAAGAAGTCTCCTGACATTGCTAATTCCCATCCCCATGCAACTATCTTTCCATCAATCACTAAAGCTTCTATTGGAGAGTTAAGAGGAACACGTACACCTTCTTCAACTTCCCAAGTGCGGCCACCGTCAGTTGAAATAGCCGAATGAATTAAATTATCATATCCATTTATATTTGCTTGTGGTTCGTTACCATTCTTAAAATAAACTCTTATACTTCCATCAAACGTTTCAACAATAGATGGGTCAGCAATATTCCCTAAACTATTTTCCATACTTCGGATTGATCCTAAGTATGATAAATGAATTGAGCTTAATGGTGTGCTTTGGTTTATAGGCCCTTTGTTTCCAGGTGGTGGAGAAACTCCTGGTTGTTTTCCTTGAGCTTCCTGATTCATTCCTGTAGGTTCTGGAGGAGGTGGAATATTACATAATTTAAAATAATTTATGTTCTCTTCGCTAATTTTTCTACCTTCCATTAAATCTAGCTCCATTTGTCTAATAGCAAATATATTTGCATTTTCAAATAAACAATCTCTCTCATCTTTTGAAAGAAACGAAACTAAACCCTGAGGGAATTCTTGAATAATTGAATCAATATCTTCTTTGTGGGAAGTGGGTCCCCCTTCAAGAGAAGAAATTTCATTATTTGCTATTTCTGTTTCATTATTTTTTTCTTCTCTCTCATTAGGTACTGCTGATACAATATTTTCTGATTCTGTGTTTCCACTGCAAAAAACTACAAAAAAAATAAGAAAACTAAGAATAGGCTTCTTTTTATACATATATATAAGATTATAAAAAGATTCTTTTAAATATACTCTCTAAAATAGTAATTAGGACTTCCTTTCGTGCCTTGAACCACTGAAACAAGGTGTGATTAAACAAAAATTACAGCCACTAGGGAGTCTTTTTGTATTATTTAAAGATTAAAAGCAAAAATCCCGATTGATCTTGCGACCCTTCGGGATTTTCTATTCTATTTCATTTTCGGTCTTGCGACTTCTTTTTCAATAGTGTTTAACTAATTTACCCTTAAAATTGTTTCTAATCAAGAAATTTTAAGTAATTTTTTTCGCGAACTTTTTAGTAAAAAAGACTATTTTATATAGATTTTGACATCTGAACGAGGGTGTGGGATTGGTGAAGGATTAATATTTAGCTCTTCTTTAGAAGTAATGCTATCAAAGTTGTCTACTAATTTATACACAACATTCTTAAATATGTAGCTTGCAAAAAATTTGCCTATACATGTATGGGCTCCTCCAGAAAAAGGAAAATATGCTTCATTTTGATAAGTTGGGTCTTCAAATCTTCGAGGAGAAAATATTTCTGGATTATCCCAATATCTTGTGTCGTTGTGCAGGACTAGAGGTCCTACAGCTACGTATGTCCCTGCTTCCAATTCATAGCCTTCTACTTCTGTGTCTCTTACAACATATCTTGGGGAAAATGGTACCGGTGGATATTTTCTTATTGCCTCGTTAAATAATGCTTCTCCTAAGTGTCCATTCTTTAATTCAGAAATATTTGTACATGATATTGGTCTTGATTCGTTAGCTAAGTCTTTACAAAACTCTCTATCGGTTGAAAGGAAGTGTATCGAAGAAGTTAAAGTACTTGTTGTTGTGTCGTGTGCAGCGAGAAGTAGAAATATCATATGCTCCGCTATTTCATAATTTGATAGTCCACCTTCTTGTTTGTTTGTTTTTACTAGTTCTGAAAATAATGTTTTTCTTTCAGTGTCAATTTTCTCAGCCTTTGTTTCAAAATACTGTAAAAGCTCTTTCCTTGCTTTAAGGCCTTTCTTTAAACTTGTAAAAGGAAGTGGTTTTCTTATAACTGAAGTAGCAGATTTAACTGAGTCACTAAATAATTTATTCAATTCAGCTGATCTACTCTCATCTACCTCGTCGAAAAATAACTCAAGAGCTACGTTGAACATTAGTTGCTTAATGTTTTCATATAAATCAAATGATTCTTTTTCTTTCAACTCCTCTATCCATCCATCAATTCTTGGTTGTATAATTTCCAAATAATTTTCTAATGCATCTCTTCTAAATGATTCCTGCATAAGTCCTCTGTGATATTTATGGTCATCAAAATCTCTTAACATTAAACCATTTTCAAAAGTTGGACCTAGAGAAAATTCCCATCCATGTTTAGATGAAAAATTATCTTCAGGGTCTAAAAAAATATGTTTAGTTGCTGAGGGAGTCGAGAACATAGTAACTCTTTCATTTAAGATAGATACTTCTACAACGTCACCAAGTTTTTTTTGCAGTCTCCTGCTAAATTTTAATGCATCTCTATTGAACTCAATAGAATGTCCTAAAAATGGTAAGCCTTTATCAACGGGTGCCTTCATAACCATGTAATAATATTAGGTGGAAACTCATCAGAAAAGCAAAAATCCCGATTGATCTTGCGACCCTTCGGGATTTTCTATTCTATTTGTTTTCAATCTTGCGATATCATTTAAATAGTGTTCTACTAATTTACCCCTCTAAATGCTTCTATGCAAAATTTTTATTAATGTATTTTTCGCGAACTTTTAATCATAAATTGTTGCTTTTTTCCTTTATCTATTTGCTCTAGTGCATAACTAACCATAATTCGAGGCATGTTTTTGTGGTTTTTTCCCATAAAAGATAACAATATTTTCTCATCTCTTTTGCCAATTTCTCTTAACATCCAACCAGTAGCTTTATGAATAAGGTCCTCTGAGTCGTGTATATATTTTTTTGCTAATTTTAAAGTCAGATTAAATTCATTATTCTTAATCCTTGACCATGTCGCCAGTATTGCGATTCTTCTTATCCATAAAGATTTATTGCTCGACCATTTTAAAATTTGTTTCTGGTTCTTTTTTTCTAAATGTTTACCAATTATGTTTGGCGCAATTTTATCAACAAGATCCCAGCCATTTAATTGTTTAATATTTTTTATAGTAAATTGATACCATTCATCTTTTTTATCTGATTTATCATAATTATTTAAAACAATTATCCAACCACACATTCGTTCTTCATGCCAGGTTGAGTGAAGAAGTTTCTTTATCTCTTCTTTTTTTAAATTAGAATATTTTTTTGCAACGTTAGTTATGTCTGGCATAACAACACCTAGGAATTTATCACCTTCACCATATTCACCTTTTCCTGTCTTGAAAAATCTTGGAAAAATTTCTCTTTTTTCTTCATTTATATATTTTCTTAAATCTTTTTTTAATGAAGAAACTGTCACTTGTTAAATTTCTTTTGATTCTGAAATAAAATTAATAACTGCTGCTAACTCTTCGTCTTTTATATATTTTATAAGTACATTAAATGTCGCATCTTCAAAAATAAAAACTAAATTATCTTCACCATTTTTTTCTACGCTCTTTATTTCATATATGTCTCTTACCACGCTTAAAGACTTCTCTCTTGTTCTTAGAGCAATGCGTCCATTATTAATCTCAATGACAGGTTGAATGAAGCTCTGTATGGCTAATAATATTTGAAAAAGACCTATACCTAGAATTAAATAATATAACCCTTCTTCTCTTAAATCTGAACCGAACTCTTTTAAAGTAATATATTCCCTGAGAAATATTCTTAAAGGTCCTTCAAGCATGTTGTCTATAGAAATGTATGTTAAGAACATACCGGTGAGTAAAGTTGGTAGCATTGAACTTCTAGTTCTGTAAATCTTTTTTTCCATAAATTTATTTCTTTTAATAACAGATTACTTCATTTTGCTATTGTTTATATATGGAAATTGTACTGATTAGACACGGTCAACCAGAATGGGTAAAAGATGGTGAGTATACAGTTGACCCAGGCCTTACTGAAATAGGTAAAAAGCAAGCGGAAAAATCAGCTTCCTTTTTTTCTGAGAATAGTATGGATGAAATTTGGGTTTCTCCTTTAAGTAGAGCTCAAGAGACACTTAAACCTTTCGAAGAAAGAAATATTGCACCTAAAGTTAAAACTTTTGAATGGCTTCGTGAAGCACTTGATGACGATGAAAAAAAATTAATTGGTGAAAGCCAGGAAACAATTAGAGAGTATTTCGATCACCGTAATACAAGATCTTTTGAAGACTGGATGGAAACAACTCATGGGGCATACATGAAAGGATTTAGTGAAAATATAATAAAAAATTTTGATGAAAGCCTTAGCAATATTGGGGTTATTTCAATAGATGATCGTTATGATAGGTTGCTTGATTTAAGTAATAATAAAATCAATAATTTGATGATTATTTCACATGCAGGAACAATGTCGACATTATTGTCCTATCTTCTCAACTTGCCTTTATACCCTTGGACGTGGAGAAAGTTTCTTCCACGTCATGGAGGACATACATTTTTAAGATCAACTGAAATATCTTCTGGCCATTTTTTTAGAATGAAAGAATTTAATAATGTTTCATTTATGGGTAGCGACGAACTAAAAACGTATTAAAAATAACTATACTTGTAGTAACTTAGTAAAAATTATGCATGGTTCCAAAGCACTCCCAGAATTAAAAGCAAGCGAACTTACGCCTACAAAAAAAAGATATTTTTTAAAATACATTGCTGAATTTTTACTAAAAAGAGAAAATTTCTCTGCAAAAGGCAATTTCTTGGAAAATAAAAATGTTGTATTAGTAGCAGCCCCACATCAGTCTGCAAAAGATGAGTACTTTATGTTTTTAATAGTTATGGCTATGAATATAAAAATATGTTACTTATCAGCAAAATGGACAATGAGACGCTTGCCTGTACCTTTTTTAAAGCCAAAAGATATTGATAAACAAGGTGTACCTTGGCCTCTAGGTTGGCTCCAAGAGATTATATTTAGAAAGTTTGGAGCAATTCCAGTTGAAAGAAAAGAAAAGTCTGGACAATATAAATCAGTTATTGAAGAGTTAAAAAAACAAGATGGATTTGTCCTAATTGTTACTCCTGAAGGAAGGTTTGACCCTTCACGTTTTAGATCAAGCTTTTTATACATTGCTAGAGAGTTAAATGCTGAAGTGATGCCTGTTCAAATTGATTACGAAAAAAGATGTTTTACTCTTTTGCCTGCTTTAGATATAGAAGGTAACGAAGAAGAAGTTATAAAACGTTTACGTTTATTATTTCATGGTATCAAAGGTAAGCGTTCTAGGTTTGAGGCGTAAATGGAAGAGAAGATCCATAATCTTATAAAAGATAGAGGTCCATGGTTTCTAAAAGAAACTTATCTTTCAAAATTAGTTTATAGATTATTGGCTAAATATTTAAAAATTGATGAAACAATTTATGCCGGTGATTTTATAAAGGATATGTCTGGACCAGAAGCTTTCAGCTGGCTAGGAGAGAACTATACAGCAAACTGTGAAATTCGAGGAATCGAAAATATTCCTTCTAGTGGTAAAAGCTTGATTGTATCAAATCATCCGATGGGACCTGCGGATGCTATTGCAATATATCACCAAACATACAAAGTAAGAAAAGATATATTTTTCTTTGCAAATGAATTATTTATTTATTTAGTAGGCTCTTTCGAAAATATATTTGCTCCTGTGGTCTGGGATAAAGAAAAAGAAGTTCATACAGCATCTAAAAAAACTTATCGAAATATCAAAAGTTTCTTTCTGGATAATCGGATTGGTATAATTTTTCCATCAGGGAGGCTTTCAAAACTTACTTTTTTTGGAATAAAAGACAGAGAGTGGGAAAAAACACCCATAATCATAGCCGAAAGGCATGACTGTCAATTAGTTCCTATTTTTATTAAAGCAAGAAACTCTTGGTTCTTCTATTTTGCCTCATACGTAAGTAAACAACTTCGAGATATTTCTCAATTAAATGAGTTATTCAACAAAAAAAATAAACGAATAAAAATAATTATCGGTAAACCTGTTTTAAGAAGTGATTTACCTGAAGATAGAGATGAAGCAATTGAAGAATTACGAAGGTTGTCAGAATCTTTAAAAAAAGTCTAGATATAAATTAAGATCTAATGAACAACTTCGCCTGTATTTGGGCTTACTCCTAAGTTTCCAACCATGTAACCAAATAACAAAGGTGTTGTAACCAATCCTCCTAGACCATAAAATCTCCACGTAAGATCGACTTCTCCAACATTCGACCAATACAGAATGTTCGCAACAACCACTAGTCCATACAAAGATCCTATTAGTGCGGAAGCTATCTGTATTTTTCTATCATGATTAGTTTTGTAATACCAATTAGTAATCTGAATTGCTCCAAGCGAAAATCCTAAACCTAAAACTATCATCAAAAACATACTCATTAAATCATCAAGAATAAAAAATACGGACTGGTAGAAGAATGAAATTAAATAAATCGCCCCCATGCTTTTAGGTGAAGCTTTGAACCTTATAGCGTAAACAAAAACAATACAAGATAACATTGCATTAAAAAATACTGAGCCTGCAGCAAGACGGTCATTATTATAAAAAAAGAACATTTCTATATCTAGAAACGGGTTTAGAAACTGTGTCATAAATACAATCAGACCATAAATCGTACCAATTGAAAAAATTGAAGCTGCATCGAGGGTATCTTTAAAAGGTCTGGATGCAAATACATGATCTAGCATCAAAAACGATCCTAAGAAAAGCATTAAATGAGATGGGGTAATTAATGGTTCAACACCTGTTTCAATCCCAAGGAGGGTATGCCAAATTGCATCAGAACCTCCTCCTATAGCAAAAATTGACGCACCTAAAACTCCTACGTCTAATTTATAATCTTCCATTTTATTTTTTACATAAACAGCTGAAATGACAACAAAACCATACCCTGAATAAAGCAAAGCATGCCACGGTGTAAAGAATGTTTCTATATCATCCAAAATGAATGAATGGGCACTAGCGTCGACCCAAGCACCAGTAAACATCCAAACCATTGCAATGATCATAAGATACCTATATTTCTTTTCAGTTATTGGTGTCGGTGCTAATTTATCAAACATTATTTATTCCTGTTAAATAATACTATAGGTTTATGGATAAATTTTCTAGAACACTTACATTGAAAAACTCTGTTTTTTTAGGCCTAAGCTCAATGATTGGAGCCGGTCTTTTTCTAAATATCGCTCCTACAGCAAAAGTTGCATCATATTCCCTCATCTTGGGGTTAATTATGGCTAGTAGCCTTGCATTTGCAAATGCATCCTCTTCAGCACAATTAGCAAGACTGTATCCTGAAACTGGTGGAACATACTTATACGCCAAAAATGTTCTTGGAAAAATTCCCTCATTGATTGCTGGTTATAGCTTTATTATTGGAAAATGTATTAGTTGTATTGCTATAGCTTTGACACTTGGAAACTATCTATCGCCAATGTATCCCGAGTATTCAGGAATTATTGTAATTCTTATTGTTGCTGGAATTAGCTACTTTGGGATTACAAAAACAGTAGCGATTGCTAAGTGGTTTGTATATTCGTTAGTAGGGATACTTCTTTTCTACATTATTTCAATTACAAGTTCTGAAACTTTTATCATTCAGATACCAATAACTGATGGTTTAACTTTAAAGGGATTCTTGCTAAGCAGCTGTATTTGGTTCTTTGCTTTTACTGGGTACTCCAGGTTGGCAACCTTTGGAGAAGAGGTAAAAAATCCTGAAAAGATAATTCCTAAAGCGATTTTCACAGGTCTTGGACTTACCGTACTTATTTATTTAAGTGTATCGTGGACAACACTTGGAATTATTAGTCCTGAAATAATTGAAAACTCTCTCACTCCTTTAAAGGTTGCATTTGATGTAAGTAGGTTTTCAGAGTTCTCATTCCTCATAGTTGTTGCCTCAACTATTGCAACTGGGTCAGTTCTACTAGCTCTAGTTCCGGGTATAAGCAGAATATTAGTAGCAATGGCTAGAGATTCTTATCTTCCTAGTTTTATGAAAAAAATTCATCCTAGTTTTAACTCAGCATATGTGTCTGAAATTATTACTGCAGGAATAATAATAATTGGAATCTTATATCTTGATGTAATAAACGCAGTAAAGCTAAGTTCTTTCTTTATTTTAATTTATTACTCATTAACAAATCTATCAGTAATAAATTTGAAAAAAGACGAAAGACTCTATCCATCCATTTATGCATATTATGGATTTATATCTTGTGTCTTATTAAGTATCGGCCTTATAGTTTATTTTTAAACTACTCGTCGTCGCCACATCCACAGTCTGGACAGTACATTATTCCTCCTTCTCCTCTAGTTTAATTATTGCTCTAACCTCATCAGGTCCTCTCATAAAAACTTTTGCCATTGCTCCGTACTTTTTCTGAATTGATTTTATTCCTAATTGCTTTTCTTTTTCATTGTCAATAATCGATGCTTTAACGTCTACTTCTTCTGAAAGTTTCTCTGATCCACTTTGATTCGTAACATAAATTGTTGCTAACCCATTATTTCTTATTCTTTTAACTTTTCCTGCATTTAAATTTGTAGTTACTACTAAACAATCTTCTAGTGATGAAAGCCAAACGGGTGTTTGCACTGGAGTATTGTCTTTCCTAAAAGTTATTAAATTTATATATTCTTTATCAGCAAACTCTAAAAGATTCATATTAAAAATAGTTTAATAATAACGAAGGTAACTGGACGAGCCTTCTTGCTAAATAACTGTCGGATAATGATAAATATAAGATTATTGAAATTATTATTGCCAGTCTTATTAAGATCCTGTTTTTATTCATCAATATCTTTTTTTATTGGATTACGTAATCCAAATAAAGGCCTTAGGATTCTTATATTTTTTATAGCGTGATAAAAAGTAAGGCTTAAAAAACAAATCAAAAATAAAAATAAAATATATTTAAGCCAAGGATTTAAATTCCAGCCTCCTAAATAAAACATTAAAGCGTATTGGATTGGAAAATGAACTATATAAACTGGAAAAATTGCAGTTTTGTAATAATTAAGCTGACTTGATTCTTTATTTAGATAAACAGCTCCCAAGCCCAAGACAAGAAAAATAAAATTAAAGGATTCAAAAGCTATTATCCGATTATCAACTCCTTCAAATTCATTAAGAAAACGATAAATATATAAAGTAAATGCAATTACACCATGAATTTTCCAATTTATTTTATTCGATTCCCAAAAAGTTTCTCCCTGTGAGGTCAAGATAATACCCAATAAAAACCATATTGCTCCTAAGAAAAATCCATGCGATGTATCAACATAAAGTGAGTAGTCGTTACCTTCCCTCCAATAGCCTGTTTCTACTAGGTGCCCTTCATAAATTATTAGTAGAGAAAATAAGAATATCCCACCTGGCTTAGAAAGCAACCTTGATAAAAATGCAGACTTATTTTTTAATAGAGGTATATAACGTAACATCAATACAAATATCAAACTATATATAATGATGTTTTCTAAAAACCATAGATGAGCAGAATCGGGCCAAAAAACAGCTTCTCCCTCTCCTTTACTTTCCCAAAATAAGGTCACAAAATAAATAACTAAAGCTCCGGAAGTAAAGCTTCCAAACAATAAGGGGATGCCTAGCACTTTTAATCTCTCTTTTACTAGTTTAAGTGGCGACCTCTTTTCAAATGAAAATCTCAATGCAATTCCAGATATTAAAAAAAGAATTGGAATTCTCCATGTATTAATCATGGCCATTGGAATCCATAGAGAATCTATACTCTTTATATTTGGTATAAAGAAAACAAATGGAGCCCAAGACATAAAAGAAATCCCTAAGTGATAGGCAATCAAAAGGAATAGGGCTATAGCTCTTATTGCATCTACGTCGTGTCTTCTTTTATTAAGCATTATTTAATAATGATAAATAAAAAAAGTGCTTATGCCCTAACTATTAGGACAAAAGCACTTTAAGTATTTAAATTAAGACTTAGAGATTGTTGATCCAACACTAATAATAAATGCAGGATAAAGAACAACTCCACCTAAAACAAATATAGGAACAAATAGTCCTGCAGGGATTAGTCCAAACAAGGCACCTAGCTGTGCTCCAAGAACTAATACAACAAAACCATATCCTACAGACCTGCCCCATCCAGGGAGCTTCCCATTATCAACTGATAAAAGAGATAGCCCGTAAAGACCGAAAGCAACAAATTGAAACCAAGTTGTGGCCCCACCTATTGCTTGTACTTGATCTGCGTTAAATGTTGAGTCAAATACAGAATTAGCAGTAGCTGTAGCAGCAACACCATTTAGCATCTGCATACAAGCTACAACAAATAGAATCCTTGACATTAAGCCAAAATAGAAATTATTTTCCCAATCCCATACTTTTCCAGCAACCAATATTACACATGCGGCTGAAAATCCACCTACAAATTGTAATATGTCAGTAATCGCTCCATATGTTGTATCGTATCCAGTTGAATCTGGACCAATCAACAAAGCAATTATTACAAAGTTTAATAATATTGCTACGCCATTAACGTAAGCCATATTAGAACCAATACGTTTTTCATCTGCTGTCATTTTTTTTCCTTTCCTTAATTTTTATTCTACCAATCTTTAAATGGTTGAGGCCCTGCTCCAATGTTTCCATAACGATGATTTGTTATAGATATAGATTGCTCTTTTACCCAGCAAAGCAATTCCTGACTTCCGTTCTGAGTCATTCCTCTCTCGTCAACAGTTGCTCCAGAGTTAAATATGTGGGTTGGAATTTCTTTATTAGTCGATAGCCATCTTATTTTTTCAAAGGTAGTTATGTCTAAAGTAGAATCTTCACCCAACAAAAGATCTATGGAGACTATCTCTATATTTATTTTTAATAAACCTGCTATCCAAAATATTAGGCTTGTAAGTTCTTTTGAAAAGTCATCGTCTGTCACAACCAAGATGTTCTTATAGGGAATATATCTTTTAAAGTTTCTTTCTGACTTCATATCTCCTAGTTTTATTGACTTGTTCCCAACTTCTTCCCATGTTCTCTTAAATTCATATCTTAAAGTTTCTAAATTTTCTACTAATTTATATTTACGAAACATTGAAACATAGTGATCTCCTCCTGCTTTTGCAGTTGGACCAAAACTACTTTTCTTCCAACCACCAAAAGGGTGCCTATTTACAACTGCTCCCGTTGTTGTTCTGTTAACGTACAAGTTCCCAGCTTCTACATTTTCAATCCAATATTCACACTCTTTTTCATTCAAAGATTGAATTCCAGCTGTTAATCCGTATTCAACAGAGTTTTGCCAATCAATTGCTTGTTTTAAATCTTTTGCTTTCATTACTCCTAGCACTGGGCCAAACCATTCATTTTGATGAGTCCATGAACCAGGCCTTACGTTAATTTTTACACCAGGAGACCACGTATAGACACTTTCTAACTGCTTAGGCTCAACAAGCCATTCTTCTCCTTGATCAAGTTCCTCAATTACTTTTGATAAATTTTTATTTACTGGGCTAATCAATGGGCCGACTGATGTTGAAAGGTCTGATGGGTCTCCGGCTTTAAGTGATTCAACTGCATCCTTTAGTTGTTTGAAGAAAGCTGGATTATCGTATATTGACCCCTCAACAATAGCTAAGCTTGCAGCAGAGCATTTTTGTCCAGCATGTCCAAAAGCAGAGTCAATAATATCCTTTACTGCTGTGTCAATATCAGCACTTGCAGTAACAACAATTGAATTTTTTCCACTTGTTTCAGCAAGGAGTCTTAATGTTGGTTTCCATTTTTTAAACAAGAAAGCTGTTTCATAAGACCCTGTAAGCACAACTGCATCGACATCTTTGTGTGTTATAAGATATTTGCCTACCTCATTATCTTCTGAAGGTAGAAAATGTAAAACTGATTTTGGTACTCCAGCTTCCCACAGCTGGTTAACTAATTCCCAAGCAACCAATATACTTTCTGGGGCTGGTTTAAATATAACACTATTTCCTGAAACTAAAGCAGCTGCAATTCCTCCCATAGGTATTGCATAAGGAAAGTTCCAAGGTGGAGCAACCACTACAACCCCTAATGCTGAAGAGTCTTTATCAAGATTCTGCGCTGACAAAGCATAAAATCTTGCAAAATCGATAGCTTCAGATATTTCGGGATCTGCTTCAGAGATAGTTTTTCCAGTATCTCTCATCATTGCAGCTATTAATCGAGGTCTATTTTCTTCCATTATCTTCGCACAATTACCCATAATCTCTTTGATATTTTCTATGCTTGTTTTCTCCCAATTGCTCTGTTCAAATTTTGCAATCCTTACTGCGTCGTCTATTACATCTTTTGTTGATATGTTGTATGAATATAGAGTTTTTCCATCTTTTCCGGGCTCAAGACCCTTCTTGTTTTCTAAATTTAGATATTCTTTTCCGCTTACAACAACTGGGATAAGATTCTCACCAAAAACATATTCTTTGTTTTTTATTAGTTCAATAAACTCTGGATTAGTTAAGTCTTGATTCGCTTGATTTACAAATAAACCTTCTTCAAAAGATACTTCTCTTGTTTTGTTGTCTTCAGCTCTCCTTCTGCTGTCTGTATTTACAACATGAGACATATGTATTGAATCAATAAACCTTTTTGCTTGTTGGTTGAATTGTTTATTTCCTGGGGCAATGTCAAATGACGCTCTTAAATAGTTTTCATCAGAGGTATTCTCATCTAATCTCCTTACAAGATAAGCAACAGCTGAAGGAAAATCTGCATCTGAAGTAACTGGAGAGTAAAGAAGTACTGAACCAAACCTTTCTTTAACGGCAAGAGCCTCTGGATTAGCCATACCATCCAACATTTCAATCTCAACCTGCTCTTTGCAATCTCTTATCTGTCCAAGCGTTTGTGCAAAAGCAATATGAAATAAGTTATGACTTGCTACACCAATAGTTAAAAAATCTTTAAGGTGTGAGTCAATAGCAGCATTAATTAACCTTGCATAGCTTGCATCAACTTCTTCCTTACTTTCATACGGCCCTGCTTTCCATCCATTTAGTTCGCTTTCTGTTCTTTCCATAGCTAAATTTGCACCCTTAACAATTCTTACCTTTACTCTTGCTCCAGTTTTTTCATATCTTTGTTTAGCCCAAACAATTAGATCTTCAAAAGCTAAATGCGAATCTGGTAAATATGCCTGTAAAACAATGCCTGCATAAAGGTTTTCAAACTTTTCTTCATCAAGAAGCTTTTTGAAGACATCGACTGTTACTTCTAAATCTCTATATTCCTCCATATCAAGATTTACAAAAACATTCTCTTCTATTGCTTTGCTGTAAATTACTCTAAGTTTTTCAGCAACTCTATTAACTGAACCTTCATGGTCTACTTCTTTAAGCTGGCTAACTATTGCAGAAATCTTTACAGAAATATAAGTAACTTCTTCTAATTCCATTACAGATAGGATCTCTTTATATCTTTTATGTGCTTCTTCTTCCCCTAGAACTGCTTCACCAAGTACGTTTACATTTATATCAATATCTTCTTTTTTTCTTTCTTGAATATATGTTGTCAGTTTTTTTCTTTCAGAATTTGAAATTATTCCTTTAGAACTTAACTTGATTCTTGTTTCAACAATATATTTTGTAAGACCTGGAAAAATATTTGAAATTAAGATAATTACTTTTAGCCCTATGAAGTCAATCAAACCAAGCCCTTTTAGTGTTACTTTTTGACTTATATCTCTTAATATTTTTCCTGAAGCCTTTGAGGAGGAAACCCTCATAACTTCATCTGTGAGGTGCATAGTTGTTTCAAGAGTTTTTGAATTGTTGAGAATTCTTGAGAATTGAGTCTTCCTTCTTTTATCTTTAGGCTTTGCTTTCTTTGAAGCTATTTCAATTAACTCTGTAGCAAGGTATACAGAATCATCAATTGTTACTTGTGAAATTATCTCCATCTTATATTTATTCTATTACGTTTTAAAAAGGCTTAATAGTTTTTTAATGTATTAATGAGGCTTTGAATCAGCTTTTCAATATCTTCTATGCAAACACTTTCATTTGGAGCGTGTGCGTTTCCTTCATCATCTCCTGGGCCTATTAGTACCAGTTCAGCATCTGGAAATTGATCTGTAAAAACATTCGCAAAAGGTATTGAGCCCCCAACCCCCATGAATGCGGGCTCTGTTTTCCATACTTCTCTAAATTCTTTAATTAATTTTTTAGTAAATTCTTTATTTGGATCTGCAACGACTCCACTTCCTTTTGACTCAGGAATAAATTTTACATTTGCATTCCAAGGAGTATTTTTCTTTATGTGTTCCTCAAGCATTTTCATTGCATGTTCTGGATCTTCTGTGGGTGGAAGCCTTAAACTAACCTTTGCCTTCGTTTTTGGGATTAGAAGGTTAATTGATTCACCTACACCTGGAGCATCTATAGCCAATACGCTTAATGCTGGTTCCAACCAAAGTCTCTTTGAGTAACTGTCTGTTTCAAACAAATTAATTTCTTCTGATCCCATTATCTTTTTAATGTCCTCTTTTGGAATTTCAAAAACTTCAGCATCTGTTGGAGTTAACCCTTCAATCTGTAGCTCTCCTTTTTCATTATGAAAAGAAGAAATTATTTTACTAAGTATCATAAATGCATCTGGAACAACCCCTCCACCAAGACCAGAATGAACTGCATTCATTGGTTGCTCAACAACTATTGTTCCATCAACTAAGCCTCTTAAAGAAGTGGTCACTGTTGGAAGACCTGATTTAATATTTCCTGAATCAGCAATAACTATTACATCTGCTTCTAAATCCTTTTTGTTCTCAATGATAAATTGTTCCATTGTGGGAGAACCTATTTCTTCTTCTCCTTCAATAAATACTTTTATATTCACAGGTAAATCTTCAATTAAATTCTTTATAACTTGATGATGGGTTATAACTCCAGCTTTGTTGTCCCCTGATCCTCTTCCGTATAATCTTCCGTTAATAATTTCAGGTGTAAAAGGATCTGTCTTCCAAAGTTCCATATCTCCTACAGGCTGAACATCGTGATGCGCGTAAAGTAATACTGTTTTTCTTGATGGAAGTATTTCTGTTTGGGCTAATACGGCTGGTTTCCCATCTCCACTTTTTGCAACTTTAGATGTTAACCCTAAATCTTCAAACAAATCTTTAACAAAGATTGCTGACTTCTCTAAGTCGGCATATCTTCCTGGTTCTGAACTTACTGATGGTATTTCTACAAATGTAGATAACAAATTAACTATTTCTTTTGAACTCATATAAACATACTAAAGACTGCTGTTAATTATTCATAGGAGATTGCTTCTAAGATGTTCTGCCTAGATGCTTTAATTGCAGGGAGTATTGCAGCAATTACTCCTGCAATAATTGAAATACCTATCCAAGTAAAAGTTTGCGAGATAGATACAGTAAAGTTGCTGAAACCATCTTCCTCCAATGCTTTAATAAGACTCCAAGCAAAAAATATTCCGAGACTTGTTCCTAAAAATGCTCCAAATATTGAAATTATTGATGACTCTATAAATATCATTCTCCTTACTTGTTTCCTATAGGTTCCTATTGCTCTCATTAGTCCTATTTCTCTTGTTCTCTCGTAAACAGATAGTGAAAGCGTATTTGTTATTCCAAATAATGCAACAAATACTGATATAGATAAAAATCCATATATAACATTCAACAATTGCTGTATCTGGTTGTTTGCCTCCTCAACTAAACCATCTTGGTCTCTTAATTTCGCTCCAGGATAGTCAGATAAAATAGCATCTAATTTATCTTGAGTAGCTTGATTTTTTTCTTTTACATTAAAATATATCTCCGTGTCTAACGATTCATTAGAAAAGAAAGTGTAATTTTCTAACAATAGAAAGAACTCAGCTGGTGGGGGTGTTGTCCAGTCAAAAATATAGGCAATTGTAAAAATCATCACTCCTTCTTCAGGTATTGTAAGGGTTATTTCATCACCAATATCAATACTGTCTCTCTCTGCTTTTTGTTTAAGTACACCCATGGAATTAAGTTTTACAAAATCTTCTTTTGATCCAGATATACTCTCTGTTTTTATTAAGTCAAATATAGCTTCATCAACAGCTCCTAAAATAAGAGGCCTGTCTTTGTAGCCTACAATAGTTGCTCTTGACCTAGATAGCTTAGTCACTTCTTCTAATTCAATGAGTTCGTCTGAGAGGCCTGTTGGGATTCCTGGAGAAACAAATACTTGAGCTGCGCTGACTTGGTAATCTGCTTTTACAACTTCACCTACAACTGATTCTGCTTGTGCTTTAAAGGAAGTTGTTATTACGTTTGCAAGAGAAATTAATGTTAACCCAATCATCAAGGCAGAAGCTGTAGATGCTGTCCTCCTCGGTGTTCTTTTTGAGTTCTCTGTTGCAAGCTTTCCTAAGATTCCAAAAATTATTTCGTATATTTTATCAAATAAAAATACAAAAGGTTTTGTAATTGATGGTGTAATTATCGATATACCAATAAAAATTACACCTGCTCCAAATCCAACTTGTTGTAGCCCAGATAGTGAAGGTAAGTCTAAAAAGTCATATAAAACACCGAATAACATAGTAAAACCTAGAGTTGTAACAGCTGAACCAAAAATTAGTCTTTTAATTAAAGACTTGCGCTTAGGGGTTAAGGTGCTTTCTCTAATTGCCTCCATGGGACTAACTTGGGAAGCTTTTCTTGCTGGGAGAAGTGAAGATAAAATTGTTACAGATATACCAACTATGGCTCCTGTGATTGCAGCTTCTGTTGTTAAGACAAGAGGCCCATCAGGTAATCCGAATTCAAAATATTTCAGGCCTTCCTTTACAGCTACTGCCAGCCCAATACCTAGCCCAATTCCTATTCCAGAACCTATTACAGACATAAAAATTGACTCCGAAAGAACTAATCTATATATCTGATTCTTTGATGTTCCTAATGCTCTAAGAAGTGATAACTCTTTTGTTCTCTGTAATAAAAGGATCCTAAAAGTATTCTGAATAATGAAAGCTCCAACAAAAAGTGCTATTCCTGCAAAAACATTCAAAATAGTATTAAAGAAATTTAACCCTTGCTTGATCCCATCTGCTTGTTCCGCTGCTGCTTCCTGTGCGTTAATAACCTCTAAGTTTCCGTCGCCTAAGCCTTCTATTAACCCTCTAACTGTTTCTATATCTGCATTGTTCTCAATAACAATATTTATTAAATCAACCCCTCCTTCTGAATCTAGTAATCTCTGGGCTGTCTTAAATTCAAATAAAGCAAATGTAGCTCCGCCAGGAGAACCTACGTTTGCAAACTCAGCTATACCAACAATCGTAAACGAAGCAGGAGTAGAGCCTGCCAATACAGTTACCCTGTCTCCAACTGAATACCCATTATTTTCAGCTGTAGTTACGTCCATCACAACTTCTTTGTTATTTACCGGCGGTTTCCCTTCAACTAACTCCCACTGTTTTGCATAAGGAGAAGTATCCCATGCGCCACCAAATGTTGGGGCAAAACCATTAGAAATAAATATAGTTTCACTACATTGCTTATCATAAGTGTGACATTGCCTAGGGACGACTTTAATATACTGGGCAAAACCCAATACCTCACCCCAGGCTCCTTTTACTCCTGGTAGCTCTTGGATTTCTTTTATTTTTGCGTCAGGAATTTTCTTTAAGTCAAAAGAAACTGGGCCTTGTCCTCCGCTTCCTGCAAAATCTCCAGCAAATTCTTCTTGTACCGGGTTTACAACTAAATCAATTCCTTCGTATATTCCAGAAAATAAATTATCAAAAGCAGATTTATTGCTTTCAGAAAATATACTTGATGCAATAATTACTGCTACTCCTAATATTATTGAAGATGTAGTGAGCAGTATCCGTACCGGGTATGTCTTTAAATTCTTCCAAGCAATTAGAAATAGTGGTCTTTTCGTAAAGCCGTACATTTATATATCTGTTAATGAAGTTACTTGTGAGACTATCTCTTCTTGATTTGGGTTGTCTAAATCGTTCGCAATTTCTCCATCTTTTAACATAATTACTCTTTCTGCAAAAGAAGCTGCGTATGGATCGTGGGTAACCATTACAATCGTTTGGTTTAACTCACTAACTATTGATTTCATAAAAACTAAAAGCTCTTTGCTGGATTTTGAATCTAAGTTCCCAGAAGGCTCATCAGCAAATATAACTTCCGGCTTTGAAGCCATTGCTCTTGCTGCAGCAACTCTTTGTTGCTGTCCTCCTGATAATTCATTAGGCCTGTGTGTTAATCTGTCTCCAATATCCATAGTGTTTATAATTTTTTCAATCCAATCCTGTTCGGGTTTTTTGCCCGCAACTGAAGATGGGAGTGTTATGTTTTCCTCAGCAGTCAAAGTTGGTATCAAGTTAAATGCTTGAAAGATAAAACCAAAACTATCTCTTCTCATCTTTGTTAACTGCTTATCGTTCAATGAAGCTAGATCAACACCTTTAATAAGAATAGATCCGGAACTAACCTTATCAAGTCCTGCTAAGCAATGAAGAAGGGTTGATTTTCCAGACCCTGATGGACCCATAATTGCAGTAAACTGATTCTGATTAAATGTAGTATTTATAGAACTTAAAGCTGTTACAGCGGTTTCTTTTTCTCCATAAACCTTAGTTAGGTCTATTGTTTCAATTAATTTAGTCACGATTAAAAGAATAGAGCTAATCGTGGGTTATGAGATTTTTATATTTGAATTGTTATTTACTAATTTTACTGTGTATTCTTTTACCAATGTTAAAAACAAACAACTGGAATTGGTGGAATTTACTTACATAAGTGCCTAGTTTCTATTGTTTAAATTAACCGGGCACAGCCCGGTTTTTTTGTTTTAACTGTCACTGAAATTAAACATCCGGGCTCAAAGCCCAACTAGTCTAAAGAGATTGATGTAACTTCTTTCCAGCTTGATACATCAGGACCTGTTATGTAAAGCTCTAAGCTGTCGAAAACTCCCTCAATTGGTAGTAAATTATTAATTTCATCAATAGAAAAATTCAATGGTAGTTCATTCCCATAAAATAATGAAAGATGAGGAGTCCAAAGACTAGGCCATGCCTCTATTGATGAAACAGCATTAAAAAAAGGGAAATTATCTGATGAGGTTAAAAATAATCTCTGAAAGTAAGTATTTCCTGTTCCTACAGAATCAAAATTAACTATAATTTTTTTCTTGTTGACCTTCTCAAGTGTTTCTTCAGCTTTCTGTAAAGAATGTATATTTGTAACAAGGGTTACGTGTGGGTTAAAAGGCTTGGTCTCTTCTTTTTCTGCAATCTCATTAATAAGTTCTTTAGCTTTATCTAAGCTTTTATTTGTAGATTTAGCCCAAATAGAATAAATATCCATATATCTAAATTATATTTAGTATTTTTGCTTCAGTCACCCTAAGTAGGTCTTCTGTTTTTAACTTAAATAATGAACTAGGCGTTCCAGCCGCACACCAAATCTCATCAAATTCAACTAGTGTAATATCCATAAAATAAATAGGGGTGTTCTTATGACCAAGTGGGGCAACTCCTCCAATTGCAAAACCTGTGTTTTCTCTAACATAATCTGCATCTGCTTTTTCTATCATTAAATTCGTTTGCTTTTGAAAAGATTCTAAATTTACTCTGTTTGGTCCTGAAACAAATATTTGGACAAGTTTGTTTTTAGTACTTTCGAAGAAAACAATTGATTTTGCTATTTGTTTTATGTCACAATTTACAGCGTCTGCTGCTTCTTGAGAGGTTTTTGTTGAAACATCAAGGTTTAATATTTCAATATTTATATTTTCTTCTTTAAAAGCTTCTATTACTTTTTCTTGTGAGTTATGTTTTTTTTTCATTCATTAGGGGTTCACAATTATTCTAGCAAACTCAACCCCAGATTCATGATCTTCTATCTCAAACTCACCAGCTATAGATAAATCTATAGTTAGTTTATTTTCTTTGTCTGGATACACCATAAAATCAATATCGTATCCATGAATATGAATCTCTGTTTCAACGGTAGTAATAAAATATAATTTTGCTTTATCAGATAGGTTATAAGTTAATATCTGTAGGTTTTCTGGAGCAG
>CABWZY010000006.1:0-55319 GCA_902510055.1 uncultured Candidatus Actinomarina sp. | reverse complement strand
AATACTCCTAGGTGTTGTTGTTGGTCTAGGTATGGGTGGATTGCAATCAGTTAGCAGAAGTGTTTACGCAACAATGTTACCAAAAGGTGCGGAAGGAGAATTTATGGGATTCTTTTCTGTAATATCTAGATTCTCAGCAATTTGGGGGCCTTTAATTTATAGCTATGTAAGTGCTTCAACTGGAAACCCTAGACTTTCTCTGCCAGGAATCTCCCTATTTTTTGTTATAGGATTTTTCCTTTTGAGAAAAGTAGATATAAATTCACAAATTTCAGAAGAAGAATGGGCAGCTAGCTAATTAGAGAAGCTAAATTTGAATAAAGAGCTGAAACTGTAATTGGTCCTATTCCTCCTGGGTATGGAGATCTAGCTGATAGATAATTTTCTATGTTATTAGTATCAATATCTCCATAAGTTTTTTTATCAACACTAGATATTCCAACATCTATAACGGTTGAATTTTCTTTAAAAAATGAAATATCATAATTCATAGGTTTACCTATTGCAGAAATAAATATATCAGCATTAATAGAGAAATCTTTTTGATTTGTTGTCTTACTATGAATTACAGTAACGTTTGCATTGTATTTTTTTGAACTTAAAATCTTTGCTAAAGGGGAAGATACTAGTCTTGAACGACCTGCAATAACAACATTTTTATCAGTGGTATCAATTTTGTAAAACTTTATTAATTCAAGAATAGCTAAGGATGTTGCAGGGATTATTTTATATTTATCTGAATATAAATTACCTAAGTTTAATGCTGTAAGGCCATCGACATCTAAATTATAAGGAATCATATTAATTGCCTGTTCAGGATTAATATGTTCCGGAAGGGGAAGTTGGATAATTATTCCATCAGAATCTTGTGATGCTTTTTTAACTTTTGAATCTAACTCTTCTTGATCAGCATCTTTCTCTAATTTAATCCAGTTAAACTCTACACCTAGTTCTTTCGCTTTTTCTTCTTTTCTTGAAACGTACAATAAAGAAGCAGGATTATCACCTACTGTTATGGCTGTTAACTTAGGCTTCCTGTCTTTAGAATTCTCAAATGATTTGAATACTAATCTACTTTTATTATCAAGTTCATCAGCAATAGGTTTACCGTATAGTATTGTCTCCATTTGAACAAGTTTAATAAAATTGAACTATAGTTTACCTATTAAATTTGATTAAAATGACTTTGAAAAGAATGTATTTATGGATATATCTAAATTAAATAATATTATTACACCTTCTGGCACAATGGCAATATCAAATAAGGCCAAAACGCTTAAAAAAGAAGGTAAACCAGTAATAGGTTTTGGTGCTGGTGAACCTGATTTCCCTACTCCGAGTTATGTAATAGATGATGTAAAAGCGGCTTCAGACAATCCAGAGAATCATAAATATACAGCTGTTGCTGGTTTAGAAATTTTAAGAAATGAAATTTCAAGAACAACAAGTTTATATTCTGGTTTTGAATCAGACCCTAACAATATAGTTATTAGTAATGGTGGAAAACATGCTATTTTTAATACACTAATTTCGATACTGGATCAAAACGATGAAGTCTTGATTCCTGCTCCGTATTGGACAACATATCCAGAAGCTGTAAAAATTGCTGGTGGTATTCCAAAAATAATAACAACAAATTTTGGAGATAACTTTAAAGTAACTGTAGAGCAATTAAATGATAGTCTAACTGAGAAAACTAAAGCCATCGTATGGGTATCTCCTTCTAACCCAACTGGAGTAGTGTATACAAAAAAAGAAGCTGAATTAATATATGAGTGGGCTTTTAAGAATAATATCTGGATTATTTCTGACGAACTTTATGAACATTTAATTTATGAAGGAGAAAAAACCCCATCTCCAGCAATTTATGATCCTAAATTTAAAAATACAATTGTGATCAATGGTGTTGCTAAAGCATATTCAATGACTGGCTGGAGAGTTGGCTGGATAATAGGAAACGATGAAGTAATTAATATCGCTAAAAAAATACAATCTCATGCAACATCAAATGTAGCTAACTTATCTCAAATCGCAGCAACATCAGCACTTAAAAATGGTCTGGATGAAACAAATAAAATGAAGGAAGCTTTTAATAAAAGAAGGGACTATGCATTTGATGTTTTTAATAATATAAACAATATAAAAATAAATAAACCTAATGGCGCTTTTTATCTATTCCCCGATATAAGTTATTACTGTGATAACAAAATTGAGAAAGTTTCAAACTCAAATGATTTTTGTAATTGGTTATTAGATGAACATTATATTGCATTCGTTCCTGGTGAAGTTTTTGGAGCAGAAGGATATATGAGATGTTCATATGCTTTAGGTGAGAAAGATCTAAAAGAAGGTTTAACTAGGTTCTCTGAAGCAGTTAAAGATCTGTAATGAAAGAAGTTAAAAGAAGTAGTTTGTTTTCGTGGCTGCTTTTTGATTTAGCAAATACTGTTTATGCATTTGTAATTCCAGGACTATATTTTTCAGTTTGGCTTGTTACAGAACAAGGGTGGACAGACCAAGCATTAGGTTTTGCAACCTCTGGCGCTATGGTTATAGTCGCTATTACTGGTCCGTGGGTAGGTGCTAGGTCTGATGGATCTCAAGGAAAAAAACCATTGTTATTTATTACAACATTAGCTTGCATTGTCTCAACATTCTTACTCGGTACATTTAATGTAAATACATCAGTAATTCTTTTTATTATTTCATTAATTGGTTTCAATCTTGGATCAGTAGTTTACGATGCTTTGCTTATTTCAGTTAGTAATGAGAAAAACAGAGGAAAGATATCTGGATTGGGTGTTGCTTTTGGATATATTGGTTCATTAACAGGTTTTGGTGTAGCAACCTATCTTCAAAATATTGGTTATAGTTACGTAGAAATTTTTAGATCTGTTGCTATATTATTTTTGATCTTTTCTTTACCAGCATTTATTTTTATTAAAGAAAAAAAAGTATCTACAGTAAAATCAAATATTAAAATATACGAATCAATAACAATTGTTATTAAATCATGGAAACATTCAACAAAATATCCTGGTCTAACAAGATTTTTGATTGGAAGATTTTTCTATGCAGATGCAATCAATACATTAATTGGTGGCCTTTTAGCAGTTTACCTTGTAGAGGAAGCAGGCTTAACACCTGAAGATAGTCAAGGGATATTAGCTATTGCAATTATCGTATCTATTATCGGAGGATATGTATTTGGTAGAGCAGGTGATAAATATGGTCCGAGAATTTGTACCCTTATAAGTTTAATTTGCTGGATGGTATCTTTATCTCTTGCAATAATAGCAACTGAATTTGATCAAACTTGGTTAATTTATGTAACAGGTGTTATTGGTGGTTTTAATATTGGTGGAATTTTTGCTGTTGATAGATTGTTCATGACAAGACTAAGTCCTGAAAAACATTTAGGAGAATTCTATGGATTGTATTCAACTGTTGGTAGATTTGCAACAATTATAGGACCTCTACTTTGGGGTTTCATTGTAAATACACTTGGGCTAGGTAGGAACCCTGCTATGTTTTCATTAATAATTCTTCTTGTAATATCATTCTTTATTATTAAAGGTGTATCCGATAATCAATAAATATTAATTACTTAAAAAAAAAGAAACCTTCTTTTTTGCTTAGATGTTTCGAGTTCTTCTCTAGTATTTTTTAATTTTTCCCTTAAAAATTCTGCTTCTGCTTCAGCTTTAGCTGCTCTTTCTCTAGATTCAGCCATTAATTGATTGGCTTCATGTAAATTTCCAAGTTGTTTTAATACATTTTCCCATGCTTCTATAGGTACTAATAAATTATCAGAACTTGTATTTTCAACTACTACTTCTTTTTCATTATTGAGTTCACCCTCATTAGAAACATCTTCATTTATTTTTTTATTTTCAGGTACATCATCTTTTGAGAAAAAACCATATTTTTCAGCCATTCTTTCTTCATAAGTACTCATTCTATAAACTCCTTTTCGCACATTTCTAATGTCTGAGCTTCAAATTCAAAATTTTCTTTTAAAAGTTTTTCTGGAATAATTCTCATACTAGTTAATCCTAAACTTTCTCCTAATTCCCATCCTATTGCTATTTTCATAAATATAGGTGGCAAAGGTGGAAAAAAATACTTTTTCTTCATAATTTTTGCAATAACCTTAGAAAAATCCTTTTGTTTAAGCGGTTCAGGAGAAACAAAGTTTACTGGACCTTGAAGGTTCTCATTTTCTAGACAAAATATATATGCATTAATAACATCATCTATTGAAACCCATGAAAAATATTGATTCCCTTTACCTATAGGGCTGCTTATATTTAGTTTACTAACAAGTGTGAAGATGTCTGTTGCAACATTACCTTTACCTAAAATAATGCCCTTTCTAGCATTAATTACTCTTACACCCATCTTTTCTAAATCAATTAACGGATCCTCCCAAGCTTCTTCAACTACTAATTGTTCAAAAGAACCTCTCTCGTAACTAGTACTTTCTGTAATTATTTCATCACCATGTTCACCGTAGATTCCTATTCCTGATGCAGATATAAATATTTTTGGAAAATCTTCAGAGCTTTTATATGTTTCAACAAATAAATCAGCTGCCCATTTTCTTGACCAATAAATTCTTGACTTTCTTTCTTTACTCCATCTACCACCGGCAAAAGGAAGAAAGCCTAATATATCCTTAGGTGCAATTGATTCTCCTGCTAAATGAATAATTGCATCAAGTTCTTTAAACTTTTTAATATCTATTTCTTTCTTTGAAGGACTCCAATAAATTTCATCTTCTGATTTAGGTTCTCTTCGAACAAATTTTCTAACCTTATAGCCACTATCTTGTAGTTTCTTTGTTAGTTTTTTTCCAATAAATCCACTAGCGCCTGTTACGCCTACTATCATTCCTCTTCGTCCTTATAGAATAAGAAAAAATCTTCTATTAGTTCCTCATAATCTTCTACAGCTGTTCCAATATTGCTAACAAAATTTATAGTTACAACATTTGATTGGATGAATATGTTGTCTATGTCATTAGAAAATTGAAATAATTTTAAAGCCAGCTGCGCACTTACCTCATCCGTTAAAGAAGCATGCGCAATATTATGATAAGTAACGCCGTCTTGTCCAGATAAAGACCTATTTAAATCAAAAATAATATTTTTGTTAAATTTAGTTGTTTTTAATTCAATTTTTTGACCCATTAAAATTCACCTATTTTCATTACCCTAACTAGATTTGTCGCTGCCTCTTTGTTGGGAGGTGTACCAGCAACAATAACAACTTTATCATTTTTTTTGAATTTTTTGTTGTTTTGTAACCAACTGTTAGCAATTTCAAACATTTCAGTTGTTGTCTCTAGCCTGTCAATCTTTACTTGTTGCACTCCCCAAAGAATATGCATTTGTCTATAAGTTTTATCAATAGTTGTAAAAGTGAATATTGGCGCTTCTGGTCTGTAATTTGATATAAGAAGAGGTGTTCTACCTGTCTCTGTAAATGCAACAATAGCTTCTGCATCTATTTCATTTGCAACTTGAACAGCTGCTTTTGCAAGTGATGTTGTAAGTGTGTCAATTCCTGAAGCTTCTTTAAACCTTAATACTGAGGTATCATTTCTTGAATCAGCTTCTATACAAATATTAGACATGACTTCTACTACAGTTTCTGGATGATTTCCTATGGCTGTTTCAGCAGATAGCATGACGCAATCTGTACCTTCTAGAATTGCATTAGTAACATCTGTAACTTCAGCACGAGAAGGTCTGTGCGACTCCTTCATTGATTGCAGCATCTCAGTAGCTGTTACTGTTATTTTTCCTTTTGCATTAGCTTGATCTAATATTTGTTTTTGTATAAATGGAATTTTTTCAAGTTCAATCTGAACTCCTAGATCCCCTCTCGCAACCATTACACCATCAGCTTCATCAATTATTGAATCTAAATTTTTGACAGCATTTTTTAGTTCAATTTTTGCAATAATTTTTATATTCTCATCAGCAATTTCTTTAACTTTTTTAATGTCATTTGCATCTCTAACAAATGAAACGGCTATAATATCAACATCTAATTTTTTTCCAAATTTTATATCTTCTATATCTTTTTTAGTAATAGCTGAAACAGACAACCTAGAATCTGGAAAAGCTACTCCCTGGTTTGAACGTAATTCCCCTCCTATTTCGATAACAGCATCCATTGATGTTCTAGTTTTTTTAGTTACCCTAATTACAATCTGACCATCATCAATTAAAATTCTTTCACCTACATTTATATCTTTATATAAATCTTTATAATTTATGTAAATCAGTTTTTCATCTGAAATAGTATCTTTATTCGTAAGCTTTACTTGATTTGATTCTTCTAATTTAGTTAAATCTTTTGTTTTCCCTGTTCTAATTTTTGGGCCTTGAATATCTTGCATAATTGCAACAGATGTTTTTAACTCTCTCGCCCATTTAACTACATTTGAATGATCTTCATTTGTTCCATGCGAAAAATTTAATCTTAAAACATCTGCCCCTGCTTCGACTAATTTCTTAATACCGTTTTTAGAATTTACACTTGGTCCAACGGTTGCGATTATTTTTGTTTTTCTTGTCATTCAAATATTTAAGTTAATAGCATGGTATTACGGAAATAAATATATGGATAAAGAATTTATTATTGGCATACCACTAAGAGACTTTCGGGACCCTATGACCAGATTGTCCAATGAATTAAGCCTTAACAAAAGAGTTGAATTAATGCAACATATGTTGCTTAACATAGCAAATGCTTTTCAAGATCAGAATGTGGATATATTTTGTATAACTAAAGATTCTCTAGTTATTAAATATTGTAATAAAATAGAAATACCTACATTCGTTTCAAAATCTAAAGGCTTAAGTAACGAAACAACAGAATTTTTAATTTCAAATAACGACTACGAAGGTTGGACAATTTGCCATGCTGATTTACCTTATCTAACAAAATATTATGCAAAAAAATGGATAAACGAGTGTTTAAATAATGAAATTGTTATTTCTGAAAGCAAAGACTCAGGAACACCCATTATTGGTGGTAAAAAGTATATTAAAAAGTTTCAATATGGAAAAAATAGTTATAAAAAACATACAGAATATTTTGAAAAAGAAAATATATCTTTTAAAAAAGTATTTCATCAAGAATTAAGCTTTGAAGTTGACGATTCAGAAGACTATAAAGAGTTATTAAAAAATAAACCAAGATGGTTTAGGAAAATAGGAAATGATTAGCAGCCCCGACCGGATTTGAACCGGCGTTTCCGCCTTGAGAGGGCGGCGTCCTAGGCCTCTGGACGACGGGGCCAATGCTCGGGGAGAAGGATTTGAACCCTCAATAATGGGACCAGAACCCATTGTGTTGCCAATTACACCATCCCCGAAGGTTAGCAGCCCCGACCGGATTCGAACCGGCGTTTCTGGGTTGAAAACCCAGCGTCCTAGGCCTCTGGACGACGGGGCCGTATAATTATTAAGAATATAGTAATTAAATTATTATTTGTTACAAATCTTCAATACTTTCGGCCATCCTGGCAATAGTATTTTCTTTACCGAGAGCATATATTGATTCAAACAATGGAGGACTTATCTTTGTGCCAGTAATGGCAACACGTGTAATTTGAAATCCAATTTTTGGCTTAATATTTAATTGTTCAAGTTCACTTCTCATAATTTCTTCAATTTCATTAAGTTTAAAACTTTTAGTAGACATGAACTTATTTCTAACATTTTTCATATATTCCTGTCCTTCATTTGTATTAACACTTTCCCAATCTTTTGAATTTACTTCAAAAGGCTCATCTAAAAGAAACTTTACTTGTTCATTAATATCATTTAATGTTTCCAGTCTTTCTTGTACAGCATGTTTAATTTTTTTAAGTCTATTTATTTCTTGTTCAAATAATTCTCTAGAAATTGAGTCTTGTATAGATTCAATAAATGATTTTTCAAATTCCTCATCTTTTAAATCGCGTATATACTGCCCATTCATCCATAGAAGTTTTTTAGTATCAAAAATTGCTGGATTAGGAAGAACATTGTTTAAATCAAACTTTTCAATTGCTATTTGTTTATCAAATATCTCAAGATCATTTCCAGGTGCCCAACCTAGTAAACACATATAATTAAATAGTGCTTCTGAAATTACTCCTTTATCTTTATATGCAGAAACAGAAGTGTCTCCATGTCTTTTGCTTAATTTCTTACCATCAGGTCCAAATAACAAAGGGAGGTGACAAAAATCAGGAAGAGGTGCCTTTAGAGCATTCATCAATAAAATATGCTTTGGTGTAGAAGATAAAATATCCTCTCCTCTTGCAACTAGTGTTATTCCATAATCAACATCATCCACTGTTGAGGCTAAATGATATGTTGGCGAGTTATCAGATCTTAAAATTACAAAATCTTCAACATCATTCAAATTAAAACTCATAGAGCCTCTAACGATATCTTGAAATTTTATTTCTCCTTCTTCAGGAACTTTAAACCTTAAAGCTCCTTCTTCCCTGTATGCTAAACCGTTATTTTCAAATTCTTCAGCAACTTCTATGTACCTATCAAATCTTAAAGACTGCTTATATGACCCTTTGGAACCTCCTACTTCAATACCTTCATCCCAATCTAAACCTAGCCATTTTAAGTTTTCAATTATATTTTTTTCGTATTCTTCGCTACTTCTTTCTTTATCTGTGTCATCAATTCTTACTAAAAATTCTCCATTATTAGCTCTTGCATACAACCAATTAAATAGAGCTGTTCTTGCATTTCCTATATGTAAATTTCCTGTTGGAGATGGTGCAATTCTTAATTTCATTATTTATTCAATATTATTTATCAATGTACCTATAGTATCAATTTCAATTCTTATTTCATCTCCACGGGAAACTTTGCTTACGCCATCAGGTGTTCCAGTTAAAATAACATCTCCCGGCAATAAAGTCATTATTGAAGTTACAAATGTTATTATTTCACCAATACTAAAAATCATGTCAGATGTATTACCATCTTGTTTTAATTCATCATTAACAAAACATTTTATATTTAATTCAGGATCCTTCTCAAAATCGGTTTGAATTACAGGCCCTAGTGGACAAAAAGTATCAAAACTTTTTGCTCTTGTAAAATTTCCATTAAACGAGCCGTCCTGTCCTTGTAGTATTCTTTCTGATAAATCATTTGCATTTGTAAAACCTAGAACACTATCCATCCAATTATCTTCATTTAGATTCTTAGATATTTTTCCAATTACTATAGCTAATTCTGCTTCATGATCTACATGTTTACCAATTGATGGATAAATAATTGATTCTCCTGAACCAATTACAGATGTAGAAGGTTTTATAAAAAATACAGGATTTTCAGGAGCGTGATAATCAAGAACCCCTAGTTCATGAGCATGTTTTTGATAATTTTTTGCAACTGCTACAACTTTCGAAGGAAGTACTGGTGCTAGAAGTTGAACTTCGCTTTGTTCATATGATTCCTCTGTCTCTTCCCAAACTACAAATGGAGAACCCTCATATCTAATTATCTTATCATCAAGTAATTCACCATAAAAAATATCATCTTCATGTTTTACTCTTACTATCTTCATAACTATTAGATTATAGGAATTTTAATTAGGTTAGCTAAGAAAATTAAATAATTCTATGAGATGTAACCCTTTAGGATGATCTTTCGCGCATTTATCAAGAACTTCATCATTCATCTCACCAATGTTATTTTCTGATATTCTAAGTAATCCTAAAATTAAATGAAGATCACTTACTGTTGGGGCTCGTCCGTAGTTTGATGCTCTATAAATAATTAAATTAGTAATTACTGAACTGATTAATTTATTTCTTGGGTGAGTCTCCCAAATATTTTTATATTTATTAACAATCTTTAAAGCAAACCCACTGTCTGGTCCTGTGTTCCCAAAAACTTCATCAGAACTTGGTTTAATGTTTTCTGCAGGCCTCTTATGACCTCTTCTAGGCACAGGCATGGGTATTTCTTCTTTACCTTCGATTTTGCTTATATCTATATTTGGTTCTTGAGGCATTAAACCAATGTTATATATTCTTTGAAATTATCATCTTTGCCATTAACAATTTCAAGATATTTATTTCGTATTTTTGTTGTTAAATTTCCTACTGAACCATTTCCTATGTCATTACCATCAATTGAAACAATTCCAATAATTTCAGTGGCTGTACCAGAAAAAAATATTTCATCTGAAGTCATTAAATCTTCTACGTAAACATCTTTTTCTTGAAATTCAATATCAAAAAGATTTGCAATTTCAATTACAGTTTTTCTTGTTATGCCACCTAGTGCTCCAGTTTCAATAGGCGGTGTCATTAATATATTATCTTTAAAGACAAAAATATTTTGCCCGCTACCTTCTGCAATACTTCCAGTATCACTAAGCATGATTGCATCATCAAATCCTTTTTTTACAGCATCTATCTTAGCCAGAGTAGAGTTCATATATCCTCCAACACCTTTAGCAAATGGTTGAAAACTCTTAGGGCTAATTCTTTGCCAGTCTGAAATGCAAACTTTTACACCTTCTTGACCGGCTTCATCTCCTAAATAAGCTCCCCATTCCCAGGCAGCAATTGCAACTCGGACAGGGACATCTCCTGGTAATAGTCCCATTTCTCCATCTCCTAAAAATACTAAAGGTCTTATATAAGCTGAATTAAGATTATTAACTTTTACAATTTCTAATATTGCATCAGAAATATCTTTTTTCTCAAAAGGAATATCCAAGTTATAAGCTTCAGCTGACCTATACAGCCTTTCAACATGATCTTCTAGTCTAAATACTCCTGAACCATTTCCAGTTTGCCTTGCTCTCATACCCTCAAAAACTCCTGTACCATAATGGAGAGTATGTGTCATCACACTAACATTCGCTGAATCCCAATCTACTAATTCACCATCTAGCCATATGTATTTTGATTTTTCCATTATTAATTACAAATACTACACCTTTTAAAAAATCAAACCACAGAAAATACTATTATTCATTGTATGAAGAAATTTATTGCCTCAGGATTCGGAGTAGGTATTCTTTGGGAATTTTTATTTAAAGATAAAAAAGGTGGAGGTACTCTAGCTTCTTTTTTATTTGCTTTATTTATTTATATTCTTGATTTAAATTTGCTTATTCTATTTTTAATTTTTGTAGGATTAATTGCAATTTATTACATAGTCGTTGATGACAAAGAAGCTGATGATGATCCTAGCTGGATAACATTAGATGAAATTTGTGGAATGAGTCTTGTGACTTTGGTTTCCCAAGCAGACCTACTGCCTTTAGTTTCTGGATTTTTAATATTTAGAGCTAGTGATATTTTAAAAAAACCAAATATTGTTGCAGAAATGGAGAAATATCCTGGAAAAATAGGAGTACTTTATGATGATTTAGCCGCAGGAACAATTGGGCTAATTTCAGCTTTAATAGTTAGTCAAGTGATGCTTATAGCTCTTTAAGCAATAAGTCTTTAGCTATTGATGGGTTTATGTTTCCACCAGAACTTTTGATTACTTGTCCAACTAAAAATCCAACTAATTTTTCTTCCCCATCCTTAATTCTTTGGACAACTTCTTTGTTTGCTTCAAATACATCTTTAACAATTTTTGAAATTTCATCAAAATCATTTTCCTGAATCAAGTTATTTGATTCAGCAAAATCAGTTGGATTTATTTCATTTTGAATTAAATTGGTTAAAACCTCTTTTCCTGATGTAAAAGATATTTTATTATCATTTATCATTGTAATTATTTCACTTAATCTTTCAGAATTTACCCATTCAGGAAGGTTCTCGATTTCAGCCTTTCTTAGTTGACCTTGTAATTCCCCAGTTATCAAATTGTAAGTAGTTTTACAATCATTTGTTAATTTTTGAGTATCTAAATATAAATCATAAATCCAAACCTCACTCTTACCTAAGTGGTTTGACTCAGACATGGAAAGACCTGTATCGATAAGTTTTTTTCTTTTATCTGAAGGCAAGGTTGGTATCTCTTTTTTAATATTATTTATAAATTCATCTGTAAGAATCATATTTGGTAAATCAGGGTCAGAAAAATATCTGTAATCTGCACTCCCTTCTTTTGACCTCATTGAGGATGTAACTTCTTTATCTTCATCCCAGTGTCTAGTTTCTTGAATTATTTCCTCATTACTTTCAATTAGTTTTGTTTGTCTCTTAATTTCAAAATCTATTGCTTTTTCTAGCGATCTAAGTGAGTTCATATTTTTAATTTCAACTTTTACACCTAGCTCTTTATCTCCTTCTTTAGCTACTGAAATGTTCGCATCAAATCTTAGGTTCCCTTTTTCTAGTTTTCCCTCAGATATCCCTAAATCAATAACTAACTGCCTAAGCTCTTCTATATACGAAACCGCTTCTTTGGATGATTTAATAACAGGTTTAGTTACAATCTCAACTAGAGGAACTCCAGACCTATTAAAGTCTAATAATGTACTTGTTGCAGAATCAATTCTTCCAGATCCTTTGTGTTTACTTTTCCCTGTATCTTCTTCCATGTGAACTCTTTCAATTTCAACAGTTTCAATACCTTCGTCTAATATTATTTCTAGAGACCCATTAACTCCAACAGGTAAGTCAAACTGTGAAATCTGGTAATTTTTAGGTAAATCAGGATAAAAATAATTTTTTCTATGAAACATTCCGTTATTAGTAATTGAACAATTTGCACTTAGAGCAAGCATTGTAATTGACTCAATAGCTTTAAGGTTTGGCACGGGTAATGCTCCTGGTAAACCTAAGCATGTTGGACATAAACTTATATTTGGATCTTCAGTTTCTACTACAGGACAATTACAAAACATTTTTGAATTAGTATTTAATTCGACATGAGTTTCCATTCCGATTGTAGGTATCATATTCATTTCATTTCCTTAAGTAATGAGGTTCTTTGATCAAAACTAATTAAATTTTCTAATTTCTCTGAAAATTTAAGAAGTGAAGAGTCTGTTCTAGCAGGACTCATTAACTGTACAGATAGAGGCATATTTTCACTTGATAACCCAGTTGGAATACTTATTGCTGGAAGACCAGCGAGATTTGCTGGAATTGTACACAGATCAGACATATACATTTCTAATGGATTTTCTGTTTTTTCACCAAATTTAAATGCCGGTGTAGGGGTAGTTGGTGAAATAAGATAATCAACATCTTTAAATATATTTTCAAAATCTTTTGTAATAAGTGATCTTGCTTTTAATGCTTGTCCATAATATGCATCGTAATAACCAGCTGATAATGCATAAGTTCCTAATAAAATTCTCTTCTTTACTTCTTCGCCAAATCCTTGTGCTCTTGTATTCTCCATCATCTGATAGCTTGTTTCTCCAAATTCTCTTGACCCATATCTGACTCCATCAAAACGGGAAAGGTTTGCAGAGCATTCCGCAGGAGCTATTAAATAATAAATACTTAGTGCCACTTTTGTAAGAGGAAGAGATACTTCTACGACTTTGTTTCCTTGGTCTTCTAAAAGCTTTATAGTCTTTTCTACTTCATTTTTTGATTCATCAGATATCCCATCTTCCATCAACTCCTTAATTACACCTACTTTCGCTGTTTTATCATCTGGTATTTCAATAGAGGTGTCTGCTATTGAAGTTGAATCCAAAGGGTCATGACCTTTTATAGAGTTAAATATTATTTTTGCATCTTCTACTGAGTTTGTTATAGGTCCTATTTGATCAAGAGAAGAAGCAAATGCTACTAGTCCATATCTTGAAACAGTTCCATATGTAGGTTTAAAACCTACAACACCACAAAAGGAAGCTGGTTGTCTTATTGAGCCACCTGTGTCGCTTCCTAAAGAAGCTAGAGCTGAACCAACTGAAACTACAGCTGCTGAACCACCAGAACTACCCCCAGGAACATGTTGTGGATTCCATGGATTTTTTGTAGGGCCAAAAGCTGAGTTTTCTGTTGAAGAACCCATTGCAAATTCATCCAGATTTGTTTTCCCGGTAAATACTACACCGCTATTTCGTAATTTTGAAATAACTGTTGCATCATAAGGGGAAATATAATTTGATAACATTTTAGAAGAACAAGTAGTTTCATGATTTTTTAAATTGATATTATCTTTAATTGCTATGGGAATTCCATCTAGCTGACTTAATTGTTTTCCTTTTGCAAATCTTGCATCTGATAACTTTGATGCTGCAATGCCTTCCTCTTGAAATAATTTAAGGTGAGCATGAATAATTGACTCAGATAAAGCAGCATTATTAAATACTTCTTCATATACTTCTGAAGGTTTCAATTCTTTATTCTTGTAAAGTTTATTAATTTCTGAGATTGATGAATTTGAAAGATTCATTTTTAATCCAAAGAAGGTGGAACAACAAAATGGCCGTCTTCTGTTTCTGGTGAATTACTCATCGCTTCGTCATGTGTAAGAAATTCAGATGAAATATCTTCTCTAAGATTTAATGTTTCACCAAGCGGATGGATACTAATTTCTTCATCATCGATATTCATTTTGCTAAGTGCTTCAACGTGTTCAAGTATAATATTTAGATCTTTTTCTAATTTTTTCTCTTCATCTTCTGACAAATTAATAGCTGCAAGTTTTGCAACGGATTTTATATCTATATCTTTTTTCATCGATAACTCTTTAAATACAACAACAGTATCTTATATGAGTCTAATATTTGATTTTTATTAACAAATTCATTTGAAGTATGAGCTAAAAGAGGGTCTCCTGGACCAAAATTTATTGCTGGTATATTTGCTTCTGAAAATCTTGCAATATCTGTCCAAGCTTGCTTTGATTTTGTAACTACTTTTGTAATCTCAATAAAGCCTTCCACTGCCTTTGATTTTAAATTTGGCATTGCACCATTTACAATGTCTTCAATGTTTACTTCCCCAAATTTATTGAAACTTTTTTCTATGTAATCTTTTGCTTCATTGCTAGAAAGTGTCGGTAAAAATCTATAATTTATATTCATATTGATTTCGGAAGGTATTACATTATTTGCTATACCTCCATTGATTTTTGTAACTGATATTACTTCTTTAAAATCCAACCCTTCAATTTTATGGTTTTTTACTTCATTTTCTTTTAAGAACTCAAGTAATTCTTTCAATTTAAAAATTGGATTTTCGCCAATCCATGGTCTAGCAGAGTGCGACGAAACACCCTTAATTTTCAATTCTGCATTAAGGGCACCTAAGCAACCTAGTTGGCATTCTAAATTCGTAGGCTCCATAACTATTGCAAAGTCAATATCAAAATCTGCTTGTAGAATAGGCATTAATATTTCTAATCCATTTTCTTTTTTCGGTCCTTCTTCAGCAGTATAAAATATACCAACTTCATTACTGTTATCATCTAAAAGAGTATTTAGCATTACAGCAATACCACTTTTCATATCAACTGCGCCTCTGCCTGAGATTATTTCAGAATCTGATATTCTTTTTTGATCTTCAGCTATAGGAACAGTGTCTACATGACCTACTAAAGCAATTTTTGATTTTGTTTTTGAACGATAAGCAATGATGCCACCTTCATTTTTTATTATCTCCCCAAGATATTCATTTTTAATTAAATAATCTTCAATGAAAGTTAATGCTTCCTCTTCATTCCCTGTTACTGATTCAATATCTATTAAAGTCTCTGTTAATTGTTCTAAATTCAAACGTCAACTCCATACGTTCTTAAAGCTTCATTTAATGATGTTTTTTTATCAGTTGATTCTTTTCTCTTTCCAATTATTAATGCACATGGAGTTTGATACTCTCCACTAGGGAACTCCTTAGGCCTGGTTCCAGGAATTACTACTGAATTACTTGGAATTACTCCTTTATATTCTTTTGGCGTTTCACTTGTAACATCAATTATTGGAGTACTAGCTGTCAATGTAACATTCGCACCTATAACTGCTCCCTTTTCTACTTTTACTCCTTCAACAATTATGCATCTTGAACCTATAAATGCTCCATCTTCAATTATCACAGGCATTGCTGAAGGTGGTTCTAAAACTCCCCCGATCCCTACGCCTCCAGAAATGTGTACGTCTTTTCCAATTTGAGCACAAGAACCAACTGTCGCCCATGTATCAACCATTGTACCTGAGCCAACATATGCTCCTATATTTACAAATCCAGGCATTATTACAACTCCAGGTTCGCAAAATGCACCATATCTTACTGCTCCTGGAGGAACGACCCTTATGTTTAATTCTTCATAGTTTTTTTTCGGATCAAATTTGTCAAAATATTGAACGTCACCAGATTCAATATTTTTTATTTTTTTTATAACAAAATAATGCAATATTGCATTTTTAACCCATTGATTTACAACCCATTCATCATTTTTTAGCTCAGCGACTCTTATAAGCCCAGCATCTAATAGCTTTATTGCTTCTTCAATTACGTCAACATCATCTTTAGAGGGGTTATTTATGTCTATATTTTCAATTTTTTCTTTAATTTTTTCGCTTTTCATATTTGTCTCTTTTTATTTATTAGATAATATTTTAATGTATGAAAAAGAACACATATAGATTAATTTTTCTTTCTTTAACAGCTTTACTATCTTTAACTATCTATTTTGGCATCTCTTTTTACCAAAACAACAACGAAACAAAGGAATTACCAAGTGTCATTGAAAAGATATCCCCATTACCAAATGATCAAGTTCCACAACAAACTTCTGTAGAAATAGATCTACCAGTAGGTTACGAATTAACTCTCATAATTGATAACTACATAATTCCAAATTCTGAAATACTTTATATAGAAGGAACGGGAGTATATGTTTGGAAACCTGGGCCAAATAAAACTTATGAGGTATGGAATCCTGGTAAACATGAAATAAAAATAACTTGGAGTAGAATTACTGGTTTGCCAGATGTTGGTGAATTTACTTGGACATTTTCTACTTATTAATATAGGCTAAAGCTTCTTCCTCTTTCATAATTTTTACTTCTAACTTTTCTGCTTTCTCAAGCTTCGTACCTGCTTTTTCTCCTACAATTAAAATATCAGTATTTTTAGAAACTGAAGTAGTTACAATTCCCCCAGAATTTTCTATCAAATTTATAAGATCTTGTCGAGAATAGTTTTCTAAAGTTCCTGTTATGACAAAAGTTTTACCATTTAATTTACCAGTAGAAGTAGATGATTTTTTATCTAATTTAAAACCGTGATTTTCTAATGCTTGCATAGTTTTTAAATTTTCAGTATCTGACTTCCATTCATTTAATGAAGAAACAACACTTTCAGAAATACCATGAATAGTTTCAATTTTATCCTTACTTGCATCTAAGACGCCTCTAATGGATCCAAAGTTTTGAATCAGTTGTTTTGCTGTTCTTTTTCCTATATGTCTAATACCAATAGCAGTTAATAGTTTTTCAGGTTCAGTTTTGACTGAATTAGATATGGCGTTCAATAAGTTTTTTGTTTTTTTCTCTTCCCACTGGGGTAGTGAAATTAATTCATCATAATTTAAGTCATAAATGTCTTCAATATTTTCTATAAGTTTATTTACTATTAATGTTTCAATAGTTTCTTTACCTAAACCATCAATCTCCAACCCAGCTCTTGATCCAAAAAATATCATACCTTCTTTTTTAGCTAGATTACATTTTGACTTTCCTTTACATCGTGGAACTTTTTCGTCTTTAATAAATTCAATTTCATATTTATTACAAGGACACTTAACAGGTAACTTCCATTTCTTTTGTGACCCGTCTCTTCTGTCAGTAACAGGAGAAACAACTTCAGGAATCACATCGCCTGCACGTCTTATAATCACATAATCATTTATTCTTAAATCTTTTCTCTGAATTTCATCGGGATTATGAAGGGTTGCAAATGAAACCATAGCCCCTCCAACACTAACTGGCTCTAATACAGCCACGGGAGTGACGGCACCTGTGCGTCCAGTTTGTAATTTTATATCTTTCAATACAGTGATTTGTTCCTCAGCTGCAAATTTATAAGCAATAGCCCATCTTGGAGCTTTTGAAGTAAAGCCTAGTTGATCTTGTGAAGTTGCAGAATCTATTTTTAATACTGCACCATCAATCTGATAGCTAAATTTATCCCTCATACCTTCTATTTCTTCTAATATTTTTGCTATTTCATTAATGTTTGAAACTTCATAAGATTTATTAACTTGAAAACCATATGTTTCCAGATTCTTTAATTGTTTTGAATAGTTTAATGAAAGATCTAACTCTTCATGGTTTATAAGCTGATAAGACAATAATCTCAAATCACGAGTAGCAGTAATATTAGAATCTTTTTGTCTCAATGATCCTGCAGCTGCATTTCTTGAATTAATAAAAGTTGATATATTTTCCTTTTCATTTAATTTATTTAATTCATTGAAACTTTCCATAGGCATATATACCTCTCCTCTAACTTCTACAATGCCTTTTATATCTTTATTTAGCTTCAAAGGAATATTTTTAATAGTTTTAACATTATGAGTTACATCTTCTCCAATAAATCCATCCCCCCTAGTTAAGCCTTGAACAAATAAGCTATCCTCATAAATTAATGAAATAGCAAGACCATCTATTTTGGGTTCAATAACAATTGGAAATAAAGCTTCATCTGTAATTTTTTCAAGTCTTTCAAGCCACTTCTTTATATCATTAATATTTTCAGCATTATCTAGACTATACATTCTTTGTCTGTGTTCTACTTGTTGAAAGGCATTACTTGGTGTTCCTGTAACTCTTTGAGTTGGGGAATAGCTTAGAATCAAATCTGGATTAGATTCTTCTATTTTCTTTAATTCGTTATATAATTTGTCATACTCTGCATCGGTCATTGTAGATTTATTTACAACGTAATAATCATGCTCTGCTTTAGATAACTTACTAATAATTTCGTTTACTTTTTTACTATCCATTACTCAGTTTTCTCTAATACTTTTGAGGAGATTCTTCCCCCTCCAATAACTTTTGTACCTTGGTAGATGACACCAAATTGACCTGGCGCTACACCGTATGTTGGTGTATCTAAAATTACTTCTAACTCCCCTTCTATCACTTCTCTCACAGTGCAAGGTAGATCTTCCGAGTTATATCTAGTTTGTACAGCAAGATTATTTGTTTCTATATCATTAACAAAAGATACGTCCTGAAGTAAGAAATTTGTTACTAATAAATCTTTTTTTTCTCCAATGTGTACCTTTTTAGAAGCAACATCTATTTTTGTAACATATCTAGCTTGACCTTGGCCACCAGGAAGTCCTTTCCTTTGTCCAACAGTGAACTCATGTATACCTTTATGGTCTCCAACTTTGTTTCCTTTTTTATCTACAATTTCACCAGAAGATGAAATATCTATACGAATATTTACAAAATTGCGATAATCTTTTTTCCCAACAAAACAGATATCCTGACTATCTTTTTTAAATGCTGTTTTGAGACCTAGTTCTGCGGCAATTTGTCTTACTTCCGGTTTGGAGATAGTTCCTAGAGGGAAATCAATATATTCTAATTTATCACCGGTCAACATATGAAGTACATAAGACTGATCTTTATCCAAATAGTCAGCTTTGTGAAGTTCATATTCATTTTTATTTTTAATTATTTTTGCATAATGACCGGTAGCGACTTTTTCACATTTTAATTTTTTTGCTTGTGTTATAAAATGATCGAACTTAACTGATCGATTACATTCAACACATGGGTTTGGTGTTAATCCCTTTGCATACATTCCCACAAAGTTGTCTACTACGTCTTCAGAAAATGATTCAGTGTAATCCATTACATAATAGGGAATATCCAATTTAGCAGCTACTTTTCTAGCATCTTCACTATCTGATGCTGTACAACATCCAGTTTCAGGCATTTCTCCATTTGCACCTTCCCAAAGTTTCATTGTTACACCTATAACTTCATGACCTTGTGATTTCAACAACCCAGCAACGACTGACGAGTCAACCCCTCCACTCATAGCAACTAATATTTTCATGTTATTTTCTCCAATGAATCTAATAATATTTTTGCTGCTTTCTTTCCATCTCCAAGATCTGTTGACCACCCAAAACTAAATCTCAAATGATTATTTATAAAGTCTTTACTTACTCCCATAGCTTTAAGTACATGTGATGGTTTTTGGGCTCCGCTTGCACAAGCAGAACCTCTTGAAACGCCCAAACCATTTAAGTCTAAATCAACCATTAGTACTTCTGAATTTACTTTTTCAAATTGAATATTACTAATATGTGGTAAACGTTTTTCACTTTCACCAATAACTTTTGCTTTGAAATTATCCTTAACAATTTTTTCAAATTCTTCTTTTTCTTTATTCATTATCATAATTTCATCATCAAAATTATTTTGTTGTTCTTGAAGCGCGGAAGCAAATGAAGCAATTCCAGCAACATTTACAGTTCCTGCTCTTCTTTCAAGCTCTTGCTTGCCTCCATGAAACATACTTGGTAATTTAATCTCACTACTCAAAAACATTGCTCCAACTCCTTTAGGTCCACCAATTTTATGAGCTGATATAGCTGCACTTTGGATGCCTTCTTTATGAAAATCTATTTTATCTGAAACAACTGCCTGAACTACATCTGAATGAAATAAAGTGCTTGGGTTTTTCTTTTGTACATCATTTGATAGTTCTTTAATTGGCTGGATAATTCCAGTTTCATTATTTGCCCGCATTGCCGAAGCAATGATTGTATTTTTATTTATTGCATTTAAAAAACTACTTTTATCTAACTCACCTGATTCTAAACATGCGGAAAATGTTACATTATAATCATTGTCCTTAATCCACTGGGCAGAAGCAAGAACAGCCTCATGTTCAATATTTGTTGTCACCAGATTAGAATCTGCATCTATATTTTTATTAAAAAGCGATTTAATGCTCCAATTATCTGCTTCTGTTCCCCCACTAGTAAAAATTATCTCATTTGGTGCAACGTTAAATATTGCAGCAATAGTCTCTCGAGATTGCTCAAGTATATTTTTAGCTTTTCTTGATAAATTATGACCACCAGAAGAATTTGCAAACCCTTCGTGCTCTGCATCAATAAATGCTTTTATTGCAATTTCTCGCATAGGAGTAGTTGCGGCATGGTCTAAATATAGATATTCAGATTTTTTCATATTAATTTATTCTACTTATGAAGTAAGATTGTTTAACAAGCAATGAGTAAAACAATTAAAGTTTCAACCACAATTAATGCACCAATAAAAACAGTATGGAATGAGGTTTCTAGACTAGAGGAACATATTAATTGGATGAATGATGCAGAAAAAATAGACTTTTTGAGTAAAAATAACTCAGGAGTAGGGACAAAAATGAAAGTCCTCACAAAAGTAGGACCAATAAAACTGTATGATTATATGACTGTGACAGAATGGGTAAATGAAGAAATAATAGCAGTAGACCATACTGGGATTGTTTCAGGAAAAGGAAAATTTAGATTAGAAGAAGTAGATAAAAATAACACTAAATTTAATTGGGAGGAAACCCTTAAATTTCCATTATATTTAGGAGGTATTATAGGTGAATTTTTTGGGGCTCCTATTCTAAAATTAATATGGAAAAAAAATCTTAAGAATTTGAAAGAAATATTTTAAATGAAAAAAATTATTTTATTAAGTTTATCCTTCTTGGTTCTAATGCAATGCAGTGCATCAAATGAATCTGAAACAGTTGAGGAGGAAGAGTCAACTGGAGAAGAAGGAGTGAGCTTCAACTACCAAGGTTTAGGAAATCCTTCAGAAGAATTTGTTTCTAATTGGAACCAACTTGTTAGCACTATCTCAGAGGATGAAGAAACTATTCTTTACTTCTCTATGAATCCTGACAATGTCAAATGGACATCAGAGACAAAGGAAGTTCTATATTATAGCTTTGGAGATTCTGGAGAACAGACAGACATAAACAATGTTTTTGTAATGAATATCTTCGTTACTGATGATATTGTTTCAAAAATTGAATTTTTTGCTCCAACTTCAAAAGACGAGGCTAACGGACAACAAACTAAACTATTCTTTCTTTTGATACTTTCTTTATCTGATGAAACATTGGATAAAGACGGAAGAGAAGCTATTTTAACAAATCTTGGTCTTTACGATAACGTTAGTGATCCTAAACAGCTTGCTGGAAGTGTAACTAAAAATGGAGTTCAATATATTTTAGAACCACTTGTAGAAAATAATTTCTTATTTGGTCTTTCTTTATATACAAGTTTTGCTGATACAAGTGGTACTAATTAAGTAGCAATAACTTCTACAACACCTGGGACTTTATCAATCAATATTCTTTCTATTCCACTCTTTAAGGTAGCTATAGAAAGAGGACAACCCTGACAAGCTCCTAGCATATCAATATTTACAACTCCATCCTTTACTGAAGCAAGTTTTATGTCGCCACCATCTGCTTGAACAGCTGGACGGATGTACTCAATTGTTTCATTCAAAACTTCCATATCAATATCGCCATTTTCATCCCTCTCTTTAAGGGTTGGAAATTCTATGTTGTTGTCATTATTCATATAATTTAATTATATTCAATTATTGACCCAATTGAGCTTAATGAGGAGACAATATCTTGATAGCCTCTATTTATATGTTCAATACCTGTAATTTTTGATACACCATCAGCTTGAATTGCAGCAATTACTAAACTAGCTCCTGTCCTGATATCAGTAGAATTTACCGGAGCACCAGATAGATTGCTTACTCCCTTAATCATTGCATGCTGCCAGCCAGTTTGAATATTTGCTCCCATTCTTTGAACTTCAGGAATCCATTGAAATCTCTGATCATAAACATTTTCAGTAATTATCGAAGTACCTTCTGCTTTCAATAAAAGAGAACCAAATATAGGCTGAAGATCAGTTGCTACACCTGGAAATGGTAGTGTTGAAAGTTCTATTGCATTTAAATTCCCTGTGTGAGAAATTTCTATTGAATCTTGTTCAGTTTTTATTTCTGCACCAATTTCCTTAAATTTCTTTAATTCCATTGGCAAATTATCTGGATTAATTCCATGAACACTCCCTGAACCATTTGTTGCCAGAAAAGCTGCTAAATAAGTACCTGCAGCAATTCTGTCTCCAACAACCTTATGATCGGTTGGGTTTAAATTCTTTACTCCTTCAATGATTATCTCACTAGTACCTTCTCCACTAATTTCTGCTCCCATTTTTTTAAGCATTTCAACTAAATCTACAATTTCAGGTTCTCTCGCAGCATTTTCTATTACTGTTTTTCCTTCAGCTAAAACGGCAGCTAGTAAAGTATTCTCTGTTGCACCAACAGATGCATAAGGTAGGTTAATTTGAACACCCTTAAGACCATCTGTTTTTCCTATCAAAACACCATGTTCCAAAGAAAAGTGGGCACCCATTTTTTCTAATGCATCTAAATGCATCTGAACAGGGCGTGGCCCTAATTCGTCACCTCCAGGAAATGCAATCTTAGCTTCCCCTTTTCTTGCAAGTAGTGGACCTAAAATAATAATCGAAGCTCTCATTTTTTGAACCAATTCATAAGGAGCTTCTATACCAATATTTGCTGGTGATTGAATTTTTAATTTATTCTCAGTTAATTCTGTTTTTATTCCTAGAACTTCGAGAACTTCCTGCATATATAAAACATCAGCAATATTTGGAACGTTTGTAAGTGTATATTCACCTTCAGAAAGTATTGGCAAGACCATCTGTTTTAAAACAGCATTTTTTGCGCCTTTAACTTCTATCTCACCGTTTAATTGATGATTACCTTCTATTACTATATGTTTTTCCACTATCATTGATACTACTCAAAGATTTAAGTGTAACAATATTTTTTATGTCAGAAGCAATAGAAATTTATAAAGCTAACAACCACGAGGAAGCATCTTCATGCTTGTCTAATTTAATAGCAAACAATATTTTAACTTCAGATAATAAAGATTATTCAATAGGCCTATCTGGTGGGAACACTCCTAAACTTGCATATTCTATGATGCTTAATGACATAAAAGATTTTTCTAATATCACTTTCTGGACTATAGATGATAGATGGGTACCATTAACTGACGAAAATTCAAATCAAAAAATGATAAATTCTAACTTTGGACAAACAGATGCAAAAATATTAAAGATTAAATATTCGGGTGATGATCCTTTGCAAGATGCCGAATTTTATTCTAAAAGTTTAAAAGAAAATATTAATAACTTTGATTCAGGAGTAATCGGTTTAGGTGACGATGGACATATCGCTTCTTTATTTCCAAATACAACTGGTCTCAATGAAAATGAAAAACTAATTATCGCAAATGAGGTAAACATTATTTCAAAATGGAGAATTTCCTCTAGCTTTAAATTATTAAGCAGTATCTCTAATCTATATTTATTAGTAACAGGAGAAAATAAAAAAGAGATACTAAATAAAGCACTAAATGGCTCTGGTTTACCAATTAATAAATTGCTAGAAATAAGAGATAATACAGTAATTATCACTGATCAGAATATATAAAAATTAAACCTATATAGAGTGGAAAAGAGTCGCCTTTGTGTCAGTTTGAACCACTAACACTAAATCCTTCTACCCTGTTGGATGGTGACTCATGTTTTTTTTAATTAACTGGAAGGATACATAGTGTTAGTTAGGAACTATCTTCAAATGTTACTTACCTCTGCTCTATGGGGTTCTTCATTTCTGCTTATGAAGCTTGCACTAGTTGAACTAAATCCATTTCATATATCTTTTTACAGAATATTTATAGGTATGGTATTTATGAATTTATTTATAACAAAAATCGATAAACTAAATAAAAAAGATCATCTTAATATAGCATTGGTAGGTTTACTTTGGATGTCTCTACCTTTTTATCTTTTTGCTGCCTCAGAAGAAACAATTTCATCAAGCCTTGCAGGACTAATAAATGGATCGACACCAATATTTATAAGTATTGTAGGTGTTTTATTCTTTTCACAAAAAATTAGTAATATCCAAAAAGTTTATCTCGTAGTAGGTTTCGCTGGAATTTATGTCCTATCATTTGGAGTTAATAAAGTGAATATAGATCTTGAAGTTGGAACATTCTTAGCTTTAATTGCATCAATAAGTTACGGTTTTGCAGCAAATATAGTGCAACCTTTAATTAAAAAATTTGGAGCACTAAACGTATTAAAGATTGCCTTAAGGTACGGAAGTATATTTTCATTCATTTTATTTTCATTAAATACAAAAGTTTTAATTCCTACAATTAATGAGTCACTTTTCCCAATACTCCTGCTGGGAATTGGTAGTAGTGGAATAGCATTCTTTTCTTTCTACAAGCTTATTGATGATGTTGGATCAATTATTGGTTCAATAACTATATATCTCGTTCCTATTTTTTCTATCATTTTTGGATATATATTTTTAAATGAAGAAACAACTTTTATTCAAATAATTGGAATTGCAGCAATTATTTTTTCTGCTTACATGTTTTCAAATAAAGAATCATAGTTTTTTGGTTGAACAAATATTGCCTCAGAAACAGCTGCTAAATCTCCATTGTCTAAATAGAGCTCTGCTTTATAAATAGAACCTTCGTCATTTACTGAATCTCTCCAAGCTATAGATTTAACAAATTTAGATGAAGAATTTACTGGTTTAATATATTTAGCTTTAAATTCTTTTGTAACTACCATCTCACCAAGCATAAAGCTTAAAGGACCCATAACTACATCCATCCATGAATCTATAATGCCTCCAAGAGTTGAATCCATTGGGTTGAAATACTTATCCTGAACAGGAAATTTACATATCATTTTATCCTCTTCCTTTATAAAGTCTATAAATTCTCCCTTTAACTCTTTATAAATATTAGGAACAGGTAAATCTCCCCATGTACGGTCTTTCATAATTAAATTATTTTAGTAAAGATAAAAAATAAGCTGCCTTGAATTTATCAAGACAGCTTATACAGGGTTAATGAGTTACAATTATTAATTTAATTAAAGAGTGTGACAGATTTATCTGCCTTTTGGATGCCAAACAGTTTTCGTTTCTATAAATGGCAATATAGAACTTAGTCCTTCTTCACTAGGTAGATGGAATATCCTCTTAACTGAGGTGGATGCATTTTCATTAATTATTTTTAAATTTTCTTTATTTAGCTTCTTGTACGAGGCAAGAGCATTGATTTCTACATGTCTACTCACATCATCAAGAATTTTGGAAAAATCACCTGAAAGTAAGTTCAATGCACCCGATGGTAAGTCTGAATTATTAATATCTTCAGCAAGTTTCAATGAAAGTACTGCATTTTTTTCAGATAAATTAATAACAGAACAACCTATTGATAAGGCAGGAAGAAAAGAACTTAGTAATTTATCAATAGAAATTTCAGTTGAGTTCAAAGAAAAGACAACACCTATAGGTTCTTGATGTGAAATATTAAAATATTCTCCAACAACTGGGTTTAGGTTTCCAGTAAGTTGTTCCCATTTATCAGCAAGGCCTGCATACCAAACAATAGTATTGATAGCATTGTCAATATCTTTATTAGCAGCTGCTTTTGTTAGACCGTAATCTAAAAGTATTTCAACATAACTATCTCGATTTCCCTCTATCATTTCAGATAATCTGTAAATTATTTGTGTTCTATTGTACTGACTAAGTTTATTCCAACTATCAAACCCACTCTTAGAAGAAGTTACAGCATCACGAAGATCCTTCTTAGAAGTAAGAGGTAATTCATAGCTTTCACTTTTCAATTCAACTGTATAAGTTTTACCAGACTCTGATCTTACATATTTTCCATCTACATAATTTTTATATGTTTTTTTTATTTCTGTCATGATCGAACCTTTAAATAAGAAAGTAGCCCATGCCTACCTCCTTCTCTTCCGAACCCTGACTCCTTATAGCCTCCAAAAGGTGAGGATGGATCAAATTTATTGAATGTATTAGCCCAGATAACACCAGCATCTAATCTATCTGCAGTCCATAAAATTTTGGATCCTTTTTCTGTCCAAATACCAGCTGATAAACCATACTCTGTGTTGTTTGCAATCTCAACTGCCTCTTCAGGTGTTCTAAAAGTTAATGTGGTTAATACAGGACCAAAAATTTCTTCTCTCGCTATGTTGTATGATGGCTGGACATTTGTAAACAAACTAGGTCTATACCAATATCCAGTAGAAGGAAGTTCACATTCAATTTGAAACAACTCCCCTCCATCATTTACACCTTCATTAACTAACGAAGTGATCTTATCAAGTTGTTCTTTAGAGTTAATCGCTCCAATATCTGTATTCTTATCGAGAGGATTTCCAACTCTTAATGTCTGCATTCTCTTTTCTAGTTTATTTATAAACTCATCATGAATATCTTCTTGGAGCAACAATCTACTTCCTGCACAGCAAACATGTCCCTGGTTAAAAAATATACCATTTACTACGCCTTCCACAGCTTGATCTAGGGCAGCGTCGTTATAAACAATATTTGCTGCTTTCCCTCCTAATTCAAGAGTTAAACCAATATCTCTTTCGCCGACAGCATTCTGAATATATTTTCCAACAGATGTTGAGCCTGTAAATGCAATTTTTGAAATGCCTTCATGATTAACTAATTCTGCACCTGTTGTTCCATCTCCAGTAACTAGATTAAAAACACCTTTAGGAAGACCTACTTCTTCACATAACTCGGCAAATAACAAAGCAGTTAAAGGAGTCGTTTCCGCAGGTTTTAATACAACTGTGTTCCCAGTTGCTAAAGCTGGTGCAACCTTCCAAGCAAGCATAAGTAAAGGAAAATTCCAAGGTATGATTTGACCAACAACTCCATAAGGCTTCATCTCCTTTGCTCCCCATGAAATATCTAACTTATCTGCCCATCCTGCAAAATAGAAAAAATTAGAAGCTACTTGAGGTAAGTCAAAATCTCTTGATTCTTTTATTGGTTTACCTCCATCGATGCTTTCTAGAACAGCAAATTCTCGCGACCTTTCTTGTATTAATCTTGCTAATTTATAAAGATATTTAGCTCTTTCACTGGGTGTAGTTTTAGACCATCTTTTAAAGCCTTCTTTGGCAGCATTAACTGCTTTATCTACATCTTTTTCGTTACCGATTGAAATTGAAGCTAATACTTCTTCAGTAGATGGAGATACTGTTTTTAAGTAATTTTTAGAATTCGGTGTTGAAAATTTACCATCAATAAAATGGCCATACTTATCTTGGATAGATACAATGCTATCCGACTCGATAGACTCTGAATATTCCCATTTAACCATTTTTAACCCCTTGGAAAATAATAACTAGATTGGTAAGCATTAGTTTTAAGTTTTCTTATTTGTTTCAATACATCATCTAATAAGCTTGAAGCTCCAAACCTAAAATAATCAGCATGTAGCCAGTCCTCTCCTAGCTCTTCTTTAATAATAATTAAATACCTTATCGCATCTTTAGAATTTCTAATACCTCCTGCAACTTTTATTCCAGCACTAAATCCAGAACTTTCTTTAAACTCGTAAACAGCTTTAGCCATAACTAAGCAAGCTTCTTTTGAAGATCCATTAGATATTTTCCCAGTTGAAGTCTTAATGAAGTCAGAACCAGCAGCTAAAGCTATCAAACTTGCTTTTTTTATATTTTCATATGTTCTTAACTCTCCAACTTCGAGAATTGTTTTTAAATGTATATTTCCACAAGCTTCCTTTAGTGCAGCTATTTCATCAAATACTTTTCTATAATCACCTTCAAAAAAAGCTTTTCTATTAATAACTATATCTATCTCGTCTGCACCTTCATCAATTGCAAATTTTGTATCTAGCAATTTTGATTCTAAAGGAACCTGTCCACTTGGAAAATATGATGATACTGAAGCTACTTTTACATTAGAAGTTCCTATTATCTCTTTAGCTGTTGAAACTAATGATGGGTATACACATACAGCAGCAGCACTAGGTACTTCTTTGTCCGTTGGGTCTGGTCTCATTGCTTTTGCAGTCATCTGAAGAACTTTTCCTTCAGTGTCCTCACCTTCTAAAGTTGTTAAATCACACATTGAAACAATATAATTAAGAGCTTGTAACTTTGACTCTCTCTTAATGCTTCTTGTAGATAAAGAAGCGACCCTTTCTTTAACTCCTATTTCATCAACTTTTACACTTTCAAGTAATTCAATAGTTGAGGCCCAAGTTAAAGGGCTAGCTAAAGCTTTGGTATTAATATTGCTCATTATCCAATGGTAAATGGAAAAAGGGTTTAATAATAGAAAATTTTTTAACTTAATTAACTAGTGAATATTAGCTAAATATGTCATTATTGTTTCTTAAAAGTCTATTCTTAGATAAGCATGTCAAAAAATATTTTAGTTTGTGTTGCCTGGCCTTATGCCAGTGGTTCTAGACATTTAGGTCATATCGGAGGCGCTTATTTACCTGCTGATATTTTTGCTAGATATCACAGAATAATAGGAAATAATGTATTGATGGTTTCAGGTAGTGATGCTCATGGAACTCCAATTACAGTCCGTGCAGACGAAGAAGGCGTAACACCAATTGATATTGTTGAAAAATATCACAATGAATTTTTGGGTTACTGGGATAAATTATCAATTTCCTGGGATAACTATACAACAACAATGACTGAGAACCACAAAGAAGTTGTACAAGATATATTTTTGAAATTATTAGATAAAGAATACATATATAAAGCAAAAACACTTCAAGCATATGACTCAAGCGAAAACAGATTCCTTCCTGATAGATATGTTGAAGGAACATGTCCAAAATGTGAATATAAATCGGCTAGAGGAGATCAGTGTGATAGCTGTAGCTCAACATTAGATCCTGAAGAATTAATAAATCCGAAAAGTAAAATTTCTGGAAATGATGCTGAATTTAAAGAGACTGAACACTTTTTTTTAAAACTGAGTGCTCTTAGCGAAGCATTACTCCCTTGGCTTGAAACAAAAAATGATTGGAGACCTCATGTAATAAATTGGGCTAAATCATTTGTTAAAGAGGGATTACAGGACAGAGCTATAACTAGAGACCTAGATTGGGGAATTGAAATACCTGTCGATGATTTGGGAGATGGAAAGAAAATTTATGTTTGGTTTGAAGCAGTAATTGGTTATCTCTCAGCATCTATTGAGTGGGCATCCGAAGATAACGGAAGAGATTGGGAAGATTGGTGGAAAAAAGAAGAAGCTGAATCATATTATTTTATTGGTAAAGATAACGTACCCTTTCATTCAGTAATCTGGCCTGCAATTTTAGTTGCATATGGTGATTTAAATTTACCTACAAATGTTCCAGCTAATCAATACATTTTAATAAAGGGTGAGAAAGCATCTGCTAGTAGAAGTGTTGGGAAAACACTCTCAGAATATTTGGATGAATGGGAACCTGATGCAATTAGATACACCTTAGCATCTGTTCTTCCTGAACAAGCTGATTCAGAATTAAGCGAAAGTGAAATGATTAGAAGAAATAATGAAGAATTAGTTGCAACTTGGGGGAACTTAGTCCAAAGAGTATTTAAGCAAATTGAAAATAACATTGACAATATTTCAACTGCATCTCCTGAAGCTGATGTCGATAATGCCCTACTACAAGCTGGGGAAGAAGCATTTAAAACTGTTGGTAATCATATAGAAAATATAGAACTAAAGAATGCCTTGCAAGAAGCTATGCGTTATGTTTCAAAAGTAAATATTTACCTTAACGAGACAGAACCTTGGAAAGTAATTAATGAAGATAAAGAGCGAGCTTCAAGAATTCTCTACACTTCGTTAACTGCTATAGACACTTGTGCGAACTTACTTTACCCTTTTATGCCTTCTACAAGTAAAAAAGTTAGAGATGCTATTCCAAAAGATACAGAAAACAAATGGAGTGTAAATTCAATAACAATAGGCACACAAATAGAAGCTATCGGGCACCTATTTAAAAAGTTTGATTAAGACTTAGAGTCTTTAAAAACCTTATCTATTTCATCAATCATAGAAAGTAACTCTTCACCAACAGCTGGGTCTTCTGTTTTCTTTGCTTCTCCAGCTTTTTTTGTTGCATTCCAAAATAAGTCATGCAAATTTGGACATTTTTCCAAATGTTCCGGCTTAAAATAATCTGTCCATAAAACCCATAAATGATGTTTAACTTCCTCAGCTCTCTCTTCTTTGATTGTTACACATCTTTGTTTGAAACTAGGATCATCTGATTCGTGATATTTTTTTGCTGCATTTAATACAGACTCAGCCTCAATCCTTGCTTGTGCAGGATCATATACTCCACAAGGTAAGTCACAATGTGCATAAGCAACATAAGATGGTTTAAATAACTTCATAAATCTCCTTTAATTATCTATTATTAACTTTAGTAAGATTATAAAAATGATTAAAAGTATATTTAGAATATTAAATTTTAGAACCATACTGATAGTGGTTTTATACCTCCTGTTCAAGAATGAAAATAAGACAGTAAGAGCCTATGAAATTAAAGAAGAAAGTATGAAACCAGCATTACTACCTGATGAATATGTACTTTCAGTAAAATTAAAAGAAGCTCCTAACCGTGGGGACATTGTCATTTTTACTAATGATGAAAAAAATATAGATGTAATAAAAAGAGTAATTGGACTTCCAAATGAAAATGTTTCATCCTCTGAAGGTTCAATAGTAGTTAACTCAGAAAAAATAAAGGATACGTGGGCAAAAGATTTGACTGATGACTTTGTATCCGTTGAGTTAGGAGATGATGAAATTTTTGTACTTGGTGATCAAAGGACTTTATCTACAAGCGATTCAAGAACCCTTGGTCCAATTAAATATGAGGAATGCTGGAAACTTAAAATAAGATACTGGCCATATCACAGATTTAACATTTATGAATAATTGTATCGAAACTGAAAAAATCAAATCAAATTAACTGACAGAAGATTAAAATATAGATTATGGATAACAAAGAACCATCGATAGAAAATAAAACAGTAGAGTCAATTCCTGCAATAACAATTAGATTTGCTGGAGATTCTGGTGATGGTATGCAGCTTGTTGGTACACGTTTTACTGATACATCTGCAGTGTTTGGTAATGACTTAGCTACCTTACCTTCATTCCCAGCAGAGATAAGGGCGCCTCAAGGGACTATAGCTGGTGTATCTTCATTCCAAGTTCAAATTGCAGATTTTGATATTTTAACTCCTGGAGATAACCCAGAAGTTTTAGTTGCTATGAACCCTGCTGCTCTAAAAGCTCACTTGCATGATTTAGCTCCAAATGGAATGTTGATATTAAACGAAGATGCATTCGAAGAAAAAAATATTAAAAAAGCAGGTTACAAAGTTGATCCAAGAACCTCTGGTGAATTAGATTCTTACAGAGTGTTCGAGGTCCCTATGGAAAAATTGACAAAAGAAGCTTTGGAAGATTCTGAGATTTCTGGAAGAGCTGTCCTTAGATCAAAAAATATGGTTGCTTTAGGATTAATTTCATGGGTTTTCAATAGACCTTTAGAGGATACAGAAAATTGGATAAATGATAAATTCAAAAAAATTCCTGAAGTAGCTGATGCAAATATAAAAGCACTAAAGATTGGCTACAACTTTGGAATAACAGTTGAAGCCTTCCATCATACTTATGTAGTTGATAAAGCAAAACTTCCTGAAGGTGAATATACAAACATAAATGGAAATATTGGATTAAGTTGGGGCCTAATAGCAGGAGCAAGGCAAGCTGGGCTGGAATTATTTTATGCTAGCTACCCTATTACTCCAGCATCAGACGTATTGCATGAACTTTCTAAGCATAAAAACTTTGATACAATAACTTTCCAAGCTGAGGATGAAATAGCTGCCGCAGCTGCAGCTGTTGGGGCCTCTTTTTCAGGTAAACTTGCTGTAACTGGAACTAGTGGTCCTGGACTAGCTTTGAAAAGTGAGACTATCTCGCTAGCGGTTTCTACTGAATTACCTTTAGTCGTTGTTAATGTACAAAGAGGTGGCCCATCAACAGGTTTGCCAACAAAACCTGAACAATCAGATTTAATGTTCTCAATTTACGGTAGACATGGAGAATCTCCTCTTCCAGTATTAGCGGTTAGATCCCCTTCACACGCTTTTATGACTGCAATAGAAGCAGCCAGAGTAGCCTTAAAGTACATGACACCTGTTATCTTACTTTCTGATAATTACGTAGCTACAGGTTCAGAGCCATGGAAACTACCTGCAATTGGAGATCTTCCTACACTCAACAATAATTTAACAACCTCTATCAATACTGAGGAAGGCTTTATGCCATATCATAGAGACGTAAATACTTTTGCAAGGCCCTGGGCTGTACCTGGCACACCAGGCTTAGAGCATAGGATTGGTGGGCTTGAAAAAGAAGAAGGTACTGGAAATGTTTCCTATGATTCAGCTAATCACCAATACATGACAGATATGAGAGCATGGAAAATAGCAAATATTGCGAATGATATTGAACCTTTAGAGGTGACAGGAGATGAAAAAGCTGACACTCTTGTTCTTGGTTGGGGCTCTACTTATGGAAGTATTACTCAGGCAGTTAATAGATTGAATGAAAAAGGAGTAAAAGTAGCAAGTGCTCATTTAACTTTTGTAAATCCATTCCCAGATAATACACAAGATATTCTCTCAAAATATAAGAAAGTAATCATTCCAGAATTAAATACAGGTCAGCTAATAAAATTGGTTAGGGAAAGATATCTAATTGATGCAATAGGAATAAATAAAGTTAATGCAGAACCATTTACTGCACAAGAACTAGCAGAAGGGATTGAGAAAAAAATAAATGAGTAAAATACCCGTAACATATAAGAGAAAAGATTTTCAAAGTGACCAAGAAGTTAAGTGGTGCCCAGGTTGTGGAGACTATACAATTTTGGCATCCGTACAAAGCTTTATGGCTGAAATGGGAATAAGCAAAGAAAAGATAGTTTTTGTTTCTGGTATAGGTTGTGCTGCTAGGTTCCCTTACTACATGAACACTTACGGATTACATTCTATTCATGGAAGAGCTCCCGCTGTAGCAACTGGTGTCTCCGTAGCAAATCCTGACCTTTCTGTTTGGATTGTCTCTGGTGATGGTGACTCACTTTCTATTGGAGGTAACCATTTAATTCATGCATTACGAAAAAACGTCAATGTAAAAATATTAATGTTTAATAATCAAATTTATGGCCTTACAAAAGGCCAGTACTCGCCTACAAGTGAAGAGGGAAAGAAAACTAAGTCATCTCCATTTGGATCAGTTGAGATGCCATTTAATCCAATGAGCGTTGCTTTAGGTGCTGAGGCTAGTTTTGTTGCAAGATCAATAGATATGGATAGAGACCTTACGAATGATGTCTTAAAGGCAGCTTCTGAACATAAAGGCTCTGCTTTTATAGAGATCTATCAAAACTGTAACGTATTTAATGATCATGCTTTTGAAGAACTCACTTCCAAAGAGGGAAAAGTTGCAAATAGAATCAATCTAGTTCATGGGGAGAAGGTAATCTTTGGTGCAAACGATGAACTTGCAGTAACTATTAAAGATGGTGAAGCTGCAATTGTAAATAGGAGTGATATTGATGATTCTCAAATTTACGTTCATGACATAACTAAAAAGAATCCTTCAGTAGCTTTTTCCTTATCTAGACTATCTCATGGTCCATATGGTCCAACTCCAGTTGGAGTATTTAGAAAAGTCGAAAGAGAAACTTATAATCAAGATGTCTCAGACCAAATAGAGGCAGCTAAAGAAGCCAAGGGTGATGGAAAAATTGAACAATTGATTCGCTCACTTGGTACCTGGGATGTTAAATAAACTAATTTATTCGTCTATATAATCTATTTGATCAGTAGGCATAATTATTGCTGTAGCAGCATTAACGATATGGAGATTAACTCTCTTCAAGTATCTATAAAATAGCGTTGTTGCAACAGGGTATTTAACCTCGAGTTTATTTTCTAGCAAACTAGTAATTTTTTCATCAATTTCCTTACCAACCTCTGCACCTGAAGCTATTAACTCCTGTACCTTATCTTCTTCATCCAAACTAAGACATGTTTGAAGGCTCACAATAAAACCACTGATTTGATCTCTTAAACTAATAAAATAATCAAGCTCTTCAGCTTCTTTAGCAAATGAGTTGCCAGTCTCTGCAATCTCAAATATATTTTTGCAATAATCTCCTATACGCTCAATATCCTTAGACATAGTCATATAAGCCAACAAAAGCGGAACGTCCAGATTTCTAGAGTTAACAGCAGAATGAACAATTAGTTCTCTTCTTACATCTCTATGAAGTTCATTGATTGTTTTATCAGTAGAATATAGATTCTCTTTTACTGTATCTAAATTCGTATCACCTAATAAACAATTCATAGATAGGTCAAACATGTGACTACTATTTGTCAACATCTCTCCTAATTTTGCATCAATTGAATCTAACGAATAATCACTCATTTTTTCTCCTTAGTTAAATAATACTATTCCTAATAATGGAAGAAGTACAAAAGTTATTAAAACATATAAAATTGCTACAAATTTTCTTTTTGCTGTTGCGTTACTTAAAGCTGTTGCAAGCTTAATTGGTATTTCTCTTAGAGGTTTTATGGGGTAAATTACGATAACACTAATTAAGTTAAAAAATACGTGGCACAATGCAATAGTTAAACCATCAGAAGTCTCTACAGCAAAACTTGCCAGAACTGCTGTTATGGTAGTTCCAATATTTGCACCAAGAGTTATAGGGAAAGCATTTTCAATAGCTAAAATTCCAGAACCAACGATCGGAACGAGAATAGATGTTGTGATACTTGAACTTTGAACTGAAAAAGTTATGAATATACCTATAATAATGGCAACCACTCCACCGCCCTTAGCAAGAGCTCTATCCAAACCAAACTCAATTCTATTTAACATTAAAGATTTCATATTTGAAACTATATTTTTGAGACTTAAGAAAATAAATAATATTGCTAAAAATATAAGTAACCCTGCATAAATTCTGTAAGAATTCTGATATAAATTATCAATAAATGGAATTCTAGATAAAAAGTCAACTACAAAATTTGCACCTGATTTAATAGCTGCCTTTATAGGACTATTTGGCTTAGTAGCAGTAAAGCCGGTAGCAATGATAGCGTCTGTTGCGTAGATGGACATCTTTGTTAGGAATCCTGTAGCTAGTTGAAGAGGAAATAATGCTAATACAGCCATTAGATTAAAAAAATCATGCATTGTTGAAGCCGCAAATGCTCTTTTAAATTCTTGTTCTCTTCTTACGTGACCAAAAGAAACTAATGTATTTGTAACAGTTGTGCCTATATTTGCGCCCATCACCATTGGAATCGCATATTCTAAATTTAGAAAACCACTACCCACCAAACCCACAATTGTTGCTGTAGTTACAGATGATGATTGAACAAGAACTGTAGCTAATGTGCCAACTAGTAATCCAGCAAATGGGCTTGATACAGATTGAAATAGTTGATCTGTATATTCAGCTCCAAGTGTTTTTATTCCTTTTTCAAGAAGTTTTATTGAGACCAGAAAGAAATAGAGAAAGAATGTTGCAAGTAGAATATTTAAAACAGGTCTTTTTTTCATTTTTACCAATGATAAATTATGTTCAATGAAATATTACTTAGCCTTCAGTTTATGCAAAGACAAAAAAATTATATTTTTTATATTAATTCTGACTTTGAATCAAATTTTCCTCTGTTGAATGCCAGTATGTATGATTCAACACCTAAAAAGTCTTCCTTGTATTCATCTGGGATGTTGAAACCCCACCATTCATGACTAAATTGTGTTTCATGAGCCTTCCAAGCATCAATTTTATTCTGTACATATTTTTTTCCATCAATCTCAACATCTATATCTTCATGAACACTACCTATTGCACTGTATGTTGTGAAATCTTCCTCAGAAATTAAACCTTCTTTTAACATCCATTCTCTTCTAGCTTTAACTTTCTTCTTTGACCAGGAACTAAAATATAGTCTCTCTGGAACCCAAGGCTCCTGTCCTTCTTTTAATGGAAATTTATCCTCATCTCCAGCTGCAAAAAATGCTGCTGTACCTACTCTATGTGTTTGTATATGATCAGGATGACCATATCCACCAAAAGGATCATAGGTAATCAAAGCTTCTGGTTTATATTTTCTAATACAATCAATTAATTTTCCAACAGGTCCGAAATAATCTTGTCTCCAGAAACTATCTGGGTTGTTATTAGGCTCAGTTCCCATCATTCCTGAGTCTTTATAACCTAACCATTCATAAGTTCGAACTCCTAAAGCCTTTAAACTTTCTTCTAATTCTTTTCTTCTTATCTCAGCTAATTTAGGAAATAGTTCTTCAGGGTTTTCATGATTAAGAATTTCTCCTTCCGAACCGTCAGTTGCCGTTACAACAACTACATCATGACCTTCGGCTGCATATTTAGCTAATGTAACACCAGTTGCTACTGATTCATCATCTGGATGTGCATGAAAAGCAAGTAAGGAACTCACTGTTTACTCTTCTACTTCTTGGCCTACCATTTGAATGCCTTTTTCAACAGCATCCTCGTGGCTTCCATCTACCTCTTCTATAGCTTCTCCAAGAATTAAAACTTTCTCTCCTGTAATTTGAAGAACGCCCCCTGAGATTGCATAACTTTTTCTGGTGCCCTCTTGATCTACTGTAAGACCTCCAGGAACAAGTGTTGCTACTGTTGGCTCATGTCCAGCAAGAATACCTATCTCCCCTTCTGGTGTTCTTGAAATTACCATCGTAGCTTCTCCAGAAAAGAAATTCTGTTCGGGGCTGACTACTTCAACTAACATAACTATGCTGAAGAGCTTTCAAGCTCCTTTGCTTTTTCAAGCACTTCATCAATTCCACCGACCATATAGAATGCCTGTTCTGGGGTTGAGTCCAGCTCTCCACTTAGAATTGTTTTGAAAGCTTCGATAGAATCTTTAATAGAGACATACTTACCATCAATTCCTGTAAATTGTTCAGCAACATACATAGGCTGAGATAAGAATCTTTGGATTCTTCTTGCTCTACCAACAATAAGTTTATCGTCTTCAGAGAGTTCATCTAAACCAAGAATCGCAATAATATCTTGAAGGTCATTATATCTTTGAAGGACTCTCTGTACTTCTCTAGCTGTTGTGTAATGGTCATCTCCTACTATCTTTGGATCCAATATTCGACTTGATGAGTCAAGAGGATCAACTGCAGGATAAATACCTAAGTCTGCAACTTTTCTGTCTAAAACTGTTCTTGCATCTAAGTGAGCAAAAGCAGTATGTGGTGCAGGGTCTGTAATATCGTCAGCAGGGACATATACAGCCTGTAGCGAGGTAATAGATCTCCCTTTTAGAGAAGTAATTCTCTCTTGCAGGAAGCCCATTTCATCAGCAAGTGTTGGCTGATAACCAACAGCAGATGGCATACGGCCTAATAATGTTGATACCTCTGAACCAGCTTGACTAAATCTGAAAATATTATCAATAAACAAGAGTACGTCTTGTTTTTCTACATCTCTAAAATACTCTGCCATTGTTAGAGCAGAAAGAGCAACTCGTAACCTAACACCAGGCGGTTCATCCATCTGACCGAACACTAATGCTGTTTTATCTATAACCCCTGACTCTTGCATCTCTCGGAAAAGGTCATTTCCTTCTCTTGTTCTTTCTCCAACACCAGCAAATACAGATACACCGCTATGGTGTGTAGCTACTCTATTGATCATTTCTTGAATAAGAACTGTTTTTCCAACACCAGCACCACCAAATAATCCTATCTTTCCACCTTGTACGTAAGGAATTAAGAGATCAATAACTTTAATACCAGTCTCAAACATTTCATTTTGTGCTGTCACTTCTTCGAACGGAGGTGGATTTCTATGGATTGGCCACCTCTCTTTAATATCAAGAGATTCAGTAGGAACATCTAATGAACGGCCATAAACGTTAAAGATGTGACCTAAGGTAGCTTCACCAACAGGAACAGAAATAGGAGAACCAGTATTACTAACCTCAGCACCTCTTCGAAGGCCATCTGTACCTTGCATAGAAATAGCTCTAATTTTTCCTTCACCTAAATGCTGTGCGACTTCAAGAACAATTGTGTTTGTTTCTCCATCAACCTCTACATCAACTTCAAGAGCAAAATTTAATTCCGGTAATGCATCCAATGGAAATGCAACATCAACTACCGGTCCCGCTATTTTCGAAACTCTACCTTTTTCCTCACTCATTTTTTCCTTCCTTTAACCTTTATTCTGCAAGTGCCTCAGCACCACCAACAATTTCTGATATTTCGGTAGTGATTTCAGCTTGTCTTGCTTGATTGCTTTCTCTTGTCAAAAGTTTTATTAAATCTTCAGCATTCTCTGTAGCAGCTTTCATTGCCCTCATCCTTGATGCATGTTCTGAAGTAGAGCTATTCAATAAAGCTCCAAATAAAGTTGCATTCATATATTTTGGAATTAAATCTTCCAAAACTTCTTCAGGAGAAGGCTCAAAAGAATAACCACCTGACGTATCTTCTGTTTTATCTGTATCTTCTTCAGCATCGCTCACAACTGGTAATAATTGTTTTACTGTAGCTTTTTGAGTTAATGCAGATATGTACTCTGTATAGAGAATATAAACTTCAGAAACATCACCTTCGTTATATCCTTCAATGACAGGCTTCATCACCTCAAAAGCATCTTCAAACTTTGGTTCATCGGTCAGACCTTCATATTGATTTACAGATTCAAAATTCCTGTAATTAAAATAACCTGTTCCTTTTTTACCAACTGTTACAAGCTCTACTTCTTTATTTTCTGATAATAATTCAGCTTGCTTATTTTCGGCTGCTTTAAGAATGTTGGTATTGTAACCTCCTGCCAAACCTCTGTCTGAGGTAACAACAATAATTACAGCTTTATTACTTTTATTTTCTTCTGTGTCTTTATCTAAACCGCCTTTACCAACTAAATCAGCAACAATTTGGTTTAAAACATCTACATAAGAATTTGAGGATTCCATTCTTTGTTGAGCTTTAACGATCCTAGAAGCTGCAATCAATTCCATTGCACGAGTTATCTTCTTAGTAGACTTAACACTCTTAATTCTTCTATTTATTATCCTAAGCTCAGCACTTGCCATAATCTTTAGCTTTCTTCCTCTGTTTCAGCTTCTTCTTCGACTGTTACAATTGTTTTCACAAATGCAGTAACAGCATTTTTCAATTCATCTTCTGGTAAGTCTCCTGTATCTCTAATAGTTTCAAGTATTTCAGGATGCCTTGTGTTGATATATTCGTGAAGACCTTCTTCAGCTGAAACCATATCTTCCTCAGGTACCTTATCTAAATAACCTTCTGTTACAGCAAAGAGTGTTACAACCTGATACTCAACTGACACTGGTTCATACTGTGCTTGCTTTAATATCTCCACTACTCTTCTACCTCTATCAAGTTGTGCTTGGGAAGCAGCATCTAGATCTGATCCAAATTCAGCAAATGCTTCTAGCTCTCTAAACTGAGCCAAGTTAATTCTTAATGGCCCTGCAACTTTCTTCATTGCTTTAATCTGTGCAGCTCCACCTACACGAGATACTGATGTACCAGGGTTAACAGCTGGTCTAATTCCTGAGTAGAATAATTCACTCTCAAGATAAATCTGACCATCAGTAATTGAAATAACATTAGTAGGAATGAAAGCTGAAACGTCACCAGCTTTAGTCTCAATAATAGGTAGTCCTGTTAAAGATCCTCCTCCAAGCTCATCAGAAACCTTTGCACAACGCTCTAATAACCTTGAGTGAAGATAAAATACATCTCCAGGATAAGCTTCTCTACCTGGAGGTCTTCTGAGAAGCAATGATATCTGCCTATAAGCATCAGCTTGTTTAGACAAGTCATCAAAAATAATTAATCCATGCTCTCCGTTATACATCCAGTGCTGACCAATAGCTGAACCAGCATAAGGAGCATACATTTGAAGAGCTGCTGCTGCAGATGCCGGAGCATTTACAACAACTGTTTTGTCCATTACTCCATTTTCTTCAAGCTTTCCTATAACTTCTGCAACGGTTGATGATTTTTGCCCAATAGCTACATAAATACATTTAACATCAGTATCTTTTTGGTTAATGATCGTATCAATTGCAACGGCAGTCTTTCCAATCTGTCTATCACCAATAATTAATTCTCTTTGACCTCGACCAATAGGAATCATAGAGTCAATAGCTTTAATTCCTGTTTGAAGAGGCTCTGATACAGGCTGTCTCTCTACAACTGAAGGAGCCTGTATCTCTAATCTTCTTGATTCAGTAAACTCAATTGGGCCTTTGCCATCAATTGGGTTTCCGAGTGGGTCAATAACTCTTCCTAAAAACCCATCGCCAACGCCAATGGATAAAACTTTTCCGGTCTGTTTAACAGGCATTCCTTCTTCAACGCTTGTAGCGTCTCCCATAAGTACAACTCCAATAGATTCTTCTTCGAGATTTAAGGCAACACCAATGAGGCCTCCTGGGAATTCCAGTAATTCTGAAGCCATAACGTTTTCAAGACCTTTTACTCTTGCTACACCATCAGCAATAGTTGCAACGTGCCCAACAACATCATCTTTTAATTCTTTCTCCCAGCCCTTAAGGCTGTCTTTTAATGATTTCGATATATCTTTAGGATCTAATGTTAAATCACTCATTCTTACCTACCTTCTAAAACAGATTTTACTTCTTGGAGTCTTGAGGAAACTAAACCATCAAAAGTTCTTTCTCCAACGCTAACGCTGAGACCACCTATGACTGACTCATCAACCTCTACTTGTAACTCCACTTTTCTTCCAAACTTCTTTTTTAATACTCGCTTGATACTACTTTGTGTCTTATCATCTAACTCAATAGCTGATACAACTTTTGCTAACGAGGCTCCTCTATTTTCAGCAAAATATTCTGAGACAAAAGATGAAATTTCAAGCAAATTATCACCGTAGCCTTGAGAAATTGTCAAAGAGATTAAATCTAAGGTTAAAGAATCAACCCTTTTCCCTAATAAATTACTCATAGCTTCAATCTTTTTCTCTGCAGGAACGCCAAAATTTCTAAATACATCTAAAGCTTCTTTATGATCAGCAATAGCGTTGAAAACCTGGAGGATTTCGCTTTCAACTCTTTCTGAATTTTCAGATGAACTTATTATTTCAACTAACCCTTTTGAAAAAGACTTGGTGCTCATTTACTTATCTGACCCCATTTCCTTAATAAACTCGTTTATCAACTTTTCTTGATCTCCTTTAGACATTGAAGATGCTACCTTTTCTGAAATTTCTAGTGATAGATTGGCAACTTCAGACTTAATTTCACTAGAAATTCTATCTCTTTCCGCCTCACTATCAGCACGAGCTTTTTCAATTATCGTCTCAGCTTCTTCTTTAGCTTCATTTAGGATACCTTCTTTAAGCTTCTCAGCTGTAGCCTTACCTTCGTCTATGATTTTTCTAACTTCTTCATCTGCGTTAGCTACAAGTTTTTGATAATCTTCCCTTGTTTTCTGTGCTTCGTATTTTTCATTTTTGGCTTTTGAAATCTGTCCTTCAATGGCCTCTGATCTTGCACTTAATGTTTCATCAAGAGCTGGCAGAGCCCACTTCCAAACAAAGAAAAATACAATAGCAAAAGCGAATATACCGGCAACAAGTTCTGATGTTGCAGGTAAAAGTAGCTCTAAACCTGATGAGCTTTCTTCAGCTTCTGCTAAAAAAGTTACTAAATTTATATTCATTCCTTACTCCTATACCAAAAAGAATAAGACGAAACCAATTAGTGCTAATGCTTCAGTGAAAGCAATTCCTAAGAACATAGTTGTTCTTACCATACCTGCCGCTTCAGGTTGTCTTGCCATCGCTTGAACTGCATTACCAACAATAATTCCGATTCCTACACCTGGGCCTATTGCCGCCGCACCATAACCTATAAGGGCATAACCCTTAACGACTACTTCTGCTGCTAGTTCCTCCATTTTTATCCTCCTGTTTTCTTTTAATGCTCCGGATGCAACGATGTTTGTATATACACCGCTGACAAGAGCGTAAAAATATATGCTTGTAAAATTGATACAACTATCTCAAAACCGTAAATTGCTAAACCAAAGGTATACCAGGCAACACCAATCGGTATCTTTCCTGGTACTGGCCACACACCATTTTGGTAAATAAAGAAATAACCTGAAACGAGTAGCAAGCTTAACATCAAGTGTCCAGCTACTAAGTTTGCAAATAATCGGACTGCTAAACTTACAGGCCTAACAATTAGTGTTGATGCAAATTCTATAAGTCCAACAAGTGGCTTTAATGCTACTGGAAGTCCTGGTGGCCACATGAGATGTGTAAAGTATTCTTTTCCTTGTTTCTTTATTCCAGCTACAAGAAAAAGAACATATGTAATTAATGAAAGCAGCAACGGGATCGCAATTCTAGATGTAATTGGAAAGTTAATTAATGGGGTTACTTCAAAAAGATTGCCTACCAAAATAAACATAAATATTGATAAAAGATACGGTACGTATGCCTCTCCACCTTTACCAATAACATTCATTGCAATATCTTCCCTAATTAAAGTAACTAAAGATTCAACAACTGATTGTATTTTTGAAGGTACAACTGATTTCTTCCTTAGTCCAGCAAATAAAAATATAACGACAATCAAAGCTGCAAATATAATTAAAAAATGTGTTCGACTTATACCTGTTTCGCCAATGTAGAAAATCGGTTTAAATACAAACAACTCATTTACATTTGAAGGAGTGCAAACTATGCCTCCCTCTATGTCACATGACTCTGCTGCAACAATCATTCAGTCTCTATCCAATCTAAATCTCTGTCTTTTTTTAATAATGTAAATGATTCTATGGCTAACATGCCAATGAAAAGAATAATTACACTTATCGGTAAGACTACCAAATCCATAGGATATGCAACCTTAAATGCCAATAAAATTAGGATTGTGAAGCCAATTCTTAAAAAAAATCCAAAAAATGTAGATACATAAAATAAATTAATTGAAATCGAAGCTGCATATGATTGCATATATGCATTAAGAAGAAAAACAAATGTAACCGTAACAGAAGCTATTAATGAGGTCACAAAAGCTTCCTGAGACCTAATTAAAGAAAGAATTAGAACACCAAGATAAAGAGGGATAGATCTTTTGATCATCCTTTTTACTAAAACAACTTCAACTTTCATCTGTTAACTTCCTTGAATAAACCCATAATTTGTAATATCCACTAAAACATCCGAGAATAATTCCCCCAACTACTCCATAAGGATTAATGTCAAAAAAATACTCTATTAATAATCCAATTAACATGCCACTAATTACAGATGAGCCAAAAGATGTTGTTAAGACCCAACCAGAAGCATTTTCCTTAACAGGATTGTTATTTTTATTTAAATAGCTTCTATCTTGACTATTCATACGGTTGGAATGCTTTTGCAAGATCTCTTATCTCCTCTTGCAATTCCTCTACTCTATTTTCATTTTCTCTATGTTTTAAGGCTTCAGATATCAAATATCCAACTTTAGATGCCTCTTCTTCTTTCATTCCACATGTCGTTATTGCAGGAGTACCCATTCTTATACCTGAAGTTACAAAAGGAGATCTTGTATCAAAAGGTATTGCGTTTCTATTTAAAGTTATCCCAATATCATTTAACAAAATTCCTGCCTCTTTACCAGTTAGTTCATCATCAACACTTCCAGTATCAACTAAAACTATATGGTTAGAAGTGCCACCACTTACAACTCTTAACCCTTCTGCTTTAAATGATTCAGCTAAAGCATTAGCATTGTTTAATATTTGTTGCGCATAGGATTTGTAATCATCTGACATCGCTTCTTTAAAGCAAACAGCTTTTGCAGCAATCTGGTTATTAATTGCACCACCCTGCGCTCCAGGAAAGATATTCTTATCAATTCCTTTTGCAAATTCTTCTTTAGATAAAATTAAACCGCCTCTCGGGCCTCTTAGAGCTTTATGAGTTGTAGCTGTGATTACATCTGCATATGGAGCAGGATTTTCTACTACCTTCCCAGCTACAAGACCAATGAAATGAGCTGCATCAACCATAAAATAAGCTCCTACAGAATCTGCAATCTCTCTAAATGTTTTGAAATCTAATTCTTGAGAATAAGATGAATATCCCGCAATAAGTAATTTTGGTTTAGTCTTGGAAGCTAATTCAGCAACTTCTTCCATGTTTATTAACTCTGTTTCTTTATCTAAACCATATCCAACAAAGTTATAAGTTCTTCCTGAGAAATTGACAGGAGATCCATGAGTCAAGTGTCCTCCTTGATCTAAAGACATACCCATTACAGTATCTCCAGGTTCTAAGAGATTTAAATAAACTGCCATGTTTGCTGATGATCCTGAGTGAGGTTGAACGTTAGCATGATCAGCTTCAAATAATTCGCAAGCTCTGTCAATTGCGAGCTGCTCTATCTCATCAACAGTCTCACAGCCCTCGTAATATCTTCTACCCGGAAAGCCTTCTGAATATTTATTAGTAAGTATGGACCCCGAAGCTTCCATTACAGCTTGCGATGCAAAGTTTTCAGAAGCTATTAAATGTATATGTGAATTCTGCCTCTCAAGATCTGTTTCAATTAAACCAGCTATTTCTTTATCAGCTGATGACAAATTTTCTTGTGAAGCACCCTTATTACTCATATATATACTTTAACAGTAACTTGGCGGCCACTTAAGTGGGCCTTCTCTTAATATTTGGCCACCTGGTTCTCTTAAATCAACTACTGTAGAACCATTTCCATGAACTGCTTCGCCTTCTATATAGTGTTTAACAGAATCTTTGAAGATTTCTTCTGCCTCATTATGGTTTTTAGCTTCTTTTTGTCCTGTTAAATTAGCACTTGTAACAGCTAAAGGACCTGTGGTATTAAGTAATTCTATAGCTAATTTGTTGTCAGGAACTCTTATCCCTATTGTATTTGGCGATTTAGTTCCTACTCCGTCTACAAATTTCTCACTGGTCTCTACAACTACAGTTAACGGGCCGGGCCAATACAGATCAACTACTTCAGGGATGTCTGTAATTATATTTAATTTATGAACAGAACCGTATGAAGGAACTAATAATGAAACTGGCTTGCTGTCATCTCTTTCTTTAATATTAAATAGGCTTTTTACTGCTTCTTCGGAATAAGGATCCACTCCAAGGCCATAAACTGTCTCAGTTGGTATACCTATTATTGAACCATGAGCAACTGCTTCAATTGCGGTATTTAGATTATCTTTTTGCAAAAACATATCTATCCTTCTCAGCTAAGTCTTGCAATAATTTTACTTCATCCCAGTCCTTTAGTAGTTCAAGAGTTTCAGCTGATTTTCTTGAATCTATTTCCAAAAATAAATTTATATTCTTATATTGTTTATCTTCTATTTCTTTAATTAACTTTGATATAACTTCTAGACCATTAACACCTCCGTTTAATGCAGATATAGGTTCATAATCAATTACCTCTCTATCAAGTTCATTTAAATTCTCAGTTGGAATATAGGGTAAATTAGCAATTACTAAATCATGACCTTTCTCTTTAACATTCTCAAGTAAGTTAGATTCGAAAAATGATACATCTAAAGAATTTAGTTTTGCATTCTCTTTTGCTAATTCAATTGCATCTTCTGAAACATCAACACCTGTTACCTCAGAGTCTGGAAAAAGTAACTTCATCATAAGGGCTATGCAACCAGAACCTGTGCCTACGTCTAAAATTTTATTAGGAGATTTTATATTATTTTTTATTAATTCAATTAAAAACTCTGTTTCTGGTCTTGGAATCAAACATCTCTCATCAACCTTCAAACTGATTGAATAAAAAGGTACATACTCTTCTATATATTGCAGTGGCTCATGGTTAACTCTCCTAGTTAAAAGTGCCGAATACTCGCTTTGATATTCAGTATTAGATCCTGCTAGCTCTTTTGCCTTTTCTCTCAATCGGGCTAATTCATGTTCTGGAATATTTTTTATATCCAATGTTTTACTCTTCTAAGTTAGCCAATCTTGTTGTCTCATGATCTGCAACTAAGGCATCTACAAAATCATCAAGATCGCCATCCAATACTTGGTCTAGTTTCTTCAAAGTAAGATTTATTCGATGATCTGAAACTCTATTGTCTTTGTAATTATATGTTCTAATTTTATCCGAACGCTCTCCTGAGCCTACTTGTTCTTTTCTATCTTTTGCTCTCTCTGCAGCAGCTTCATCTTGTCTTGCTTTTAATAACCTTGCACGCAATATTCTCATAGCTTGATGCTTATTCTTTAATTGTGATTTTTCATCCTGACAAGAAACAACTAATCCTGTAGGAATATGAGTAATTCTTACTGCTGAGTCTGTTGTGTTAACGCTTTGACCACCAGGTCCACTTGACCTATAAACATCAACTTTTAATTCATTTTGATCAATACTTAAATCTACTTCCTCAGCTTCTGGTAAAACGGCAACTGTTGCAATAGAAGTATGAACCCTACCTTGAGATTCAGTTTTAGGGATTCTCTGTACTCTATGAGCACCAGCTTCAAATTTTAATTTTGAATAAACACCTTTTGATTTAATAGCAAAGATGATTTTGCTATATCCACCCATATCAGAATCAATAAGTTCAATTTTTTCGACTTTCCAAGAATTTCTTTCTGCGTATCGATTATACATTTTGTATAAATCACCAACCCAGATTGATGCTTCCTCTCCACCTGCACCAGGTCTTATTTCTACTAAAACATCCTTTTCATCACTAGGGTCTTTGGGCAAGAGTGCGAGTTTTATTTTTGAAGTTAGACTTTCAACCTGTAATTTTGAATCACTAATTATTAATTCGTACTCTTTTTTAGTATTTTGATCTGATTCCTCAGAAAGCAACTCTTCAGCATCAGTTATATCGGAATTTAATTCCTTCCATTGGTTAAATAAATCAACTATTTGTGTAAGATCACTATGCCTCTTTGCCATTTCTCCGTAACCTTGAGGGTCTTTAGAGATATCTAACTGTGCGAGATCTTGTTCAAGTTCTTTTAATGAAGCCTCTAATCCTGTTAACTTATCAATAAGTGTTTTATCCATTATTCACCTCCTTTGATGTTGATAGAATATCATCAAATGTTGTAATATTTTCACTATTTTTTACACAATTAGCCATAGCTATCCTTGCTACAATAATCTGTTCTTCACTAGGTTTTTTAGTTGTAATTTTTTGAGTCCAGATTCCAGGAGTGCTGAATATTTTTGAAAAAAATGAATCACTATTTTTAAAATTAAATTTAAGTATTTCATATGAAATCATTGCTACAACAAATATATGTAATATTCGGGTAATCAAAGTAAACACAATATTTAATGTAGGAATAAAAGGAAGCGTTAATAAGCTCACAAATACAATTAGAAAAAGAAAAGCTGTTCCACACCTTATGTGTTCTTTGGGATATTTTTTAATATCTTCCATATCCAATGATTGTATATCTTCATATGAAGCTATTGTCATATGTTCGGCACCATGATATTCAAAAAGTTCTTGTGCATCTTTTGTTTTTCCTATCAAAAATATATAAATAATTACAATTAATCCTCTTAAAACTCCTTCGTAAATACCTTTATTAATTTGATTCGTGTTAATTAAATCAATCAAAAGTCTTGGACCAATAATTAAAAGAGATAAGACACCAATAATAAAAAAATAATTAAAGATCTTTGATAATAAAGAGATATCCTCTTCCTCCTGAAAGTAAATACTGTCAGACATTGAGAGCCCTTTGTATCCAACATATAAAGAATCTACTAAAGCTCCTATTCCTCTTAGTAAAGGTAGAGACCACAACCCTTTTCTTCGTATTAAAGGAATTCTTTCTTCAAAGTAATTTAAAATTTCGTTTTTTTGATTCCTAACTGCTAACGACCAGCCTTTTGGGCTTTGTATGAGAACACCGCCAATTACAGCTTGACCACCATAGGAAATATTATTATCAGACATAATAAGTTAATTAAAGTAAAGTTATTCTTCTTCTTGAGAAGAAGCTTCTTGTTTAGGAGCTTGACGAGTGTCCGTGCTGCCGTATCGTTGTTTAAATCTTTCTACTCTACCAGTAGAGTCAACAAGTTTTTGTTTACCAGTAAAGAAAGGATGGCTTGCACTTGAAATGTCAAGTTTCACTAAAGGATACTCTTTTCCATCTTCCCACTCAATTGTTTCATTGCTTTTAATAGTTGAGCGAGTTAAAAATGAGAAACCAGCATCTTCATCTTGAAAGACAACTTCTTTATAATCTGGGTGTATTCCTTGTTTCATAACTAATAGTCTACTTTACTTTATTTTTTAGCTTTTGCGATATCTTTTAAGAAAGCATCATTACTCTTTAAGGTTTTCATCCTATCAATCAGTAACTCTGTTGCGGCCCCACCTTCTAGGCCTACTAAAACTCTTCTTAAAGTCCATAGAGCTTCAAGTTCTTTAGGTGATACGAGTCTTTGCTCTTCTCTTGTTCCTGATGGGGTAACATCAATCGCTGGAAATACACGTTTATCAGCTAAACCTCTATCAAGACGTAGCTCCATGTTTCCAGTTCCTTTAAATTCTTCAAATATAACTTCGTCCATCTTTGACCCGGTTTCGACTAATGCAGTACCAAGTATTGTTAAACTTCCTCCACCCTCAATATTTCTAGCTGCGCCAAAAAATTGTTTTGGCGGAGTAAGTGCTGTTGAATCAACACCACCAGATAAAATTCTTCCACTAGCAGGAGTAGCTAAGTTGTGAGCTCTTGCGAGTCTTGTAATTGAATCTAACAAAATGACTACATCTTTTCCTTCTTCTACTAATCTTTTAGCTCGTTCTATAGCTAGCTTTGAAACTTGTGTATGTTCTTCCGGAGGTCTATCAAATGTAGAGAAGACAACTTCACCTTCAACAGAACGTTGCATATCAGTAACTTCTTCTGGTCTTTCATCAACAAGAACAACCATTAAATGAACTTCAGGATTGTTAGCAGTAATTGAATTTGCAAGTTCTTTCAAAATTGTAGTTTTACCAGCTTTAGGAGGTGAAACAATTAAACCTCTCTGACCTTTACCAATTGGAGCAATAAGATCTACAATCCTTCCAACAATTTTTTCTGGCTGTCCTTCAATCTCAAGTTTTAATCTCTCATCTGGAAATAAAGGAGTTAATTTATCAAACTCTACTCTTCTAGCCAGTAACTCGGGGTCTGCTCCGTTAACAGTTGTTGGTTCAACTAGTGCTGGGTATTTCTCTTTAGCCCTTGGAGCTCTTATTGGCCCTTCAACATAATCACCTTTACGCATTCTAAATTTCTTAACAATTCCAGCTGGAACGTATACATCCATTTCACTTGGCTTGTATCCATCACACCTAAGAAATCCGTACCCTTCAGGAAGAATGTCTAAAAATCCTATTCTCATCTCACCTTTTTTTATTTGACTATCACCAGAATTAACAACAGAAGGAAGATCATCATCTCCTTTTGGCTTAGATTCAGGAACTTCAGCTTCAAGCACAGCATCTCCTTGCTCAAGTAAAAGGCCGATTAATTTAGCTTTCTGTAAGCCTTCATGTTCAAGCCCAAGGCCTTCAGCAATTGCGCGTAAATCTGCGACTGGTTTTGATTGTAATTGTGCTCTTGCGGACATATATCTCCTTATCAATACATTCGGTTTGGGAATGTTTATGATTTAATTTGTCTGAAAGACATTCTTATTATATACATAAATCATATAAATCAACACTATTTAAATATTTTTGGTATTTTCAGGAATAGCTTAAGTTATATAACTAATTCCCCGTACAAGTAGAGATGTAATTATCAAGATATGTTGTCTCTTCGTCAGTTAATGGGCCTGTTGTTCTATAGTGATTATATTCACCATCAAAATAAAGAACTAATGCATCAGCAAATTGTTCTTCTCCATCAAAGTAATCCCAAGCATCTTTTCTAAAATTAGTATTTTCAGAGCTTATGCATGTTTTTGTTAAATAAGACAAAGCATGCGATGCTTCATGAATTAGTACATCTCTAACATCACCAGTAGAAAAAGCTCTATCAGATATCCAGATTGAAAGTGCCCACTCTGCACCATTCTCTCCTTCAGGATCAATACCTGATGAATCCCAAACACCATAAGGACAGCGACCAACTAGTAAAAGTGCATATTGATGGCACCCATTTATTACCAGAACTTCTTTCTCAAGTATTTTTCTTAACTCTTCAGGTAATTCAGTAACTAAATTATCTAGAGATGATTGATTGGCTCCCTGAAATCCAGCAAAAGAAGTAAACGGTCCATCGTATACAACAACTTCCTCTTCTTCATTGTTAATTATCTGAACAGATTCTGAGTCTGCAGATACAGCAACATTATTTGCCTGAACAATTAATGTTGTCGTCGAAGAATCTTTTTGAAGAGTAGTAGTTGTACTTGTTGTTGTACTAGTAGTGCTCGAAGAATCTTTTTGAAGAGTAGTAGTTGTACTAGTAGTGCTCGAAGAATCTTTTTGAAGAGTAGTAGTTACTGGTTGAATAGCTTCTGTCTCTACATTTGTGTTTGACCAGTAAAGAAGGAAGGAAATCAAAACTAAAATCAATATCAAACTAGTTGTATATTTATTCTTCATTATTGCCCTTTAACTTAATTCCAGTACCTAAGACAAGCAGTACTAATATATAAGCTACAAGCATTGCTCCAAATATTAATGAAAACGATCCCATACCTAATAAGTCTTGCTGGAAAGTTGCAAACTCACTATTTGGAGGGATTATTAATATTCTTATAAATAACCAGACACCCAGAACAAAGGAAATTAATGGAAGAAGCTTAAATACACCTTCTGAATCATTAATTGATTCAGATAACTCATTCCCTCCACCCGGTAGCGATTTAAATATTACCCCTTCTAAACACATTAAATAAGTCAATGAACAAATTGCAGTTAATAGTCCGGACTGGTTTACATAATTTAATGAAGTTAGATAGAAAAAAGCAAAAGCAACAATGCTTAAAGCAAGAGATGAAAAGAATTTTGGTGAAATTGTAGCTTTAACTCTTGTTGAGACGATATAGCTACTAGCAATAAAACCGAAAATAAATCCAATTGGCATTTGAAAAATAATAAAGGATAAAGTTGAGATTATGGCAAATAATATTGCCTGCGGAGCCCATTGATAATAAACTACTTCACCATAAAATTGTCTTTCTATTAATCCTTCTAATCCCTCATAAAATATCGTAACAGTAATTAATCCAATAAATGCTGCTATAAATATTGCAATATTCTCTAAATCAATACTCCCCAATGAAGCTCCCTCTTCTACGTAACCAATTAAGAAAGACGTAATAATTAAGACAATGAAAATTTTTAAGAACTTAGTTATTTTATTTGAATCTGAAAATTTTCTTTCACGCTTGAACCAATTAATTTGATATGTAGAAATTATTTTATTAAACCATTCTTGCAATAATAAGACAAAATAGAAAAGAACTATTATTCCCGTTGTAATTATTGCCCCCATCGTATTTTTTTCTTGATCAGTAAAATCTATATCTTCAAATAAAGGAATTGAGGTTATTAGAGCATTCGTTATCTCAACATTTAATAAATCCTCTATATCGACTACTACTGGTGGAATTGTAGTAGTAGTTGTACTTGTAGTAGTAGTTGTAGCAGGAGGTGGAATTGTAGTAGTAGTTGTAGTTGTAGTATTAGTTGTAGCAGGAGGTGGAATTGTAGTAGTAGTTGTAGTTGAATTAAGAGTAACTATTTTTGAATTGAAGTAATCTTCTTTTACATACTCTATACAGCTTATTGCACTACAATTTTCATCACTTTTATCAACAACTGTTGACTTTGTAATTGTGATTGTAGCCCCTACGTCGCCTTCAAAACAACAAAGTTCAACTGTTCCATTTAAGCTAGGAAGTATATATAGCGTTCTCTCAGCATTGTTTTGATTAAGTACTTCTAAAACTATTTCATCGTATTCTTCATAATTAATAGACCAGGAAATTTTGACACTATTCTCACCTATTCTTTCAATCTCTAAATCAATATTCTCATTATCTAATGTGGCATTTATAAAGAATGCACATGAAAGAATTATGAAATATTTTTTCATTATTTTATGTACTGGTTTTAATTTTCTTCAGAATCCCTGAAACTACTAGCCTTTCTTTAGCAGAATATCGTGGATGACATGTCGTAAGTGTCAACCTGTCCACACCATTATTGTAAAGTAGGTGTTCTCCCCCTCTTGCAGGCACTACATGTATCTCATCAACAATATATGTATAGATGTTAGAACCAAAAGTTAAATTTAACTCATCTCCAATTTGGACTAAATCTAAATCTCGAAAAGGTGCTCCATATGTTGTTCTATGTCCTGCAATACCAACATTTCCACCAGAACCAGGTAACTCAGTTCCTAGATAATATCCTGGACCATCTTGTAGTGCTAACTCTGAAGTACCTATGACAACATATTGTTCAAGGTTAATTTCAGATATTTCTAACAAACCAAATACCGAAGCCTCCTGGCTACTAATATTGGTACTTTTTCTCCTTAAGTTGAAAATCTCTCTAATCTCAGGGAAGATACTAGCTGGTTCTTCATAGCTAACTAATTCATAATTTATATCAGTTTTCCTCTCATTCAGTTCTTGTATAGGAGCTTCATTGTTAAATGTTTCTTGAAATCTCTCTTGAGCAGTAATTTGTAGGGAATTCGTATAAATTGTTTGTTGAAAGCCTATTAAAGCAAAAACAAAACTAATTAAGAAAAACGATGCAGCAACAACTCTTCTTGGAATTTTTTTTCTTTTCTTTTTAACTTTATTTTTTCTAGCTTTTGTTTCTTTAAACTCTATTAACTTATTGTCATTTTGAAGTGGTTCCTCTGTAAATACGAAATGAAAATCTTCATTTCCTATTGATGAAAGGTTCTCTCTTAAACTTTCAATTATTACATTCTCATTAACATCTTTATAAATGTTTTTCTTTTTTAGGTTCTTGACGACATCTATTGTGTACTCGAGTTCTTTCATTAAAGAGGCGACTAAAGAATTGTATTCTGCAACATTTTTTTGTAGTGGATTGTATTTCTCTGCAATATCAATTGTGATTTTTACTTTTGAATTAACAAGGCTTTCAATCTCATTCTGTAATAAACAAGCATTCTCATATACTTTCTTAAGATGAGGTGTTTCATATAGAAGTCTTCTTCTCCTAGATCTAGTGAGGAAAACAAGACCGATGAAAAACAATGGAACTCCTGAAAAATAGATATAATTTAAACTTCCACCTGTGTCTGCCATTGTTATATTATTTTCTTGATACAAGTAAGTAACTGTGAAATCTCCATCTGTAAAGTAGAGGTCTTCTTCAAAATCCCATATATAAATATCATTTCCTTCTTCGTCTGTTAAAGGGTCTCCTTCATTAGGATCTACAAAAATTGTTGTTGTGGGTGGTGGGATTGTTGTAGTGGTAGTCGTTGTGGTTGTTACACCATCTGTAATATTTATCTCCAAATCTGTTGTTGTAACTGGAGATATTGAAGTTGTTGTAACAAGTTTTGGTATAGTTGTTGTTGTACCAACGCCATCTTTAATACAATTTGCTTTTTTAACAAACTTTCCCTTTGCCTTTTTTCCGTTAAGTGTGTTTTTCATATCTATAAATATCTTATATTTTGAATCCTCTGGTACGTTTTCAATAGTTGTAATAAAAGCAGCTGTGCCTGCTGAAATTGAATATGTTGTTTGTGAAACTAATTTATTGTTTACAAATACAGAAATTTTAAGTATCCCATCTACAGTTGCGTTTGTATGATCAATTGATAAACCAAAATTTGCTCCTCCTCCTGCATTACATGTTCTATTGTTTGTAATTACAGGTTTAAATACCTCTTTAGGGAGGGTTGTAGTTGTAGTTGTTGTTGTAGTTGTAGTTGTAGTTGTTGTTGTAGTTGTAGTTGTAGTTGTTGCAACTGTTGTAGTAGTACAACTTACTGAAGAACTAGCAGAATCTGTCTCAACAACCATATTGGTCCAATCATTACTAGTAAAGGAATCAGTAATTCTCCATGTAATGGTTGAACCTTCAGATACAGACTGGGTTAAAGAAGTGTTTGTAGCTCCTCCAGCAACTTCTAAGTTCGTATTTTTATCCGTCCAACTTCCATCATCAATTCTGTATTGAACTTTATAAAAGGCAGCACTACTTTCATTATTTGTGATACTAAGAGTAGATGTTTTAGCACCTGAGGA
>CABWZY010000005.1:0-57863 GCA_902510055.1 uncultured Candidatus Actinomarina sp. | reverse complement strand
ATGACGATAAACCTATAATTTTATCAGGATATAAGGAACCTCAGCCTACTGTATTTTCTAGTGTGTATCCTTCTGACTCTGATGATTATACAAAGTTAAGAGACTCATTAGATAAGTATGTTTCTTTCTTAGGTGAGCTTATGAGGTTTGGCAATTGTTGAATCAATTCTTCAATACCTGTACCTTCTTTTGATGATATTTTAAATATTTCTTCATCTTCAGATCCTATCAAGTTATATATCTGTTTTGATACATTCTCAACTTCAACATCAACAGAGTCTATTTTATTTATCACTGGTATTATGTCTAAACCTGCTTCAATAGCTGCATAAGAATGTGCAAAAGTTTGAGCCTGAACACCTTGAGTTCCGTCTACAAGCAATATTGCCCCATCACATGCTATTAAAGCTCTTGAGACTTCGTATGAGAAGTCAACATGTCCGGGTGTATCTATTAAATTAATTATTGTATCTTGAAATTTCAACCTGATAGGTTGTGATTTAATAGTTATACCTCTTTCTCTCTCAAGATCCATAGTGTCAAGAATTTGGTCTACATGGTCTCCAGGTTTGACTAAACCAGAATATTCAATAAACCTATCAGCTAATGTAGATTTTCCATGATCAACATGTGCAATTATCGAGATATTTCTTATATTTTTATTAGTTAACATATTTAATAAGTTATTATCTTATATACTAAGAGGTTTTAGATGGCGAATAATGAATCACAAAAAAAGAGAATAAGGCAAAATAATAAAAGAAATATAAGAAATAAGGCTGCTAAAACTTCTCTTAAAACATCAATGAAATCTATTTACGATGATGAAAATAATTTAGTTTTAGACAATAAATCAGAAGTTATACGAAGCCTAGATAAAGCTTATTCTGAAGGAGTTATTTCTAAAAGTTTCAGAGACAGAAACAAATCAAAAATTTCAAAATTGAAGTAAGCTTTTTGAAGAAACTATAAATCTTTTAGCATTTTCAGAATTAAATCCACTTTCTAAAATAAGTTTTTCTATTTTGTATATATTTTCTAGACATTTATCAATATCATCAATATTGTATTTTGAATTTCTCTCTCTAGCTAATTGATACTTATAATCTATTTTTTCAACAAGTACATTTGAAATCTCATCATCGTCATATAGAAATGTGAGTTTTAATCTAATTAGTTCTTTATGAAAATATGAAAGAAATTGTTTAAATGTATTTTCATTAATACAGAAATGATCAACTATTTCAGATTGTAATTGTATTTTTGAAGAAAATAGTATTTTAGTAAAATCCCATGGGAAAATCTCTTTTTCTTTTTGTGGCTCAATGTAATGGACGTTAATCTCACTATTTTCATTTGAAAATTTACTTAAGTTCTGTTTTTTAATTTGGAAAATATAGTTTTCATTAAAATTGAAATTTAGTTTATTTAATTCTGCATATGAAACATATTTATCATAAATAAATTTGTAATTGTCATTTTCAAATAAAGTGATGCTATTTTCCGATATAAATTCTTCAAAAGATATTTTTTCTATATTAGATTTTATTTTCAATTCATCATTTATTAATGAAATGTCGCTTATCAAACTTGGAGTTACTATTAAATTAGCCACTTAAATTACTATATTTATTAACTTGTCTTCCAAGAAAATTACTTTTTTTGCGTCATTAATTTCTATGTTAAATTGAGTTTTACATATTTCTTCAGCTTGCTCTTGAGTAGTGCCTCTATCAACTTCAACAGCGTTTTTCTTTTTTCCATTAATTTGAATCACCAATTCATATGTAGGATTAGTTAATTTCTCTTTATTAGGCTTTACCCAATCTTCTTTGCTGATTTCTTCTTTAAAATAGTTATTGTATATTTCTGAACCAAAATGAGGTGCTAAAGGATATATCAATAAACATACATCTCTAATGATTTGGTCTTTAAGGTCCGAACTTATCAATTCAGTATTATTTAAATAACTAGAAAGATTATTATTTAAAATCATTAAATCCGATACTGCAGTATTAAATTCAAACTTTTCTAGGTGGTTAGTTATTGACTCTATTGATTGATTCAATTGCCTTTCAATTTCTGTGCCAGATTCATTAATATTGTTTTCATCAATCTTCATATCAATTATTTGAGCCAAATTTTCCCATAATTTATTCAAAAATCGTTTAGTCCCTTCAATGCCACCATCATTCCAATCTACACCATCACTTGGAGGAGCCATAAATAAAATATATAGCCTTAAAGCGTCTGCTCCGTGTGATTTAAAATATCCTTCTGGATCAACAATATTACCTTTTGATTTTGACATTTTTGCCCCTTCAAAATTTATCATTCCCTGAGAAAATAAGTTATTAAAAGGTTCGTCCACGTCAATCATTTTTAAATCTCTTAAAGCTTTAACAAAAAATCTTGAATACAGTAAATGTAATATAGCATGTTCAACTCCACCTATATATTGATCAACTGGAAGCCAATCATTTATAAACTTAGATTTAAAAGGCTCTTCTGAATTTTTAGGGTCCAAAAAACGCAAAAAATACCAAGAAGAGTCAACAAAAGTGTCCATAGTATCTGTTTCCCTTAATCCTGGTTTATTGCATTTTGGACATTCAACATTTACAAATTCTTCACTCTTTGAAAGAGGAGACCCATCTGTATTTAAATAATTTTCAATTTCTGGAAGAAGAACTGGAAGATTTTTTATATCTTCAGCTACTAATCCACATTCTTCGCAATTAATTAATGGTATCGGGCAACCCCAGTACCTTTGTCTACTTATCAACCAATCTCTTAGTCTAAATGTAGTTTTTTTATCTCCCATTTTGTTGTTTTCTAAATACTGAATGATTTTCTGACTCGCCTCAGTATGAGAATTTAGATCATTAAATTCTCCTGAGTTAATTAATACCCCTTCTTCAATATAGGCTTCTGTCTCTACATTTTTTTGTGACTCTTTATTCATGATTACTTGTCGAATTTCTATATTATATTTTTTTGCAAAATCATAGTCTCTTTGATCATGTGCTGGTACTGCCATTATTGCACCTGTTCCATAATTAATTAATACATAATCAGCAATCCATAGTGGAACTTCTTCGTTGGTCATAGGATTCATAACTTTTAAGTGTGTGTCTACACCTGATTTCTCTTTTGTAATTGACATCCTTTCAAACTCAGACTTAGACTTTGCTTTTTCTATATATTCTTTAATCTGATTTTTGTTATCAGAAATTTCTAATATGTTTTCCATAAGTTCATGTTCAGGAGAAATAACTGCGAATGTCATGCCAAAAAGAGTATCTGGTCTTGTGGTAAAAACTTCAAATAAAATATTAGAACCACTAACTTTTAATTCGAATTGTGCCCCTTCTGATTTTCCTATCCAATTTTTTTGCATAGTTTTAACATTTTCAGGCCAATTTCCAATTTTCTCTAATCCAGTTAACAACTCTTCAGAATAATTTGAAATTTTTAGAAACCACTGATTGAGATTTTTTTGGCTAACTTCTGTTTCACATCTTTCACAGTTCCCATCTACAACCTGTTCATTTGCTAATACAGTCTTACATGAATTACACCAATTAACCGGTGCATCTTTTTTATAAGCTAAATCAGCTTCGTATAGTTTAATAAAAAGATACTGTGTCCATTTGTAATAGTCTTCAGAGTGAGCAGCTAGTTCTCTGTCCCAGTCATAAAGTGACCCGAGTCGAATTATTTGATCTTTCATATTAGTAATTCTCTCTTCGGTAAATTCTCTTGGATGAATCCCAGTTTTTATTGCTGCATTTTCAGCTGGTAAACCAAAGGAATCCCAACCCATTGGAGATAAAACATTAAAACCATTTAATAATTTATATCTAGTAATAACATCACCAATTGTATAGTTTCTAACGTGACCCATGTGAAGATCACCTGAAGGATATGGATACATACAAAGGTTGTAGAACTTAGGTTTTTCTGAATCAAAGTCGCATTCAATAATTTTGGTACTAGACCAGTGGTCCTGCCATTTCTTTTCAATTTTTTCAAATTCAAAATTATTCATATTTATAAACTTCCTGAAATTTTGGAAATATTTCTTCCACCCTTGATTTTTCTAATTTCTTATCAATATTAGACAATTTTTTTTCAATAACAGAATAATCTTGTTTTAAATCATTTATGGCCAAATTTAATTTTTCGATTAAAGAATCGACATTATTAAACAAATATCCTGAGCCAGTATCTATATAGGTATTCATAGGCTCAACATCTCTTGTTATGCATATTTTTGAATAACTCATTGCCTCAAGAAGGACTAAACCTAATCCTTCTGAGTATGAGGGAAAAACAAATATATCTACTTCATTAAAAAATTTCTCTCTATCTTCTACATATCCAAGAAAATTAACACAAGTCCTGTTTTTATCTTCAATATTTTTAACTAATTTATTAATATACTCAGAGTTTCCATAGCCACCAATATTTACTGTAAAATTATTTTCATTTAAGTCAATACTATTGAGAGCTTCTATAAAATCTTCTATTCCCTTGTTTTGATTTAATCTTCCAAGGAAACCTAATTTTATATTCTCTAAGTCTATTTCTTTTTTTAAATTTTTATTTACCCAATATGGAATAACTGCAACATTTAGAGAAGAATTTAAATTATTAATCCATTCTTTTACTTCGTCAGAAATTGCTATTACTGTTGATGCATTTTCCCAAAACTTAGATAATCTTTTCATAAATATTTTGCGAAAAATATTGCTAAATTTATTTTTTTCTAAATAGGTATCATATTTTCCATGGACACTAACTATCCATCTAATATTAGAAATATGCCTTGAAAACTTTTTCAAAAGAAATATCATAAAATCACTTCTTGGTTGATGAGAATGTATTAATTCAATATTTTGTTTTTTTAGATAACTAGCAAGTGAAAAATAAGAAGTAACATTAAACATTCTCGGACCCTTTAGTCTTTTTACTTCTATTCCTAAATTATTTATTTCTTGCTTTAAAGAAATTATATTTTGATTATCTGGACCTATAACAACTAGTTTTAAAACATAATTATTTTTTAACTGTTCTTGAATTAAGTCATGCAAATGAGTCTCTGCCCCACCTCTATTAAGAGAATTAATTATATGACAAATTAACATACCAGCCTTAAATTCTAGGAGTTATCCAGGTTGATTTAGGAGGAAAGAGATATTTTTCTTTATAAAATTCATTTAACTTAATAGGTGTGAAACTTAGTATATTTTCATTACTTATGTCATTATCATTTGCAAAAGGAGTAATGAATCCATTTTGAAAACATTCTCTCTTAAAATTATATAAATCATAAATATCTAATATCTCATCTGAGGAATAAATAATATCATCTATTTTTAAATAATATTTTGAGCTTGAATTAATTACAAAGTTTTTACTTTCTAAAAAATCTATAAAATCAGCCTTTTCAATATTTATTTCAGAAAGATAAGAATCAATGTTCACGTCTTCAGAAGAAACAATTATAACTTTGAATGGTGAGTCTATGTTGTTCCGAGATATGAAATCAAATCTATGATGACCATCAAGGAGAGTCATCAAATCAATATCTAATTCTGTACTATCAAGCAATTGTGATGTTTCCATATCAATAGAAAATAACAAAGGTTCAAATTCATTAATTAATATAGTGTCCTGATCTTTAATTGGGGTTGCTAATTCTTCATGCAAAATAATTTTTAAATTATTTTTTTTTGAAATATTTATTTCAGTTTCGACTCCTGTGACGTTATATTTTTTAAATTCGTAGCTAGAAATTTTACTAATTTTCATTTTTTGTCAAAAAATCTAGAAATAAAGTCTGACAAGTACTTCACCATTTCAGAATCTACAGCATTATAAAGGCTTATTCTTATACCCCCTACGCTTCTATGTCCTTGGATTCCTACAATATTATTTTTTTCTGCTTCACTTAAGAATTCTTCTTCTAAAGCGCTATCTATAAAGTTAAATACAATGTTTGACCTACTTCTAGCAAATTTAGAAATCGGCAACAAAATATTTTCAGAATAAGTCTCAAGTTGCTCATATAGAAGTTCAGAATGTTTTTTTGATTGTTTTTCAAAATAATCTAGACCACCCGACTTTATCATCCATTCACAAACTAAATATAATATATATACAGAAAATGTAGATGGAGTATTTAGAACAGAATCATTTTCTGATAATTTATTCAAATTTAAATATGAAGGATTATTAAGATCAGTTAACTCAGATTCATCCCCTATACATATAGTTACACCAGGAATACCCATATTTTTTTGGGCTCCAGCATAAATGTATTTTAAATTGTCCCAATCAAATTTATATGATCCCAAATCAGACGACATGTCAATAATCAATGAAGGATGGTTGATTTTTTTAAAATCTCTTATTTGAATGCCATTTATTGTTTCATTTGATGTTATATGTAAATACTCTGTGTCTTTAAAGTATTCACTGTTGTCTTCATATAAAAATTTTTCTATTTTAGAATCCTCTAAATTTATCATTTCGGTATCTTTTACTAATCTAAAATCTTTAAATGTTTTTTTACTCCACTCGCCTGTTATGAGACAACCTATTTTATTATCTAATCCATAATTGTAAGGTATGAAAGTATTTTGATAAGTAGCACCTCCTTGAAGAAGTAAAATAAAATAATCGTCAGGAATATTTAATAAGTCAGTTAAATTTACTTTTAATTTTTCCATGATTTCTTTATATTCTTTACTTCTGTGGGAAATTTCTAATATAGACATTCCCGAATCTTGATAATTAATTATTGAATCATTGGCCTTTTTTATCACAGAAGGGTGAAGTCTTGCTGGTCCAGCTGAAAAATTATATTTGTTCATATGTAATTCTATCTTTAAAAAGAAAATTATAGGTGATACCAATAATTAAACCGTAGTATGAATTAACTTCTTCAATAGGACTAACAAAGAAAAATAAAATTACAAGAAGTAAAAATATAGTCTTCAAATTAATTTTTTTTGTATAAAGAAAATGAAAGATAAATAGAAATAAGAATAAAGGGAAGATAATTCCAAAGGCTTGAGTGTAAAATACAAACAAGTTTTGTACATTCATTTTATATTTGACTAGAGAATAATTTCCTGTTCCAAAGTTTTCTGTACTGTATCTTTGCAGTAAATACTTGGGTAAAGTTCTGTTAGAGAAATACATCTCCTCATTAACCCTTAGAGAAGAATAAGACTGAAAATCTGAATTAACATTGCTAAAGCTTTCAGGGTTTATAAATTTGATTGATGTTAAAAAATATTTAACAACGTTGATCCTATCATTTCCTAGTTCGACAACTGGTTCGTCTATATTTGAATCAATTCTTATTTCTCCAGAACTATTCATATTCTCAACATCCTCTTGATATTCCAAACATTCATTGCTTTGAGGGTTTAAATTACATTCAAATACACCAAAAGTAGAAAAAACAATAATCAAACCAAAAAAAATAAGAAATTCAAATTTTATTTTTCTATTAAGAAAATATTGAATTAATAAAAAGACTAAAAAGATAATACAAAATAACTTCATATAATTACTTCTTGTAAGGCCCATTGCTATACCAGAGAAAATGGGAAGAAGTAAAGTTTTTCTTTTTGTGTAATACAAATATAAAAGAATAATTGGAAAGAAAAAAGTAACTAAGAAAACAGGTTCTCTGAAAGTTCCCATAGCTCTGTGTGGTTCAGATAACCAGAATATAGACTGATCAGATTCACGAAACATATTTGTATTTGACCTATTTCTTAATGGTTCATATAGGTCAAATATTTGTGCTAAGTATATATATATAGTTGCTATTGAAAAAAAATAGATTATGTATTTTGTATATTTAAAAAATAAGTCTAATTTTTCATTTTTAAAATAATAAAGAGTAAAAAATAATACTAAAAAAAATGATATAAAATTAAAAATCCTTAAGGAAATATAAATCAGATCAGAACTGGTTGATTCAAAAAATACTAAATAAAATATTTGGGGAATTAAAACAATACACAACCCGATAATTAAAATATCTTTTGTATTTTTAGTAAAAAGATTTTCAAATTCAAATAAGGACAAGGCTAATAACAAACTCATACCTACCCATGAAATTGGTATAGAAAATATTTCATAAGCATCAAGAAAAATTAATATGATTGAAGAAAATATAACTATTAAATAACTAGTATCTTTATTTAATTTCATAATCTTTATGATAATGGTGAATAATTTATGATTTTAATTTTTTCTTATATATGAGATATTCGTAGGACTTTTGTAAGACCATCGCAGAAGATAGTGAGATAGCAATTCCCCTTGATGAATAAATTTGAGCTAATGGAATTGCAAGTAATAAAAACACACCAGAATAAATTAACCTCCCATAAGCATGGAAAGTAATCAAGTCGTTAAATAATAAATACTGTCTAATCCAAAATGTATAAAGATAGAATATAAAACCTATTAACAAAATTAACATTGGTATATATGAGTCGCTAAATTCATCTGAACCAAGAATTGAAATTATTTTTTTGCCAAATCCCACATACATTATTGAGATTAAACAACTTAATGGAAGTAATATTTTTTTGAAAAAAACATTGATTTCAAAACTTGAAGATGAATCTTTTAGCTTATTTTGTAACCATGGGTTGAATGTAACAACTATATAATTTATTGGCTCTATCAATTTTTTAGCAAATTTATAAATCCCAACAGATGAGATATCACTAATAACACCTAAAAGAATAACATCTAAATGCTGAGGAATTAAACCTACTATTTGATCAAACCTAAGTTTTCCATAAGATTTTTTAATTTTTTTAAAATATATAGACAATGATTCAATATTTATTAATTGGATTTTGGCATATCTAGTAGCTAAATAAATACCTAGTAAACCATAAGTGGAAGAATAAATTGTTTGGGAAATAAGATAGCTCTCAATGCTTGGGTCAACTCGAAATAAAAATAATATAGATAAAAATCTTATTAGAACTGTAAAAAATTCTAGGAATGAAAAACTTTTCATTTTTCCATTAAATATTAAAATTGCTTTTGAAGTCTCAGAAAAAGTTTGAACAATTCTTGAAAACAAATACAACAAAATAATAGGGGTTATTTTTTGTATTCCAAAATAATGTCCAAGCTCACTATAAAAAGTTAAAAAACAAACAGTAAAGGAGAATAATCCTATAAAAAAATCAAAAAATAATGAATCAGTAAAAATATTCTGACCTTTTTTTAATGCGAGTAAAGTAACATCACTATTTCTAGAATGAGTGGCTCTAAATATCAAACTAGGCAGTGTAATAATTAAAGTAACGGTTCCAAAATTTTCTACACCCAACTGTTTAACAACATAAGACACTTGAAGAACAGAAATTACTGCAATCAAAAATTGTGAACCTATGAGTTCTTTAGTTTGTAAATATATTTCTTTAATATACAAAAATTTCACCAGTTTCTGTGGAGCTGAGGGGATTTGAACCCCTGACCCCGTGCATGCCATGCACGTGCTCTACCAACTGAGCTACAGCCCCATAATTATAAAGACTAGGCATATTGATCTACTAGATTGCTATCAAAATACAAATCTTCCAAATTATAGTATTCTCTTGCTTCTTCAGTAAAAAAATGTACTGTTGCACTACCAAACTCAATTAGTACCCAGGTTGAATTTAATCCTTCTGAGTTAAATTCTTTATTGTTTTCTTTTGCAATTAAATGTAATTTTTTAACTGATGCATTCATTTGAGCTTTTGAATTAGAATTGCATAATATAGCTATATCCGTATAGTTATTATCTTTAAGATCAAAAACTTTAATATCTGTACATTTTTGGATTAAAAGAACATCAATAATACTATCGAGAAAAAAGTTGTTTTTACTTATATTTTTCTTTTCTTTCGACACTTAATAAATATCTTACCATGTAAAAAATAATGACACTATTCTTAATTATGAGGATAGATTTGAAAAAAATAATAATCGTCGGAGCTGGTGAAGTAGGAAACTTCTTAGCTAATAAGCTTTCTAGCGAACAGCATGATGTTACTTTAATCGAAGAAAACCAAAGTAAAGTTGAAGAACTCAACTCCTCTTTAGATGCTTTAGTTATACAGGGAAATGGAGGAAGCCCTTCTTCTCTTATTGAGGCTGGTGCTGAAGATACTGATTTAATTATTGCAGTAACAGACAATGAAAATGTAAATATGCTTTCTTGTTATATTGCAAAAAATATGGGTACAAAAAAATCATTTGCTAGAGTCCAGGATGGTTCAATGAAAAATGAGCTGGAAGAATTAAAAATTGATCAAATAATAGACCCTTCTGATAAAGCTTGTGATGAGATTGAAAAACTTCTCTCTCGAGCAGGTATCTATGATATTTATGAATTTGGCAATGGTGAGTTGTTATCTATTGGCGGCGTACTTTCAAAAGATTCTCCATTACTTGGAAAGAAGTTAACGGATATACATGAATTTGGTGGAAGAGAGAATTGGCTTGTTACCGCTTATGTCAGAGAAAAAGAATCACTTATTGCAAATGGTAATACACTTCTTCAAGAAGAAGATCATGTAAAAATAATTGTAAAGAATAATGATATACAAACTGCTCTTTCATTACTTGGCATTAAGGAAAAAAATAGAATTAAAAAAGTTGTAATTGTAGGTGCATCTAGAGCTTCTGAACTTTTAGCAAAACGACTACACAAAGAATATGAAGTTATTGTTATTGATGATATAGAGACTGACTGTAATAGAATTGCTGAAAATAATTCAAATATTATTGTTGTTTGTAATGATCCAAAAGTGCCAAATAATTTAACTGATATAGGCATTGATGAAGAATCAGCAATCGTTGCACTAAGTAAAGATGACTCAAAAAATATAGTTTGCTCTCTCGTTGGGAAAGCTTTAGGTGCAACTGAGATAATCACAAGAGTAAATAAGATAGATTACATTGAACTATTAAAAGAAACATCTATTCAAGCAACAATTTCAACAAGAATTGCTGCAGCTAATTCTATATTGCAAGATGTACGTTCAAGTCAAGTAACGTTAGACATATTATTTGAAGATACTGATATAGAAGCTCTTGAAATATTATTAAGTAATGATTGTCCAGTAATAGACAAAACTATTGCAGAAATTGACCTTCCTGATAATTGTTTAATCGCTGGTGTTACAAGGAGAGAAAATACATTTATTCCTTCTGGTACTTGGAAATTTGCTGCTAAAGATAAGCTAGTAGTATTTACCCATCCAAATTCTATAGAGCAAGTCGAAACTCTTTTTTGCTAAAATACAATGTTTAAAATTATTGCATTCATTAATTCGGCGATATACCCTGTTTTAGGTATTGCTCTTATACCCTCTATTTTATATGCTTTTTATCTAGAGGATTACAGATTTGCTATTTCACTCTTATCATTACTATTAATTACTTTATTAGTCACTTTTATTGTTAGGAAAAAAATCATCCCTTCAAAACAACTAACAACAATCCAAGGATTTGCAGCTGTTGGTATTTCATGGATATTTATTTCATTATTTGGAACGCTGCCATATGTTTTTTCAAATAGCAATTTAAGCTTCATTGATATACTTTTTGAAACAATTTCAGGCTTTACAACTACTGGAGCTTCTATTTTGACTGATATAGAATCTGTTAATCCAGCCCTACTGCTATGGAGATCAATTACTCAGTGGTTAGGAGGAATGGGAATTGTTGTTCTAACTATATCTGTTTTGCCTTTATTAGGTTCTGGCGGCATTAATCTATTCAAAGCCGAATCTCCTGGACCAACTACGGATAGATTAACTCCAAAATTTAAAGATACAGCTAAATTACTTTGGTTGGCTTACGCTGGTCTAACTTTGATAGAAACATTACTTCTGTATTTTTCGGGATTAGATTTATTTACAGCTTTAAATCATTCATTTACAACCCTTTCGACAGGCGGCTTTAGTACATTAAATTCTTCTGTTTCTGAATTTTCTATTCTAGCTAAGTGGATAATCATTATATTTATGTTTATTGCTGGAGTCTCTTTCACCTTGTTATTAAAAAGTTTTAGAACAATTAAAGCATTGCTTGAGAGTACAGAATTTAAATTTTATCTTTTTATAGTGATTACAACAGCAGTTATTTTTATTCCAAAAAGCTTATCTATAAGCGATACGTTCAATGAAGCGATAAATACAGCATTTTTTACAGCGTTAACATTAATAACAACTACTGGTTATACAAATGTTGATTATCAGCTTTGGCATGTAGACTTTAGAATTTTTATACTCGGACTTATGTTTTTAGGTGGAATGGCAGGCTCAACAGCTGGAGGAATCAAAACAATAAGGGTTATAGCCTTGCTTAAATCTGTAAGAAACGAGATAAGAAAAATCATTTACCCCAATGCAATATTTAAAATTAGGATGTCAAAATCAGTCTTACCCGAAAAAATGATTGAATCTGTGCAAACATTCTTTATTTTATATGTTTCAATATTTGTGTTAGGAAGTTTTGCTTTAAGTATAAGTACAAATATGTCTGGATTAAACCTTTCTTTTGAGGGTGTTTTAAGTGCTGTAGCATCAGCAATGAATAATATTGGACCTGGTTTAAAAGAAGTTGGACCAGTAAATAACTATGCATTTCTTGATAGCTACTCAAAAATGATCTTATCATTTTTAATGATTGTTGGAAGATTAGAAATATTCCCTATTGCAATACTTTTTTATAAGAAAACTTGGAAATCTTAATATAACTCATTTTCTTTAATATAATTTTGAACCTTTGCAGGAATTTTGCCTTCAATGCTTTCTTCACTTATTATTTTATTTCTAATTCCAGTAGAACTTATATCTAATTCATCACCTTCAATTAAGTTAAACTCAAATGGAAATTCGCTTACTAATTTTTCTTTAGTTATTTCTTCTCTTGGCGCAATGAGAAAGTTAGTTAATAAATCTAAATCTTTATAATCTTTCCAGGTGTCTATAGAAATAGCAACATCAGCACCAAGTATGAAAAACATATGTTCTTTTTCTATATTTAGTTTTTTTAGAGTCTCAACAGTATAGGAAGGTTCATTTACAGATTTTTCAATGTCACTTATTTCAAATAAGGGGTTGCTGTTAATCAGTAAGTTTGTCATTATGTACCTATCATCATATGAAGTTTCTATATCTTTTTGCCAAGGACTACCTGTCGGTATAAAAATTACTCTATCTAAATTATATTGATTAATAGCTCTTTGAGCTATCTCGTAATGTGCATTATGTGGAGGATCAAAAGTTCCTCCTAAAATTCCTGTTATTTTCATTTCAGCATCTTTTTAAAATCTATATTGTTCACAAAATCACGTAACTGATTATAATTTCGAACTTCAGAAGTTGTTTTAGTTATTCTTTCAAACTTTTTTATTTGACTGTCTCCTGTATTCCAGTACTTTTTCTTTTCAGGATTCATCCAATAAATTTTTTCAAATTGATTGTATAAATTATTAATAAGTTCTTCAGATATATTTCTATAATTATTTCTTCCATCCCCTATAACAATAAGACTCTTCGTTGTAGAATTTAGCTTTTTATTTTGATCTATTAAATCTTGAAATGATTTTTCATAATCAGAATGTCCATCACTTTTTACATAACTGTTCCAATTATGTAAAACAGAATCAATTTCATTCTTTTTTAATTTTTTCAATGTTTTTGTTACATCTGTTAAACCATCTATAAATACAAAAGCTTTGATTGAGCTAAATCTACTTACCATCCCAAACAATAGCGTTATGCCAAAAAGTGAATACAAAGCCATTGAACCACTTATATCACAAGCAATAACTAGATTGGGTTTTCGTAATAATTTTGGTCTCATTATTATTTTTTGGAAGATTCCACCTGTTTGCATAGACTTTCTAATTGTTTTTCTAAAATGCAATTTTCCCTTACTAGCTTGTTTTATGTGCCTTTTAAATTTTATAGCTAATTTATTACCTAACTTATAAGTTTGTTCTAATAGAATCCTTCTTTCATTTGGATCTGTATAAAGGAAATCTAATTCCCCTAATTGTGTTTTTGGTTCAAGTTCTGATGGTTGATATGAATCTTTTGCTTTATTTCTTTCCTCACTCAAGATTTCTAGTATCTTCATATCTAATAAATCATTAAATTTATTTTTATTTATTAAATTAGTAATAGATGAAACTTCATCGAATTCATAATTAGAAAATAACATCATAGTTTCTTGATATTTAAAACTTTTTTTTATTTGATTTAACCAATAATCATTTGATACTGGTCTTGAAAAATCTATATCACCAAAATTTTCAATTACACTTTTTACAAGGGTATCAAAATTTTCATAATTTCCAGCATTTAAATCTGAGATAATCTTATGTAGGTCACTATCGTCATTAGAATATTCACTCAATAACGAATAACTTGTTGAGTCATTATTTTCAATTGAATGATTAAAATATCTATTAATTAAATTTTTAAGATGAATCTGATCCTCTCTATTTTTAGGAATTAAAAAATATAAATAAAGAAGTTCTTTTTCTAAATTTTTTAAATTTTTGAGATTCTTATATTCGAAAAATACTTTAAGTTGGTCAGTTGGAATAAAATAATTGTTATTTTTACAAAACTCAGAAAAATTTAAAATTTCATTCTTGGTTAAACTCATTAGACTCTTCTAGTTTTTCTACATATTTCTTTTGATCGGACTTATCTTTTAATAATATACCTAGATTAGATCTAACTGATTCTTGATCTTTTGAGTTATTATATTTAACCCACTCAACAGACTCAATTAAAGAAGGAATTTTATTAAGACTTAAGCTTCTAATAAACGATACAAGAGAGGCATATTTTCTGGCTTCATTTTCATCTATATCTTCAATACTGTTCATGAAAACTTTAGTTTCAATTTCAATAGACGGAAAATCTAGATAATAATATATACATCTCCTTCTAAGAGCATCTGACAACTCCCTCGTGCTATTAGAGGTGAGAATTGTAATTCTATTTTCACTACCTTTTATTGTTCCAAACTCTGGAATTGTAACTTGATTTTCAGCAAGAACTTCCAATAGTAAAGCTTCGAACTCTTCATCTGATCTATCAATTTCATCGATTAAAAAAAGTGAGTTTTCTTCAGTAGTTAAAGCAGTCAAAATAGGTCTTTTAATTAAGTACTTTTCATCAAAAAGATTTTCATTTTCTTCACTTTTTTGTATTGATAAAAGTTGCTTTTTGTAATTCCATTCATAAACCGATTTATCTTCATCAATTCCTTCATGACATTGAAGTCTTATAAGCTCTAAATTGAGTAATGCAGAAAGTGTTTTAGCCAAAAAAGTTTTTCCTGTACCCGCCGGACCTTCAATCAATAAAGGCTTGTCTAAAAATATTGCAGCGTTAACAACATCAATAAGTTCCTGAGTTGCAAAATAGTTTTCTTGCTCTAATCCGTCTATAGTTAGATCATTAATTTTCATTTTCTTACTGTTCCTGACCCTTCAACAACATATCTTTCGTTTGTTAAAGATTCTAATCCCATTGGACCTCTAGCGTGCAATTTCTGAGTGCTAATTCCCACTTCGGCACCAAAACCAAACATTTCACCGTCTGTAAACCTTGTAGAAGCATTAATAAAAATAACTGAGGAATCTATAGATTTAGAAAATATATTTGCTACCTCGTTAGATTCAGAAATTATTGCTTCAGTATGGCCTGAGGAATATTTTTCTATGTGCTGTATTGCTTCATCCAAGTCATCAACAATTTTAATTGCTAACTTTAAATCATGGAATTCGGTCATATAATGATCATCGTTAGCTATTTCTAGATCTGGGAATTCAGTGGTTATTATTTCATCTACAAAAAGCTCAACATCATTTTTAAGTAGTTCATTTATGATTTCTTTACCCATATTTTGATATATGGATTTATTTAATATCAAAGTTTCAAGAGCATTACACACTCCTGGTCTTTGCACTTTTGAGTTAATAATTATATCGATTATATATTTGGGATTTGCGTCATCATGTACATAAAGATGCACATTGCCATCTCCGTCTAAAATAAATGGAACCTTTGCATTATCTACTAATGTATTAATTAAACCCTTGCCTCCTCTAGGAACAATTAAATCAATGTATTCAGTCAGTTTCATAAATTTTATAGTATCTTCTCTTTCCTTACTTTTAATAAGCTGGATAGCATCTTTATTAATTTTATTTTTTTCTAATGTTTTTTGTAAAGAATTTAGTATTTCAGAATTAGAATCTAAACAATAACTAGAGCCTTTTAAAATTACTGCATTACCAGACTTGATGCAAAGGGCTGAAACATCACTGGTAACATTAGGCCTTGCTTCATAGATTATTCCAATAACTCCAAAAGGAGACCTTACTTTATTAATATTAAGTCCATCATCAGTTGTCCATGATTTCGTTACTTCACCTACAGGATCTTTAAGTGGAATAATCTTTTTTAAACCATTACTCATACCTTCAATTCTCTCCCTGGTTAAAGTTAAACGATCAACTAGAGATGGTGAAAGGTCTAGTTCATTAGCATTATCAAGATCTTTTTTATTTGCTTTTAATATTAAATCAGAATCTTCAAGAAGCTGCTCAGACATATCATTAATAAGATGATTCTTTCTATCTGTATCTAATTGATTTATTTCTTTTGAAGCAATTATTGCTTTTTCGCCTATTTCTTTTAACACATATCAAGATTAATTTGATTTCAAGAATATTTAAAATGTTTTATAAAATTAATAAATTATCTTTATGAATAACTACTTTATTTTCAGCATCTTTATCTAAGCTAAACTCTTTACTAGATATTTTAGAAATTCCCTTACCAATTAATGAATTACTAGTATCAAAAATTTCAATTCCTTCATTACTTTCAAAAGGTACATTAACTTTATTAATTCCTCTAGACAATAATGAAGCGTCCTTAATTAAAGCATCCCTTGCACCGTCATCTATATTTATTCGTCCTACAATTGGCATTCCGTATGCTATCCATAATTTTTTAAGTTTTACGTTTTTAGAAGATGGTTTAACAAATGTGCCAATATCTTCATTGTTTACTACTTTCTTAATACAATCATCTGACCAGGTTATAATTTGCGTAGGAATTCCAGAAAATCCAGCCATTTGTGAAGCCATAATTTTTGTTGAGAATCCTCCCATACCCTCTCCTGTTGATGATGTTGGTATCAAGTCAGCTAATTCGTCTGAATCGTATTCAATATAATTTATTTTTTCTGCAGTTTTTGATTTTTGTGGATCAGAATCAAATAACCCTTCCTGATTCGTTATTAATACTAATTTTTCTGCTTTCACTACAATTGCTACTATTGCGGAAAGTCTGTCGTTATCACCAAATTTTAATTCTTCAGTAGCAACAATATCATTTTCATTTATTACAGGAATAATGTCTTGTATTATTAATTCATTTAGAGCCTCAGATGTGTTTACAAATTGATTTCGATCTTCAAGAACATTCTTAGACATTAATACCTGCCCTATTTTTAAATCTTTAGTTTTAAATACTTCTTTAAAAGAATTAACTAAAGCAATTTGACCAACAGAAGAAGCTACCTGTAAAGACTTTAACTCAGTAGGTCTTTGGTCAAGGTTTAGTTCATTCGCTCCTAATTGGACAGCACCTGAAGTTACGATAACAAAATTAAATCCATTTTGTTTTTGTTCTTTTATGGAGGAAGCAAGAGAGTCCATTAAGCCTAGGTTTAACTCTCCATCTTTAATAATTGAAGTTGTTCCTATTTTTATAACTATATTTTTTTTACTTTTCATATTTAAACTCAGAATTGTTTAATTTTATTGAATCGCCTTTTTTAATTCCCATATCTTCAAGTTGCGATGGTATTTCTGACTTTTCAAATCTATATGAAATTTCATTAAATACATCGTACTCATTACCATTTAAATTAGTAATTCGGTCGACTAAGTCTCCTGTTACTTCCCAGCTGTCATCATGTTTTTCTATAGAAAAAAGATCCTCTTCTAAACTTATCTTCTCAAAGCTTTTATTTATTGTATCAAGTTCGCTGTAGTCATATTTATCTATACTTTCAATCAATTTGTTTATACCTTTATTATTTATTGCTGATATATTCAGATATTCATTATTTTCAATACCTAAATCTGATTTATTAACAACTTTTATAATTGGAAGTTTTTTTAGATCATTATTATATTTATACATTTCTTTTTCAATTAATTTAGCTTGCTCATCAACGCTATATTCTGAATTACTTGGATCTAATAATAAAATTAAAACTTTTGAGTTTTTTAAATGTTTCAAAATTGAATCTCCCATACCAACACCTTCAGAAGCTCCTTCTATTAATCCAGGCAAATCACAAATTACTAATGGTTTTCCTTTACCTTCATAAACCCCTAAATTTGGAGTAATAGTTGTGAATGGATATGTTCCAGTTTTAGCATTTGAGTTAGTTATTGTCTTAATTAATGTACTCTTTCCAGAATTAGGAAGTCCCAAAATTGCAATGTCAGTTATTAAGCTTAATTGAAGCCTTACATTTACTTTTTTTCTTTTTTCTCCTGATTCTGAAATTTTTGGGTTCGGATTTCTTTTTGCAATTAAATCTTTGTTCCCTCTTCCTCCCTTGCCTCCTTTACAAATTAGAAAGGTAACCTCATTCTTAAGTATCTCTGCTACTTTTTCATTATTAACTAATATAGAAGTTCCTAAAGGAACATTAATAAATAGATTATTTCCATTTTTTCCATCTTTAAGATCTTTTCCAGCATCTTCTCCATTTTCAGCTTTAAATGAACTTGTTGAATAAATTGAACTAAAGTCATAAATACTATCATCGGATTTAAAATAGATAGAACCGCCTTCTCCACCAGTGCCACCATTGGGAGAGCTTTTGGTTCCTTTAGATTTAAAACTTATAGATCCTGAGCCACCTGCTCCAGAAAGCAAGCTTAGCTCGACATTGTCAACAAACATTTCATTTCGGAATGATATTTACTAATTTTCTACCATTCCTAGATGAATATTTGACTACTCCATCTACTTTTGCAAATAATGTATCATCCCCACCTTTTGAAACATTTTCACCCGGATGAATCTTTGTTCCTCTTTGTCTAATAACAATTGAACCTGCTGAAATATCTTGACCATCAAAAACTTTTGTACCAAGTCGTTTGGATTCTGAATCTCTTCCGTTTCTAGTTGAACCACCAGCTTTAGTTTTTGACATTAGTTATTCTTCCTCTCCTGAAGTCTTATTTGATATTGATTTTACTTTCACAACTTTTACTTCATCCCTGTATCCAACTCTTCTTCTGTTGCCAGTCTTATTTTTATATTGAAATATGTTTAATTTTTTTAATTTTTTTTCGTCTATTAACTCTAAATTAACAGAGCATTCTAATAAGCTTTTTTCATCAGTTACTATAGAGCCTTTCCTTGGACTTAATAAGATAGGATTTATTGAATCTAATGAAAAACTTTTTGGGACTTCCAGAATATCGCCTTCAGCTACTCTTTCTTGCTTAGCCCCAACTTCTATAACAGCATATTTACTCATAACTCAACTACTCTACTACGGCATCTGATTCAAGTAAATTATCTTCTACGGAATTATTTGAAAAAATATCATTTATTATAAGACCCCTACCATTACATTCTTCACATTCTTCTGAAAAACTTTCTATAAGGCCCGCTGAAACATTCTTTCTTGTCATCTCAACCAAGCCTAGTCTTGATACATTAAATACTTGAGTCCTAGTTTTATCTTTAGCTAACTCTTGCTTAAATTTTTGTAACAATGATTCTTGCTTTTTTATTGATTCCATATCAATAAAATCAATAACAATTATTCCACCAATATCACGTAATCTTAACTGTCTAGCTATCTCTTCTGAAGCTTCTAGATTATTCTCATAAACAGTTTGTTCTAAGCTATCTTTACCGACAAATTTTCCTGTATTTACATCAATAACAGTCAAGGCCTCTGTTCTATCAATAATTAAATGTCCCCCTGAAGGCAACCAAACCTTTCTATCCAGTGCTTTTTTTATTTGATCTTCAATATGGTATCTTTCAAATAATTCAAGCTCGTCATTATATGACTCAACAATATCATTTAATTCAGGGGAGGTTTCATTGATATAGTCTTTAATCTCCTCAAAATGCTTTCCACCTTGAATTAATAACTTTTTAAAATTTGTTCCTAAGTGTTCTCTTATAACCTTAACTGATAAGTCCGGCTCTTCATGAATAAGAACTGGTGCTGAACCTGAGTCGTTTCCAGAAACTTTATCCCATTCATTAATTAATTTTTCAATATCACTTTTTAGAGATGCCTCATTAACGCCTTCAGCTGCAGTTCTTACTATTACTCCAAAGCCTTGGGGTTTAATTTTTTTAATAATCCTATCTAACCTATTTCTTTCATTGTCTGGAAGTCTCCTCGAAATTCCTTTTGAGTTTGAGTTTGGAATTAAAACTAAATATCTTCCTGGAAATGAAATTTGGCCAGTAAGTCTTGCTCCTTTTTCACCCATTGCATCTTTTACAACCTGTACAAGTATTTCCTGTTCCTGTTTTAAAATATTTTCTATCTTTGATCCCCTTCTCGAATTTGCAACATCAGCTACATATAAAACACCATTTTTTTCTTCACCAAATGAAACAAATGCTGCTTCCATTCCAGGTAAAATGTTTTTAACTTTTCCTAAATAAATATTTCCAACTAATGACTTTGACTTAGACTCAGCTGTGTAATACTCAACCAGAGTTGCACCTTCTAGAATAGCAATTTTTGAAGAACCACCTTTAAAACTAATAAGCATTTGCTTTTTATCAACAACAGGGACTGGCAAAGGTTTTTCTCTAAACCAAGTTTGCCTTGAAGCTTTCCTGTTCTGATTTCTGTTAAATGAACTGGAACTAGTTGTTCCAGATTTTATTTTTACTTTTTGCCCTTTAAACCATTTTGTCTCTGATTTATCAAATCTGTCTTCACTTTTACGTACTACAGTTGATCTCTTGAATATACCAAACATTTAAACCTCCAAATAACTGATGTGAAAAATATATTAAAAAACTCATATCTTTTAGGTTAATACGATTTAAATATTAAATAACTAAGTTATTTTCAATAAAAATCCTATTAGTAATTCCAAAAATAATAGCTGTAGAAACCATTGAAGACCCACCTAAACTAAGTAAAGGAAAAGGTAATCCAGTTAATGGAAGTAATCCAGATATCGTTGAAATATTTACAATAATTTGAAAAGCTAATAGTGTTACAAAACCAGTAATAACAAACTTCTCAAAGTCTGAATTAGAAATGTTTATAATTTGGCCTAATCTAAAAAAGAACAATAACCACATAGTTAAAATAAATACAACACCTATGAAACCAAAATTATAGGAGTAGGCAGCAAAAATAAAATCTGTTGTTTCTACAGGTACAAATACTTTTTCTAATTTATTTAATTCAAAATATTGACCAAACAAGCTTCCACTAGATATTAATAATTTACTTTGAGATTGTTGAAAGTCATCATTTGCACTAAAAAAATCATTAATTCTATTGAGTTGGTTTTCATTAATAAGACCAGATTCTAAGAAAACAAAAAAGAAAGTAACGACTAATAGAGCTATAAGTACTAGATATCTTATTTTTACTTCACTAACAAAAATCATTGTAAGAATAACAAAACCAATAATTATTGAAGTTCCCAAATCAGGTTGCATCAATATCAGCATTAAAATAAACCCTAAAAATAAAAATAATGGGTATCTCGATTTTCTTTTAGTCAGATAGTTTGCAATAAATAAAACTGTTATTACTTTTGCGAATTCTGAAGGCTGGAAATCTATAGGGCCCAAATCAAACCAACGTCTAACACCTGCTTTTGGAGTAGTTCTAAGTAAAATAGCTAATAAAATTGTAATAATAACAAACAAAGAATCTATAAATTGGCGTATATTTTCAATTGAAATATAAGTTATTGAAAAAAATACCAAAAATGATATCAATGAAAATATTATTTGCCGGATCAATATATTATTGAAATTAAGTTCAATACCTTCAGAAAGGACAAAAAGAGTAAACCACGAAATAAAATTAAAAACTAGAAATAAGAAAAATATCGAAAGATTTGTTCCTTCAGGGCCAAGTAGTGTAATTTTTCTTTCTCTCATTCTGTTATTTCTCCAAACTTTACAGGAGTTAAATCTACCCCAATTAGATGCTGTATTACCCTTCTTGATATGGGGGCAGCTACTGCACTTCCTGAACCACCTTCATCAACAACTGTAACGATAACATACCTTGGATTAGAGACTGAATCAACACCTGCAAACCATGAAGTACTATTCTTATCACCTGGGTTTTGTGCTGTTCCAGTTTTTCCACCTATATCACTCGCCTTGCTACCTAAAACTTCAAATGCATAATATGCAGTACCGTTCTTATTTGTAACCAAATTTAAATCGTCAAGTAAGAACTCTATAAACTCATCATTAATATTATTATTTTTCATTTTTTGAATATTATCTTTATTCTTATCAAAATAAGGCGCAGAAGAATATCCTGTTAATAAGGTTTTATATGCATTTGCTATTTGTATAGGTGTAGTAGTAATAGCCCCTTGACCTACAATTAAATTCATTAGGTCTCCACCAAGCCAGCCTTCTGGTCTAACTAATTCAGGTTTAGTTATTGTCCAATCTTCAAAAAGTTTTCTATCCGGGACTACACCCGCTTTTTCATAAGGAAGATCAATTTCAGTTATTTTTCCAAAACCTAAATTTCTTGCATATTCTTGCAATATTGATTCATTTGAGCTTCCTTCATAGGTTCTCCAGATTTTTAATGCTATATCCCAAAAATATACATTGCAAGACTGTTGTATGGCAGAACTTAAGTCAACATTTCCATGACCATTTTCTTTCCAGTCATTATAAACTTGTTGCGATCCATCATTAAAACTAAACGATAGTTTTCCTTCACATTTCAATGTGTTGTTTCTCGAGCTAATACCTTCAGGAAATAATCCTTCATTTTCAGCTAACCAGTAAGCTACTAATTTAAATACAGAACCTGGTGGGTATAAACCCTGTATTGCGAAATTATTAAAAGCATCAATTCTATTTAACTGATCAAAATCAAATGAAGAAATACCCTTAACGAACTTATTCGGATCAAAATCTGGTAGGGAGACCATAGACACCACTGCTCCAGAATCTATATCCATAACAACAATTGAACCTTTTTGAATAATATTTTCAGAATCAAAATTTTCATTTGCTAGTTTTATGCCTTCTAATAATGACTCAGTTGCTATTCTCTGTGTTTTAATGTCTATTGTCAAATAGAGGTCTTCCCCTGGTTGTGGTGAAGTAAAATCTATAATTTCTGTACCTTTAAAAACTATTTGGCCAGCTATTCCAGATAATTTCTCCTCATAATATTTCTCAACACCACTCTTGCCAACTATCCCATTTCTAATGCTCTCAGGGTATGCTTCAAAATCTTCTAACGTGGGCCTACCGATATATCCAATTATATGAGATGCAATATTCCCAAAATTATATTGTCTTATTGGATAATCAAATATTTCAAAAGCATCCAACTCTAGTAAAGACTGCCTCTCTAAATAATCTAAATCATTAATATTTCTTATAAGATATAACAACTCTTTACTGTTGAAAATATCTTCAAAATCGCTATTTTTTAAATCTTTAAAATTATATTTTAAATATTGTTTATATTGAACAATATTGTCATCATTAATTTTTCTTAAATTTATAAACAAATGTGGTTCAAGTGAAGATGTAACTAGTTTTTCTTTGTTCGCATCGTATATTTCGCCTCTAGGAGCTGAAAGATAAAATACATCATACGTCTGTTGATCTATTTTTTCAATAGAGTCGTTTATATTTAATATCTGTAATGAAAAAAAATTAATAATAATAAATATAAAATATGAAATAAATAATAAAGCTAAATAATTAAATCTATTTCTTAAAAACATCCCCTTTAAGAGTAATGTTGATTAACTTAAATAAAAAGTAATTGATAACACTTATTAAAATAATAATTGTTAACTGAATAAAATTAAATGCATAAATAATAAACTCAAATTTATATATTGCTACTGCAAGAAAAAATACTAGAAACTCACTAAACAAATTATCATTTAATTTGTTATTAATAAAATTAACAACAATTGCTATTGAAAGAAATTTAGCACTTGTAGATCCGAAATAATTAGAAGTGTAAAAAAGATCGTAGTAAATACCAGAAAAGAAAAAAGCAAAAATATAAGCATTAGAAAATTTATTTATTGAAATATAAAATAAAAGTATTAGAAAAGGTAATATTTCTATATCTGAAAACTCAGAAAAAACCCCGATCAATAGTTCGATAACAAGTACAGCTATAAATAAAACTATATAACTTGAGTTCCTTAAGGTTTTCATTTTTCTTTTACGATATAGATATTTGAATCAAAATTAAATTTATAATCTATACCCACGACAGCTGAAATTTTATTATTAGCACTAGACACTTCTTCATTGGATAATCTAACAATCGGGAATTGTCCTATATGATCAAAAATTACATCTGTAGAAATATAATCAATATTTAAGTTCACTTCTTCAATATTGATTGAATTGATTAACAGCTCTTCTCTGTTTGAAGTTATTAAATATTGATTACCATATTTGTCAATTCCTGGGATAGAAAATTCACTATTTATGATTGCACTTATAAGAGAATGGTCATCAAATACCTTAACTATATAGCCAATAACAAAACCTTCCTCGTTTAAGATAAGATCATTTTTGTTTAAGTTAATATTTCTACCACCAGAAATAAGGTACTCATCTTCAGTGTTTTTAATTAAAATAGTAGATTTATAATAAACAACATTTTCAATATTGACATTCTTGATTAATTCATTATTTGACCTTATTTCTTCAACTAATCTCTCATTAATTAACTTAAGTTTTCTGAGTTCTATGACCTCATTTTTTAATCTTATATTTTCATTAATCAGAGTATTTTTATTTTTAATAAAATTTAGCTCTAATGAATCAAACAAACCAATGGCTTCTTGACTAACAGGGAATAAAAAATCTGTATTATCAGAAATAAGATTGGAAAATTTTTTATTTGAGAATATATCTACTAAAAAAATAGACCCCGAAAGGAAAATAAATAATATATAAATTATATAATTTCTTCTTTTTTGAGGTTCTTGAAACATTTACTAATTTGGTTTATCAGAAGATTTTAACACAGACTTATAATCTTCAAATCTCTCTAAACAGATCCCTGAGCCTACAACTACTGTACTTAATGGATCTTCAGTCATGTTAATGGGTATACCCAATTCTTCTGCAATTTTTCTATCAAGCTGCTTCAGCATCGAACCTCCCCCTGTTAGCCATGCTCCATATTTATCAATATCAGACACTAAAGCCGGGGGTGTCTGTGATAAGGAAATTCTAACGGCTTCAATAATTTCATTAACTACTGGTGCGAGAGCATTTCTAACATCTGATGCTTCTAATAACACCTGCTTTGGTACACCCTTTACAATATCTCTTCCTGTAACAGTTACTTGAGGTTCTTTATCGTATTGATAAGCAGATCCTACAGCATGTTTTAATGATTCTGCTATTCCTTCATCAACTAACATAGCATGTTCACTTCTAAGCCACTCAATCAATTTATCTGTCATGTCTTCGCCTCCAACTCTTACTGAGTTAGCATTTACAACATCACCCATAGATATAACTGCAATTTCAGTAGTACCACCACCAATGTCAATTACCATATTTCCAAATGGTTCAAAAATTTGTAAGTTAGCACCAATCGCAGCAGCCATTGGTTCTTCAATAGTAAAGACTTCTGAAGCTCCTGTTGCGTGTGCCGCGGTCTCAATAGATCTCTGCTCGACGCTAGTTACACCATTGGGTACACAAATAATTATTCTTGGTCTAGAGTAAGATCTTCCAATGGCTTTTGACAATAACGTTTTTACTAACTCCTCTGCATATTCAATTTCTGAAATAACACCATCTCTTAATGGTTTTACTAACTCAATAGAATCAGGAACCCTTCCAACTAATTTTTTTGCCTCTTCACCATAGGTAAAAATAGTCCTATCACTCTTTTGAATTGCAAGAAGAGTTGGTTCATCAACAACGACTCCTACACCTTTTACGTAAATTAAAGTATTTGCTGTACCTAAATCAATTGCAATATCATTGCCGCCAAATAAAGTTCTTCTTAGATTAATTCCTGCCATGTATATTCAGATTAATAGACTGCAGGGCCAAAGAAAATAAAAATTTAATTCTTAAAAAAAAGTGATAATTCTCTTTCAGCACTCTCTGGTGAATCTGATCCATGCACAACATTTTCTTCAAGTTTTGTAGCTAAATCAGCTCTTATTGTCCCTGGGTCTGCATCTGAAGGGTTTGTAGCCCCCATTATTCTTCTTATCTCTGAAACAACATCATCACCTTGAACTTCCATTGCTACAACGGGACCACTAGTTATAAAACTTACAAGATCATTGAAAAAAGGCTTATCAGCATGTTCTCCATAGTGTTCTTTAGCTAATTCTTCTGAAATATCCATCATCTTAACTTTTGTAATCTGAAATCCTTCTTTTTCAACTCTAGAGATAACTTCTCCAATAAGATTTCTTTTTACGCCGTCTGGTTTAACCATAAAAAATGTTTTCATTTAAATTCCTTTTTGTACTCTCCAATTAAATATAAACTCCCTATCAAAATACAATGCTGTTTAGACAAATGAAATTTCTCTATCGTTGATAATTCAAAATTAATTTTTCTTTCTTCTAAGTAACTAATTAAATTCTTACAGCTCATTTGATTGTAGAAACTATTATCTTCAATTATGTTTATAGAGATATTTTCTTTTTTTGATAAAAAATCTAGTATTATTTGAAATTCTTTACCTTCTTTTAAGCCTAGATAACACTGAAAATGAATGTCTTTATATAAGTGATCAAGATTTTGAAAAAAAGTCTCAAATCCTGAAATATTATGAGCTCCATCCAAAATTTTCACTGGATTATTATTAATTATTTCAAACCTTCCTTGTACTTTATATTCTTTAATCTTTGAAATAGTTTCTGACTTAATCTCTTTTCCTAAAATTTTATCTATTGAAAATAGAGCTAAATCAATATTCTTTAATCTAAAGTCTTCTTCATTTGATTTAAAATTATTATTTTGATCTAAATACGAAATCGAAGTATCTTTTAATTCTTTAGAAATAAGTTCTTTATGTTTGCTTGAAATATCCCCACAAACTAAATTATCTATTTTGTTTGAAATTTTTATTTTTTCATAGAGAATATCTTCAAGTGTTTCACCCAATATATCTTGATGATCATAACCAACATTCGTTAAGATTACATTTTTATAATCTATCATAGAAGTCGTATCTAAACGTCCCCCTATCCCCGCCTCTACTATAAAAATATCTAATTTTTCATCAATAAAAGTTTTACAAGCAATTAAAAATAAAGTTTCAAAATATCCTAAATTTATACTTTTTTTCTCTTCAAATTCTTTTATCTTTTTAACATAATGAGAATGGTTAATTTCATCTTGGTTTGACTGAATCCTCTCATCATAAGAAATCAAATGTGGAGAAGTAAATAAAAGTGTTTTTACGCCTAATTCTGACAATACCTGATAAATGTAATTAGCTGTTGATGTTTTAGCATTTGTACCAACTATTGATATAGACTTACCTGAAAGGTATGAGAGTTCGTCTTCAGTAAAGAACGAAGCAAGGTTTTCTAAATTTTTATTATTGTTGATTCGATCATTTAAGAATTTTTCGAAATCTATCAATTACCTAATTCTTTAAGAGTTTCTTGTATAACATTAAGCTCAATCTCTAAAGCTTCCTTGTTTAATTTTTCTTCATCAATAAGTTCTGGTTTTGCATTTTTCATGAATTTTTCATTTTCAAGTCTTTTGTTTGAAATCTCTATAGATTTCTCTATATCTTCAATCTTCTTATTTAATTTTGTAATTTCAACCTCTACATCAATATATTCTTCAGCAGAAATAACAAAATCATAATTTCCTGAATTAAAATGTAAAACAGCCTGACCTTCCTTCGAGCTAAAGATATCTTGTTGTATTTCGACTTTTGCTAGAGATTCAAGTTGATATTTAAACCAATCTTCTGTCTCTCTGTCTGAGTATATTTTTAAAACAGTATTATTTTTTACTTTATAAGTGGCTTTAAAGTTTCGTATTTTAGAAATCAAATTTTTTAAATCTTCAACACTTCCAGTATTTTCTTCAGTTACATTATATTTTTCGGGCCATTTATTACTAATTAATACTTCCTCATTAAATGTTTCCCATACTTCTTCAGTTATGTGAGGCATTGCTGGGTTAAGAATCTTTATTGATTTAAGAAATACTGAATTAAGAACCTCCATAGTTTCTGATTTATGATTTTCGTTTTCAATTAAATTTTTCGAAAACTCAAAATACCAATCAAATAAATCAGACCAAAGAAAGTTATAAAGTAACTTGTAAGCATCTGAAATTTTATATTTCTCAAACAAAGAATTAAATTCATCAAGAACACTATCGAACTTTGTTATTATCCATTTATTTTCTTCACATTCTATTGTGCTTAAATCATTCGACTCTTTACCGTCTGTATATATGTGGACAAATTTAGAAGCATTCCATATCTTATTACCAAATTTTTTTGCTGCTACAGTCCATTCTTCGTCAAATGGTACATCCTGACCGGGAGAAGCTTTTTCAACTAAAGAGAATCTTAAAGCATCTGCTCCATGTTTGTCAGACAACTCTAAAGGGTCAACAGTGTTTCCAAGGCTTTTGGACATTTTCCTTCCTTTCGAGTCCCTTACTAATCCGTGCACAAGTATGTCATTAAATGGAACTGCTTTTTGGAAATTAATGCCCATCATAATCATTCTTGCTACCCAAAAGAAAATTATGTCAAAACCTACTACTAGTAATGATGTTGGATAGTAAGAACTTAAATCTTGAGACTCCTCAGGCCATCCTAAAGTTGAAAAAGGCCATAAGGCAGAGGAAAACCATGTATCTAATACATCTTCATCTTGTCTTAATTTAGTTTCTTTAGAAAGATTATTCTTCTCCCTTATTTCCTCTTCTGAGTTCCCTACATAAATATTGTTCTCTTCGTCGTACCAAGCTGGTATTCTGTGGCCCCACCAAATTTGCCTTGAAATACACCAATCTTGAATATTGTACATCCACTCAAAATAAGTTTTTTCCCAGTTTTTTGGTACAAATTTAATCTCTTCTGTTTCTACAGCATTTATTGCTTCCTTTGCTAATGTTTCTGTTTTTACAAACCATTGTTCTGTAATCATTGGCTCTAAAATACTTTTTGACCTATCTCCTTTTGGTAATTGAATGTCATAATCTTCTTCTTTTTCTAGCTGTTCTATTTTCAGTAAGTCACTTATTAATAACTTTCTAGCTTCAAACCTATCCTTCCCTCTTAAGTTTTCAGGAATAAAATCTTCATCACTTATTGTCCCATCAAGGTTTATACATTGAATAAATTCTAAGTTATGTTTTTCTCCAATCTCATAATCATTGAAATCATGTGAAGGTGTTATCTTTACACATCCTGATCCAAATTCTGGATCAACATATTCATCTGCAATTATTGGAACCTCACGATTCACTAAGGGTACAACAGCTGTTTTACCAATTAGATTTTTATATCTTTCATCATCAGGATTTACAGCAACTGCAGTATCCCCTAAGAGGGTCTCCGGTCGTGTCGTGGAAATAGTTAAAAAGGAATCTCCTGTTTTATACTTAATACTCCACAATTTTCCTTTTTCTGGATTTAAGGTCACTTCAAGATCAGAGACTGCAGACATAAGTTCTGTGTCCCAATTAACCATTCGTGTACCTTTATAAATTAACCCATCTTCATAAAGTTTTATAAATACTTCTCTTACAGCTGTAGAAAGACCTTCATCCATAGTGAACCTTTCACGAGACCAGTCACAGCTCATCCCAAGTTTTCTCATTTGACTTGCAATGTTCTCTCCAGATTTTTCTTTCCATTCCCAAACTTTTGATATAAAGTTTTCTCTTCCAATGTCTTCTTTCTCTATTCCATTTTCAGATAATTCATTTTCAACTAATAACTGAGTAATTATTCCTGCATGATCCGTTCCTGGAACCCATAAAGTTTCGTATCCTTGAAGCCTTTTAATACGAGTAATTACATCAATAATTGAATGCTCTAATGCATGTCCCATATGTAAAGATCCGGTTACATTTGGTGGTGGAATAACGATTGAAAATTTTTTATCAGAACTTATTGGTGCAAATTTATTACCTAAATCCCAGTTCTCTTGCCATTTTTTCTCAATAGCTAATGGCTCATAGGTTTCGTCTTGCATAGGTTTATGCTGGTTTTGAATCTTTAGATTCTTTTTTCTCTTTTAAAACCATTTTTGGCTGAATATCATCAGTAACATTTTCTTTATCAATAATTATCTGCTCAATATCTTTTCTTGATGGAGATTCGTACATTTCATCAAGCAATATTTTCTCCAAAATAGACCTAAGACCTCTTGCTCCTGTTTTTCTTTTAAGCGCAAGTTCGGACATTGCTACTAAAGAATCATCAGTAAATTTTAATTCTATATCATCTAATGCAAATATTTTCTGGAATTGTTTTGTAATTGCATTCTTTGGTTCAGTTAGTATTTCTATCAAAGCTTCTTGATCTAGCTCATCAACGCTCGTTACAACTGGCAACCTCCCTATAAACTCTGGGATTAAACCATATTTAATTAAATCTCTTGGCTCTACATTCTGAAATATTTCATGTGAATTTAATTTATCCTTATCTTTTAAATTGGTATTAAAACCAACTGAATTTTCACCAAGTCTACGATTTATTATCTCATCAAGGCCATCAAAAGCACCTCCTACGATAAATAAAATATTGTTAGTATCTATCTGTAAATATTCCTGCTGAGGATGCTTTCTTCCCCCTTGTGGAGGTACTTGAGCAACCGTTCCTTCTAATATTTTAAGTAATGCTTGCTGAACACCTTCACCAGAAACATCTCTAGTTATTGAAGGGTTGTCAGATTTTCTTGTGATTTTGTCAATTTCATCAATATAGATTATTCCTTTTTCTGCTTTCTTAATATCAAAGTCTGCTGCTTGTATAAGAGATAATAAAATATTCTCTACATCTTCACCTACATATCCCGCTTCTGTCAATGTTGTAGCATCTGCTATTGCAAAAGGAACTTGTAATATTTTTGCTAATGTTTGAGCTAATAAAGTTTTTCCACTTCCTGTTGGTCCTAAAATTAATACGTTTGATTTCTGTATCTCTAAGTCATCATTAATTGTGTCGCCTTTATAAATTCTTTTGTAATGGTTATAAACTGCAACAGCAAGTGTTTTTTTAGATTCAGATTGACCGATTACATATTCATTGAGAGACTGATTTATTTCTTTTGGTAGTGGTAAGTAATCTTCAGGAGATGAATCTATGCTTTCAACTTTTTCTTCTTCGATAATCTCTACACATAGTTCAATACATTCGTCACATATATAAACACCTGGACCGGCGATTAATTTAATTACTTGCTTCTGGGATTTTCCGCAAAAACTACACTTTAAAGGTTCTGATGACGATTCTTTATTAGCCATATATTTACCCTGCTGTTATTTTTTGTCTACTAACTCCCTTTGAGTTAGTACTTCATCCACTATACCGTATTCTAAGGCTTCTTGTGCGGTCATCCAGAAATCCCTATCTGTATCAACAGATATCTGATCTATATCTTTCTTCGTAAATTCTGCCAATAACCCATTAATTTGGTGCCTCATATCAGTTATAAGCTTTGCTTGAATCTCAATATCTTTTGATGTTCCTTCTGCGCCACCTGCAGGTTGATGTAACATTATTCTTGCATGGGGAAGGGAGTATCTTTTACCCGGTGTTCCACCAGCTAAGATTACTGCTCCAGCAGAAGCTGCTAGACCCATACATACAGTTGCAACATCTGGTTTTATATATTTCATGGTGTCATATATAGCAAATAAAGAAGTTATTGAACCACCTGGAGAATTGATATATACATATATATCTTTTTCTGGATCTTCTGACTCTAAATGTAATAACTGCGCCATAATTAAATTTGCAACAGTATCATCAATTGGTGTCCCCAAGAAAATAATTCTATCTTTTAAAAGTCTTGAATAAATATCAAATGCTCTTTCACCTCTGTTTGTATTTTCAATAACAGTAGGCACTACATAATTTGAAGGTTCTTTTTCCATACTATTCTTCCTCTCCTGTTTCACTCTCTTGATTGTATACATCCTGTAGGTTTACTTTTTCACCATTTTTATCAATTGATACACCATGTTGCAAAATATGTAACATAGCTTTATTTCTTAATGATTCTGCTTCTAAATTCATCCTATGGGTAGTATTTTCAACCTCATCTTTATCACTATCGTGAGATTCCATATGTTCCTCTATTAGAGAATTATCATTGTCATTTAATTTTATTTCAAAATCTTCAATAACCTTATCTAATATCAACACCATGCTTAAGTTCCTAGAAGCTTGTTGGTTTAAGTCTTCCCTCAAGGCTTCTTCAGTTAATCCAGTTATTTTGAAATAGTCTTCTAATTTAATATTATTTTGCTCTAATTCAGCTAAGAAATTTTGCAAAATATTATCCATTTCTGCAACAACTAACTGCTCAGGTAATTTTACATCCGCTTCTTCTATTAATTTGGTTGTTAACCCTGCTTGATATTGAGACGAAACTTGTTGTTTTTTGACGTTCTCAATATTTTTTTCTAATTCAGACTTTAGTTCCTTAATATCTGAAAACTCCGTTGTTTCAGAGACCCATTCATCAGTTAAGTCTGGGAGAATCTTTTCTCTTACTTCTTTTACTAAAACAGTAACATCAACATTTTCCTCATTAATTTGTTCAATATTATCTGTAAATTTAATTATCGCTCCAGAAGCAACACCTTCTAATTTGCTATCAAGACTTTTTATTAAAGAACCTGTTCCTACTTCGTATAAACGATCACTAAAAGTGAAATCTTTAATCTCATTATTATTTTTTGTGCAGGTTAAGTTAATTAACACATAATCACCAGTTTTAACTGCTCTATCCGTTTTGGTTGCTTCAGCAAATTGTGATCTCACTCTTTCTATTTGATCATCAATTTCCTCACTTGTTGGCTTAATTGACTCAACTTCAACAGTTTGCTCAAGTTTTGGTAATTTAGAAATTTTTGGCCACAAGGTTATAAGTACTTCAACATCGAAAGAGTTCTTTTTTTTCTTAATCTCTTTGATAGCTGGTCTTGTTGCAGGTGAAATTTCTTCATCTTTAAGAATTGTAAATAAATTTTCAGGTAGATACATTTCTACAGCTTCTTCATTAATATATTCTTCTCCTACTTCTCTTTCTACAATGTTTGCAGGAATCTTTCCAGGTCTAAATCCTTTTATTTTTAATTGACTTCCAATTTTCTTAATTGCCTCTTCTCTAAAATCTACTAAATCTTTTATATCTACTTGAATTTCCAATGTTTTTTCAAAATCAGAATTATTTTTTATCTTATATTTCACTATTCTCCTTAAATTTTGGGTGACCGACGGGATTTGAACCCGCGACCTCCTGGACCACAACCAGGCGCTCTAACCAGACTGAGCTACGATCACCACGTCTGCGCTCTCGATAGGACTCGAACCTATAACCTACAGATTAGAAGTCTGTTGCTCTATCCGTTTGAGCTACGAGAGCCTTGAGCGGGTGAAGGGAATCGAACCCTCGTAGCCAGCTTGGAAGGCTGGAGCTTTACCACTAAGCTACACCCGCGTGCGTCGGGCTGGTGAGATTCGAACTCACGACCTCCTGCTCCCAAAGCAGGCGCTCTAGCCAAGCTGAGCCACAGCCCGCACGTCTAATTATTGTTCCATGATACTGGTTTTATGGAAACAATAAATCAAAAAAATTATAGTTAACTAATATTACATAGGTTACTCTGTATAAAAGGGTCGCTAGCTCAACTGGTAGAGCATCGGACTCTTAATCCGCAGGTTCGGGGTTCAAGTCCCCGGCGACCCACGCGACATTTTAGCGGATGTGGCGGAACTGGTAGACGCGCTAGATTTAGGATCTAGTGAGCTTTGCTCGTGGAGGTTCGAGTCCTCTCATCCGCACTTAGTTTATTTAATTTCTACTACTAATTCTGTAGATGTAGCAGTTGCATATAAAGTTCCATTACTATCAGTCAACTTACCGCTTACAAAAATTACTCTTCTACCTAGTTTCTCTATTTTCCCTTTGGCAAACATATCCCCTGTATCTAAGGATATTCCTCTTAAATAACTTACTTTTATTTCAGCAGTCATAGTGCCATAACCTTTATCTAAAGCACAATTAGCAGTAATACTGTTACAGGAATCTAATAACGTTGCAGCAAAACCTCCATGAACATTTCCAAGTGGATTGTAATGATACTCTTGTGGAGAAGCGATCCAGGTAACACAACCTTCTTCATCTATTTCAACACCTTGAAAATTCATCAACTCACCTATAGGAGGTTTCATAGTGTGATCTAAAACAAATTTTTTCCTATCAGCGCTATCTAAGTGTAGAAAGTTATCAGAAAGCTCTTTTGGGTCTACCCATGTAAAAGTTTTTTCGCCCAAGAATTAATCCTCGTCAGAATCTTTAGAACGAGTCTGTAGTTCAGAAACTATATCTGCATTAGCTAAGGTTGTTACATCACCTAATTTTCTTTCTTCTGAAATATCTTTAAGCAACCTTCTCATAATTTTTCCACTTCTTGTTTTTGGAAGGTCAGCTGTAATAACAATGCTTTTTGGTTTTGCTATAGGTCCAATCTTGTCACTTACATGTTGCCTTAATTCTGATATTAAATTTTCATCTCCTTCATCTGTTCCAATCAATGAAACAAATGCAGCAATTGCTTCGCCACTTATCTCATCAGACCTTCCTATTACTGCAGCCTCAGCAACAGATTCGTGAGAAACTAATGCGCTCTCTACTTCAGCTGTAGAGATTCTATGACCGGAGATATTCATTACATCATCTACTCTTCCAAGTAACCATACGTAACCATCATCATCATATTTAGCTCCATCACCTGCAAAGTACAGACCTTCGTGTTGTGACCAATACGTATCGAGATATCTTTTATCGTCTCCATATACAGTTCTTAACATGGACGGCCAAGGAGACTTAATAGCAAGATAACCCCCTTCACCTTTTCCAACTTCATTACCTTTTTCATCAATAACCACAGAATCAATCCCAGGTAATGGTCCGCATGCTGATCCTGGTTTTGTACTAGTTATTCCCGGTAGAGGTGAAATCATAATTGATCCTGTTTCTGTCTGCCACCAGGTATCAACAATAGCGCATTGCTCATTGCCAATATTTTCGTGATACCACATCCAAGCTTCAGGGTTTATTGGTTCTCCAACAGACCCAAGGAGTCTTAGTGAACTTAAATCGTGAGCTTTTGGATGTTCAACTCCCCACTTCATAAATGCTCTAATCGCAGTTGGTGCTGTATAAAAAATATTTACTTTATATTTCTCAACTATGCTCCATAACCTTTTTTCATCTGGCGCATTTGGTGCTCCTTCATACATAACACTTGTTGTTTTGTTAGCTAATGGTCCATAGACAATATAACTATGTCCAGTAACCCATCCACAGTCTGCTGCACACCAATAAATATCATCATCTTTAACATCAAATACTGCACTATGAGTTGTAGTAACACCAGTTAAATAACCTGCCTGTGTGTGAACAATGCCTTTTGGTTTTGCTGTGGTTCCAGAAGTATAAAGTATGTAGAGTAAGTCTTCTGCATTCATTACTTCAGGCTCACACTCTGCAGACTGCTCTCCAACAATCTCCTCATACCAATAATCCCTACCATCTTTCATATCTACTTCTTGTCCGGTTCTTTTTACTACAATCACACTTTCAATGAATTCAGTTAGCTCTAAGGAATTGTCCACGTTCTCTTTTAGAGGAACAATATCCCCTCTTCTCCATGCACCATCAGCTGTTATAACAACCTTTGCTTCAGCATCATTTATACGATCAGAAAGTGCTTCGGCTGAAAATCCACCAAATACTACAGAGTGCACTGCTCCAATTCTTGCACAAGCAAGCATAGAAACTACTATCTCAGGGGTCATACCAAGATAAATAGCTATCCTATCTCCTTTTTGCACTCCTAAACTTTTAAGTGCATTTGATAACTTACATACTCTTTCATAAAGATCTCTATAGGTAATCTCTTGAGTATCTCCGGGTTCGCCTTCCCAGTAATATGCGACTCTATCCCCGTCTGTTTCTAAATGTCTATCAAGGCAGTTATATGAAAGGTTTAACTCTCCATCACTAAACCATTTAAAAAATGGTGCATTTGAATCATCTAAGACTTCGGTAGGTTCTTTAAACCACGTTATTCTATTAAGCGCCTGTTGCTTCCAGTACTCTAATCTATCTTCTTCAGCATTTTTAAACCATTCTGATGTTGCATTTGCATTATTTTTTAATTCTTCACTTGGTTCAAATAAACGATCTTCGTTTAATAAGTTCTCAATTTTTTCATTCATGTTATTTTCCTTACATTAAATAGTATAAATAAAATGTTATAAAAAAATCTAATTAAGAAGACATAAAATAGAAATTGAAACCGTCACAAAGAGCATTCCAAGATGCATTAATAATATTTTGGTGTACTCCTACAGTATTCCACTTTCTTTTTCCATCTGTAAACTCAACTAACACTCTTGTCGTAGCTTCTGTTCCATCAGTTGAGTCAATGATTCTAACTTTGTAGTCTATTAGCTTAACAACTTCTATGTCTGGATAGTCATTACGAAGGGCACTTACTAAAGCTTTACTTAATGCATCAACAGGGCCAACTCCTTCACCCGTAGTGACATATCTTTGATCGTTGACGTTAATCTTGCAAACAGCTTCTGAAACAACATTCTCAGAATTTCTTCTTTCAGAAAATACTCTAAAGCTTTCAAAATCAAAATAATCCGGATTTGAACCTTTTATCTTATTCATTAATAAAAATAAAGAGCCATCAGCAGCTTCAAATTGGAAACCTTGATGTTCAAGATTCTGTACTTCTTCTATTAATTTTTTTGCATCTTCATTTGAAAGTTCAATATTGAATTCTTTTGCTTTTGTTATAACGCTAGCTCTTCCTGCTAGCTCAGAAACTGTTGTCCTTGTAAAGTTCCCAACTTTACTTGAATCGATATGTTCATAAAGTGAACTATCTTTCGCCATACCTGAAGCATGTAGGCCAGCTTTATGTGTAAATGCTGATGACCCAACATAAGGATGTCTTGAATCAATAGCTACATTTACTAGTTCTGCAATATGATTTGCAATCGGTGTTAATTTTTCAAGAGAATCCAAAGGAACGGTATCATGTTCCATTTTCAAAGTTAAGTTTGGAAGCAAAGTACATAAATCAGCATTGCCAGTTCTCTCACCATATCCATTCATAGTTCCTTGGACATGATCTACTCCTAGATTCACAGCAGCCATTGAATTTGGTACAGCGCATCCGTTATCATTTTGAAAATGCACACCAAATTTCTGCTTATGATATTTTTTTGTTATCTCCCCTAATATCTCAGTTACCTCATGTGGAAGGGTTCCACCATTGGTATCACAAAAAATAAAACAATCAACGCCCTCATCAATTACTGCATCAAGGATTTTATAACTTACCTCTGAATTCTCTTTATATCCATCAAAGAAATGTTCAGCATCAAAAAATACCTTCTTACCATTTGATCTTAAATATTCAATAGTTTCTGTTGCCATCTTGATTGCTTCTTCTACATCAGTTTCTATAGCCTTGGTAATATGCAAATTAGAAGATTTACCAACAATACAAACATATTCTGTTCCAGCGTCAACTAAAGCTTTAACTTGGGGGTCGTCTTCAACCTTTATATTTAGTTTTCTCGTAGAACCGAAACTAACTAATTTTGCATTTGTAAGCTTTAATTCTTTCTTTGCTTTATCAAAAAACTCTTCTTCTTTGGGAGAAGCACCGGGCCAGCCACCTTCAATATAATCTACACCTAGATCGTCAAGTAACTTAGCAATAGCAAGCTTATCTTTAACAGAAGGTGAAATTCCTTCCTGCTGGAACCCGTCCCTTAGGGTTGTATCAAATACATCTATCTTCATTTTCTCTCTTCCAAAAAAAAACCCCTGCAACGCAAGGGAAACAACGACTAGTTCGTTGTTCTTAAATAATAATTATGATGTTCATCATTGATTAATACTACTTATTATTTATTACTTGTCTACCAAAAAAATATATTGCTATAGCTAAAATACTGAAAATCAATATACGTGTAATATTTATTTTTGATGTTGTAGATTGGACTTCGAAAGACTGCTCTAATAATCCTGCATGAGTAAAAATAATTGTATTATTGTTTATTTCATCTAATTTTGGTTTTGTTATCCTGCCTGGTGCTTTTACCATTAATTTTCCTGAATATAAATTTTCAGCTGCTTCTGGTGTGATATTCTCACCATTAAGTAATGCAGAAAATTCGCCATATACCTTAAATTCTTTTTCATCTTTCTCGAGTTTGATTTCCTGGAGAGGCAAGAGTAACAATGCAGTATTTTCACCGCTTAACAAAATATCAAGTTGTTGTTCAAACTCTTCAATACTATTGAATGAATTACGAATCATTATTCCAAACATTTTATCTTTTTGATAAACAGTTGAGCCAAAACCTTCAGGCAAAGATTCAACAATTGATTCCAGACCTCCTATTTCAGTCTGACCAGTTTCTATGGCGAATATCTGTGCTTCTTGATCTAGTAAAATAGAAATAGAGTACTTTCCTGACTCATCCTCGTTTATTTCAAGATCCATAATCCATTCAGCCTGACATGAAGAAAAAAATAAGCACAAAAAGATTACTAATAGATTTTTATATTTTTTCATTTAACAACTCAACCATCTTAGTGCATGCAATATTTCTATGACTTATCTCTGTTTTTTCATTTAATGAAAGTTCTGCAAGGGTTCTTTCTTCATATTCAAATATTGGATCATATCCAAATCCATTATCCCCTCTCCTCTCAAATGTAATTTGTCCATCCAAAATTCCTTCTGTTGTTAATTCATTTTTTCCGTCGTAGAAAAACAATACAGTTTTAAAAGAAGCTGTTCTATTTTCTTCATTTGCCATTTCATTTAATACCTTTTGAATATTATCTTCGTCATTAGCTTCATCTCCTGCATAACGTGCTGATTTAACTCCAGGATGGCCATTTAAAGAATCAACAAATAAACCAGAATCATCAGCAATAACAGGTTTTTCATACTGGTTGAATACCTCAATTGCTTTCTTCTTTGCATTATCCAAAATAGTTTCTTTATCTTCTTCTACTTCAATTAAATCTGGATAAAAGAGAATCTCATGTTCAGAGTTTGATTGATCAAAAATATTTTTTAACTCTATAAACTTATTCTTATTTTTAGTAGCTAATAAAATTTCCATTAATTTTTTTGAACTTCAAATATTTCATTAATTTCATTTTTTGTTAATTCAAATAATTTATCTAAATCTTCTTTTGAAAATGGTTTCTTTTCTGCCGTACCTTGAATTTCTAGAATTTCATACTTGTCATTCAAGACTAAATTGAGGTCAACTTCTGCTTGTGAATCATTTTCATAGTCCAAATCAACAATATATTCTCCATCAACTATCCCAACAGAAACTGCAGCTATCTGATTCTCTAAAGGATTTTGAACTAATTCACCATTTTCAACCAATTTATTAAATGTTTCATTTAAAGCTATCCAGGAACCATTAATTGAAGCGGTCCTTGTTCCCCCATCAGCTTCCAAAACATCGCAATCGACCGTGACCATATATCCATTCAGTAATTTAAGATTACAAATTGCTCTAAGCGATCTTCCAATTAATCTAGATATTTCCTTTGACCTTCCACCTTCATAAGCTTTTCTTGAAACTCTATTTCCAGAAGAACCTGGCAACATATTGTACTCTGCAGTGAGCCATCCTGAATCTGAATTTTCAAGCCAACCAGGTAGCCTGTCAGAGATGGAAACAGTTATTAATACTTTTGTGTTTCCTGACTCATATAAGACAGATGTATTTTTTGAATTGATAAAGTCTTTTGTAATTTTTATGTTTCTCATATTATGGTGATAGCCTTACTGTTTTCCATTCAGTATCTACTTTAGAATAAGAAAACCTATCATGTGTTCTATTTTTTCTACCTTGCCAAAACTCCCAATGATGAACATCAATCAAGTAACCACCCCAAAATTCAGGTCTTGGAATTTCTTTACCCTCAAATTCTTTTTCTAACTCTTTTATTCTTTCCTCTAATATCTCTCTACCTTCAATCTCTTCACTCTGGTGAGAAGCCCATGCACTTAGCTGCCCTCCTCTTGGTCTTGATTTGAAATATTCATCAGAAACTTTTGAGTCAGCAATACTCGCGACACCTTCAAATCTAATTTGTCTATAAATTTCAGGCCAGAAAAAGATCCCTGAAACATTTGGATTGTTATTAATTTCTTTAGCTTTTGAGCTTTCATAATGAGTATGGAAAACCAATGAATCATTAACTATATTTTTAAATAAAACATAACGTGATCTCGGGTTGTTTTCAGAATCTACTGTAGAAATAGCCATTGCATTTGGTTCACTCGCTTCTACCTCAATTGCATCTGCTAACCAAGATTCAAATTGTTGTATAGGGTCACTATTTAGATCTTCTAGAACTAAAGCTTTATCTCCGTACTCTGAGCGTATCTTTTGAATCTTATCTGAAATATTTTCCATTTATATAGAATTTAAGGCAGAACCAGCTTTAAACCACTCTATTTGTTCATCTGAAAGAGAGTGATTAGCTTTTATATCTTTTGTCTCTCCACCAGTTTTCTCTATTGATATAACAACTGGTACGTCTGGTGCAATTTCCTCTACATTTTTTATTGTTATTTTAACTTCTTGATCAATCAAGTTGTAGTCTTCCTTGTTCTCAAATGTCAGTGGAAGAATGCCTTGCTTTTTAAGATTTGCTTCATGAATTCGTGCAAAGCTTTTTACTAAAACAACCTTACACCCTCTAAATCTTGGTTCCATTGCAGCATGCTCTCTTGAAGAACCTTCACCATAATTTTCATCTCCAACAGCTATCCAGTTGACACCCTCTTCGTGATATGACTTTGCAATGTCTGGTAAAGGCATGACTGAATTATCTAACTGATTTATACCTTCTCCAGCATTTTCAGTAAATGCATTGTTAACTCCAATAAATAAGTTTTGTGAAATATTTTCTAAGTGACCTCTGTACTGCAACCATTTTCCTGCAGGAGAAATATGATCAGTTGTACATTTTCCATTTGCTTTCATTAATACTGTCATTGAATGATAATTATCACTTTCAAAAGGACTGAAAGGAACTAATGCTTGTAATCTATTTGATTCAGGGTCGATCACTACATCTACTTCACCTTCTCCTGGTTGAATAAATCCTTCAAGAGTTGTTTCAAATCCAGCATCAGGTAACTCATCAGCAACCGGTGGACTTAATGAAATTTCATTTCCATCTTTATCAGTTAACGTATCACTCAAAAAGTTAAAATCTAATCTTCCACCTAGTGCTAGTCCTATTACTGTTTCTGGAGATCCAATAAATGAAAGCGTCTCTGCATTCCCATCATTACGTGCAGGAAAGTTTCTATTAAATGAGGAAACAATTGAGTTACTCTCTCCTTCTTTAATATCATCTCTTTTCCATTGACCAATACATGGACCACAAGCATTTGCTAATACTGTTGCCCCAATATCTTCAAGGTCTTTCAAATAACCATCTCTTTCAATAGTTGCTCTTGTTTGTTCTGAACCTGGAGTAACCATCAATGGAACTTTCGCTTTAAGACCATGCTTTGCAGCTTCTCGAGCAATAAAGGCTGCTCTACCAATATCTTCATAAGAAGAGTTTGTACATGAACCAATTAGTGCGCTTGAAATTTTTATTGGATACTCATTTTCTTCAACATCTTCTTTCAAATCTGAAATTGACCTAGCTAAATCTGGTGTGTGAGGCCCTACAATATGTGGTTCTAAAGTATCTAAATCTATCTCTATAACCTGATCGAAATACTTTTCTGGCTCATCTAAAACTTCTTGATCTGCAGTTAATAAATCCATCCTTGTCTCTGCAAGCTCTGCAATATCTGATCTTCCAGTAGAAACTAAGTAATCTTGTCCTTTGCTATCAAATGGAAAAATTGAGCATGTTGCTCCAATTTCTGCACCCATATTTGTAATAGTTGATTTACCTGTAGTTGAAATTGAAGTAGTTCCTTCACCGAAATATTCAACTATTGCATTCGTTCCACCCTTAACAGTTAAAATTTCAGCTACTTTAAGAATTATATCTTTGGGAGAAGTCCATCCACTTAAAGATCCAGTCAGTTTTACTCCAATTAATTTTGGAATTTTTGTATTAAATGGCATTCCGGCCATAACATCTACTGCATCAGCTCCCCCAACACCAATGGCTACCATTCCAAGACCTCCAGCATTTGGTGTATGGCTATCGGTACCAATCATCATTCCACCTGGGAATGCATACTGTTCTAGAACAACTTGATGTATGATTCCAGCTCCTGGTCCCCAAAAACCTATTCCATATTTTTGTGATGCTGAACGTAAGAAATCAAAAACTTCCTTATGTGTTTTATTTGCAACCTCTAGATCGCTAGTTGCTCCTTCATGTGCTTGAATAAGGTGGTCACAGTGAACAGTTGATGGGACAGCTGTTTTTTCCATGCCAGCCTGCATGAATTGTAAAAGTGCCATCTGAGCTGTTGCATCTTGCATCGCTACTCTATCAGGTGCAAAATCTCCGTAGTCTTCGCCCTTCTCTAATGAAATTGATGAAGGATCTTTAGCATGACCAAACAAAATTTTTTCTGCAAGAGTTAAGGGAGTTCCTTTTCTCTCTCTTAGCGTTGCAATATTCTCAGTTAATGATTTATATACTGATTCAACAAGCTCTATTGGTGTTCTTGATAAGTCCATCAAGATAATTATATTAAGAAAAAAACTGTAAAGATAACCTTATCTAAATTCAGCACATGTTTCTTGAAATTCGCAATAATTACACCAATCTCCTACTTCGTAGCTTGGAGATAAAGCATCATTTGGATTCCAGGAAGCTATTTTTTCAGCAAAGGATTCGAACTTCTTTTCTATAGAAATGAACTCATCTTCTCCAAATCTACGTTCATTGGCTTCATCTTTATCTTCATTTACATAAATATGTAAAACAATAACTTCTTTTGCTTTTAAACGTTTCGATACACCTAAAGCATAAAGCTCAGCCTCTGTTAAATCTCCTGGGTGTTTTTTACCGGTTTTTAATTCAATAACAATTGGTACACCATCTAAGCGTCCAAGCAAATCTGCTTTACCTATAAATGAGGTCGCAACCCTTCCTTCTTTAACAGTTAAGTCTTTATTTGCAATGAGACCTTGTGTTATAGGTGTAAAACCTACTGGATATTCAGATAACGTAATATCTAAATTTTCATACCCTTTTAATTTTTCTAATAATTCTTCGTATTTTTTAAATATCTTTTTTTGTGTATCATCATCTTCATTCTCAATTAATGATGCCAATCGCTCTTTTTCACCTTCATCATTTCGATTGTTATTATTAACAAGCATTGTTTGAGCGACATAATGAAATGTTATTCCAAAATCACCACTGAAAGAGTCTTCTTTATCTCTTGGTATTGAATACTGAAAATTCCAAGAGGCTTTTCTTTCACACTTCTCTACATCTCTGATGTTTGTTTTGGATACAGTTATCCCGCGATAGCGTGTGTTAATTTTTTCATCTCCTATTACAGGGAACTCACCACAGACAGCAGGTCTGCCACATTTACTTAAACAGTGCGATCCAGGAGTTGTTTTATTTGGATTCTCTAAAAAATCTTCATAGATATCAAAATAATCATCAATAATATTTTGAGGATTTTCTATATCCTCAATCTCAATTAATTCTGTATTTGCAACTGCTCCCGCATAAAAGGTTTCATTGTCTAATTTATCAGCCGAATAGATTGCTCTATCAATTTCATTAATATCTGGCCTTCCAATTTTTAGTTTTATATTTTCAATTGTATTTTTATCACTAACTTGATATTGAAAATAAGCAGACATGCCATGTTCTTCACCGTTAATCTCCTTAAATACTGTTTTGCTAGGAAAATCTATATCAATTTCTGCTTTCCTCTTGGGATAAAGAACTCTAAAGTCACTAAACATATTTGATAATATTCTCTTTTGAAGGTCATCAAAGCTCCCAAAGTGTTCATTCTCTGCTTTTTTTATTGCAGTTTCTTCAGGAGCATCGTTATTCAACCAATCTCCTATTGCATCATTTAGAATGCCCCATCTTGTCAGTGTTCCTGAATTAACACGTGGCTCTGGTTTAGCGTTTGAGGCATTGCAGTTTTTAACTTTTTCAAGTTTAGTAGTCGATATTATTGGTATTTTATTTGAACCCATATTCTAAAGATAATCAAATAATTTAGTTTTTTCAGTTAATCAACATGTCACTGGTATGGAGGAGTACTCAGATATTGTTTATTTAGATATGGTTATAGTAAAAAAGTTTATGGATAATCAGGATCAAATGGATTAATCCAGTCTTCTCTTTTGAGATCTCCACCCATTAAATATGTTAAATTAGTAACTTCTGTCACGGTTACATTTGCAGCTGCAGCAGCAGCTTTGAAGGCATTATATTCTGATTGAACATATTGATAAAGTAAACTTCCTGAATTATCAACCCAGAGAATTACCTCTGCACCACTTGGAAGACTACTACCACCAATTTTACTCCACCAATCTGTCCCGCCAGTATTTCTAGTACTTTGTATATAAACTGCTTTCACCCCAGCTTGAGCCTCTGTTACGAATGCTGTAGGCATTTTTATATTAGTAGTAGTAGATAATGATTGATCTAGCCCAGTTAAACTTTGGGTGGTCCCACCTACATTCTCCCAAGGTTCTATTAAGAAAAACTTTCTATTTGGCCATAGTGTTCTAAACTCACCCCATGCACCATTTACATCGCAGATACCATTGTGCATCGGTCCAGGAAAGAGGTTGTAGTTATAGACAGGAGGACTACCACCACAAGTATATGCTCCAGCAGTTTCATCAATAACAGCTATAACCCATCTATTTGCACTTGTTATTGAATTAGTTGTAGTTGTAGTTGTAGTTGTAGTTGCAACAGCTACTGATGAGCAACCACTGCTTCCCCAGGCATTCCTAGTAAATTCAACGGTAGGACTTTTTGAAGATTGACCAGCGGTGTCATATGCTACAACATATACCTCCTGTTTGCCACAATGCGTATCGAATGGTGGGGTAACAGAAAAATGAAAATCAGAAATCTCTGTATGTGTGGAAAGCGTACCGTTTACATATACCTCATAAGAAACTACACCTAGATCATCAATTACTGAGCCAGTAGGAATAGTTAAATCAAATCCTGTACCTAGATTATCGACAACAGGTGGATTAGGATCATCCCAAACAGGTGGCTTATCAATAAGTAGCTGTGCAGTTGTTGGGTTGTTTTTTGAACAGTTTCCAGAACTATCACAAGCTACAACTTCAAATACGTATGAAGTATCTACTGATAAATTTGTAACTTTAAACCTTGTCTCGCTTGTAGTGCTACTACAGCTTGCTTTGCATCCACTACCATCAACTGAGGAATGCAATTCTCCATCAACATATAAGTGGAGCTTATCAATTCCATTATTGTCAGTTACGTGACCCCAGAGGATATCAAGAAATGTTCCATTCACTCTTGTGAGCTGTAGAGAATCACTGCCCCATTTTGGAGATTCAGTATCTTGAGAGGATGTACTTGAGGCCTCTACCGCAGAGCCTCCATATGGACTTGTACACTCCAAATATGCTTTATAGTCTCCTCCGTAACAAGTAATAAGTGTTACTTTTGATGTCTTAGAACAGGAATCATAATTTTGCATCATTTTGTGAGTTGTTGGTCCAACTACTCCATCAATTCTTATCCCCATATCTTTTTGAAAATCTTTTACACTACTCTCTAATTTTGTATTAAAAACTTCATCAATAGTGCCGGTGTAATACCCCTCATTAGATAAAAATACTTTTATATTTTCAACAACTAAGAAATCCGTCTCACTGTAATCTACAGGCCTGCATTCGTTTGATGATAAGTAATAGTGAACTATTCCACTTTGCACTGGAGATCTCTCATTTATAAAAATTGATGTTGTAGGTGTTGATGCTTCATTATTAGGTGTACTCATAATCAAGCCGCCTATTGTGGTAAACATAAAATATAAAGACATTATTGCAACAGAGGTAACAAATATATCTTTTAATAAAGAGCCGTTATTTCTTCTTACATATTTTTTTATTTTTTTTACATCTTTGGTTGTAAGAATATAATCAGGAGAATTAACTGGGATATCCAGTTTTTTCATTATTATTGTAACTTGCTCAATAGACAAGTTAAGCCTTTTAGCAAGCCCTGTAACCCCGCTCATCAGACTTATTATAATTAATTAGAAATAATTCCATTTAAATTGAAAAAAATATTTTTACAAATAAAAGAAAAAATTATATTTTATAGTATTAAATAAATTATCACTCAATAACACTGAACCCTTGATAGTAATTTAATTATCAAAAGTAATTTCGCAGCTACTGCGAGTTCTATTATTTAACTCGTCAGTTACTTCGAAAGAAACAACATAGTTTGTTATACCTTCATCAGAGTTAGAGACTAATTGACCAAACTCTCCTCGAGTATTAGCTAAAGGAAATGGAAATATGTCTTCATTGAATTCTTTCTCAAAGTAAGCCCTTGTTTCATACTCACCATTTTTTTCAAAAACTATAAAAACATAATCTATATCTGAGTTACCTGCAACTATATCCCAAGAAAGCTCAAAAGATTTTTCAGTAACAGTCTCTTCTGGACAATTACCAAATACAATTTCTGGACTAATTGAATTTGTTATCCACTCATCATATGTTTTTTCAAAATCTTCTAGCTCTACTCTTGTACCCCAGGTTGCATACATTCCAGGAACACGTGATTCCGAATATCCTGTTAGATCAAGAGAGTTTTTAACTTCAAATATCCACCATTTATTGTTTTGGTAGAATGGTTTCCCATACAGTGGTGTGAAATCTCTATATTCTGCAGTATCACTTTTTAATGCACAATAATAACCAATATCAAGCCAGTAAACATACTCATTATCATCATTTGTAACTATGTAGCTTGTATCAAAATACCAATCATTTTCATAAATTACCGGAAAAAACTCATCAAGCAATGCTTCTTGTGTTGTCCCGCTGTCTTTGATATAACATTCAGATTCATTCCACTCAAAATAACTAGGCCATTTTCTATGTAATGTAATAGTTTTCTCTACCTCTTCTTCAGTTAAGTTAATATATCCATTCACACTGTTTTGAACATACCATTCCAAAAAAATAGGTTGAAGTTGGTAGGTATCAAGTGTTGTCGTAGTTGAGGTTGTATTACTTACTATTTCAATAGAAGTAGTTGTAGTTATTGCAGATTCTTCAACAACTTGATTTTCTACACAGGATGAAAGAAAAATTATTAGAAAAAGAGATAATTTGTTCCAATAAAAAAATTTCGATCTATTCATGAATTAAGTTAAATATATATTCATATAATTCTGGATTATTAGCATCTACCTCTCCATCGTCACATGTAGCTATATTCATTATAGGCTCTTCATGACTGGGATGATTTGTAAACAACTTAAATGAAATTTTGTCGTTACCTGGAAATTTTTGAAGAATGTCTTCAAAAGCACCAGCAAAGAGTTCTCTTTCTAAGTCTCCTATCTTTGTTAAATCGATAATTACTCCGTCGAGTATTTCTTTTTGTTCTTCTTCCATAATTAATAATTTACTAACTCCTTATGACACTTTTCTGTCGTACTACTTTTATAAGATGAGTTTTCAGTCACTAGGTGCAGGGCAAATAATTACCAACTTACGCAAAAAAGACTCAGGCAACTGAGTCTTTTTTGTCATAGGTCAAAGTTATATTGTTAATCATGGAAAAAAAACAATATAACATTTTAAGACTACTCATTATTACATTAGGCCTAAATTTGAGCATCTATTTAACTTATGATCCTGGCTACCTACTAATCTTCTTCGGTAATAAACCACCAGTAGAGTTTTACCTGCCAATTGTATTATTAAAAATGCTTGGTATTCATGCAGCCCTTGCCATACTCGTATTTCTTGCATCTCGAATGTTTTATTCGTTTTCACACCTTTATAGGTTATTGGTTTCTTCAATCCTTGCTCCTATTATTTATTTTTTCTATACACTTTTTGGTTTGGATCGAAGTCACAACTTCTTTCATGGAGAACCTCCAAATTGGTTAGTTGTTCTCCTCATACTTGCTTTTATTGAAATTCAAAATAAAAACATGAAAGACAAGGTTTTCAAAGACTATTTCGCTATTTTGACAAATACATACGAAGAAAATTGGAATATAGATGAATATTGAACTAAAAGATAATGAGCTAGAAATTATTAGAAAAGCACTAAAGGATCTAATTGATAAAGATGGTATCTCTGAGGCTCAAGAAATATACTTACATAATATTGACAATGGCATGTTAAAAAAAGATGCAGACAAACAATTCCAATTAGATAATAAAAAAGATTGGGCTTATATGATTTATGATAAAAAAGATCCTTTATATTCTTTATTTCATGAATTATTTATTAAATAAGATGTCACAATATTTAATTACTGTAAGACCTGGATTTTTTGTAAATAATAAATTAAAATAACTATTAAATGAAAAAATATACAGCCATTGATCTTTTTGCCGGATGTGGAGGCCTATCACTTGGTTTAGAAGATGCAGGGTTTGAATCTATATATGTAAATGAATTAAACAATGACGCCCTTGAGTCCTATTTAATAAATAGAGATAAAAAAAATCCTTACTTAAGGGAAAGGTTTAACTCTAATGACGTAAAAGCAATGATATCAAACAAAAAATATCTCAATACTCTTATTAATGACTTTAAAACTACCTATAACATAGATGTCAATTCAGGAGACCTAACATTATTAGCTGGCGGCCCTCCTTGCCAGGGTTATTCTGGAATAGGTCATAGGAGAACTTATTCAGTTAATAAAGAACAGATCCCATCAAATTTCTTATATCAGGATATGGCATATTTAATAAATAGATTAAATCCTAAAATTTTTCTATTTGAAAATGTAAGAGGCTTACTCTCAGCTAGATGGAATACAGATGGTGATAAAGGTGAAATTTGGGATGATGTTAGAAAAACTTTTGATGCTTTAAAAAATTATGACACTAGTTGGTCATTGGTAAAAGCAAAAGATTATGGAGTTCCTCAAAACAGACCGAGAGTTCTTTTAGTAGGTCTTCGTAATGATATAAAATTCAACTTAAAAAAATCAAAAACAGCTGATGGTTTTTTGCCAGATCCATCTGGAACACCTCCTGATCCAGTTGATATACTTTCTGATTTGATAGATCCAAACTATACAAAAACTTACAGCACTAATAACTATTTAAAACCTCCAAGAAGTGATTATCAAAAAATAATGCGGAAAAATGGTAGAAAAAAACTTGAAAAGGGAGATATTTTAACTGATCAAGAATATGCAAATCATAATAAAAAGGTAATTGAAAAATTTAATTACATGATTAAAAATGAGGGAAAAATCCCTAGTCATTTAAAAACTAAAAAGTTTGCGCAAAGATTAATTCCTAAAAAATGGGGAGAAGATGGACCTAACATTACTGCAACCTCCTTACCTGATGATTATGTCCACTATTCACAACCAAGAATTTTAACAGTTCGTGAATGGGCAAGGCTTCAAATGTTCCCTGATTGGTATAGGTTCTATGGTAAGAAAACTACAGGAGGATCTAGAAGAGCGGGAAACCCAAGAGAAAATAATTTTGATAGAGAATTACCAAAATACACTCAAATAGGGAATGCTGTACCTGTTGGGTTAGCTAACAAAATAGGGAAACATTTTCTTAATATAGTTGAAGATTAACTTCTTAACCACCAATATGATTATGTGGATATTTTTAAAGATGATTTATTAAAAAAACTAGCTTTTTTTCACTATAAAGGTTTTGTTCCTTGTTATGGGAATGTGATTACAGGAGAATGCCCACCTACAGCTAATACACATATAGGAAGAACCGTAGAAAAACTATGTGAAGTAGAAATGAATAATAATCAGACTCCTGATTACCGAGGAATAGAATTAAAAAGTCATAACTTAATTAGTAAATCACTTATTACATTGTTTGCTCAAAATCCACATTTCTTCAAGCAAGAAAAATGGATTAGGGGCGATACAAATAAATTATTTTATGAGTGGTATGAAGATGTTTGTAAAACTAGTGAATTTAAAAATAATACTGTCAAATACAGAAATCCTAATGCGCAAGGTTTATATTTAGATATATCTGATGACAATAGCTTAATTGAGCTTTGCGATAGTAAAGGTAAAGCATATTTGTCTTGGAATATCAATATTTTAGAAGATAAATTATCAACAAAATTTAAAGAAGGTGCTTTTATCTACTGTGATATTGAGCATGATCATGACGGTAAAGAAAGATTTTGGATGAAAGAAGTTACCTATGTTAAATATGATTCTAAATCAATTATTAATAGCATAATCAATAACTACATCTCTATTGATATATTGTTTAAGCATAAGAAAAATTTAAGACAAACAAGCTTTAGAGCGTTTAGAAAAGATTTAATAAATATATTTGATACTTTTGATAAGTATGATTTATCAGAAATATCTTTTGAGGAAAATCAAAACAAGTGATATCTTGTGTGTGTTAATTAAATTTTTCTCTGTGAAACTTTATGTTATCTAAATTTAATTTATGATTCTCGTCTAAGTTTAAAGAACCAATTTCGCCTTTTTCAAAATGTATAATTTCCAAGTCATCAGTTAACCATAATGCTCCCTTGTCAAATTGTTTGTGACAATTGGGGCAAAGTGAGAGTACATTCTCTTCATGGTCGTCTCCCTCATCTCTTTTAGCTTTTATATGAGCTGCTTCAGAATAATTACCTTTAGGAGTAGTGAGTAAATTATTACAGAACTGACAAGTTCCTTGATATAAATCTTTAATCCACTTTACAACCCTCTGATCACTTACAAGTGTTTCTGATAGGGTAAGCCTAGCTTCTGCTGGAGAGACATCTTTACCTGAACCAGAATCAGTACTTTTCCTCGTTTCTTCTTCATTCCTTATTTCAAATAGCTTCTCCAATGCAGATGTTTGATTTTTATTTATTTCAAAAAATCCACTAATCGTAACCCCTTGAGGTATTCCTGTGATAATTTGGACTTGCCCATCCTTTCTGGGGAACTCAAGATATATAGGATTTTCTAGTTCTTTTATTAACTTCCAAGGAATCGTATAAGAATATTCTCCTTCCCAGGGAACTTTTGTTTCTTTAGTAACTTCTACAGGACCATCTGAATTTACTTCAGCAACTCCAACATAACCTTTTCCTCCAACCCAAATATATAATTTATCACCTTTTTTTATTTTTTTAGCATGACTATTTGCAACACCTGAAGATTTTCCAATTCCCCATTGCTCTGTCTCTACACAAAGATCATAATTTTCTATTGAACTTGCTGACACCCAACAAACAAAACTTGACATATAAATATCTTATAAAGAAATTTATAAGTGCGTTTAAATATTTTCATAAAATTAGTCCTTATTGAGTCACAAAACTAATTCTCTAATTACTTAAAAGGAACTGTTTTACAAGGCTTATTGCTAAAATCTATGTATCTATTTTGTGACGAATTTAAAATCTCATCTTACATAAATCAAAAATTGCCTAAAAAACTGGAAGAAACCTCATGCGACTGATCCTTCTTCTTTAGGTGTAAGAGTCATTTCAATATTGGCAATAATGCCTAAAAGTTGTACTTTTCCATCTTTATTAGTTATTGAAGCTTCTTTAAATAATGGATGACCATTCTCTGTTTTTCTTGTTAATAGTGCTTGCAATAAAGCCACTTCATTAACTTCTGATAGATCGTTCATAATTTACTCCTCATCCTTCTTAGTAATGTTTTTTAACCAAAATGGTATTTTTTTTGGATCGTGTAGACCAAGACTTTTTTTTGTGTTGTAATAAAAAGTAATTATTACAATAATTGGAACATAAATAAGCCAGAAGACAATTTTTTTTCTTACTAGCCAAAGTTCAAACCAAAATTCTGATAACTTTTTGTTTTCAAATCGTGGATAAATAGTATTAATTTTGTACATTAATCTTCTCCCATATATTGTTTGGATTTTGAATGTTACCGAGCTCAATAATTCATACAAAGTATTTTCAAATTATGATGATTGAGTTAAAAGATATAATTATCTTTTTTGGTCACACTACTTAGACTACGAAAAGGGCTAATAGTTACAGGCTTTCTAAGATTTCCCTAGCTATCATAAAACTATGGATACAAGAATTAGTAAAAGCTTTAAAAAAATTTTCTCAAGTTTATATCCAAATTTTGATGATGCAGAAAGAGAAAACGCTGAAGAGTATTTTTTCTTTATATTAAAAAATTATCCAGATAAAAGTGAGATTAACCAGTTAAAACTATTCTTCTTCACTTTCTCATTTGGGATTAGAAAGTTCTTAATTAAAGATAAAAACATTCCTTCCTTTATAAATAACTTACAAAATTCATCATTAATGCTCTTAAGACAACTTGGAACATCTATCTCAACATTGTTTGGAATATGTAACGCAAGGTCACTTACTGGAGAGGGAAATCTCTATAAACATTTTGAATACCCTGTTCACAAAAATGGACAAATAGAAAAAAAGAGTAATGAATTTCCTGAAAGCATTGAAGTTGCTGTTATTGGAAGCGGTGCTGGAGGCGGTGTGGCTGCTAACGTCCTTAGTGAAAAATATGAAGTTGGAATATTTGATAAAGGGAGTTACTTAAATAAAGAAACAAATAACGAAACGTTTGGTTATCACAATTTTTATGAAAGCTACGGCATGCAACAAACGAGAAAATTTAATGTTCTTCTATTAGCTGGAAAAAGTGTAGGTGGAGGAACAACTATAAACTGGACAACCTCTTTAAAAACTCCAGACAATATTTTAAATGAATGGGATTCGCTAACCAATCAAGATAAGTACTTTAATTCAGAAACATTTAAGAACAGTATGGATTACGTTTGTAAAAAATTAAATGTAAGTGAAGAAAATAATAAGATACCGCATAAAGAAGTAAAGCTCATAGAGGGATTAGAAAAAAATGATATAGGGTATAAAATTATTCCAAGAAACTTAAGCAACTTAGATCATTTAGAAGATGGATTTTCTACGTTTGGTTCTGGTTATGAAAGCAGAAACTCATCATATACATCATGGTTTTCAGAGGATACTTTTGATCCAAAAAATATATACAGTGATACGAACATTAAAAGGTTAGTTATAAGCAATAAAAGAGCTACTCATATAGAGGTTGAGAATGGTTCAAATACTAAGAAAATAGCTGTAAATAAGGTTATTTTGTCTGCTGGAGCATTAAATACGCCAAAAATATTAATGGATAGTGGGTATTCAAATAAACAGTTAGGAAAGAACCTAAAACTCCATCCTGTATCTGGAGTTGCTGGAAAATATGGTGAAGAGCAAAAGGCATGGGATGGAAGCATGCAGGGAATTTATTCTGATGAGTTTTTGTTCAAAAATGATAATTACGGATATATTCTTGAAGGACTCCCAATGCATCCAAGTTTATTTTTTCCATTTTTTCCAAATAATACTGACTCCTTTGCAAGCTTTGTAAAAGATTACAACTACTGGTCTGCAGCAATAGTTTTAACGTCAGATACAAGTAGTGGTTCCATAGTAAATAAATCACCTCAACATTTATGGAAATATGATTTCAATAAATTTGACCACGATCACCTTGTAGAAGGATTAGTAAATCTTGTTAAAGCATATCACTCATCTGGTGCTACTGAAATTATGGTGGCTTCTTCACCAACGCTTCATTGGAAACAAGATTCAAAAGAAACAATTGAAGAATTTATCAATAAAGTGACTTCAATAAAGAATCAACCATTCAGAATATTACTTGGCTCTGCACACCAAATGGGAACAGCAAGAATGAATCCTAACCCGAGTGAAGGGGTTGTTGATCTTGACGGAAAAGTCCATGGGTTAGAAAATGTTTATATTACAGATTCATCCGTTTTTCCAAGATGTTCTGGAGTCAATCCTATGATTAGCATCCAGTCAATGAGTCATTTCCTTACAGCAAAGATATAACTTACGGATAGTTTTTATCTATCTTAAATATTTCTTCTACTTCTTCTAGAATTTCTATAAATAAAGCGCTCGACTCAACATGAATCTTGTCACCTGATTTTATTATTGACTCTGTTGAAACTTTTTTTCCATCAAGTTTTGTTACCCAAGCGTATATTTCGAACTCTTCTTCAACAGGAACTGGTGAAATATAATTAACAGATAAATTTGCTGTTACACACATATGATTATGTATTACAGTTGCATAACCCATGAGGTCATCTATTGCGGCTGCAAGAATACCTCCATGAACTAAACCAGGTCCCCCAGCAAATCTTTCTTCAAATGTATATTTAATGTGAACCATATTATCTTTGACCACTGGATGGATTTTCATTCCTTCAGGATTTTCTGTTCCACTTACAAAAGAAGAGTTTGGATATATATCTTGTAATTTTGTACCGTCAGCCCAAGATGTGTTTTCTGGGAGAGGTAAAACTTCCCCGGTTATAAATTTATAATTCATTTATCTATCTTAGATAAATCTCTTCTTAATGAATCATTAACAACAGCATTTGTAATATCAGAACGGGTTCTCTCAATTAATGCTCTTGCATTATCTGCATATCTTCTTAAACCTCCTGTTAAGGCATCTGGATAATCAAGTTCATTTAATATATCCATCCCTGATTCCATAACTTTTAGATACTTTTCTCCAGTTTCAATATCTAATTTTCTTAAATGATCTAAGGCTTTTCTTCTCCACTCTCCAATTGCATCTCCTATGCCCTGTATATAGCTTGATGCTGATACATTCATTGAGTTATATTTAAGAATCTCACCATTTAATTCATATTCATAAACCAATGAAGCCTCGACCAGTTCCTTTTCAGCTTCAACAATATATCCAGCAAACCTTAACTCTGGTGAGCTCTTTAAGCTGTTTTTTAGCTGCGTATTTTTTTTCTCTGCCTCTTTTAAAAAAGTTTTCGCATCTTTTAATTCATTTCTATGAACATTTCTTATACTTTTTGAACAAGCTCGAATAATTTCTCGTGATAATCTTAGAGAGTCTTCTCTTATCTTGTTTAGCTTATCAAATTCTCTAGCCAGACTTTTAGTAATTGATTCAACTGGTTTCAAAGTTAAACTGCTTCTTTGAGATATTCCTCATTGCCATATTCAACTTGAACATTGTCATTAAATGTATTTAATGAATTCTGAAGTTGAGTTGACCTTCTCACTTGAAAAGAAATAAATGCGTAGATTCCAAAAACACAGTCTGTAATTAAATGGATAACAAAGAGACCTATGCTCATTGTCTGGAGTGAAACAAAAAATGTAGTTACAGCAAATAACCCAATCATTAAATATGCTCTTCGTTGTTTGTTTACCATGAAATCATACTCAGGAGTAAGTGAATAATTAGTAGAATTATTGCTCTTGGAAATCTGCATTTCTGGCAGAATAACTGCCATCGATAATGATGCTAATAAAGCTATTAAAACTAATGTTGAACTCATTGCCCTGCCCCAACTTAATTAAAATAATTTTACATTACTTTTAAAAGATTATCTTTCAATTCAAAATTTATTTTCTTCACCTTTAAATAGTCTTTGAAGATTTTCTCGATGTTGATAGAAAATTAGAATGATAATAAATACCTGATACATTATTGTAAATGAATCAGTTATTGAATAAATTACTGTAAAACCAGCCAATGATATTGTAGTTAAACTCGCAAGTGCAGAGACTCTAAAAATTTTCATTAATCCAAAGTAAAAAATAATGAAGAAAAGGACTAAATTAACTTCAAAAAATGGAATATCTAGATTGAAAGCAGAAGGATGGTTGAAAATAAATGCTATATAAACACCTAAATAGGTAGCTACACCTTTTCCTCCTCTAAATTTATAAAAAATAGGAAAACAATGCCCAATAACAGCAACAAAACCCAGTATCAGAGAATAGTCATAATTCAATCCGATAATTACAGGTATAAAACCTTTTAACATGTCACCAAATAGGACTACTATTGCATATTTCTTACCCATAGTTCGTAAAACATTTGAAGAACCTGGGTTTCCACTGCCTAAATCTTGAATATTCATGCCTTTAAATCTTGATATTAAGTAGGCAAAATTAATTGAGCCTATTAAATAACTTATCAAAATTAATGCAACGTTCATAAGCTTAAAGTTTAATTAAAAAAATAATATTAGTTTTTATTCCATTTTTTAATTTATTGTTAAGTAAGTAATGAATAATTTAGATAGCTGCAAAGAGAAAAAAACCTTTTATACGGAAATTGAGGCAAGAAAAGAACGTGGATGGGCTGAATCCGAGCATAAAAAGAAATTTAGCATTTATAATTGCAATAAATGTAACAGATGGCACTTAGCTAGTATTAAATAGAAGATGAATGATCTAATAATTGGCATAATACAAGGAATTACTGAATTTCTTCCCATTTCATCAAGTGGGCATCTGGTTATTTTTTCTTCACTCTCTGATTCAGTAAAACTAAACACTAATGATATAGCTTTTTTACATATCGGTACTTTATTTTCAATAATTGTGTTTTATCGAAATAGATTATCTGAAACTTTTTTTAGCAAAGAGAAACTAAACCACACCATAAAAATAATTTTTATTGCCATTATTCCAGCAGTAGTGATTGGATTATTTTCACCAATACAAGAGGTTATTGATACTAGTACTAATTTACTTACAATTACTGGAATAGCATATTTTGGATTTGCTTCTTTCTTGTTATCTTATGAATTTACTAAGAGGAATCAAGAAGATGGAAGGATCTTATTTGAAAATATAAGCTCACAGCATGCACTCTATATTGGTTTAGCCCAAGCTATAGCTTTAGTTCCGGGAGTATCAAGGTCTGGAGTAACATTGATAGTTGCTTTATATTTAGGGTTAAAAAGAACTGATGCAATTTATTTTTCCCTCCTTCTAGGGATACCAACAATATTCGGTGCCTGGCTACTTACTTTTGTTCAATCTTCTTATACTTTTAATCTTGAAATTATTATCCCGACTATTGTTTCATTCATTGCTGGTTTTGTAGCTATAAAGATTTTGGTAAATTTTACTTTAAATGCAAAATTAAAATATT
>CABWZY010000004.1:0-86446 GCA_902510055.1 uncultured Candidatus Actinomarina sp. | reverse complement strand
GAAATAATGAAGCAAGAAGATACATCTTGTCTGAGAATATTAAAAAACCTATAAATATTAAAATACTGGCAGATATTTTATTTGAGTATTTCTGAGATGTGACAAAAAACCTCCCTCTAAGATTAATTTTTGTAGATAGTATAGGCATTAATATGAATGGAATAGCTAATCCTAATGAATAAGCAGATAATAAAAATATACCTTCAGATACTGTTTGTCTACTTGAGGATAAGGTAAGTAAAGCACCAAGAACTGGCCCAATACATGGGGTAAAACCAAAAGCAAAAGTAAATCCTAAAATAAAATTTTTAAAACTTTTAAATTTATTTAAATCAACATAGTTTGAACTGTAAAAATATTTTTTATTTAAATTTGGAAAGAAAAGTATTAGACCAAAAATAATTATAATTAATCCACTTAACATTGATAAAGATTGTGAATTTCGAGAAAAGAATGAACCAATATTAGTAGCTATTGCAGCTAAAGAAATAAACACTAATGTAAAACCAAAAGTGAATTGTATTGATCCAATTAAACGTGTTTTAATATTTTTTTCTATTTCTGAAAATATTGCTAGATAGCCAGGAACTAAAGGAAGGACACAAGGTGAAAAGAATGAAAGAGCACCAAATATAAACGCTATTGATAAATTTACATCCATGTTATTTAATTCCCTTACGTCCATATTTACTACAAATAGGGCATAAATCTTTTTTATGTGATATAGCTGGACAATATTCTCGACCAAAATATATCATTTGTAAATGTAGTTTATTCCATGATTTTTCAGGAAATAAACGTTTTAAATCTTTTTCAGTCCTCTCGACGCTTTTTCTTGTAGACAATGCCCATCTCCAAGCTAAACGATGAATATGTGTATCAACTGGAAATGCTGGAACTCCAAACGCTTGACTCATAACAACTGAAGCTGTTTTGTGTCCAACACCTGGTAATTCCTCTAGCTGTTCAAAATTATCAGGAACTATTGATTCGTATTTATCAACAAGAATTTTTGATAATCCTACTATAGCTTTTGATTTTTGAGGTGATAAACCACAAGGTTTAATAATTTGACGAACCTTATTTACATTTTTTTTTGCCATATCTTCAGGGTTGTCTGCTAATTTAAATAAATTAGGAGTTACCTCATTTACTTTCTTATCTGTACATCGAGCAGATAATAAAACAGCGATTAAAAGAGTGTAAGGATTTTTATGAGTTAATGGGACTGGTGGATTGGGATATTTTGTATCTAATATCTTCTGAATCTCTTTTACCTTTACTTGTTTTTTCATATAATTATTTTATACAATATATTAATGTTCACTTATTCAGATGTTTAAGAATAAAAAAGTTATAGCAATTAATGCATTGATTCTTGCAGCTTTATTGTTTGGATCAACATTTATTATCGTAAAAAACTTACTGAATGACCTATCCCCAACCACTGTTGTATTTCTAAGATATCTAATTGCATCTATTTTGTTTATTGGTTTTGGTGGAATTCCATCAAAAGAATACATGAAACCTGGAATATTAATGGGATTTTTTCTTTGGATTGGATATATAACCCAAACACAGGGATTGCTAACAACTTCTACAATAAATTCTGGAATTGTCACAGGGTTCTATATTGTACTTACTCCAATATTTTCAAAATTTATTAATAAGACGACAATAGAAAGAAAAAATTATATTGGTTCTACATTTGGATTTCTTGGTATATTTTTAATTGCTATAAATAATATAGATCAATTATTTGGAAATCTTTTTACTTTAATTTGCGCTTCTGGATATGCCCTTCACATAGTTATGGTTGAAAGATATATCCAAGGTAAAAATATTTCACAACTTATGTTTATACAATCAATGGTGGGTGGATTACTTTGTATACCTTTTTTAAAGTTTAATGAAATTGGAATAAGTTTAGATTTCCTATACCCAATTCTATTTCTTGGTTTGCTTGTGAACTTCTGCGCATTTTATCTTCAATTATTTGGACAAAAATTTATAAACGCTTCCACCGCATCTTTACTATTTGGCTTAGAAGGAGTGTTTGCTTTATTAATTGGAGTTTTTTATGTTGAAGAAATTTTAAATATAACAAATTGGTTAGGCGTATTTATTGTTCTTTTTTCAATTTATTATGTAATTAAAGAATAGAATTATTTTTTTGAAGATTATTCATATATTTCATAATTAACCGAAGTAACAAAACTAATAAAAAGAAAGCACTAATAAGAAAGACTAATAATCTAGGACCTTCACTTATAGGTATTGAGCAGGTAATAATATCCTGGCATAAGCCAAAACCATCTCCCCCGTTTGCTAAATCATAAACAATAATTAATGGGTATCCAAGAATTAAAACTAATGAAACAAGAATAAAAAAAACTATAACTCTTAATAAAAACATATTTTTTTTATTTTAATATAGTTAAATAAATGAAAGTTAAATTAATAAGTTATTCAAAACCAACTGAAGAGGTAAATAGTGAAGGTATTGAGAATATACAAGAACTAGTTGCATTCTGCGCACGTGTTTCGAACCCATCTAATCAGTTAAATACAGAAACAAGTGAAAAACTTATAAATTATCTTATTAAAAATGCGCATTGGTCTCCTTTGGAAATGGTAAGTGCTTGTTTGGAAATAGAAACAACAAGAGACATTGCCCGACAAATGTTAAGACATAGATCATTCAGTTTCCAGGAATTTAGCCAAAGATACGCAAATCCAGTAAAAGATTTAGAATTTGTAACAAGAGAAGCAAGGATGCAAGATCCAAAGAATAGGCAAAACTCTATTGAAACTGATAATTCGAAAATTGCTAAAGAGTGGACCAATATACAAAATGAAGTTATTGAAACGGCAACTAAAGCATACAATTGGGCTATAGAGTCAGGAATTGCAAAAGAACAAGCAAGATCAGTTTTACCTGAAGGCAATACTGTTAGCAGACTGTACATGAATGGAACTTTAAGAAGTTGGATACATTATATTCAACTAAGAGCTGCGAACGGAACCCAGAAGGAACATATGGAGATTGCAATTGCATGTGCTGAAGTTATACATAAAATCTTCCCTATGGGTGAAAATTTAAATTAAGAGTCTAACTTATATTTAAATACAATATAATCATCATCAATTTCGAACTCTGATTCAGAAATAATCATATAATCTTGATAATCTTCTTCAGCTTGCTTTATGAAAGCTAACCTTTCATCACCACCAACTGGTGGCATAGATCTATTCTTAACAGCTTCTGCTCTTTTTTTAAATCTATTTTGAAAATCACTTATATTAAAGGTCATAATTAAATATTAATTAGTTTGAAAGTAAAGTGTTTATTTCATTACGTAATTCTGTAGTTTTTTTAATTTTTATTGCCTTTAGTTCTAATAATTTAGAACCTTCTGTGGAACTTACCTCTAATTCAACTTTTGAATTACCAGGATGTCTCTGCAGTAACTCTTTTAGTAACATTAAATTATTTTTATCAAGTATCTCCTCTGAGACAGATATTCGTAATGGGCTAGTGTCTTGATCTAATATCATTTTTGATGGATCTACCATTTCAATATCTCTTGCTCTGATTATATTTTCTGATCCTCCAACATATGTACCAGTTACTTTTATATAAGCTTCACCATCTAAAGTTGCGTTATATTTATCTACTAATTTATTGAATAATAAAACTCCAACAGAACCAGTTATTTCTTGAAGATCTAACTGAATCCAAGGATTCCCGCGTCTAGATACTCTTTTTTGAACATTTGAAACTAGCCCAGCAATCACTACATTTACTTCATCATCATCTGTGTAATCTAACAATTCAACTACAGAATGTGAGGAATCAGATCTAAGTACTTCTCCATATCCCTCTAAGGGGTCTTCGCTTACAAAAAATCCAAGCATTTCCCTTTCTCTATCTAATAGCTCTTTTTTATCCCACTCAATATTTTTTATTTTTGTTTTATTTTCAGTATTGTCAATTTCAAAAAGTGACGCTTGTGAGCTTTGACCATTTTTTTTAATTTCTTTTGCATCTTCAATTAAATCAATTATTGATTCAAAAACTCCCCTTCTTGGGTAGCCAAATTTATCAAAAGCACCTCCTTGGACCATAGCTTCTATACCTCTTTTATTCAAAGATCTTGAATCAATGCGTGATAAAAATTCTTCAATTGATTCGAATCTACCATTTTTTCTTTCATTAATTATTTTTTCAGCTGTTATATCTCCAACATTTCTAATAGCTGAAATACCAAAAACTATTTCATTATTATTAACTGAAAAATCTTCTAAGCTTTCATTAATATCAGGCGTTGAAACATTAACTCCTAACTCTCTTGCTTCAGAAAGAAATATAGCAGTCCTATCTTTGTCTCTTTTAACTGCTGTTAAACATGCAGCTAAATACTCTGCAGGATAATTAGCCTTTAAATAAGCAGTTTGATAAGCAAGGAGAGCATATGGAACTGAATGACTTTTATTAAAGCCGTAACCAGCAAAATATGCAATCTGATCAAAAAGCTCTATAGCAAACTGTTCTGAATAACCATTTTTAACAGCACCTTCTTTAAATTTTTCTCTTTGTTTTTCCATTACTTTTGGAATTTTTTTACCCATTGCTTTTCTTAATTCGTCAGCTTCATTTAATTCGAAACCAGAAATTTTTTCAGCAATCTGCATAACCTGCTCTTGATAAAGAATTACACCGTAAGTTTCAGATAGTATTTCCTTAAGGTCTTTATGCAGATATTCAATTTCCTTTCTTCCTGTAGCTCTATCTGTAAACTCATTATGCATACCGGCACCAAGCGGCCCAGGTCTGATAAGAGCAACCAATGCCACAATATCTTCAAATGTTTTAGTTTTTAAACTTCTTGAAGTTGATTGAGCTACTCTGCTTTCTAATTGGAATACTCCAGTCATTTTTCCAGCAGCAAGTAGTTCAAAAGTTTTTTTATCATCCAAAGGAACATTATCTATATCTATGTTTTGACCTTTAATCAACTCTAAGGTCCTGTCTATAATTGATAAATTTCTTAAACCTAGAAAATCCATTTTTAGAAGGCCTAGTTGTTCAACTGTATGCATTTCAAATTGTGTTACTAATTCAGCATCCTTACCTTTTTGCTGGACTGGTAAGTAATTCGTTATAGTTTCTGGCGAAATAACAACAGCAGCTGCATGAATTCCATCTTGTCTTCTTAACCCTTCAAGACCAAGAGCTATATTTATAACTTCCTTTACTTCTTCATCTTTTTTATATTGTTCTCTTAATTCTGAAGATGCCGAGTAAAACTCTTTGCTATATCCACTCTTATTATCTTCATCTAACTTCAAACATTCTGAAATTGTTGCTGTATTACCAAGTATCATAGGAGGCATCATTTTTGCAACTTTGTCCCCAGAGGAAAATGGTAAACCTAAAACTCTTGCTGAATCTCTGATTGCTTGCTTAGCTTTTATAGTTGCGAATGTAATAATATGAGCAACCTTGTCTACACCATATTTATCAATTACATAGTCAATTACATCAGTCCTATATCTTTCATCAAAATCCATATCTATATCTGGCAATTCTTTTCTACCTTTGTTTAGAAAGCGTTCAAATAATAATCCATACTTCAAAGGCTCTATCCCCGTAATACCAAGGCAATAAGCAACAATTGATCCAGCAGCTGATCCTCTTCCTGCTCCAGTTCTTATTCGATTTTCTTTTGCATAATTCATAAGATCGCCGACTATTAAAAAATATGAAGCAAAACCCATTGAATTTATAACTTCTAATTCATAATCTATCCTATCTTTAACTTCTTTTGATATTTCTGGATAAACTTTTCTTGCACCTTCTAATACTTTCTTATTTAAATATTCTTCTACCGATTTGCTTTCGTCAGGGACAGGAAAGGCAGGAAGATAGTACTTTGGAGAACCAAAACTATATTCAACCCGATCAGCTATTGCTAAAGTATTATCACATGCTTTAGGAAATTTCTTTTCAGGAAAAAGTTTTCTCATTTCTTCAGAAGACTTGACATGGTATCCAGACCCTTCAAATTTAAATCTTGTATTATCATCTAAAGTTGCATTAGTTTGGACACAAAGTAATGCATCATGAGCTGAGGCATCATCTTTATTAACGTAATGAGAATCATTAGTGGCTACTAGAGGAGCACCTAATTCTTCTGATATTTTAAGTAAATCAGGTAAAATTATTTTTTGTTGTTCTATCCCATGATTATGAAGTTCAATAAAAAAGTTTTCTTCACCAAATATTGATTGATAAAATTTGGCTTTTTCTAGAGCTTTAGAGTAGCTTCTTTCCCCTTCTTTGTTTCCTTCTTCAAAAGACCCATCAGGTGCTAAAAATTGAGCTATTTCTCCACCAAGACATCCTGATAAAGCAATAATCCCTTCACTATGTTCTTTTAATAATTCATAGTCAACTCTTGGTTTGTAATAATATCCTTCAGTAAATGCTCTGCTTGCCAAGTTAACTAGATTCCAGTATCCAATTGTATTTTCAGCCAATAGTGTTAAATGGTATCTCTTATTGTTTTCACGATCTGGTCTTTCAAATCGGGAATTATTTATTACATATGCCTCATAACCAATTATTGGAATCAATTTTTTCTTTATTGCTGAGTTGTAAAATTCTAATGCACCGTAAAGATTTCCATGGTCTGTAATGGCTGCTGCAGGTTGCTCAAGCTCTTTAACTTTATCAAGATAAGTTTCAATTTTTGCAGCACCATCTAGCATTGAATATTCAGTGTGAGAATGTAAATGTACAAATGAATTACTCATAGATTTATTGTAAATGTTTTTTAATTAATTTACACTTCCAGAATTTTATTAAAAAATTCCGGTGGTGAGCATTCAAAATTAAAATCTTCATCAAATAAATTAAAACTTAATTTATGAGAATGTAAACATATTTGGGAAGAAGTAGTTAGCTTATTTGTCTTTGCTCCATACAGAGTATCATTAACTACAGGAGTATTTAAATATTCCATTTGTACTCTAACTTGATGATTACGGCCAGTAATTAAAGTAACTAATAAAAGTGAATGTTTATTCGTTGTTTTAATTACCTCATATTCCGAAATAGATAACTTCCCATTCTTAGCTACAGCTCTTTTAGATCTATTTGTTGAAGATCTTTTCAAAGGTAACTCTATTTTTCCAGTTTCTGATGACAGATGGCCTTCAATTATTGCTAAGTATTCTTTTTTTATTTTTCTATCTTTAAATTTTTGCTTTAATGAAATAAATGTTTTTTTATTCAACGGGCAAACTATTAGACCCGAGGTTACCCTATCTAACCTATGTACTATTCCCTCTCTATTATCTTCTCCCCATTCTTCTATTTTTGGTTCAATTTTAATTAAATGATCTCTTAAGGTCTTTTCTCTAGATTTTATAGTTGGGTGTGTTAATAAGCCATTAGGTTTATTAAAAACTATAAAGTTCTCATTTTGAAATTTTATTTCAATATTATTTATTTTTTAACTCCGAAAGTATTAACAAACATATACCAATCGTTATATATGAATCGGCGAAATTAAAGCTAGGTATAAATAAAAGTTCTATAAAATCAGTGACCTTACCATCATTTAGATTAAATAAGTTATACCCTCTCTCCCCCAGGTTTCCAATAGCTCCACCAAGAATCAAAATAAGGGAGTAAAATTCCAAAGAATCTTTTTCTACATTATTAAATTGAGTAATTAACCATATTAAAACAATAAGAGATAGAACATATGTAATGTTTGTTTTATCACTTAAAAGCCCAAAGGCAATCCCTGTGTTATAAGTTAAATCTATTGTTAAAATATTTTCAATAACTACAGTTTCTTGGATGTTGTTCAATCTAACAAAGTATTTAATATAATTATCAATAAGAGCTAAGAGTAAAGAAAGTAATGCAGGTTTATATAGCTTCTTAAGAGTCAATTAATGCTGCGCAATCTTTACATTGTGTTGAATAAGGTAAAGCTTCTAGTCTGGCAACAGGTATTGGGTTTTGACAATTTTCACAGTTGCCGTACTTTTTCTTTTTAATTAAAACTAGTGCGTGATCAATCTGGTTTAATAAATGTTTTGTATTTTCATCTAAAGTTAACTCTTTTTCTAACTCAAAAGCCATTGAACCTCCATCTGCTGATGTTGGGTCTGGGCTTCTTTCTGCAGATGCCTCAGATAACCTAATTCTCTCTCTCTCTTCTTGGTGCCTTTCAAGAAGATCGCGCAATTGTTTCTGCTCTTCTAAGAGTTTCTTTTTAAACCTATTAACTGTTGTTTGTGCTAGTTTTCTACTCATAATTTTTTTATTTATTAATTAATGTATATTACTAAATTTATTGTTAAAACAAATAGTTTAAAAAAATAATTTAATTGTTAATTAAAACAGTGTTTTTCTTTATAAAGTATTTAAAATCTTAAAGATATGTTCAAAAGAGTTGAAAACAATATTAATTTAGCAAAAAATGAAGAAAAAACAGCTAAGTTCTGGGATGAAATTAATGCATTTCATAAATCAGTTGAAAACAGAAAAGATGCGAAAATATTTAGATTTTATGATGGACCTCCATTTCCAACTGGTAGTCCTCATTATGGCAATTTGTTGGCAGGAGTAATAAAAGACATCGTTCCAAGATACTGGACCATGAGAGGATTTTATGTAGAGAGAAGATTTGGTTGGGATGTTCACGGATTACCTATAGAGATGGAAGTACAAAAAGAATTGGGACTTGAGGATCCACAACAAATAGACGAGTATGGGGTTGATAAATTTAATGAAGCATGTCGATCTCAAGTTCAAACAAATACTGAAAATTGGGAAAGAGTAACAAGAAAAATTGGTAGATGGGTTGATTTTGAAAATGATTACAAGACTATGGACCTTGATTTTATGGAAAGTGTATGGTGGGTTTTTAAAGAGCTATGGGAAAATGAATTAATTTACAAAGATTACAAAGTTTTACCATACTCATGGGCTGCAGCTACTCCTCTTTCTAATTTTGAAGCAAATATGGATTATAGGGATGTAGAAGATCCTTCAATTTTCTTTACTCTAAAAGCAAGATCAAATCATAATAAAATTGAAAAAGACGATGAATTTCTTATTTGGACAACTACTCCATGGTGTATTCCTGGAAATCTTGCAATTGCTATTGGAAATAATATAAAATACTCAAGGATTCTATTAAATAAAAAACACTACTGGATAGCTACTGAAAGATTGCTTGAACTAAGTGATCATAACTATGAAATTGTTGATGAGTCAATTGGTTCTGACTTAGTTGGAGGAGAATATGTTCCAGCTTATGAGGAATTTGAAAATGAATATTTAAATGGTGCATTCAGAATTATTCATAGCGATGACACGAATACTGAATCTGGTTCTGGTCTAGTTTCTCAAGCTCCTGCTTATGGTGAAAGTGATTTTTACTCATTAAAAAATAGTGGTATAGATGTAATTGTTGACCCCGTTACACTTTCTGGAAAATTTGATTCAAGTGTAAAAGGTTTGGAAAATATGTATGTTAAAGATGCTGATAAAACGATCATAAAACAATTAAATGATAGAAAATTATTATTTAGCCAAACTACAGAAACTCATTCATACCCATTTTGCTGGAGAACTGGTGAACCATTGATTTATAAAGCAATACCAACATGGTTTGTTAGCGTAGAAAAAATTAGAGAAAGAATGGTGGAACTTAATAATGAAACTCATTGGGTTCCTGGGTTTATAGGAGAGAAGCGTTTTTCTAACTGGTTAGCAAATGCGAGAGATTGGGCAATAAGTAGAAATAGGTATTGGGGAAGCTGTATACCTGTATGGATTAATATAAATGACCCAGAAGATCTAATATGCCTTGGTTCAATAGAGGAACTAGAGACATTAAGTGGAGAAAAGATTACCGATTTACACAAACATTTTCTTGATGATGTAGAAATAGAAATAGAAGGGAAGACATACAAGCGAACTCCTGAAGTTTTAGATTGCTGGTTTGAGTCTGGTTCAATGCCTTATGGACAGCAACATTATCCATTTGAAAATAAAGAATTATTTAATGAAGGTTTCCCTGCTGATTTTATAGCAGAAGGACTCGACCAAACAAGAGGCTGGTTTTATACTCTTACAGTTCTTTCAGTTGCTTTATTTGACTCTGTTGCTTTCAAAAACTGTATTACTACTGGTATGATTCTCGCTGAAGACGGTAGAAAGATGAGTAAAAGCTTAAAGAACTATCCTGATCCTGAAGATTTATTAAATACTTATGGAGGAGATAGTTTAAGAGCTTACTTAATAAATTCACCTGTGGTACGAGGTGAACCTTTAAAATTTTCAGAAGAAGGTGTAAAACTTGTAACAAGAAACGTGATTCTTCCTTTATGGAATAGTTATTCATTCTTTTCTAACTATGCAAATGCTGATGAAATCACATTAGAAGAACTTAATTCAGCATCGCCAGTCAGCGAAAGACCCCTGATGGATCAATGGATTATTTCATCACTTCAATCACTTATTAAAACAGTCAATGAAAAGATGGAAAATTACTATCTTTATGAAGTAATTCCTCCACTTATGAATTTTATTGATGAATTAACAAATTGGTATGTTAGATCAAATAGAAAAAGATTCTGGAAAGAGAAGGGGAACAATAATACAGACAAAATAAACGCATTTAAAACCCTGCACGAAGTATTAATTGATTTCTCTAAGACTATGGCTCCTGTATTGCCATTTATATGCGAAGATATATACCAAGGCTTAACAAATACTACTGATAACAGTATTCATTTTGAAAACTATCCGGAATCTAATGATGCATTAATAAACAAAAACTTAGAAAAAGAAATGGAATTAGCTAAAAATATTATTAAATCAGTTAGAAACATTAGGTTAAATGTGGAACTTCCTAACAAACAGCCTTTACGAAATTTGAAAATAATTACAAAAGATTCTACTAAAGTTGAACAAATAAATAACGTAAAAGACATCATCCTTAATGAATTAAATATTAAAGAATTGTCATTTGATAGTGATTTTGAAAATTGGGTAAATTATGAATGTAAGCCGAATTATCCTACTTTAGGTCCTAAGTTAGGTAACAAGATAAGCGAATTTGCAAATTATTTGTCTAAATTAAATCAAAACGATATTGAAAATTTAATTAATAATAAATATATAGAATTCGATAGTAAAAATATCGATATCGCAGACATAGATATAAGGCTAATAAAAACTGAGGAGAAGGTAAATCAAGAAATAATAAATGATTTCTCTGTATTTTTAGATACTGAATTAGATGAAGAATTAAAATTGGAAAGAATTTCTAGAGAGCTTGTATCTATAATCCAAAAACAAAGAAAAGATATGGGATTTGATATTACCGATAGGATCTCACTAAATATTTCAACACAAGAAGATCTTGTAATCTCTTCAGTTGAAAAATTCAAAGGTTATATTTTAAATGAAACACTAACTACTGATTTTTTAATAACAAATATTAAAGGATCAAGTAAATTTTTAGATCTTTTTGTAGATATTGAAATAAAACAAATCTAGCAAATAAAATTCATAATTCTTGGATATATAAAATTAACACCCAAAATGAGAACTATTGGAGATAAATCTAGACCTGCTATACCTATTCTTACCGTAGGAATTGCTGACCTTATCGGTGCTAAAATTCGTGAATAGAATTGATCTAAAATACTCTTAATTTGACCAATTGGATGTTCTTGAGGTACCTGTACCCAAGATAAAATAATCCATAAAAATAAAGAGTAACTAAATATTTTATAAGTAAGGGCAAGTAAACTACACATTTATTTTATAGAGACCTAAATCTTGAAGCCTTTCTCTTTCCTCTGAAGGAAGAGATGAATTAGATGGTAAAATTAAGAAAACACCATCTTTATTAATTGATCTTAATTTTGCATTAGTAATAAAAGCCATGCCGGTAACAAAATCCAATATTCTTCTTCTTTCTGTTTGGTCTTCTATGTCTCTAATGTCCATAGCAACTATAAATTCATCTTTTATTGAATCTCCAAGACTATGTATTTCAGAAAAATTTTTTAAAACTTTAATTTCTACTTCATCTTTAGGTTCGTGTATTCTTAAATCTCCGGCATATTCCTCATTAGCAAATCTATTCTCTGATGATGGCCTTACGGTTGTAGTCGATTCATCTATATATTGTTCAACAGAACTGGGCTGTTTTAAACCTATTGAAATAAGAAATTTTTCTAACATTATCTAAAAATTTTACTACCTATTCGAATTATTGTAGCACCATAATCTAAAGCAATTTCATAATCCTCAGACATACCCATTGAAAGCTCACCCTTATAGTGTTTAAAATTGCTCTTTATCTTTTGGTTGATTTTTTGCATATTAGAAAATGAAATTTTTGAGTCATCTTCAAGGCTTGGTATACACATAATCCCAACTGGGAAAAAACTTAAATCTTCAAACATACTAAAAAATATATCTACTTCATCAACTTTTATTCCATTTTTATTTGGATCGTTATCGATATTAATTTGAACAAATATTTTTTGATTAGAATAATTTTCATTTATTATCAAAGCTTCTTTTTTTCTTGATAACGTATGTATAGAAAAACAGTTATCCATAACTTCTTCTATTTTTCTTGATTGTAAAGGTGCAATAAAATGAAACATTGCTTTCTCTAATTTGATTTTATGATCTAATAACTGTTCTAAGCGATTTTCACCAAATTCTCTAAAACCTAAATCATATACTTCTTTAATGTCTTCAAGTTTTTTATCTTTTATTACAGGAAGAAGTTGTGCATTGTATTTTTTTGTTAAATTACTTATATCTTGTAATAATTTTATATCCATATTGAACTCAATTGTCTTTTATTAGTCTTGTCTCTTCTGTATGAATTATATTTTTTATTTTCTATTGTACATTCAACAATCATTTCTAATTCTATACTATTAGTCTCACAGTATTCTTTAATTTCTTTTGTAAGATCTAAATATATTTTATTTTCTTCTTTTAAACAATTTTCAGTAAATTTTAATTCCAAATCTTCCTTTACTTCATAACAACACTTTTGAGCATGGGGTCCAATAGATACTTTTAATTTGGATTTATCAAATTTTGAAATTGTTTTGTAGAATATTTTATTTTCTAGACCTTTCCATCCTATATGAACTACTCCAACCTTTTTACCGTCAGAAATTAATACAGGCATACAGTCTGCCGTTTTAACAACTAGCATTAAATTTTTTTTCTTTGTAATTAATGCATCAGTTTTGTATACCCCAGGTCTATCTACTTCTATAAAAACATCACTATGTGATTGTTCCATTGAGGCAACATCAAACCCTTTAGTGTCTTCTAAATCGAATGAATCGTAAAATTGTCCGTTAGAAATTAATTTGGAATGAATCATCCTCTGATGAAATCAGGGAGACCATCACCTCCACTGCCATCATCACCGTTATCAACACCAGTTGGACGCCTATTTGGTCTAGGTCCAAATCCAGCTGCTACAACTGTTACCTCGACAGCATCGCCTAAAGTGTCATCCACAAGGTGTCCAAAAATAATCTCTGCATTATCATCTGCTCTTTCTGTGATAACTCTTGCAGCTTCGTTAACTTCTTGTAACTTAAGGTCTTCAGATCCAGCTATTGTAATAAGAACACCCTCTGCACCATCCATATTCGCTTCAAGTAAAGGCGAAGAGATTGCAGCCTGAGCTGCATTTGGAGCTCTTTGTTCTCCGGTAGATTTACCTATACCTAGAACCGCATTTCCTGCATCCTTTAATATTGTTCTTACATCAGCAAAGTCAACATTTATAACCCCTGGGTTTGTTATCAAACCTGTTATCCCTTTAACTCCGTTTGCTAATATTTCATCTGATTTAAGGTAAGCTTCACTAATCTTTATGTCTTTATCACTTATTTGTAGAAGCCTGTCATTTGGAATAACTATCAAAGTATCAACAACATCTCTTAAAGCTTGAATCCCTTCTTCAGCTTGTACAGACCTTCTTCTTCCTTCGAATCCGAACGGTCTAGTAACTACACCTACTGTTAAGGCTCCTAACTCATGGGCTACATTAGCTAATATTGGAGATGCACCTGTTCCAGTTCCACCACCTTCTCCTGCGGCAATAAAAACCATGTCTGAGCCTTTTAGTGCTTCTGCGATCAATTCTTCCGAATCCACAGCTGCTTGCCTTCCAATTTCAGGATTAGCACCAGCACCAAGTCCTCTGGTTGATTTTCTTCCAAGATCTAATTTTAAATCTGCTTTTGAACCAAGCAAGCTTTGAGCGTCTGTATTACAAGCAACAAAATCTACACCCTTGATGCCCAATTTGATCATTCTGTTAACAGCATTCGTTCCACCGCCACCAACACCTACAACTTTAATTACAGCTGAATAATTCCTTGGTCTCATATTCAAATTCACACCCTTTTCTTTTTTTTTGTTACTTTTTGTAGCCATTTAATAATCCTTATTTTCGTATAAGAATATCACTTGCTAAGGATATAAACAATAATTTTTTTTATTTTATCTATATCTATAGTATAGATTTAGATTACTGACAACTAACTACTGCCCTTATCTCGCCACCCTCACTGTAAACGAGTCTTATTTCCCCTTTGCAAGTCTGTTCAGAGATGTAATAACCTATAACTGCAGCTTTTCTTCCAAGGTCTGAGGGGGAACCTAGATAAAACTCAGTATCAAAATGCTTCAGCTTCATCGACTCTCCATCATAAGTGCCCTCTATGTTAGATAGATTTAAAGAATACTTCTTAAGTGTCATTATGAGGGAAACTACTTCTTCTAGGAAACCATCTTTCACTGGGCCATTATTTATTTTTATAGTTAGAAGGCCTTCTTTCATTTCAGAATCTAGAGCGTATAAATTTTTATGGAGTACAAACATTCTAGGTGGTGATTGTCTGTTGTCCTGGATGTGTGCAAGTTTCTCTGAAATGTCAATTTGGAAAATTAGTTTATCCGGTAGTTGTTTTTTTATAGAGATACTTTCTACTGTAGGATTTTCTTCATAAAAACTAGCAAAGTATTTATCGTCAACCAACCAAATAGAGGTTCCCCTCAAACTCTCTAAGGAGTACATGTTTAGTCCAAGATTCTCATCATACTCAATGTCGGATATTCTATACAGGTCCGAAGTGATGTTGAAAAATACTAAAATTAGAGCAATGAGTATGGTTGAGAATGCTAGAAAAGTCCTAAGTGTCTGTCTTTCAATTTCTCCATAATTCATATCTAATCAAATTTACCAACAAATATGATCTCTTTTTCTAAGGAGACACCATATTTGTTATCTACAACCTCTTTGACGTGGTTTACTAGGTTATAAAGAGACACTGCTTGAGCTCCTTTTGAAGCTATAAAAAAATTAGCATGTTTTTTACTTACTTTCACGCCGTCAATGTTATATCCTTTAAGACCAGATCTATCGATGAGTTCGCCTGCAGAATAATCTTTTGTATTTTTAAAAACGCTCCCTGCATTGTATATTGCTGCAGGCTGTGTTTTTTTCCTGTAAGCTACATTCTCTTTAAGCCTATTACTTATTACCTTAGGGTCTCCTTCATTAGCAGATAAAGTAGCGGACATTACAATCTTTCTGTCTAAATTATTGGAAGATCTATAACCAAAATTAAGGTCTTCTTTTAGTAAAATTTCGATCTTGTTGGTATCTAAATTATATACTTCAAGACTTTTGATTAGATCTGAAAATTCCCAACCATATGCACCGGCGTTCATTTTAACTGCTCCCCCTACGGAACCAGGAATACCAATCAAAAACTCAGCATTAACTAAGTTGTTTGTTTTATAGTACCTAGAAAGGTCAGGCAAGAAAATAGATGCTCCTACTTTTACTTCTGACAAGCTATCATCATAAGTAAAACTATTAAAATTTGGATTAATTATATTACCTTCATATCCGTAGTCGGAAAAAGCAACATTGGAACCCCTGCCAAGTATAAAGTTTTCATTATTTGAAAACGCTTCTTTGAATGAGTCTATATCTTTCTCTGAAATTTTATAAAAACTATCACAATTACCTCCAAATTTGTAGGTCGTTACATTCGATAGTTTAATTTTAAATTTCATCTAAATATTTTAATATCTGTGGTCCTAATAAAGTAATATCTCCAGCTCCAAGCGTTAAAATAGTATCATTCTCTTTAACTTTAGAACTTAAATAACTAGGAACCATTCTCATAGATTTTAAATAATGTATATTTTGATATTCAAAGTTTTTACTTGTTACTCCAGGTATTGGTTTTTCTCCAGCTGGATAAATATCAACAACAACAGTGTGATCAGCCTTAGTTAAAGCATTTTTAAAATCATTAAAACTATTTTTTGTTCTTGTATACCTGTGTGGTTGAAAAATAACATACAACTTTCCTTTAGTATGCTCTTTAAGTGCTGAAATTGTAGCTATTATTTCTGTAGGATGGTGACCATAATCATCGTATACATTTATACCATTTATAGAGCCAAGGTATTCAGTCCTTCTTTTAACACCTGGGAATGTTTTTATAGCTTCTAAAGCTTCCATTGTTTTTATACCATTAACATTAGCTAAAGCAATGGCTCCCGTTATATTAGATATAAAGTGAGAGCCTATTAGTTTTGTACTTATAACGTATTCTGTACTATCTATAATAATTTTATTAGGATATTTGATTTTTATATCTGAATCTTGTGACGAAGAATAAGTTATATATTTATTCTCTAATACCAATTCTCTTATGTTGTGATCATCATAATTCAATACTAAATTCTCTTTAACATTTTGAATAACATGCTTGAAAGCATCAATTAAGTTATTAAAATTTTCGAAATAATCAAGGTGGTCAACATCTATATTGGTTACTAATAAATCATCAATTTCTATATTTTTAAATGTATTGAAAGCTTCATCAGTTTCTAAAATTAAGGGTTGTTCTTGATCCCCATAGTGTCCACCAATTCCGTGAAATGATGTCATGCCTCCAAAAATATATGAAACATTTATATCGTTATAGTGAAATATATGTGCCAACAACGCTGTCGTAGAGGTTTTACCATGTGTCCCTGTAACTCCAATAATTTTATTTGTTTTAGATAGTAACTTAAGATATTCAGGTCTTGATAGTATATTTTCATTATCCAAATAGTTTATTAAGTTTGTTTTTTCCATTGAAATAGCTGATGAATAAATATAAAGAGTTTCATCAGAATATTTTAAATTATCTAATTCAAAGTCAACGTTAATACCATCTTGGTTAAGCTGATTTGTTACAAATGATTTTCTTTGATCATATCCTGAAACATTTTTATTTTGCTGTACTAAATATTTAGCTATAGAGCTCATGCCTGAACCTCCGATACCAAATATATATACGTCTTTATAATATTTCATTAAATGCTTCCTTTAAGTATCTAGATATTTTTATATTTCCAATTTGAATATCTACAGTGTTAAAGATTCCTTTTTCACTATCCATATAATTGTTAATAACATCTAATAAGTTTCTTTCAAATTCATTGTATGAATTAACAATTATCGCAATTCCTAAGTCTTCCAGATATTCAGCATTTAAAATTTGATGAGAAGATGTAGTTCCATGTTTAAAGGGTATAAGAATTTGAGGTATTCCTAAATAAGCTGCCTCTAAAGCTCCACCTCCAGATCTTGATATTTGTAAATTAATTTTTGAGTAATAACTATTCATGTTTTCAACAAATTCATACTGTATATAATTCTTTATATTTAATATATCATTAGATTTATCTTTACCAGTAATATGTATAAAACTTACATCAACTGTCTTGTTTTTGTTTAAAAATTTATAAACATAGTCGTTTATTTGTTTTGACCCTTGACTACCACCTTGAATCCCAATTGTTAGAATATCTCTATTTTCTTTAATTTTTTTTATTATATCTTTATTTATTACTGGCCCGACATAAGTACCTTTGTTTTTTATAAGATTTTTAGTATCTGGATAAGATGTAAATATTATTCCAGGTAAAAGACAGCTTAACTTATTACCTAATCCTGCATATATATTTTGCTCTTGACCAAAATACTTAATACCAAGTGTAAAACTTAGCAATGAAGCGATCGGTGAAACATAAGAGCCTGTTGATAAAATTATTTTAACTCTTTCTTTTTTTATTATTGATCTCGTTTTTATTACTGTTTTTAATACTTTATGAAAATTTAATATATAACCAATAATGCCAACTTTTGAACGGTATATCTCTTGTATGTAAATTTTAATATTTAAATCTTTTAAATATTCTGAACCTCTTTCGTCGGTAATGACAATAATATTCTTTAACTCAATACCATCATCATTTAATTGTATAATTATATTTTTTGCTGGTAAAACATGGCCTCCTGTTCCAACACAAAATATTGCTATTTTTTTCATAAATCCTCATTACTATCTTTAGCGTATGCCATAGTAAGGCCTATAAAAATGGATACCATTGCTGAGCTTCCGTAAGCTACGAATGGCAAAACAATACCAGTTATTGGTAATAATCCAACTATTCCACCTAAGTTAAATACAGTTTGAATTAAAACCCATGACCCCATTCCAACAAAAAATAATCTAGTAAATTCATTATTACTGGTTAAGCCAAGACCAAAGAATGATATTACCAAAGAAAATAAACCAATTACTAAAAATAGAAGCCCAAAAAAACCATATTCTTCTGCTGCAATTGAAGCTACAAAATCAGTCCATGAATTAGGGAGACTACCCCATCTAGCTCTTGAAGTACCAGGTCCTAATCCAAATAATCCACCTGAACTAATTGCAAGTTTACTTTGAAAGATTTGATAACATTCATCAGCTAATAACTCTGCTGAGATATCTGTACCGTCACATATTTTTTCATACCAAATAGTGAATCTCTTATTTCTATACCCCATAACATTTATTGCTAGATATGTAGGTATTGGTGATAAGGCTATTATTGATAATGGATATCTTAATTTTATCTCTGAAAATAATAATTGAAATAAAATAATACCTGAGATTGTTAAGGTAGTTCCAAAATCTGGTTCTAATAATACTAAAAGTGCAGAGAGAGCTGGAAACCCTAATGCATATTTTAAATTATAAAAATCTGATTTATCATTTTTAATATTTGATAAATGGTGAGCAATAAATAAAATAATTATCGGTTTAGCAAATTCACTAGGCTGAAAGTTAATACTACCTAAATCAATCCACCTCCTACTTCCACCAGCTACTACACCATATGTAAGTACTAAAAATAATATAGCCGTGATAGATAACATTCCGGAATAAGCTAATTTTTTATAATAATCTTTAGAAAATTTTTTACCAATATTATAAATAATTAAACCTAAAATTATTCCTCCAACGTGTCTTTTTATATAATGAAAATTATCATTAAATTCTTTTAGGCCTATAACTGATGAAGCTGATAAATTTAATAAAATACCGACAGTTACAAGAAAGGATATAGAAACTACATTGATTTTTTTAAAAGTATTATGACTTAATTTAACCATTTTTTACCTTAATATTTGAAACAACTGATTTAAAGAAATTACCTCTCTCCTCATAATTCTTAAAATCATTAAAACTAGAACCTCCGCAAGAAAATAAAACTGTATCACCAGAATGTAAGTTTTTTTCTAATTTTTCTTCAAGTTCGAATATTGAGTCTAGCTCAATTATTTCTGCCTTTGTATTGTTTAAATTAACTTGCATATCTTTTGGCAAAATTATTTTTTTTATTTCTTTTGAGATATCTAAATCTTTAGAATCCATATTTTTAGTTAAACCATGCATTATCAATACACCATTATTGATTTTTGTAGTAGCCATGGAAACTGAATTGAAATTTGTTGACTTGGAATCATTAATGTATGTTATACCTTTATGTACATCAACTAATTCAAATCTATGTTCAGAATTCTCACTATTTATTAAGTATTCTTTTGCTGATTCATAATTTAACTCTAGTTTCTCAATAGCCTGCATAAAAATATCTACTGTATTGTCAAAAAATATAGATTTCTCTTTAATTTCAGAATATAAATTTGAATTAATTGTTCCAGGCATCAAGCTACCAATAAAATTATTGTCTTTTATAGAATCGTCTATATTTTCAATGAACTGTTTAATTCTTTTTTTGGATTGTAAATATTCATCAAAATTTTTGTGCCAGTCTAAATGGTCCTGATATATATTTAAAATTATTCCAATATGTAAATTTAAATTGTTTAGATAGTAAAGCTGGAAGCTAGAAAGTTCAATTACTATATATTCGTATTCTTTATCAATAACTCCCAACGGGGATTTACCAACATTTCCAACTGCAGTTGCTTTTATTCCTTGTGAATTTAAAAAACCTGTTAATAAATTCACAAGGGTTGTCTTACCATTAGTTCCTGTAATACCAATTAACTTACCTGTATAAATTTCATTAAATAAATCAATATCGGTCTTAACAGGTATTCCTCGAGAATTAATTTCATTTAAAAGTTCATGAGTTGGTTTAATTCCTGGAGAAATTATTACTTCATCTACATCTTCAAAATTACTACCTTTAAATTTTTGGTTTTTTGCTATTTCTATTTCTTTATCATCATCATAAATAACATATTCGATATTATTTTTTTGAAAATAAGTTTCTACTGATTTTCCTGTTGCTCCATATCCAAAAATTAGTTTTTTCACTTAATTACCGAACAAGACCCAATCACCATAGAAAAGACCTAGCCCTATTACGATAACGATTCCGTTTATAATCCAAAAACGAACAATAATAGTTGTTTCTGCCCAATTATCCATCTCAAAATGATGGTGTATAGGGGTCATTTTGAAAACTCTTTTACCTCTATATTTAAATGACAAAACTTGAATTATTACAGACATTGCTTCAATAATATAAAGGAAGCAAAAAAAGAGGATTAAGGTATCAGCTCCAATAGCAAATAATATTAACGGGAACATTGAGCCAATAAATTGTGAACCAACATCTCCCATAATTATTTTTGCTGGGTTGGTGTTCCACCATAGGAAACCTAAGCAAGAGCCAGCTATTGACGATATCAAAACTGCTAATTCAACTGAAATAAAAATAGGATCTATGAAATTAGAATAATAATCTGGATGCCTAAATATCCAGAAGGCAATTATTAATATGCCACCAAAAGATACTGAAGAACTTCCAGCAACTAAACCGTCTAATCCATCAGTTAAATTTACAGCATTAGTTATTCCAACAATAATAAATACAATTAAAAACCATTTAATAATTCCAACATCGATACCAAAACCACTAAAAAGATAGAAAGTAGTCGAGTCATTTAAAAAATAAAAATAGTAACTTGCCAATAAAGCCACAATTGTTTGTAAGATAAATTTATTTTTTGGTTTTAAACCTAAATTTCTATTCTTATTTACTTTTAAATAATCATCAATAAAGCCAACAAAGCCCATTAGTGTTCCTAAAAGTAAAAGATTAAATATTTCTGGTTTTATAGATAATAATTCAACCTTAAAACCTTTCCCAATAGTCCAAAAATTTATATGTGACAAAATAAAACCAACGAAAGTTCCAATTATAATAAATACTCCCCCCATTGTTGGAGTCCCCTTTTTATGCTCGTGAAATTTTAATTCTTCTTGTATTGGTTGTCCTATATTTCTTGTTTTAAAATAATTAACACCAATTGATGTAGAAAAGATGACGAATAAGAACCCAAGACCACCTGCAACTATTATTCCAATCATATTTTTTCCTTAATATAATCGTTAACTATTTTTTTATCGCTAAATTCAACTGAAGAGTTTTTAAATTCTTGAATTTTCTCATGGCCTTTCCCTAATATTAATAATACAGAATCTTCCTCGAGATTATTAATTCCTTCTATTATTGCTTCTTTTCTATTAAGTATTATTTCTGTATTTTTATTTAACTTAATACCGCTCAATATATTTTTTGCTATTTCTTCTTCGTCTTCATACCTAGGATTATCATTTGTTATTATTATCTTGTCGGCTAAATTAGCAGCTTTACCCATTAAAGGTCTCTTTTCTTTATCTCTGTTTCCACCAGCACCCAAAATAACAATTACTTTACTATATTTGTTTTTAACAAATTTAATCACTTGTGTAATTGATTCTGGAGTGTGAGCAAAATCTACAATAATTTCATTATTTTTTATATATTTTATAATTTCATACCTACCTTCCGGATTTTTCAATTTCAATGATGCTTCCATTATTGAATCTAAATTATTAAGATCTGAAAAATAAGCCATTGAAAACGCAAGTAAATAATTTAAATGTGATTCTGGACCTGATAAAGGAATCGAAACATCATATTTTTTTCCTTCAATTTCAAATTTTATATCATAATTTTCTTTTCTAACAATAATATTTTTTATGTATAAATTATTTTTTTTATTCATTCCAATACTGAATGAAGGTATAGTTGTTAATGATTTAATCTTACTTCCCCATTCTGAATCTATATATACAAATTTTTCTGAAATATCACTATTAAAAAGTTTCAATTTTGAATTAAAATAGTTTTCAATATTTTTATGATAATCAAAATGGTCTTGGGATAAATTTGTAAAACCAGCTACTTTAAATTTTAATCCTTTTAATCTTTCTTGTTCTAAAGCATGGGAAGATATTTCAATTACTACATCATCAGTTTTGTTATTTTCTTTAAGGCCTAATAATTTTATTATATTGAAAAGTTTAGGAGTTGTTAAATGTTCTTCATTAGTAATTTTTTTTAATAAATCTGTCTCAGTGGTACCAATAAATAATGATTTCGAACTAATTAACTGATTTAAATAGAATCCCGTTGTTGTTTTACCATTTGTTCCAGTTATTCCATAAAAATTTTTATTTTCATAATTTGGACATATTTTTTGTAATACATCTTTAAATATTGCATCATAATTTTCTACTTTTATTATTTTATCGTTTGTGACAGTACAGTCTTCCTTAGTTACAATTGCTTTTACATCACTATCAAGAGCTTCTCTAACTAATTTATCAAGCTTTTCTAATGATTGATTATTAATAAAAAGTATTGAATTTTTAGATATATCAACAGTGCTGTTTATTATTTCATTAGAATTTATATTTCTACTAGAAATTAACTCTTCAATATTATTTAAGGTTTTCATTGTTAGTCCTTAGGAACAAAGTAAGTAATAATTTTCTTGAATATTGGAGCAGCTGTAGAGCCCCCTGTTACATATTCAGATGTTGGATTAGTTTTTGCTCCCCAAAGAAGGACCGAACCAACAATTGGTCCTTCTTTTGTTTCGACAAATCCTGTAAAGGAAGTGTTGAATCTATCTTCTGAGTATCCTACTCCTTCTAAATGTGTCCTACTTGTACCAGTTTTACCACCAATAATATAACCCTCTTTTCTAAGAGATTTTCCTGTACCATTTTTACCTTCTACCACATTTATAAGTAATTTTTTTAATCTATCTGACATTTCGGGGCTAATAACTTCATTATTTATAAATTCAACTTTATCTTTTTGCACTAAAGTTAATTTTACATCCCTTCCTCCGTTAGCAATTATGCTATAAGCTCTAACCATTTGATATTGAGATACGTTGACAGAGTAGCCTATAGAAAGGGAGCTTAAACAAGTTAAACAACGTTTGTAGTCAATAAACCCTCCTTTTGCTTCTCCTGTTAGCTCAACACCAGTTTTCTGATTGAAACCAAACTTCATTAAGTAATTTTCAATCTCAGAAACACTAGAAGCTTCTGTTACTTTAATAGTCCCTACGTTTGAAGATCTTTCAATTATTTCTGTAACAGATAATTGATAGGGCTCATGTTTTAAAAAATCTCTAAAACACCCCTTGAGGCCTTCATAAAGCTTTCCACAAGAATTTTCAATTATCTCAATTGTATCTTCTACATAATATGTATCATTTTCATTTACTACTTCACTATCAAGTAAGGAACCTATCGTAAATATTTTTAATGCTGAGCCAGGTTCGTACAAAGCTCTTCCACTAATTAAATTTATATTGAAATATTCATTATTAATATTTGATTTTTCAGCGGAAATAATAATTTCACCGTTTTCAGAGTTTACAAATACAACAGAGCACTTAAATGCATTGGTTGTTTTTATAGCTTCTATACAAAGATTTTCAGAAATATATTGCAATTCAGAATCAATTGATAAAACTAAATCTACGCCATGGATTGGATCTAATATATTACTTTTGCCTTGTGGAATAAAATCTCCATTTGGTGCTGCTTCATATCTCAATTCTCCATCTTTACCCTTTAAAGCATTATCAAAATAGAGTTCTAAACCTTCAATCCCATTTCCATCTGGATCTACATGGCCAATGATATGTTTTAAAGAATCTGTATAAATAATTCTTTTAGAAGATTTTTCAACATTAATTCCTTCATAATTCCATTCTTTAATTTTTGAACCTACATCAAAATCAACATTCCTTTTAAGGTAAAAATAGTTTTTGTTTTTGTTAAGACTCTCATAGATTATTGACTTATCAATTTTTAACAATGGAGCTAAAAGTTCTGAAGCATTTTCTTTGTTACTTAATTTATCTGGATAAATACCAATATTGAAAGCATTAATACTTTCTGATACTTCATTAAAGTTTTTATCAAGAATTGATCCCCTTTTAGCTTCTATTACTTCTACTTTTTGTCTGTTTGATAATGCTTTATTTCTAAAATATTCTGAATCAGTAAATTGAAGCTTGTATATTTCTTCAATAAATAATATTGATGAAAATAATGCAAATATATTTAATATTAGAAATAAACTTACTAGTTTCATCTTCTTCAATTTCATAATTATCTACCAAAACCTAAAATTGCGATTCTTTCTTTTTCTTGATTTTTTAATTTATAAGGTATTTCTAACTTGTTTATTTTTTGAGCAATTTCTAATCTTTCGTAAGAATTTATTTTTGCAATTTGTTCAATACTACTTATGGAATATTTTTCATTATGTTTCAAATTAATTAACATTCTTTGTCTTTCTAAAATAGAGACCTCAGTATCTAAATTATCAATTTTATTAGATAATTCATTAATTCTTATATTCAAAATTAACGGAACTGAAACTATTACAAAAATTGTGAAGTAGATTGATATAAATAATAAAGGCTTTCTCATAGTTTTACCACATACCTCATAATCGCTGATTTCGATCTTGGATTAGATTGTTTCTCTTGATCTGATGGTGTATATTTTTTTTTCTTTGGGTAAGTAAATTGTTGCTCTGTTTCACATGCGCAAATAGGAATCTTGGGATCACAAATACAATATCTAGTAATTTCATTAAAAAACTTTTTAACAATCTTATCTTCAAGAGAATGGTAAGAAATACAAACTATTACTCCTTTTTTATTTATAGAATCTTTTATTGAATTTAATGAATCTTTTATTTCATTTAATTCATTATTAACTTCAATTCTTAAAGCTTGAAATATTCTTCTTATTGTTTTATCAGTAAATATTGGATTTTGTTTAGGTACAGCTCCTCTTATCACAGTAGCTAATTCATTTGTAGTTTTGAGTGGTCTAGATTCAAGAATTTTTATAGCAATTTTTTTAGAATACTTATCTTCACTATAATTTTTTAAAACACTAATTAATTCTTTTTCTGAGTAGCTATTTACTATTTTTTCAGCAGTTAATTCTTGATTAGTATTCATTCTCATATCCAGATATGCATTTTTTTGAAAAGAAAAACCTCTTAAATCAGAATCAATCTGATGAGAAGATAATCCAAAGTCATAAAAAACTCCACTTAAAGGTAAGTAATTATTTTTTGATAAAAAATTGTAAATCTCAGAAAAATTTAATTGGAAAACATTATGCTCATTTTTACTATTATTTACAGATTCTAAATCACGATCAAATCCTAGAAATTTTAAGTGGTTAAAATTATTTAATAAATTAAAATGTGAACCGTACCCATAAGTTGCATCTACAAAAGTTCCTCTTGGTACATTTTTAAGTATGGAAGAAATTTCTTCCATCATCACGCCTTCATGTGGCAAATACTCGGCCCTGTTTGTATTCATACCCAGCTCTCTAGTACTGGCACCAATTGGAAAGTTGGGCGGAGTAAGGGTATTCCAATTTAGTTGTCTAGAGAGCTGGCTATGAATTTATCCTTTCACTTCGTTAATATTTGCGAATGCTTTATCAGCATCGTTTTGAATTTTTTTCCATACTTTTGTTGACCAAATTTCAATTACTGGGCCTGATCCTGTAACTGTTACATCATCGTTTATATTGATGTCACTATATTGCCTTAGATTTTCAGGTATCTGTATTCTTCCTGCAGTATCTAATTTAGAATCAATAGCTCCACTAAATAAAGCTCTTCTCAATTGTCTGGAAGTCTTTTCAGTAGGAGGAAGTGAAGCCATTTTTTCAGATTCTTCAATCCAATTTTTCTTAGTCAATATTTGGAGGCAGTTATCTAGTCCCTTAGTGACCACACAGCCCTGTTGAAGCTCTTTTCTGAATTTCGAAGGTATTACTACCCTTCCCTTCGAATCCATAGTATGTCTAAATTCACCAAGGAACACTTTTCTCCGCCTTTCGTGCCTTGAACCACTTTTTAACATTATATGACACTTTCTGACACTTTGCAACACAAAAAGGGAAAAAAAATTATGCTGAAATTAGGTATTCTTTCCATTCTGGATCTGGGTTAGGTCCAATTATTGTTTTTATCCAAAAATTACCCTCTGGTTTGATTGGGAAATTTTTTAGTTTCAAAATTGTTTGATTTAATAATTTATCTGCTTTTACAAGATTGCACTTTTTACAACAAGCAACAACATTTAACCACTCATGTTGACCACCTTTTGATTTAGGAATTATATGGTCTATAGACTCAGCATTAGTTCCACAATATTGACATGTATAAAAATCTCTTATGAATATATTTGCACGATTTAAGGCTACTCTCCTCGCGTAAGGTGCTTTGACATAATAAGTTAATAAAGCTACTTTTGGAATTTTAATAACTTCATTTTCTGAATGAACTTCTAAATTTGATTCTTTTATAACATTTATTTTATTTGCTAACAATAGTGACACTGATCTTTTTGCTGAAGCAACAGAAAGGGGTTGGAAAGTAGAATTTAAAATAAGAGTTCTATGCGAGGTAAAACTATTCATAATAAAAAAATATGGTTTCTATTTTTGTTATGCTTGCCTTTGTTGATTAAGTACATCTTCTTCTACTTTAGTCAACAAATTTAAAAATCTTTCTTTATCTAATTCAAACTTAGATACATCTTCTCTTACTTCTTTTGTTACTACATCAATTGTTTCAAAAAATGCAAGTTGACCAGATTTCAGTGCATCAAAAACTTTATCCTCTTCTACTGAAAATATTGTGTCACCATCTGATACAAGTTTTACTTCTGAAAGTTGATCTTCAAGATTTCCATTTCTTGTTAAATATTTCCAAGCTCTTCTAACTCTTTGAATACTCATACCATTATCTAATAAAGTTTTAATAACTCTAAGAGAAACGATATCTCTAAATGAATAAAGTTTTGGTACTCCCGGCTTTCCATTTGATGATTGGATTGTTGGAGAAGCTAATCCTACTTTATCCCAATATCTTAATTGATGCGACGTGCAGCCAGATAAATAACAAGCTTGTTTAGATGTAAATGCATCTTTCTTCAAAATTCTTACTCCTTAAAAAATATGATGTATTATTAAATTTAATTTATTCTATTTATTTTGTCTAGAGTTATCTTTATTTCTTAGAAGGTTAATAATTTGCTTAAAATTCCATTCATTTATATTTTCAGCTTTGAGAAGTGATCTTGTATTTATTACAAAAACATAACCGGATAAGGCCATTAAGACAAACCCCATAACTGCAACAACTGGTTGTATAATATAAGATCCAATCATCATAATAAAACCAATTATAAATATAATACCTGAAATAATTGACCTACTTCTTGAAAAGTTTGAAAGTGTTAAAGTTTCAGCAGCCTTTTCAAGTTTTGGATCTTCTTCAGTTAAACCCATTTCAATTTGTTTTAATATTTCTTCTTCTTTTTTATTCAAACCCATATGAAGATTTTAATATACTTTGAAACTACGCTGTACTTATGAGCAAATTATTTTTGAGACATGGAGAAGTGGAAAACAAAAAAGATATCTTTTATGGCAATTTGGTGGGTTATGGATTGAGTAAAAAAGGTCACGAGCAGGCTGAAAGTGCTGCTAAGTACATTTTTAATAATTTTGATATTAAATATATTTACTCCTCACCACTACTTAGAGCAAGACAAACTGCTGAACCTTTATCAAAACTATTAAAAATAAATATTAATTATACAAATAAATTAATTGAGTGGGGTGGCACAAATATTTGGAAAGGTAAAACCTTTAAAGAATTTAGTCAAACAGAGGAATATATACAATATTTAGATGATCCACTGAAAATAAAGTCAAATGAAGAAACTTACTTAGATGTATATAGAAAGGTTCAAAATATATATGAAAAAGCAACTCAATGTGTCTTTGTGAGCCATCAAGATACTATAAGGTCATTTACATATTACAAACTAAAAGAAGAACTATTTAATAACAACAAACCTGAGCATTGCGGAATTCAAGAAATAATAAATAATAAACTTATGATTCATACTTACCCTGATTAAGTGAGTATATAATATAAAATAACTAAACTTAGACCAAAAGATCCGCAAAAAGTAACAGTACCTATAATTGGTTCTAACGATTTTAAAAACTTTGTTTCAACTTTCTCTAAATATATTTCAACGAATTTCCTACTTAATACAAAAGAAATAAAACCAGCAACTATAAAGTAAACAAAACTCATTAATGAAAGCCAAGGATTAACATAATTCATACTAAGGTAAACTTAATATCTATATGGTATTTAGCAAGAAAACAAAAGTAATTTTTTACTCATTAGTTTTCGTATTTTCAACATACATTGGATATATACTTGGAAATGCTTTTTGTGTTAATAACTGTTCTTTTACATTAATTGCAAATATATTAATTACTAACCTTGTTACTTTATCTGGACTCTTTGTTTTAATTAATTTATCGGAAAAATCAATCACTGAGTGGAATGAAAAAAATTACTATGAAGAAGAGTGACTAATAGTCTCAACAATATTATCTAAATCTTCTTTATTTATGTCTTTATGTAAAACTAGTCTTACAATATTTTTTTTAATCAATCCTGCTTTAATATTCCTTTTTTCAAGTTTATTAAGAAAATTATTAGACAAATTAGTGTCTTTGAAGAATAGAAATATCATATTGGTTCCTTTATATTCAATTTCATCAATTAACTTTAATTTTTCTTTAATTTCACTAAGTTTTTTATAAATATAAAGAGTCTTTTCGTGATCATGAAGCAATTCTTCTCTTTTCTTTATTGCATATTTTGCAGCAGAAGCAATGATTCCAACCTGTCTCATGCCTCCCCCGAGCTTTTTCCTATATTCTCTTGAATTCTCTATAAAATCATTAGTACCTAAAAGCATTGAACCTATTGGTGCTCCTAATCCTTTAGAGAAACAAAATGTGAGGCTGTCGCAATATTTTCCATAGTCATAACCTTTGTTTTCTTCTAAAATTGCATGCCATATTCTTGCACCATCTATATGAATTTTCAGATCACTTTCTTTTGCTAGTGATGAAATTGACTTTATCTTATCATATGGAACAATACTGCCACCTGATGCAAGGTGTGTATTTTCGATACTAACTAATGATATTTTCGGTTTATGAATTTTAGAATCTTCAATAGTTTGTTTTAAATCATCTTCATCTAGAACGCCGTCTATATTCTTAATATCTCGAAATTGTATTCTTGATAGGAATGATGATGCTCCATGTTCGTAATTCTTAATATGTGAATCAGAAGATGTAATAACTTCTTCACCGGGATTTGTATGATTCAATAACGATATTTGATTACCCATAGTTCCTGAACTTACAAATAAACCAGCTTGAAATCCTAAAAGTTCAGCACAATATTCTTCTAATTCATTAACAGTAGGATCTTCCCCATATTCATCATCTCCTACTTGAGCTTTAACAATCTCATCTAACATTTCTTTAGAAGGCTTAGTGACTGTATCAGAGCGTAAATCTATCATATTTAATTCTATCATTTTGTAATACTCATTAAAGAAAATTATCGACCTGTGAATAAAAATTATCTGAACTTGATTCTTTGATAATAAAAATTAGTTCAATATCTTTAAAATCTATATTTTTTTCTGAAAATAACTTTTTGTTTAAACATAGACTGATTGAACCTAGTGGTTTATCTATTTTATTAAACATCTCTCTTTTTTTATAAAGTGAGTCAACGGAGCCAAGCCATTGATTAATACCCACTGAATACTGTTTCATTGTTTTAATGATTAAATTTGACTGTCCCCCTAAAAATATGCTTTTTCCTTCTTTAGACAATTTAAAATTCTCAACTATATATGAGACAACCTCCTCTAAGTTATTAGAGTAGTTTGTTAAATTTTGTTCATATGCATCATCGCCTAATCCAAGTCCTAATTTAAAACCATCTATTTCTAGAAATGGATTTATATATTCGTTAATTAAATTATCTATTTTTCTTTTATTTATATTTAATACTGCTGTGCCAATGTTGAATTTTCTTTCTTTATAATTTTGAAGTAAGTTTATTGATTTTCTGATTTCATACATATGTAATTTACTATCTACTGGATTATTTGAATGATCAAATACATAAACAGTTTGTAGATTTTTTTGATTTAAATAATCTAATTTCTTTTTAAAGTCTTTCTCGAAAAATGTACCTGGAAGCAATACAGCTTTATTTTGATTACTCATTCAAAGCAAGTATCGATGCACCTAAAATTCCTGAGTCTGATTTAAAGTTACATATTTCAATTATCGGAAACTTTCTGGTTTTAAATTCATAATTTTTTAATATAAACTCATCAAGTAATCCAACTAAATCATAGGGGTTGTCCGACATACTTCCTCCTAAAACAAATATCTCATTATTGAATATTTCAAAAAATGAAACTAAGCCTCTACTTAAATAAAGCAGGATTTTCTCTCTAACCTCAAGTTCTTCTTTAGTTAATATAAGTGATTTATCAAAAAGTATGGAGCCAATACCTAATGCAGAAAAAGCTTTTGATAGCTCTGAATTTGAATCTATTTTGCTTAATTCTTTACATTGATCTGTCCATTTTTTTGCTGAAACAATTGATTCTAGACAACCAACTTTTCCACAATTACAAGTTTCATCTGGACTGTCTGAAACCAATATATGACCTAATTCGCCTGCACTTCCTCTACCTCTGTATATATTTCCATTAGTTACTATTCCCCCGCCAATTCCTGTTCCAAACGTAAGCATTAACAAATTAGAATACTTATCCTGATAGTTTTGTATATATTCAGCATATGCTGCAACATTTCCATCATTATCAAGATAAAAGTTTTCTTCATCGAAGTTTGCTAATTTCTTAAAATCTATTTCATACTTAATGTTTGTCCCATATAAATATTTACTTTCTTTTTTATTTATGAAGCCTGGCATGGCAATTGATATTTTCTTAAAATTTTCTTTATTAGCTTCTTGAATCTCATTAACTATATTTATAAAATCAATTTCATTACTTGGTGTCTCAATTACACCTTTACTAATAATTTCTAATTTATCTGAAACGATTCCATATTTCATGGAAGTTCCACCAACATCAAGTGCTAAAACATTCATATATCTATTGATGATAATTCTAAATAGTAGCTATTTGCTCTAAAATATCCTACATTCATACATACAGTAGACCCAACCATCCATCTAGTTGCTTTTGGTTGGTGAACATCTCCAAATAAAGATAGTCTTGGTTTATTAGCTAGAATGTATTTCTTAAGACTTCCCCAGCCTTGTTCTTTTTTATTTGTAATTACATCAATTATTAAGTGATCAATTAAGGGTGGAGCATGTGTGCATATGATATCAACATCAACTAATTTGTTTAACTTATCTTCAAAGTCTTTCTCTGATATCTCTCCTCTTGCTTTTATAGGAGTAGGCACCCCTCCACCAGCAAAGCCAATCTTATGATTTTTATATACAAGAACCTGTCCATCAACATTACTCACATTATTAGTTTTTACTGACTCAAATATCTTAAGAGAGTCTACGTTGCCTGGGATCATCCATACTTCATAATCTTTTAATACCTCAAATACTTCTTTATATTGTCGTTCAATTGCATCCTCTATCTCTCTCTGTTTTCTTTTAGGGTCTTTAGCAAATAATTCTTGCCATAAATTTTTTCTTTCATCAAAATTATGATCTTTTCTAAGTTGTATTAATTTATTTAAATTTTCACCACCAAAGACATCTTTCGCAATCCCATCCCCGTTTCTATAGTCAATCCAATTAATTAAATCACCTAATATAACTACTGGTTCTTTAGTCTTTGGAAGAAGTTTTAAAGAATCTAAACCGTGATGAACATCAGAAATAAATAGCATCTAAATAACTAGCCTGTTACAGCTCCCTTGTCAGCTCCTGTAACTAACTTGGAATATTTATTTAAAATTCCTGATTTGTATCTTGGTTCAGGATTAGAGTAGTTTTTTAGTCTTTTTTCAATTTCATCTTTATTTATATTTAGATTTAATTCTCTTTTCTTTAAATCCAAACTAATTTCATCACCATTTTGACAAATTGCTATAGGTCCTTTATCAAAACTTTCTGGAGTAACATGACCAATGCATAAGCCCGTTGTTCCTCCGGAAAATCTCCCATCAGTAATTAATAGAACATCTTTACCTAGTCCAGCACCTTTCATTGCAGCAGTTATTTGTAACATTTCTCTCATTCCAGGTCCACCTTTTGGTCCTTCATTTCTAATTACAACAACCTCACCTTTTTTGATTTTATTATTAAACAAAGCATCTAATGCTTCCTGTTCACTGTTGAAGACATTTGCAGGTCCTTTGAAAGTATCTATTTCTATACCAGCAACTTTTACGACAGATCCATTAGGAGACAGAGATCCTCTTAATATAGCAAGGCCCCCTTCATCAGAAATAGGATTTTCCGGGAAATAAACAACATCTTGATCCTTCGGGATTTCAATACTTTCAAGATTTTCTCCTACTGTTTTTCCTGTAACTGTCATACAATCTGGATTAATTAATTTATTTTCAAGCAAAATTTTTGATACAACAGGAACTCCACCAATTTTATCAAGATCTACCATGTGGTATTTTCCAAATGGCTTCATGTCAGCCAAATGTGGAACTTTCCTTGCTAGTGAATCAAATATATCAATAGTTAAATTGACTCTCGCTTCATAAGCAATACCTAGTAAATGTAATACTGCATTTGTACTTCCTCCAAGAGATAAAACTGTTGTAATTGCATTATGGAAAGCTTCTATAGTCATTATGTCTCTAGGTTTTATATCATTTTTTAATAAATAATTTAATTGATTTCCAGTTTCTTTTGCTGCCTTTCTTAATCTTTCGTCTTCTGCTTGTATCGATGCTGTTCCAGGAAGGCTCATTCCTATAGCCTCTCCCACAGAAGCCATGGTATTTGCTGTAAACATCCCCGCACAGGATCCTTGACCTGGGCATGCAGCACACTCTATTTCATAAAGTTCTTCTTTAGAAATCAAACCTTTTTCTAGTGCCCCTATACCTTCAAAAACATCAACTATAGATATATCTTTGCCTTTATATTCTCCAGGCAAACTACTTCCACCATAAAGAAATATAGATGGTCTGTTGATACGTGCTGATGCCATAAGCATTCCTGGTAAAGATTTATCACACCCGGCTATTGTTACCATTCCATCGAATCTTTCTGCATGCATAACTAGCTCTACTGAATCTGCAATAACTTCTCTTGATACTAAAGAAGCTCTCATTCCTTCATGACCCATTGATATTCCATCTGAAACAGCTATTGTAGAAAAAATCAATCCAGCTGAATCTTCACCATTAACTCCTTCTTTTGCATGCTCAGAGAGCTCTGGTCCAGTCAAATTACATGGTGTAACCTCATTACCAGCAGAAACAATACCTACTTGAAACTTTTGAAAATCTTCATCCTTAAGACCTACTGCTCTTAACATTGCACGAGCTGCAGACTTTTCTACTCCTTGAGTTACATCATCAGAAAATTTAGCCATAGATTAAGGATAGATTATTTACCTGACTAAATCATTTCATTTAATCTTTGATACTCATTTAAGACTAAATTACTTTCCTCATTGTCAATATCTAGATATTTATGTAATAAATAAAACTCTCCTATCTTCCACAAGGCCCAAATACAATAAAATCGAATCAAATCAGAATCAGAATTTAATAATTTTAAAAAAATATCTTTACTGTTTTTTGATGGATTATTTGCTAAAGCTATTATTGCATTTCTTTTTAAGAAATCTCCATCTCTCTTTGGAATATAAAACCAATTATATTTCTCAACCAATTCTTCACTTTCAGTATTTAATATTTCAATTAAATCGACTGAAGAATTACTACTGATATTAATTTTTTTATCCTGTCCTGGAGGACACGAAATAAGACACTCGTCACAACCATAGAATCGATTACCTAATCTTTCCCTCATTTCATGGGGAATAATATCTGGAGACTGTAGCCAATAAGAAATGCACTTTTTTGAATCTAAAACATAATCTTCATCTAATGCACCTGTGGGACAAGAAATTTGACAAAGATTGCAACTGCCACATGAGTAGTTTTTCTTCTTTTCGAGTTTAAATTTTTTTTCAACATATATATTGCCGATTAATTGCCATGGCCCAGTACCAGGAGAAAGCATCATTGTACTCTTACCTTGCCAACCTAAACCAGCTTGTTCAAAAAATAAACGGTCATAATGTTTTGGGTTATCAATAAACTGTGCTGTTCTTAAATTCTTATTTTTAAAATGATCTTTAATTAAAGTAATAAATTTTTTTAAAGGAACATAATAATCTTCTTTTGCAAATCTAGCTATAGACCCTTCACCTGGAGAATAACCCAAATTAAAATTATTTTGCTTTAAATACGAGTAGGAAATAATAATACATGATTGAGCCCATACAAATTTATCTCCCAATCCTGAATAAGTAGGATCAGAGAAAGTAAATTTCATATTTGCATGTCTATTTTCCTCTTTTGCCTTCTCAATCTGAAGTGATTTATCTAGGTTTGAGGGAAGATTAACAACAGATAAACTTATCCCATCAGGAACTTCTATATTATTTTGAGATAAATAATTTAATAAATTTATATCTTCCATTTTTATCAGCATTTACTATAGTTAAGTCTAATGAAAAGAACACAAATCTTGATTACTTTATTAGTGCTAGTGCTTATGTAGCGCTCTCTGATATGTATTGAGCGCCTCCCCAAAATTAGGGAGGTTTTTTTTTGAGGGTAAATATGACAAAAGAAAAGTTATCGGGTGCCGAACTTATAGTAAGAACACTTGAGCATTTAAATGTTTCTACTGTTTTTGGGGTTCCAGGAGGTGCAATTTTACCTGCTTATGATCCTTTATATGACAGTCCTATAAGACATATCTTGGCAAGACATGAACAAGGTGCTGGTCATATGGCTGAAGGCTACGCACAAGCAACAGGTGATGTAGGTGTAGTTATAGCTACTTCAGGACCTGGTGCTACTAATCTAATAACTTCTCTAAATAATGCATTAATGGATTCAACCCCCTTATTAGCAATTACAGGTCAAGTTGCATCAGATTTTATAGGTAACGATGCTTTCCAAGAGGCATACACAGTAGGTTTAACAATTTCAGCAACTAAACATAATTATTTAATTACTAATGCTGAAGAAATCCCGCAAGTTCTTCTTGAAGCAAAACATATTGCTACAACAGGAAGGCCTGGTCCTGTGTTAGTAGATATTCCAAAAGATATTTTAAATGAAAAAGCTGACTGGGCTGAGCCGAAGTTAGAAGATTTGCCTGGATACAAACCAACTCTTGAAGCAAATCCAAAAATGATACAACAAGCAGTTGATTTAATTAAAAATGCAAAAAAACCAATCCTCTATGTAGGTGGTGGAATAATTCATTCAAAAGCTAATAAGGAATTATTTGAATTATCTACAAAATATAACATCCCAGTTGTTACAACTTTAATGGGTAGAGGGGCATTTCCTGATGGAAATGAATTATGTATAGGAATGCCTGGTATGCATGGAAATTATACAGCAACTACATCAATTCAAAAATCAGATCTACTAATTGCGTTAGGAGTAAGATTTGATGATAGAGTAACAGCAAATCCAAAATTCTTTGCACAGAAAGCTAAAGTAATTCATGCAGATATTGATCCAGCAGAGATAGGTAAAGTTCGTGAACCAGAAGTTCCTATTGTGGGAGATGCTAAAAGTGTTATTAATGGTTTAATAGAAAAATTAGGAGAAGCAAAAATAGATACAAATGATTGGCTAAGCGAAATAAAGGATATGAAAGAAAGCTATCCATTAAATTATAACCAAGAAGAAAAAGGTCCTTTGAAAGTCCCATATGTTTTGGAAGAACTCCAAAAAATGTCAGAAGAAGACTCTGTTGTAGTCTCAGGAGTTGGACAACATCAAATGTGGATATCATTACATTGGAAATTTACATCTCCTAATACCTGGTTAAATTCAGGCGGATTAGGCACTATGGGGTACGCTCTTCCTGCCGCTATTGGTGCAAAAGCAGCTTTCCCTGATAAGCAGATACTTGCATTAGATGGAGACGGTTGTTTCCAAATGACATGTCAAGAATTAATAACAGCTTCAACTGAAAATATTCCATTAAAAATTGTAGTTTTTAACAATGGGAATCATGGAATGGTAAGACAGTGGCAAAAAATATTTTACAATCATAGATTTTCAGCTTCAGAACTAACACACCATACACCTGACTATGTTGCACTTGCTGAAGCAATGGGGGCTGTTGGGCTAAGAATGGTCGAAAAATCTGATGTTAAGAGAGTTTTTGAGGAAATGTTTAAAACTAACGATAGACCAGTTTTGGTTGATTGTGTTGTTGACCCTGATGATATGGTATTCCCAATGGTTAAAGCCGGCGGAAGTAACGATGAGGTAATTTTAAATGAGGATGATTTAAAGAACATATGAGTGAAAGAATCCTAAGTGTATTAGTTGAAGATAAACCAGGTGTATTAGCTAGGGTTGCTTTAACTATTTCTCGAAGAGGCTTTAATATTAATTCTTTATCTGTAGGGCCAACGAACATAGAGGGTAGGTCGAAAATGACAATAGTCACAGAGCTTGAGTCAGTTGAGCAAGTTAAGAAACAATTAAATAAACTAGTAAACGTAATTAAAATCGTGGAACTGGATCCCGACAATACAATAGAGTCAGAGGTTCTACTTATGAAAGTATCTATTAATAAAGAAACTCAAACCTCAGTTATTGAAAAAGCCAATTTATCAGGAGCTAAGTCAGTAGATGTAGGGCAAGATTATGCAGTATTTGAATTAACAGGAACATCCAAAGAATTAATAAAATTTGAAAAACTTTTAAAGCCATATGGAATTATTGAAATGATTAGGGGTGGAAGAATTGCTATCCAAACAAAACTTTAGGAGGGTAAATGGAAACTAAAATTATATATGACGACTCAATAGATAAGGATTTAATTAAATCAAAGAAAGTTAGTGTTATTGGCTTTGGTAGTCAAGGCCATGCTCATGCACTTAATCTACATGAGTCAGGAGTAGATGTAACTGTTGGATTAAGAGAATCTTCAGAATCATTTAAGAGAGCATCCGAAATGGGATTAAAAGTTGCAAATATAAAAGACGCAACCACTGATGCAGATGTAGTGATGCTTCTATTACCTGACCAACTTATGGCAGATGTATACAATAGCGATATTGCGCCTCATATGAAAGATAGCTCTACTTTACTTTTTGCACATGGATTTAATATACATTTTGAAGAAATAATTCCTCGTGAAGATATCTCTATAGGTATGGTTGCACCGAAGGGTCCTGGTCATTTATTAAGGAGAACATATGAAGAAGGTTCTGGAATGCCGTGTCTAGTTGCAGTAGAAAAAGATGTATCGGGAAATACTTTTGATGTAGCACTCTCCTACTCGTCTGCTATTGGTGGGGGTAGAGCAGGTATTTTGAAGACGACATTTAAAGAAGAAACTGAAACCGATTTATTTGGTGAACAAGTCGTATTATGTGGAGGATTAACAGAACTCATTAGAAACGGATTTGAAACTTTAGTTGAGGCAGGGTACCAACCAGAAAGTGCTTATTTTGAAACTTTACACGAAGTAAAACTAATAGTTGACCTAATGTATGAAGGCGGGTTTGAGTGGATGAGGCACTCTATTTCTGATACTGCAGAATATGGAGACTTCTCAAGAGGATCAAGAATAATCACTAGTGAAACAAAAAAAGAAATGAAAAAAGTTCTTGATGAAATACAATCTGGTGCATTTGCTAAAGAGTGGATGTCACAAGCAAGAGAAGGTGCCCCTTTCCTTAACCAAAAAAGAGAAGAAGCTTCTAAACACCAGCTTGAGGACATTGGGAAACAATTAAGACAAATGATGCCTTTCTTGAATGCAAAGGATATTAAAAAAGATATATGAGCTCAGATCAACTAATAATTTTTGATACGACATTAAGGGATGGTGAGCAAAGCCCTGGTATAGCTCTTACACCTACTGAAAAACTTTTAATAGCTCAGCAATTAGAGAAATTAAAAGTTGATGTTATTGAAGCTGGTTTTGCTGCTTCATCTCCTGGAGATTGGGAAGGTGTTAATCTAATTGCTAAAAATATTAAAAATTCAACAATAGCTTCTTTAGCTAGGTGTGTAGCAGATGATATAGATCAAGCTTGGGAAGCTATTAAAGTTGCAAATAATTCTAGAATCCATGTGTTTACCTCTACTTCAGATATACATATGGAACATATGCTTAGAAAAACTAAAGAAGAAGTACTTGAAGATGCAAGAGAATCAGTTAAGTATGCAAAAAAACTTTGTGATAATGTTGAATTTTCTGCACAAGATGCAACTAGGACAGATAAAGATTTTTTAATTGAAATATTAAAAGTAGCTGTCGAAGAAGGTGCTACAACAATTAACGTACCAGACACTGTAGGGTATGCAACACCTTCCGATTATCTTGAACTTCTTACAGGGGTCTACGAAGAGGTGAAAGGTAAAAACGAAGATATTATAATTTCTACACATTGTCATAATGATTTAGGGTTAGCAGTTGCGAACTCCCTAACTGCAATTACCGCTGGTGCTAGACAAATAGAAGGCGCTATTAATGGAATAGGTGAAAGAGCTGGAAATACTTCTACTGAAGAAATCATTATGGCTGTGAAAACAAGACAGGATCAATATGGTGTTGATATCAAAGCAGAGACAACAGAAATACTTGAAACATCTAGACTTGTTTCTAAACTAACAGGATATCCAGTTCAATATAATAAAGCTGTTGTTGGAAAAAATGCATTTAGTCACGAGTCTGGAATACATCAACATGGATACCTCAGAAATACAATGACTTATGAGATTATGACCCCTGACTCAGTAGGGCAAGAAGCAAAAATTATTTTAGGTAAACACTCTGGAAGAGCAGGGTTTAAAGATGCATTAGACAAGTTAAAAATAGAACTTGATGAAGAATCATTCAACTCTAGCTTTGAAACATTTAAAAAATTGGCAGACAGAAAAGGTGAAATTGTTGAAAATGAGCTACTTGCAATTGTTGGACAAGTATCAACACATGGTGCTCCTGTTAAATTAATCTCCGTCTCTGTAAATAGTAAGGATGCCTACGCTTCAGCAACCGTAACTCTTGATGTTAAAGGTGTTGAAAAAACTAAAAGCGCTGAAGGAGACGGAATGATTGATGCAGCTTTTACTGCCGTTAAACAAATCTTGAATTCAGATGCTAAATTAATTGATTATAAAGTTGATAGTATTACCAAAGGCTCGGATGCTACAGCAGAAATTGTTACTATCATCAATGATGGACATAACTTAAAGCAAGGAAGAGCAGTCTCAACTGACGTTGTGCAAGGTTCTGTAGAATCTTTCCTAAATGCTCTTAATAAATAAAAATGACAAAATATAACATATCTCTTCTGCCAGGTGATGGCACAGGCCCAGAAGTAGTAAATGAAGCAGTTAAAATACTTGAAAAAACTAAATCAAATTATGATATTGAATTCAACTTCACTAATAATGACCTAGGTGGAGACAGATACTTAAAGTCAAATGAGCTTGTTACACATAAAGATCTTGAAGAATTAGGAAATAGTGACGCAATACTTCTTGGAGCAATAGGACACCCAGACGTTAAGCCTGGAATCTTAGAACAAGGTATTTTACTTAATTTAAGAAAAGAATTTGATCAATATATTAACCTTCGTCCAGTAGTTTTATATCCTGGTGTAGAGACACCATTAGCAAACAAAGGTCCTGAAGATATAAATTTTACAGTTGTGAGAGAAAATACTGAAGGTCTTTATGCTGGAGCTGGTGGCTACATTCACTATGGAACAGAAAATGAAGTTGCTACTCAAGAATCAATAAATACTTGGAAAGCAATTAATAGATGCATTGTTTACGCATTTGAGTACGCAAAACAAAATAATAGAAAAAAAGTAACTCTTTGTGCAAAAACAAACGTATTAACTTACGCACATGATCTATGGGAAAGAATTTTTAATGATGTATCAGAAAACTATCCCGACATAGAAACTGATTATGGGCATGTTGATGCTGTTTGTATGTGGATGGTAAAAAATCCTGAATGGTTTGATGTAATAGTTACTGATAATATGTTTGGAGATATTATTACTGATCTTGGTGCAATGATTCAAGGTGGTATGGGTATTGCTGCAGGTGGAAATATTAACCCTGAAGGAGTGTCTATGTTTGAACCTATAGGTGGTTCTGCTCCTAAATATACAGGAATGAATGTTATCAATCCCCTAGCGTGTATTGCAGCAGCATCAATGATGCTTAAACAGCTTGGTGAAGAACAGTATTCAAAAGACATAGAGAATGGAATAATCAAAACAGCCCAAAAACTCAAATCACTTTCTGCTGGAAAAATGGGCATGAGTACTAGTGACGTTGGTGATGCAGTATTAAGCACAATTTTAGATAACTAACTATGAACAATGGAGAAACCTATCTTCAAAATTTATTAACAAACAGGAGAATAGTTAGAAATTATATTCATAGTGATGAAGAGTACTCAGGATTAAAAAAAGTAGCTGAGTACGCAATCAAAATACCGACTGCAGGTTTTGCTAGAGGTATTGAAATTGTACATGTATCAAAAAAAGAAAATATTTTAGAACTTGCTAAATTATCAAATGAAGAAACTTATGTCGAAAAAGGTTTTGATAAGTGGATATCTAAATCTCTATCAATCTACATACTCTTGGTTAATGAAAAAGCATATCATGAAAGATATGCTCTAATGGACAAGGAAGGCTCAACAAATTCTTCAAGCTGGGATACTCCTTACTGGTATGTAGATGCAGGAGCAGCAATGATGAACTGTATGCTGTTGATTGAGGAAATAGGCTTAAAAAGTGGTTTTCTTGGATCTCACAATATGAAAACTAATGATATAAAATCTTTAATTACAATCCCCGAAAATTATAAGATATTAGGCTTTATTACTGCCGGAATAGAGGAAAAAGGTACTAGCATGAAAAAGAATGTAGCCAAAAAAAAGATAACTCACAATGAATACTTCAGCAAATAAATCTATAACATCATTAAATAATCCGGAATTAAAATTTTTAATTTCTCTTTCAAAAAACAAAATAAGAAAAACTGAAAAAAAATCTTTAGCTGAGGGCTATAGGGAAAACAACCTATTGGTTTCTTCGAATTATGAAATAGATACTCTGTACATATGTGAAGAGCTTTTTGTAGGTGATAATAACTACTCTCTTATAAATGCCTTTAATAAAAAAAATATAAGGATAGTAACCCTCTCTAAAAAAGTTTTTGAAGCAATTTCTTATAGAGACAAACCAGATGGAATTCTATCATTATTTATACAAAAAAATCTAACAGTTATAGAAAGTGAGATCAAGGGACCAGCCCTTGTTGCGGACCAAATTGAAAAACCAGGGAACTTAGGCACAATGATAAGAACCGCAAAGTCATTAGGAATAGATAACGTAATATGTTGTGATGAAATAACAGATTTTTACAACCCTAATGTTATCAGAGCTTCAATTGGTCACTTATTTACAATGAACCTAATAAGTGACACTAATTCTCAAGTTCTAGAATTACTTACGAAAAATGAATACCAAATAATCTTATTAGACCCTGAAGCTGAAACATTAATCAATAGTTTTAAACCAAAAGAGAATTTTGCCATAGTTATAGGATCAGAGCAATATGGAATTTCAGATAAGTGGAGCAAAACTAAAAACCAAAGACTTAAAATAGAATCAAAAAATAATGTTGATTCTATAAATGCTTCTACTGCTGCGGCTATAGCAATGTGGGAGTTAACTAAATAATGACTGAGAATCATACTCTCTGTATTCTTGATATAGAAACTACAGGTTTCGAACCAGAAGATTCTGAAATAATTGAATTGTATATTTTAAAAGTAAGAGATAATAAAATTGTTGATGAATTTTATTCATTATTTAAACCAGAACAAAGCATTGAGAACTCAAATATTCATGGGATAACTGATTCTAAAGTTGTTAATTCTCCAAAGTTTAAAGAAAAAAATAATCAAATAATTAACTTCGTAGAAAATTCCATATTAGTAGGGCATAATGTAATAAATTTTGATCTTAAATTCTTAAATTATTACTTAGATAGAGAGTTAAATAATGACACTATAGATACTCTTGAATTAAGTAGGTCTACCCTTCAAGGAAAAGTTGTTAATCATAAATTGAATACTATAGCTGAATATTTTGATGTTGTTCTTCCTACTCATAGCGCTAAAGATGATGTTATGACAACTTTTGAGATTTATAAAAAACTATTATCAATACAATAGTGTTGTGAATAATATTTTTTTTCAAGCTAATGAACTTACTCTCGGGTATGGAAATGAAATTGTAATTAAAGATCTGTATTTAACACTTGATAAAAGTAAAAATTACGAAATTATTGGAAAAAATGGAGCTGGTAAAACAACCCTTTTAGACTTTATTTCTTATAACTTTGATGGAAATTCATTTGACTCAGAGTATGTAAATGAAGATATAGATGTTTTAGAAATATCTCACGCCCCTACCCTTTTGCCTAATTTAACACTTAGTGAAAATGCTATTTACTTTACAAGTTCTATAAATATTGATGACGAAATAATTAATTCAACAATAGAAAAATATAACCTATCAAGTTATAAAGAAGATGAATTAAAAAACTTTTCTAGTGGAATGATAAAAAGAGCTGAGTTAGCTATTGCAGATATGAAAAAACCAGATGTTTTATGTATAGATGAACCTCTTAATTATTTAGATAAACAAGGTGTTGAACATTTACAAAATCTAATTAATGAAAGGACTCTGAAGAATAAATGTAATGTACTTTCATCTCAAGAGACAAGCGGGTTAATGGAAAACAAAGAAACGGTAAATTTAGATGAAGATTAATAAATCTCTAATAAGAAAAGAAATATTAAGCGAATACAGAAACAATTCTTCATTATTTCTAATTACACCAACAATGTGCGTACTAATTATAGTATTTCCAATACTTGCAGAAAATAGATTCGCAATAGATGAAGACTTATTTATAATCACTCAAATCCTTTTCCTGATATTATTTTCTACTCTTTTTTCTATTAGAAATCCAATAAATCACAGAAGTCTCACAAGAGAATTGAACTTTGCTTATATTAAAAAATCTGAATACTTTCTGGGTAAAATAAGTTCAGAATTCTTAATTTATTTTCCTCAAATTTTGCTTTTCAGTATTTTATTTTCTGTTGTGACTAATTCAAACGTTAAAACAAATATCTTCACTTTTATATTAACTTTGGTCTTTTTCTCAATTAATACGGTTATGGTGAATATAATTTTTCAAATGTTTACTTCATTTAATAATCGATTTGTTCAATTTATTCTTATTGTTCCAATATACATGGCTTTATCATTTTTTATTGCACCCATCTGGTTAGGGGTAAATCTAGAACTAATTAATATTTACTTATTGCTGTATTTGGGTATAACAATAGTCATTTACTCATATACAAGATTTTACTTAGAGAGAGGTAAACTATGATGCTTTATGGACCTTTACTAGTCTGGATAGCGATTGCTGCTTTCGGACCATATGATATTACTCAAGGTCAGTATTCCAAATTATTATATGTTCATGTGCCGACTGTTTGGATCGCTTATTTAGCTTATACATTAACATTTATATATTCTCTGCTTTATCTAATTAAAAAGAATCCAAAATATGATTCCTTAGCATTAGCAAATGCTAAATCAGGAGTAATATTTACTGTATCAACATTAATTGCTGGTTCTGTATGGGGTAAGTTTACATGGGGAACATGGTGGGTCTGGGGAGATGCAAGACTTAATCTAACAGCAATTCTCCTACTTGTTTATCTAGGTTATTTAGCTTCTAGAAGTTTTAATAACGATTTAGAAAAGACAGCTAAGAACTCTTCATTTATTGGAATATTTGGAGTAATACAAATACCTATACTTCATTTCAGTGTAATTTGGTGGAGATCTGTTCATCAACAAGCATCCATATTGAGTCAGGAAACAGTATCTACTGGAGATGCCCCTATGTCATCAGATATATTAACTACCCTTTTAATAAGTGTTCTTTTAGTCACATTAGTTCATATATTTCTTTCAAAAAGATTTAGAGCAAATGCTGACAAATTATGGAATGATTATTTAAATCCAAAAATCAGGGCTAAAATTTAAATTACGTGAATAAAAACCTAATTCTTGTCCTTGTGGGCATTGCCTTAGTTGTATATGCTAGTGTGCAAATTGCCTCAAATAATACTATATATTATTTCACAACAACAGAAGCAACAACAAATCTTAATGTAGGTAATTCAGAAAGAATAAAGCTTGGAGGATTTGTTGAAAATGATTCCATTGAGAAAAAAATGGACGGAATAACAAGTTTTTTTATTACTGACGGAAATGAAAAAATAGAAATTAATTTTGACGGTTTTGTGCCAGAATTATTTCAAGAAGAAATGGGTGTCATTCTTGATGGATTTTTTAAGGATGGAGTTTTTTATTCTGATGACATGCTTGTTAAACATGATAATGAGTATATTTCAGAAAATGGTGATACCTACGATGTAAAAACTTATTCAAAATGATATCAAATATCGGCATAATTGTTACATGGATTAGTTTTTTAAACCTAATTTTTTTATTTTTTACAAAATCAAATTTTCAAATACAAAGATTGGTAAGAATAAATCTATTTTTTCATTTTATTTTATTTTGTTTATTAGAAATAGGTCTTTTTATCGATGATTTTTCAATTAGTTATATTGCAAATTATTCAGCATCTACTACCCCACCAATTTATAAGTTTGCATCATTGTGGGGATCATTGGATGGCTCTATACTTCTTTGGAATTTTGTACTCAGTATTTATTTCTTAATTTATATTAAATATTTTCACAAAAAAGAATTTTTTGTTGATGTTAAAATTTTTTCATCAATACTGGTTTTCTTCGTAGGATATACAATATTTAGTTCCTCACCTTTTGCTGGATGTATAGAGCTTGCAAGTATTGGCTGTGCTAACTCAACACTCTTACCTTTTGACAACTTATTAACATCTGAATTTGGAAGAGGTCCAAATCCTTTACTACAAAATCACCCACTAATGGCTATACATCCACCGATTTTATATGCTGGCTATATAGGTTTGGTAATGCCATTTGTAATATCAACAAGTCACTTAATTATGAAGGCAACGAATAATGATTGGATAAAAATGGCTGAGAAGGCTACCTTTTTTCCATGGATTTTTCTAACCGCAGGTATTTCACTAGGAGCTGCCTGGTCATATGAAGTTTTAGGATGGGGTGGATACTGGGCATGGGATCCAGTTGAAAATGTATCATTTATTCCTTGGCTTCTAGCTACTGCGTTTCTTCACTCTGCTAAAACACAAACTAGAGAATCTACGCTAATAAATTGGAACTATTCTTTATCTTGTTTAATGTTTCTATCAACTATATTTGGTACTTTCATTACTAGATCTGGTGTTCTTATTTCTGTCCATGCCTTTTCAAATGGAAATATTGGAACATATCTATTAATTGGTTTGTCTGTTTTTACAGGTTTGTATTTAATAGTGGGTGCAAGAAATATCGAATATTTTTCATCAGCAAAAAAATTATCCAACTGGTTTGGAAGATCAGGATTTTTTATTGCTAATAATATAATACTTTTCTCTGCAACAATCGTGGTTTTTGTTGGAACAGTGTATCCAATATTCTATGAAACTTTATATGATAGACAATTAACTATAGGTAGAAGTTTTTACGATACTTTGGTTGGTCCATTGTTGTTGATTCTACTTTTATTAATTGTATTTTCAGAAAAACTACCTAATAAAAATTTAAATTTTGCTGAATGGGTAAAGTCTAACCAAATAGAAATTAATATCTCACTAGTTATTTCAATTGGAATATCTTTATATTACGAAGCAAATTATGAATTTATTTTTACTATATTTGCTTCAATAGTATTGGTAATTATCTTAAGTAAAAATTTAATTTCTTATTTTAGAAAAGGTAGTATATCTGGTTCTTATTGGGCAGGACAAATTGCTCATATTGGTATTGGGGTATTTGCAATTGGTTTAATTTTGAATGTAACTCAAAGCTATTCTAAAGAAATTATTACGACTCCTGGATCAACTATAGAATTTAGCGGTAATAACTATATAATAAATCCACCTTATCAAGAATCAAAAGAAGAAAAAGATGTTATAAATTTACCTATTTCGAAAAGTAATAAAGTTAAAAATGCTTCATTAAATATATTCAAGAATTCTAGTCAACAAGCTATTAGCAGTCCTGCCATATTTAGAAATATTGAAAGTGATACATATATAACTATCAAGGTTATTGATGACGAATATTTTAAATTAATAATTAGAAAAAACTATGGAATTTTTATTATCTGGCTTGGCTTGGCATTGACTATTTTTTCAATTTATCCAAGGATTAAAAATGAATAAAGTATTAACTATTACATTACTAATTCTTTTATTAGCTATTCCTTTAATTAACGAAGATAGAGATTCCAGATACGAGAATTGGAGTAAAAATATTTTATGCCCAGTTTGTCAAGGCGAGAATATATCTGACTCCCCTTCTGAATATGCAGAAGACATGAGAATGATATTAAGAGAACAAATAGATAGCGGACTAAGCGATGAAGAAATTTACAACTATTGGGTAGTTAGATATGGTGAAAGAATAATAACAAACCCTCAAAGAACAAATATTGAAATGATTGTTTTACCTATTTTTTTAATTTCACTATTCATCCTTGCTTTTATTAGGAGTACGAAAAATGAATAAATGGATTCTATCTTCTACTGCTATATTTATTTTTTTCATAGTTCTTTTTATTAATTTAAACAATAATTCAGAAACTACTACTAGAACTAATACTGATTTAGAAAATGTTACAAATGAAGAAATGGAAAAAGTAATAAATGATAATCCAGATATATATCCTATGAGAATTGCTCTTGCTAATAGGTATTTCGATGAAATCAATTATTCAAATGCTTTAACGCACTATATGTATGTAGCAGAAAATAGTGATGATAACGAATTGAAGAGTTTTGCTCTTTCACAGATTGCTTGGATGGTATTTGAGTCAAACAATATAGAGGTAGCAATAGATTACTTAGATGAGGCTTTAAGGATAAATAAAAACTCAATAATAGCTAAATCCTATCTTGGAATCATTTATTTACAAGATCCAAGCACAAGGAGTGATGGAAGAAAACTTTTAAACGAGATTCTATCATCAAATAAACTTAGCTCTGAAGATAGGAATTTTGTAGAAGAGTTAGTGAGTCAATATGAAAGTTAAAATCATCTCTTTATTCTTATTATTATCTATGTGTTCAACAAGCTCTGTAAAAGATAGCTACATAGAGGTAAGAGATAATGATTTCCTTAATCTAAGAACAGTTAAGGATAATGAAAAAGTTTTAATCGACTCTGAGTTAGTTATTGTAAATTATTGGGCTTCTTGGTGTTTAGAGTGTATAGAAGAACATGAACTACTAATCACACTATCAGAAATAGAAGGACTTAAAGACAAAATTATATTGGTTAGCTTCCAAGACAGCGAAGACAATGCATTGAGCTTTTTAAACAAATATGGTTATGGAGATATAACTTATGTAACTGATGAAAATAGCAAGTTTTCAATTAACTCTGGTGTATTTGGTGTTCCAGAAACACATATAATTAAAAACAACAAGATAGTAAAAAAATATATAGGGCCTTTAAATTTTAAAGATTTTCAAGAAATTATAGATTTATATTCATAAGTCTTAAAAGTTGTATTAAAGTTTAAATGTGGGACGGATAATCGCGATTTATCGAGGAAAGTCCGGACTCCATAGAGCAGAGAGCTGGGTAACTCCCAGGCAAGAAATTGACGGAAAGTGCGACAGAAAATAAACCGCTTATAAACATAAGTAAGGATGAAAAGGTGGTGTAAGAGACCACCAGTAATTTAAGTGATTAAATTAGCTTGTAAACCCCTCTCGGAGCAATACCAAGAAGCAATTAGTTTGCTCGACTAAATATTGCGGGTAGGTAGCTAGATATATTTGGTAACAAATATACAAGATGGATGATTATCTTACACTTTGTGTAAACAGAATCCGGCTTATAGTCCCATAAGAACTTGGGTGCCTCTTTATGAGGCACCCACCTTAAAATTCAACAATGTTAATCTAAATTCATGACAAAATTTGCATATTTCTTAGGGTCTGAACAATGGCAACCTGAAGAATTAATAGATCATGCGAAATTAGCTAAAGAAGTTGGTTTTGATATGGTAACAATATCAGAGCACTTTCATCCATGGGTTGATGATCATTCAGCTTCAAATTTTACATGGTCAACACTAGGAGCATTAGCGGTAACAATACCTGATTTAGACCTTGGAACAGGTGTTACAACACCTTTGTGGAGAATGCACCCAGGAGTTGTTGCTCAAGCTTCAGCAACAATTGATCGTTTATCTTCATCTACTTTCCATTTAGGAGTTGGGACTGGTGAAAATCTTAATGAAGGACCTTTAGGTTATGATTTTCCAAAATATGAAGAGCGCGCTAATAGGATGCGTGAATCTTTAGAAATTATAAGGAGACTACTAGATGGGGAGAAATTAAATTTTAATGGTGAATTTTATCAAACTAATCAAGCAAAACTTTACTCCCCTCCAAAAGACTATATTCCCATCTGGATGGCAGCAGGTGGTCCTAAGTCTGCAAATTTAGCAGCAGAATATGCTGATGGTGTAATGATTAGCGTTAAAGATCCAAAAGACGCTTATGAAAAAGTTATAGACCCAGCAAAACAAAAGACAGAGGAGCTTAAAAAAGACGGGTTAAGACTCCATACTTATAGGTGGACTATGTTTGCTAAGGATGATGAAGATGCCTGGGAAGCATTAAAATCTTGGAGAGGATTAAGAGCTCCAAATAGGCTTCAAGAAATTGATCCTGCAGCGTTGAGAGAAACTGCAGATAGCTTACCAAAAGATGAAATAATGTCTAAATTCTCAAGAGCAAGTTCTATTGAAGAGTTAAAAGATATTTATAGTCCTTTAGTTAATGATTTTGAATCAGAAATTGTAACAATTCAAATTTCTTCAACTAACCAGGAGGAAACGATAAAGCTACTTGGTAAAGAACTTTTACCAATTTTAAAGAAATAAATTGCTTAAATTATTTCTAATTGGTTTTATTGGCGGTCTTTTATCAGGAATACTTGGAATTGGTGGAGGTATTGTCTTCGTCCCCCTTCTAACTTATTTTACAAAAGAAGATTTTAAAATTAACACAGGAATATCTTCGCTTGCAATAATATTTGTAGCTAGTGCAAGTACCATTTCTTATATTGCTAATGGAATAGAAATTTCAACTTACGTGATGTACTTAATTCTTGGGGCGGTCTTTGGAGGTTATCTAGGTAGTCATATGTCAAAATTGATAACTTCAAAAAATTTACAAAGAATGTTCTCTGTTCTTTTGTTATTTGCATCTTATAGGATGTTTTTTGGCACTAATTTCAGCACAAGATTTGAAGAAAACATTTTATTATATGTCCTTATTGGTATCCTCTCGGGGCTAGGTTCAGGATTATTAGGTATTGGAGGAGGAATAATTAGAATCCCTTTACTAATTTTTTTTGGTGGTATTGGAAATTTGGCAGCACAAGGTGTCTCTTTAATCACGGCAATCCCAAGCTCAGTTGCAGCAGTTATTCCTAAATTGAGAAATAAAGAATTTATCAAAACAGGAATAATTATTGGTATCTTTGGAATAATAGGTTCTGTTATTGGAAGCAATATAGCTTTTGCTTTACCACAAAAATCCTTAAATTACGCGTTTGCTTCTTTTCTAGTTTTAGTAAGTATGAATATGTTTTTTAAACAAGATTAAATAATACCTTCACTTAAGAAACGTTTTAACTTGTCCTGAGAATTTAATTTTGGTATTAAATAAGTCAAGCCAATTACCTCTTGTATAAAAAGAACACCAATATTAAAAGTTAATCTTTCTGTGTCTTGAAATTGTAATGGAAAGAAAAGAACTTCTTGTCTAAGCCACATAAAGTCAAATAACAAGTGAAAAAAGATACCTATAGAAACGAGTAAGGAGTTCCTCCTTAATTGTGTGTCTCTTTTTGTAAATATCATTACAAGAAATAACGAAAATATTGCAAATAAAAGAGTGTGACCTAATTCTGGATATATACCTGAAATGTTTATCAAATTTAAACTAAGATATATAATTTCTGGGAAAATTACTCCAACAATCAAGAATCTTAGGTCTGCAGTAAAGTCTTTAAACACAAATCTAAAAAAAGATATAGAAAGCCCTATATGCCAGAAAAACATTACTTATCCAATGCTAAATTTGCTAATTGATCAGCTCTTTTATTATCTTCTCTATAGACATGGTTAAATTCAATATATTTAAATTCTTTAATCATATTTTCAACTTGAGAATTAAATTCCTTTAGATTATGTGCCTTAACTTTATAATTTTTATTCACTTGTTCAATAACTAACTTTGAATCTAAAAAAACATCAACTTCATTTATAGAGTTATCAATACAATAATTAAGACCGTCTATCAATGCTTGATATTCTGCTTCATTATTTGTTGCAATCCCTATTTCTCTTGAAATAGTATGAATTTCTTTACCATCTAAGGATATTGAAACCCCTATTGAAGCATCTCCTGGGTTTGATCTTGATGCTCCATCACAAAATACTTGATGCTTCAAACTACTACACCATCACAATAAGGACATTGTTGGTATTTTGATGATGTTATTTTATCCATTTCACTTGAAGTTAAATCTACTCCACAACACCCACATTGATCATTTTCAAGCTTATATGCTGCAATTACTTCAACTCCTCTAGCTTTTAAATCATCATATAATTTTTGAGCATGATCAGGAAAACTTAATAACATCTCTCTCTTTTTTGACTCAGACTCAGCAAGCCTGACATCTAACGATTGCCATTCTTCTTGTACTTTTTTTGAAACTTCAAATAATTGTTTCTTTATATCATCAATTAAGTCTTCATACTTCTTTATTTCATTTAATTCTTCACTATTTTCTCTTTGAAGAAATTCAATATTTTTTGTAATTTTTGATAATTGCTGTTCACCAGACTCTTTTTGTTTTGAATAATTAATTATTTCATTTGGATCTAAACTTTTATCATTTAATTTAATTCCTATATTCTCTATTTTTTGTTTAATATTTTTTGTATCTAATTCATCTTTTTCTAATTGATTAAAATATTCAGATAAGTTATTTTTTGCCCCTTCTAAATCTTTATTAGATTCTTTAAACTTTGTTTCTAAATCTTTAAGTAAAACTACATCTTCACTTTCAGCTTTTTCAGATTCTATTTTATAAATTTCATTATCAATCTCTTGAAGATCTATTAAATTACTTAGTAAAAATGGTTCATTCATAGTTTTTATTATAAAAATATTCGACTCTGATGTTTAATTCTTCAGATATTTCTTTTACAAATTTACTCATACCTGGTATTTCTGTTGATATATGGTTAACTTGTACTAAACCTAATTCATTATCATCAGCTAATAAATAATATCTGTGAGATATATCACCAGTTAAAAATACATCAGCTTCGTTAATTATTTCATCGACAAACTGTGTCCCTGAACCTGGCAATATAGCTAATTTAGAAATTTCTTTTATTTTTCCATAATGACTATTAGTTCTAATTACTTTTGTATTTAATTTTTCCTCAACTAGTTTTATAAATTCATTAGTAGAAATTTTGTCAATAGTACCAATACGACCAGCACCATATTCTTCGTTACTATTAGCAAATACCTTTACATCAGTAATGTTGAATAAATCAACTAACGCTTCAGCATTACCATTATTCTTTACATCTTGTGCTGTATGTACTGTTATAACATTGATTTTTTCTTTTTCGAATTCAAGAGAAAGTCCTGTCAACTCATCAACATACTCCCCTTCCTCGTTAAGGCTTTGCTTCATTGGAACAGGGTGATAGCTAATTACAGTATTTATATTGTTATTAAGAACATGTTCTAATACAGAATTTTCTAAATCATGGGCAATAAGAATTTCAGATATTTCATTATCTTCAGAACCAATTAACAAGCCAACTTTATCATCATCAAAAGCTAATTCAAAAGGTGTTGATGCATTAATTACTTTTATTAATTCAGAAATCTTCACTTAATTAATAGTACTAACTAAATTTATAAAGATTTAGCAGTTTTTCTATTATGATAATTTGCCCAAAAAACCAACAATGTTGGAAGTATCAATATTGAGGCAACCAAAGCAAAGCCTAAAGCTACAACAACAACTTGTCCCATTTGTTGAAATGGTTTTAAGGTTGATGTCATTAAAATACCGAAACCAGCCATAGTTGTAAATGCAGATCCAAATAATGAACCACCTGTAGTTTTCAATGTAATTGTTGCCGCTTCAACAGGGTTGTTGTTTTCAAGCAAGGCCTCCCTGAATCTGTTAGTTACATGAATTACAAAAGGTACACCAATTCCAATTGCTAAACCAGAAAGAGTCGAAGTTACTGGGTTTAAAGGAATATCTAAATAATACATTCCTAAATAAGTTCCCATCACAATAGCTACTACTGGAAGAATAGTTATAACACCTAAAAATGGTCTCCTCATGTCTAAAAAGTAATAGATAATCAAGAATGACATTGAAGCTAAAATTGCGAATATTAAAGACTGAAACTGTGACTGTGAAATTAAGTCACTTACACTTTGTGTAACTATTGCATCGTTTGTAGCGGCTACATCTATTCCTAAATCAGTCATAGGTTTGAAAGCATCATATATATCATCTCTTAATTGAGCAGCAGCAAGGGAGCCTGCAGAAGTTGATATCCTTACTTGTGCAGCAGTTACCTTACTATTTTCATTAAAGTAAATTGAAGCAAGAAATGTTTCAGTGTCCTTTCCAACTAGATATTCGTATAAACCTTGGACATCTCCACCTGTTTTAACTATTAATGCATCCAAACCTTGAGCACCAGACATAATATCAACTCCGTAGCTAGATAATGTACCTATTAATTCCATATCAGGTGGGCCAGCAGGAGCTCCCGGAGGACCAGATTGAGGAGCTAGAAGCTGTCCTAAGGAACCAACTACTGATTCTTGTGCTACATTGCCTGCATAAACTATAATATTTTCTTTATCAGATAAATTATTTATTGACTGGATTAGTGCATTATGAACTTCAACTGTAGCTAAATCATCACCTTCAATTAATACGCTCGTTGTTTCCCCAAATCCACCACCAAATTCTTCACTTAGTAAATCTAAGGTTTTTACAACCGGATTATCTTCAGGAAGGAAGTCAGTAAATTCAAATATTGTCTCAAGGTTTGTAAAGCTAATATATCCATAACTAGAAACACTAACCAATAACGCTAGAGCAATGAGTTTTAATTTTTTTGGAATGATTCCACTAGCTTCTGAAATTTTATTTAAAACACTATCACCAGAAGATGTAAACGCTGCTGAATCAATCTTTTCTTTCTTTTCAGCTCTTCTGTCTAATAATGTTCTTATTGCTGGAACAAAAGTCATGACAAGAAAGAAAGCAAAGAATATTCCTACTGATACAAGAATTCCAAAATCTTTAAGTTCAGGTAAAGGAGATACAATATTAGTTAGAAATCCAACTATGGTAGCTAATGTTGCCAAAGTTAAAGCAATACCTACAGACTTTAATGTTGAAGAAGTTGATCCATTAATTGTATTGCCGGAACCTATTTCTTCTCTGTATCTTGAATTAAAATGAATCGCATAATCAACACCTAAGCCAATAAGAATAATAGGAGCAATCTGTGAAACTTGGTTTGGAGCGCCAATTATATCTAAGTAGCCAGGGCCAAGAATTGTACCAGCACCTTGCATCCATCCAATTGATAGTAAAATTGCACCTAAACTTAGAAATAGATCACTTGATGTTCTTCTTCTAGAATTTAAAAGAAAACCAAATGTAAATATTGATAAAGGAATGATTCGACCTAAAAGTGGGTCATCTAATTGCATCCATGAAAGAAAAGCTAACTCAATGTCGCTTAATAAAGGCAGGACAACGCCTGTTATTCCAACAATCATTAGTACAAGTGCGAGTAACCTTCTTAACAAATTAACTGGTCTCCTAGAGAATGAACTCGACTTCATGAAAAAGATATAGCTTAAAACAACAAGAATAATTGCGAAAGCCTGAGCAAATAATCCACCAATTTCTTGTTGAAAATCTTCTCCTTCGTCACCAAATAATAAACCAAAAGAAAACCCAGAAACTTTTACATTACCAACTGCAATCTGACTTAATGATTTATTTAAAGCAACTTCCATTTTTGGCTGTTCAATAAAGGCTCCATCGAATCCATATTCTTCAACAAATTTTGCAGTATCTACAGTTACTATTGCTAAACCTGCTGAGGCTGAAGTTTTGTCTTCATCATATGATTCAGACAATAAAGCACTTGCGAATGCTTTGAATTCTGGTGGCATTTGGCTATTAGCTTGATTATATAAATTCTTAAATTGAACATCATCCATAGCTTTTATTGCATTCATATTGAGCATTGGATTAAAAGACATTGCAATATCTACAGGTGCAAAAAATCCCTGTACTGAAGATTGTCCAGGTTGAGATACTAAATATGGTTGTAAATCACTTTCTGAAATAGTTTTTTGGACTTCCACCCAAGCTAAATATCCATCAACTGTTAGAACATCTTCTCCACTAATGATGATTTGAAAAACAGATTGGGAGCCTGATGTTTGAAAATATTCACCTAGTTTACCTTGAGCTTTTATTTCAGGTGTATCTAGCTCTCCTCCAAAGCTTGTATTTAATTCCTCTGATTGGCCAGCCATGTATCCAAAGAATCCAGTAAGTAAAAGAACTATCAAAATAGTAACTAAAGGCCTTTTTGTGGCTGCTGATGAAAAAAAGTTAGTAAGTATTTTCATTTACTTCTCCATTATTGAAACATATAAATAATAGTTACAAAATAGAATTACCTATAACTATGAAATGAAAACTTTATAATATTGTGCACTCATAATGTAAAATATATTGAGTGAAACGTTTATTATATTTTTTTATTATCTTATCTATTGTTCTGTTACCAAATATCGCATTTGCTCAAGATGAAGCTGAATTAATCAAAAAATCAAACAGAATTGATAATTATCAAATTCTAAGTATTTCACAACCAGGAAGTCTTTTTTATAGCGTAACTAATGGAATTATTAAAAGTGCTATAAACTTAAATTCTAATTTAACATTTATTGGTAGAGCGAATATCGGACTTGAGAAAATTGTAGATTTGAACAATATAGAAAAATTAACAACTAGAGAAGAATACTTACACAGCCTATCAATTAAAACTATCCATAACGATGTATCTGATCTTTTTTATTCTAAAAAAGTATCAAAAAGTTTAATCAATAATGAAATAATCATTTCTGAACTTACAGCTAATTTATATTCATTGGAAAAAGGTGATGTAATGTTTCTTGTAGGTTTAAATCAGGAAAAAGTAGAAGTAGTAGTTGGAGAAATAATTCCAGATTCTGAAGTTGGCTGGTTTGAAGCAGTAATAAATAAAGAGATGGGATATAAATTAGGAATAAATAGAAATATACAAGCAATTATTTGGGGAGATAGAATTACTGAAAACCATTTAATTGAAATATACAAAAACATTGAATATAAGAAAATTAAAGTATCGGGAAGAGACTCAACACCAAATAAAAACTGGGTCTTACCAACCGCGCTTGTTAAAGAAATGTTCGGTGATTTTCAAATTAAAGAAAGAGATGGGACCTGGATAACAATAGACCAAACTTGGAAAGATGAAAATATTGAAACTAAAAGAGTCCCTATCCTTGGAAGAATCACTTGTCACAGGTTAATGTGGGAACCTTTATTAGGAGCGTTAAATCAAATAATAGATGAAGGCCTTGAAAGCGGTCTCTCAAAGGAACAATTTAAAAGTTCAGGAGGTTGTTACGCACCAAGAAGAATATCTCGTTTTGACGCAGGTGGCTCAATTTCTAGACATGCTTGGGGCATTGCAATAGACATAAATACTAAGACAGGTTATAAACCAAGGATTGTTGAAATATTCAATGATTGGGGTTACGCATGGGGCGGAACTTGGACCTCTCCAGATCCTATGCATTTTGAACTAAGAAGTTTATCAGCTAGCATTTCTCAAGCTAATAAATAATCAGGATAGAATTAGATTAAATCCTTTCAGAATTAGTTACGTATCCTGTTCCTGTGGCATCAAATATTGGGACATCAATTTCTTCAAAATTTATTTGAGAGAATTCAGTATGAGCTGTATGGAATAATATCAAATCATAATTATTAAAATTCTTTATATCTTCTTCTTTTTTTATAGGAGCATTAAGTTTCAATGAATCAACAAAAGGATCATAATATGAGACATTTACTCCTTTGGTATACAAATTTTCAATAATATTAATAGAAGGTGACTCTCTAGTGTCACTTATGTCTTTTTTATAAGCTACACCCAAGATAAGTATATTTGAATTGTTCATTGGTTTTTCTAGTGAATTCATCATTTCAATAATCCTACTTACAACATATGAAGGCATTGTATTATTTATCTCTTGCGCTAATTCAACAAACCGCACAGGTTTACCAATTTCTCTCGTTTTAAATGATAAATAATTAGGATCTATTGGAATGCAATGGCCACCTACACCTGGTCCTGGTCTAAATGATTCAAACCCAAAAGGTTTTGTTTTTGCAGCTTCAATAACTTCCCAAATATCTATATCCAACATATTACATAATATTGCAAGCTCATTTATGAAAGCAATATTTACATGTCTATAAGTATTTTCTAACAACTTAACCATCTCTGCTTCTTTAGTTCCACTTACTTGTACAACCTCATCAATTATTCTTTCGTAAAAATTTTTTATTTTTTTTGCTGACTTTTCATCTATTCCACTAATAACTTTCGGAGTATTTTTAAAGTTCCATGTTTCATTGCCAGGATCAATTCTTTCAGGAGAATAACCTACATAAAAATCTTTGCCCGCTTTAAGATCTGTAATTGATTCTATCTCTGGAATTAAAACTTCTAATGTGGTGCCTGGATATGTAGTAGATTCCAATATAATTATTTGCTCTTTTGAGATATTTTTTGCGATAGTTTGGGCTGCTGCTTTAACATAACTTAAATCAGGTTGATAATCTGTAAGAGGAGTCGGAACACTTATTACTATATGTTCACAATCCTTTAAACCCTCTGGAGTATCAGTAATAATAATTCCTCTTTCAAGAGCCTCTTTAAGATTTGTGTTACTAATATCTTCTATCGGAGAGGACCCTTTTTGTAAATTATTAACTTTTTCAGAATTGTTATCATAACCTAATACTTTTAATCCAGCACTTGATGATTCAACAACAAGTGGTAGACCTACATAACCAAGGCCTATAACTCCAAGATCTTTATCAAATTTACTCATAATTATTTATACAATATGTTAAATATTCTTTCTGATGTATTTCCATCCCAATTTTTGATTTTAATTTCTTTAGAAAGTTTACTTGTAAGAGAATTATTTATTTCAGAAATTATATTTTCTGTATTTAATCCAACAACCGTATTTGTACCAAGTTCAACAGTAATAGGTCTTTCTGTTTCATTTCTTAACGTAAGACAATTTATATTCATAAATGTTGTCTCCTCTTGAAGCCCTCCGGAGTCAGTTAAAACAAGAGTGGATCCATTTACTAAGCTTAAAAACTCTATATAAGGCATAGGATCTATAAGAGATACATTTTGCAATTTTATACTATTTTCTTTAATATATTTTCTTAATCGAGGATGCGCAGGAAGAATAACAGAATACTCATTAGTGAATTTGCTTAAAGCATTAAAAATATTATTCAAGTTCTCATCAGTTAGATTTGAAGGTCTGTGTATTGTAGTTACAAAATAATTATTTTCTATTTTTAACTCTTCTATGATGTCACTTGTACCATTTTTTATTTTTTCATAATTCTTTTTTAGTGTGTCAATCATAATATTTCCTACAGAAAATATTTTCTCAGGATCTATATTTTCATCAATTAAGTTATCGACTGCATCATCAGAGGGAGCAAATAAATAATCACTGATTGAATCTACTACTATTCGATTCCTTTCCTCTGGCATCTCCATATTCCTTGACCTAAGACCAGACTCAACATGAAATAATTCTAACTTTTTATTTTTAGCAACTAATGAAGCAGCCAATGTAGAAGTAACGTCTCCAAATACACCTACCCTGCTAAGTTGATTCTTATTAAAAACATCATCTAATGCATCGAGCATAAAACTTAACTGTTCATTCATATTTACTGTTGGCGTTTCTAAAGTAATGTCAGGATTTCTTATATTTAAATCATCAAATATATTTGAAGACATCATTTTATCCTTATGTTGCCCAGTATGAATAAATAAAGTATTTATATTCTTTTCTTCAAAATGCTGAAGAAGAGGTGCGGCTTTAACAAAATTTGGCCTTGTTCCTACAACAAGTGCAACATCATATTTTTCTTTCACTACATAATGATTTTAGTAATCAAATAGTTCTTATTGAGCAACTATCATTGAAATGGTGAATAAAAAAATAGTACTCAATGTTTGTGGTGTTAAGTCGTTAGGAGGATTAAAACTATTCCTTGAGTCTTTTGACTTCTTAGCGGAATCTGGCAGTAAATTAATTGTTCTATATTCGGAATTACCATTTTATAAGGATCTTCAAAATCAATTCATAGATAGCGAATTAGTAAAATTTTACTATATAAAGAAAAAAAGATACCTACACCCCTATCTCAACATTTTCTTAAATAAAGATATAAAAAGTATAATTAATTCTTCAGATGCGATAATTCATTATGGTAATTTTGGTTTTAAAACAAAAATAAAATCATTTATCTTAATACAAAATGTACTTCCTTTAGTTAAGAATGATGTACGCAACCTATTACTTAGATATTTTATTATTAGAAGTAGTAAAGATTCTGATCATATATTAGTTCAATTGAATCATTTAAAAAACTATCTACCAATTCAAGATAGAAACAAAATAATAGAAATTGGTGAGATTGTTGAAAAGTCTGTGCCCTTATCAAACAAAAACGGGAGAATAGTTTGTTTTGCTAGTGAAATACCGAATAAAAATTTTGAATTCATTCTTAAGGTATTGAATAATATATCAAATAACAATTTGATAACAATTATCAATCCTAAAAATAATATTGAAGAATTCAATTGTGTTAAAACTTCCAACAATGAAGAAACCATGAAACTCCTATCAGAAAATGAAATATATTTTCATGCTAGTGATTTTGAAACAGTTGGTCTTCCTTTATACGAAGCACAGGAATTAGGCTTAAAGGTAGTTGCACCCTCTAGTCCTTATACTCAATACTTTGATAAAGATTCAACTTTTCTTTATGAAAGCAACAATGTAAATGATGCAATAGATAAAATTCATACAGCTACGAAAAGTGGTGCTCAGAATATAAAAGCATTAAATTACTCTGAGAATTGGGCAAAAGTTTTAAGAAAGATTTAATAATTTAATAATTGAGGTTGAGGTATATTGTTCAATAAATAAATTCTTGTTAAAGGCTGAAACACTTTTAAAATAGTCAGTTAATTCTATAAAAAACTTATCTAAATTAGTTTTGCTTGTGATTATAAATAAATTATTGAAATCATTAGCAATTTTTATAACTGGATCATTTTCAATTTCTGCAAAATGTACTACAGGTTTCCCAGTAGAAATATACTCAATAACTTTACTTGGTAATTGAGTGGGATTCAGGTTTCCAATAGACAATAAACAGTGCATAGATTCAGCCATTATATTTAATGCCTTATCTCTAGGCACAATTGAATGGACGATTGATTCTGATTCTAGGTTGTTAAAAATAATTTCACTTTGAGAATCATTATTTACATACCAGTGAAACTCAATATTGTTTTTCTTTTGAAGGGTTTCTAAAAAATTTATAGGTGACCTTACACCTTTAGTGAATATTCCAAAATATCCAAATTTAATTGGTAATGAATTGTAATTATAATTTAAAGATTTTTGATATATTACTTTATTAAATTTGCTAATTGGATTCGCTACAATAACTTTGCCATCAGGTAATTTGAAGTATTCTTTATGTGTGTACATTGCGTCATTATGAGTAAACATTATTTTGTCAGCTAGAGAATATAATTTATTTTCAAAATATTTATTTAATGCTCCATATAATAAATAATTATTTTCAGGTGCATCTTTCTTTAATGTAAAAGGATCGCCAATATCCATCACCCATTTTTTATTATTTTTTTTATTAATAAGATATCCTGCTATGTGAGATGAAAATGGAAGGCTAACTGTAATCAATAAATCGTAATCTAATTTTAATTTTTTTCTATTTCTGTAAATAGAAATCAACCAAAACATAGAATAATCTGGCCAAGCAAATGTTTTTACTATGAATCTATAAATTTTCTTTAATGAATTATAGAAAATTCTCTTAAAGAGATTACTCTTTGTGAGATTATTTGATTTTTCTCTAAAGTTCCTAACAATATTGCTAGAATTTTTATTTCCTACGTAAATAATATTTACATCTTTATCTTCTTGATCTTGTTTAGTTCCTGTTATAACAGTTACTTGATGACCTAAAGATTTTAGTTCTTCAACTATTAATTTCCACCTAGTAGTTCTTGGACTTACATGAGGAGTGAACTGATGAGAAACTATTAATATTTTATTATTTTTGTTCATTTTTTTCTTTTAGTGTAATTAGACCAATAGAAATAGCGAATGACAAGCTAAGTTCTTCAGCTTGAAAAAAATACATAAGAAGAATTACAAAAATATTACAAAACAAATATAGATTCAAATCTGTAAATCTATTTAGTAATTTTTTTAAAATATTTAAAATAATACTGAAAAACCATAAAAGACCTAGCAATCCTGAAGAAAGATATATATTTGCATATAAATTATTAAAAGAAACAATTTGTCCAGGATTTCTATATGTTATTTTTCCATTTTTTTCTAATTTTGATATCTCAATAAATTTCTCGGAATATTTAATATTAGAAGCGCCTAAACCATCACCAAATATTTTTATATTTTCAGATGATATGTATTCCCTTAAAAATGAAATATTCTCAAATGCACCTACTCCACCTGATGTAATTAAAGTTAAACGATTATAAATACTTTTAGTTATATTTTCAGAATTTTTTGCTTCATCTAATTCATCTTCAAATAAAGAACAATTACATTTATCAGGTGATTCAGGTGGACACATTGAAGGATCAAGTGCTGGAAATTTATAGGAAATACTATTCCCTAAAACACTGAAAATGATAATCATTACAATCGGAATTAATAAATGAAAGTTAATTGATTTATTTTTTATCATTGAAATAATTAAAGCAAGTAGGAACGCAAGAATGAGACTGATTATACCTGTCAAACTTCTTGTTAAAACAATTGACAATATTGGAATTATTGAAACGAAATACCAATAACGATTTCTCTTAGCCAAATGAAATATTAAAGGAATTATTGGCGCTGACCATACCGCAAGAAAGCTTGGCTCTCTGAAAGTACCATAATTTCTTAATATTGAACATGCTCTTCTAATTGGCTGAGTCCATCCTCCCGAACCAGATCTTGACCTAGTAAAATCTGGTAACTCGAAGAAATAAGAAAAATATGAGTAAAGAGACAATAAAGAAACAATTATTCCAACATAAACTAAATATTCTATAATTTTTTCTTTTTTTAGATATTCACTAATAAAATGAATGGCCCAAATAGTAGCAATAAATCCTAGAAGTTTTAAAAGTCGTAAAGAAATATATTGAGAAAAAGTTGTTGTGGCATATTCAGGTAATATAGCATCAAAAGAAAGAGCCCTTATTACTGTTATGCTAAAAATATAAAATAACCAGACCCTCAATGATGGAAGTTCATCAAATTCGTAATCATATCCAAAGAAATAATTAAATATATATAATCCAATTATTAAAGCAATACCAATCCATGTAATTGGTATAGAGTAAAATGAAAAAGCATCCATTGCTTCTAGAAATATACTAATAATAAAAATACCGACAATTGGATTTATATTTTTTAACTTCAACTTATTCTTTTATACCCTTCTGAAAATTGAGATTTAACTCCATTATTTTCCTCTCCCCAGGAAGAATATTCTTTTAAATCTAAATCTTTTGAGTAATCTTCTATAGACACAATGCCATTTTCAATTTTAATTTTTCTATAAATTGTTTTTTCATTAAACTTTGCGACGCCTAAAAATTTATTTTTATCATAAGTTAATACTTCACCATCTCTCATATAATTTAATCGAAAACAATCAAACTCATCTTCATTTGGAAATTTCAAATCTACTTTTGGACCCCAGTGATAATCAAGAGATCTAAATTTGTTTCTTAACTTAATATTATCTGTATAAGTTCCTGTTCCGGGGTCTCTTGCGACCCATTTATTATCCGTAAAACATTCAATAGCTAGCTGATCATAATGAGAGTGACCTCCAATACCATTCTGCCCTATAGGGCCGCATCGTATACTAAAATATTCATCTTCATTTCTCCAAATATATAAACCAAAGTCTTTAAAACTATATGTTTCATAATCTTTAGAAAATACCTTTATAGGTTTGTGTGTAGATTTCATAAATTCGCTAAAGATCGGTATTTGACGTTTAATTTCAATTTTAAATTTTTGTTTTATTTCACTGTCCTCTAAAGAATCTTCATATAGAATTTCAATTAAATTGATTAGCCATTCCATATTTAAAGGTTTGTCTTCATCAAAAGCAAAATAAAATAATCTTCCGGAATCATTATCTCCTATTTGAGATAACTCACCTTTATTCATTAACATTGACAAAAATAGCTTATTTGATTTTATTATCTCTTCTATCCGTTCCAAAAGAATTGAATCTTTGTCAATTTCTTCAATAGCAAGCTTACATAAAATCATAGCTTCAGTAACAAAAGCAGAATAATGGGTTGAACCTTCAAAATTAGTTCCGTCTTTATGAAATTGTTTCTCCAATTCAGTTTCTAATTCATCATGATAGAATTTAAACTCTTCTTCATCCCCATCGAATGAAAACGTTGCAATAGTAAGCAATAAAGAAGTGAGCTCAATAAGATAATGATTCCCTACTACATGCCCTTTATCTTCTAAATTTTTACTTATATATTCGTAGTGCTGACTTATGAAAGTACTAATTAAATCTTCATTATTACCTAATATCTCGATACCTGGAGAGCTATCTTCAATAGCTAGAAAATGGAGAATTAAATTGATATTTCTTATAGCCACATCCATTGGACTATTCCAGTAAATCAACGGAAATTTATTTACATCTATATACCCTGCATTAGCTTTTTGTAAATATTGAAGCCTTGAAGCCTCGTAAGGTACTTTTACATCAGCAACGTTAAAATAAGCAGGTTTTAGTTTCTTATTTGCAAAATCAAAATTTGAAAATATGTCTTTAGATACTTCATATTCATCAGATACTTTACCAAATATCTTTAAAGTGTCATTCGAGCTAAATTCTTCCTTACGGTTTGATCTGCAATGATTGTTGATAAATTTTTGATAATTTGTTTTTCTTCGTTCGAATAATTTAAATTCAGATGGAATAGTTATCTGTGCACCAAAAAGATAAGTTAAATTATATTTAATTTTACGCAAGAATCGTGAAACTAGAATCAGAATACTACGTTGATTCATTGGATCTCCTGAAACTATATGTTGTAAGGGCAGCAATTAAAAATTGTGAAATAATAATAGAAAGAACAGCTGGGTTATATCCAATTTTATGCAGAGAGAAATATACTATATATGAAAGTAATGAACCTAGTAACACAGTTTTTGTTAATGTTAATTCAAAATTTAAAGCTCTTGAAAATATTATATTAATTCTTGACCAAATCATTAGAGGTAAACAAAAAAGTATAGCTGAAGTATTTTTTGCAACATCTTCAAATTCAGTTCCAAGTAAATTTATAAAAATACTACCTGCAATATCTCTTGTAAAGAAAAAACCTATTGGGATAATAAAAGAAAATAAAAATACTTTTCTTAACCGTTTACGTATAATGGCAATCTCATTTCTATCATTTACTCTTGAAAGTTCAGGAAATAATATATCTAGACTTGCTCCAATTAGCTGGAAAATACCTTCAAGTATTCTCCTTGACCATGCTAAAACTCCAAGTAAAGGTCCTCCATAAAATAAGCCTAATAAAACAATATCTAGCTCAGATATAAGTGCTGCTGAAAAAGTGGTTGTTACCATTTTTCTTCCTGATTTTGATAATTTTTTTCTTATCTCATTGCTATCTGAATTGTCATCTATTGTTTCTTTTTTTGGTATTGATAGATGGGCAACGTAAAAGAAGATACAAAATAAAAATACTTGGTAAAGAATTACATATAATATTGGAAAACCATTAAATACTATTAACCAGGCCCCTACTCCATATATAACTGTCCTTACTAATATTTGTTTTGAACTAATTACAAAGTTTCCATTTGCTTGATAATAAGCTAATGCAATATGAATCATTTCATTAAAAATATATCCAATTAAAAATAAAGAAGTCCACAGATAACTTCTTCCAAGTAGCAAAGTTAAAGGGAAAAGAATTGCTAACGAAAATATTAAATTACGAAGTACTAAATAATATGAATTAGAAAATACTGAATTAGAATAATCTACTTTCTGAGCTCTTACTTTTGTTGTAACTAAAGCAAGAGATATAACAGAAGCAGTTCCTATTAATACAGATAGACTTTTTGATGATGCATATTCACCATATACTGAAGCTCCATATTCTCTACTTATTATTGTGATTAAAAAAAAGTTTACTACTAAGAGAGTAACCTGCATTAATGAAATATATACTGTATTTTCTTTCCAATTTCTTATCAATTAGCAACCCTTGTTAAATGCCAACGAGATAAATTAACTAAATACCATTTCTTTTGGAAATCTTTTCCATTAAGAATTTTGGTTAATTCTTTCTCACTAAATAAATTTACTAGGGAATTGAATTCTTTTATAGATTCATAAAAATAGTTTTCATCTTTTCTAATCCATTCTCCTATTGGCGCCCTGAAACCTTGTTTTTTTCTGTCAACTATTTGATTAGGAATATGTTTTCTTGCAACCTTTTTTAAAAATGGTTTTGTTGTCTTAGTGTTCATAAGTACCCCTTGAGGGATTGTTAAGACATACTCAACAAGTTTATGATCTAAGAATGGAACCCTTGCTTCAACAGCGGACTGCATCACTAATTTATCCATCCTCATTAAAAGTAACTCTGGAAGGCGAATATTCAAATCAATTAAAGTCATCCATTTTGATAAGTTTGCATTTTTCTTTGTAAAGTATTCATCCCACTTATTGTCAACATAATTAATAAGTTGAAATTCATTTGAGAGTCCTCCATCAACAAGTCTATTTATTTCAGATAAATTAAAACCTATAGCTCCTCCTGAAAATGAAGTTCTATTAAAGAGAATATTTGAAACTAAATTCATACGATGGTTTTTAAAATCTAATACATTGAAGCGAGATTGGTTTATTGATTTTATATATTTATTTAGCTTGATAAACCTTAACCAATGGTCGTAACCATAAAAAAGCTCGTCTGCACCCTCTCCAACCTGTACCACTTTTATTCCATTAGATCTTGTACTTTTTCCAAGAAAATATAGTGGTATGCCCACTTCATCACCAATCAGATCATCTTGATAAAATGAATAGTTATTTAATAAATCTTGAAAATCAGAATATTTAATATTTTCTTTAATCAATTCAATATTTAGTGTTGAAGATGCAAATTCAGCTTCTGCTACTTCACCTTCATATCCTTCAAAGTGATCTTCATAATCTATGTTGAAACCCTTGAGCCCAGCAGCTTCATTTTCTTTCATTAATTTTCCTATTAATGATGAATCTACTCCTCCTGAAAGGAACAAGCCTACTTCAACATCACTAACTTTTCTGTACTCAACAGATTCAGACAATAATCTATCTACTTCTGAAATAGCATCTTTTTCATTAATATCGTTATTCACTTCAAAATTAAAAGGATCCCAATATTTCTTTTTTGAAATTCCACTCTTTAACGAATAAACGACGTACTCACCAGGTTGAACTTTTAATATATTTTTATTTCCAGTTCTATTTGCTGGTACACAAAGATGTCTCAAATATGTAGCATATGAATCTAAATCAGGCTCAAACGGAACTAATCCTGATTTTTCAATTGTTTTAATCTCAGATCCAAAAATAAACCAATCATTATATGAAGAAAAATATAATGGTTTAATTCCAATCCTATCTCTTGCAAGAAAAATACTTTCTTCTGAATCATCATATATAGCAAATGCAAATTGACCTCTGAGTTTCTCTAATATGCCTTCTCCATGTTCTATAAAACCTTTTAAGAGTACTTCAGTGTCTCCTTCAGTATTGAAATTAATTCCAATTGACTCTAAGTCTTTTCTTATTTCTTTATAGTTATATATTTCACCATTAAATACCAATGTATATCTTCCATCAGCTGACTGGAAAGGCTGGTTTGATCGATCATTTAAATCAATAATTGAAAGTCTTGTATGAACAAAACAATTTGATTCTGAAATGTGTTTTACGGAAGAGTTGTCTGGTCCCCTATGTTCTAAGGAATCTTTAATATTTTTAATAATATTTGGGTCAATTTTGGAATTATTAGTGTTAACAATTCCACCTATTCCACACATTTATCTAACTCTAATGTTATATTTTTTATTCAAGTACATTAATTTGAATAGTTTAGAGTAAATACTATATGAAAAATATAACTGACATTACACTAACAATCCTTATTCTTCCTGTTTTGTTAGTGATAATACCTATTATCTATCTTTCTATTCTTATCTCCGATGGTTCTCCTGCTATATACAAACAAGAAAGAGTAGGGAGAAATGGAAAAATATTTATATTATACAAATTTAGAACTATGGATCAATCTTCAGATGAAAACATACATGAAGAGCATTACAAGAATCTCTCAAAAGAAAAAACAGTCGAGCCTTCTTTAAAACCTGGTAATCCAATAAGAATTGAGAATGATGATAGAATAACAAAAATTGGAGAATTATTAAGAAAAACATCTTTAGATGAGTTACCAAATTTATTCAATGTACTCTTTGGAGAAATGTCAATTGTAGGACCAAGGCCATTAGTAAAATATGAATCAGATTTACTTGGAGAATATCAAAAAGATAGACACTCAGTTAAACCTGGAATAACTGGATTGGCCCAAACTCAAGGAAGATTAGATTTGAGCCTTCAAGAAAGGCTTTATTGGGATTTGGAATATGTAAATAAATATAATTTATTATTAGATCTTAAAATAATTTTCCAAACAATAATGTCTGTTATTAGTAGAAAAGGTGCGAATTAAATCAAAGATAGATATTTATCTATTACTTTCTCTTTATTAATCTCATTCTTATTCAAATTTATTACATTATTAAGTGATTTTTCAATAAAGTCAGGTGAATTTAATTTTTCGATAATATTATCAAAATTATCTGGATTAATGTTAATACCTACTTCATTTTCTTCAATAAATCTTGCAACTGCAGAATTATCATTTCCAAAACATAAAATTATTTTATTCATTGAAAGATAGTCAAAAGTCTTCCCAGGGAAACCTTCAATAGTTAAATTTGGATCTAAAGAAACTAATGCAAAAGGAATATCAGAAGTTAATTCTATTAATTTGTTTCTCTCTGTATATTCATTAACTAAAACTTTTTCATTTTGAAGAGACTTAACATGGCCATATTCTTCACCAGAACCATATATATTTAATGTCCATTCATTACTTAGAGACTTATTAAAATAATCTACAAATAAAGGAATATTTTGTGGTTTGCCGATATTTCCGGCGTAAAAAATAGATTTTTTATTTTTGTTGGGTAGCTTTTCTATATATGGAAAAGGTGAAAAATGGTTTATTGTTGATGTATTATTTTTCACTAAGCGTTCATTTTTGATATACTCTTCTAACTCTTTAGAGTTAAGAACAACCGCATCAGCATTTTTCAATGCATACGTATCAATAGACTCAAACAAACTTAAAAAAAGTTTATTTTTTATTCTATTAATTTTTTCAGCAATTTCTGGATAAAGTTCCCAATATGAATAAATTAATTTAATCTTTAAGAATTTTGAAATAAATATTGCAATTACGTTCATAGTTGGTGGATAACTAAAGAGAAAGATATGAGAATATTCTTTTCTATGTTTGAACAAATATTTGATTGAATGATAGTGGAACTTAAACCACTGGAAGATTCTTTTAGAATTAGAATAGCTCCTTTTTTTAGAACTAATATGAACTACTCTCACATCTTTATAACTAGATTCAAAAATAGTTTTTGAAATTTTTTTAAATTCTACTTTATTGTCTATATTTGAATCAAAATTATATTGTGGTGTACTAGCTAATATTTCAACAGCAACTCCCCTGTCGTTAAAACCACTTGCTATTTCAGCAACAAGCATCCCTGTCGAAACTTTATCAGGAGGTATTGTTAGTGAATGGAATAATATTTTTTTCATTCTTTGAATGCATTACTGACATCATATGAATAATCATTCCGACTATGTTTATTAAATGTATCTGCTTTTGAAAGCTCTACTAAATCATTTACAATTTTTTCTGAAGATTTACCATCACCAAATGGTTGCTCCCACTTATTTGAAGTTAATTTATCTACTTTATTTATATAATTTTCAAAGTCCTTAATGTCTGCGCTTGGATCAAACTTTATAGAAGAACCGACATCATAAACTTCAGGCCTTTCAGTAGAATGTCTCATTTGTATTGATGGTTTACCAATAATGCAAGCTTCTTCAACCACAGTGCCTGAATCACTAATAACATAATCAGAATTTTTCATTAAATACATAAATTCCAAATAACCAATTGGATCAGTAACTAAAACATTAGATTTCAAATCTAAATTAAACTCTTTTAACATTTCCTGAGTTTTATATCCCATAGGGAAAACAATTTTACTTTCCGATTGGTTAAGGAGATTTACTATATTAGTTAAGCTTTTCTGGTCTAATATATTTTCCCTCCTATGACTAGTTGCTAATGTAAAATTATCATTTTTAATAAAATTTAATATTTTTTCATCTAAGTGTTCGCCACCTGTATCAAATAATTTTTGATTATTATTAATTATGTCAACAATTGGGTTTCCAGTAACATTTATTACATTTTCAGAAAGACCTTCATTTAAGCCTTGTTTTTTGTATGAGTCTAAATATGCATAAATTCTATCTGATAGATGGTCTATGGTTGTTCTATATTTCTCTTCAGGCATTCTCCAGTCATATGACCTCATACATCCCTCAATATGAACAACAGGTATGTTTTGTTGAATAACCCCAATACAGCCCATGACTGTATTTGTATCACCTAAAAATACGACTGCTTTATATTTGTTTTTGTCTAAATGCTCATATGTATTTTTAATTATCGAAGAAACAATTGTTGAATCATTAGTAGTGTCAATTTCAAACTCAAAATCAGGTTTTGGTACGTTTAATTGACTAAAGAAGACATCTTTCATGTTGTCTGAATAATGTTGTCCTGACCATATAAAATCATAAGTTATTTCAGAGCTTTCAGCTAATAGATTTAAAATCTTACTGGCACGAATTACATCTGGTCTAATTCCTAATATGATTGCCAAATCTTTCATGCTGACTCCAAAATTTTATTTGTACCTTCAAAAAGAGATAATTCTTCTATATTCTCTTGGATAGTTTGAACTGAACTATATCCCCCTAATTTCCATATTAATTCATTTATTTCAGGATTATTAGTTTCTAGTGTTCTATCAATTTCTACATCAGCTTCAACAGAATTAATTACAATTTCTTTATCGAAATATTCTGAAAATATTTTCAAAAGTTCATATTTATTAACAATGTTTTTTGGAATTAAATGAAGTAATCCATCTTTTTTGTAATTTTCTTCAATCATGCCGTTTACTATTTTTGCATAATTTAGAGTTGTAATACCATTCCAATGATGATTGTTGAAACCATTTACAGTCTCCTCTTTGGTGTTTAGAAACCAATTTAATAATGACTTACCTTCACCCGGTTCCGGACCAACAATGCTCGCTCTGGTGATAATTTTATTTGATGCTTTTACCTCACCAACAACTTTTGACATCCCATATACATCATCTGCATCCGTAAAACTTGTTTCATCATACTTTCCAGTTTTACCAGAGAATACACAATCTGTTCCTATTTGAAAATAAGTAAAACCTTTTTTTAAACTTACGTGTGTTATATCTAAAGGAAACAAAGAATTTGTTTTGATTGCATTAGATATTGAGTTATTGTCATCACTAATTGTTGGTTTAATAGCTCCTATACAATTAACCACATAGTCAGGATTTATTTTATTGCATAATTTTTCAAAATCATCATTAAAAATATCAAAATTAATTACTTCACCATTTAGTTTATTTATAAAACTATCTTCACTCCTACTAGTAAAGAAAAGTTTATTTGAAGAAATATCTGAAAACACATATGAAACCATCCTTCCAAGCATTCCACTTGCACCAAGGATTAATACATTACTCAAATAAAACTCCACCTTTTTGAGTCCAAATATCCCAATATTTTGGATCGAATCTAAAGTCATCATCCAACGACTCTTCTAAGTTTGAAGTAGAAAAATACATAACACTGCTGTCATCTGAGAGACTCATTGCTCCATTTGCATACCCAGATGGAATAAATAGAATATCAGATTCTGCGTTCATCTCAAAAGACTCAGGTTTAAGGTTTTTGTCAGGATTTTCCCAGTTATCAATCTCAATAACTCCTACCAAGAAGCTTCCTTTTATAACTTTAAGTAATTTCCCTTCTTTCTTGTGTCCATGCCATGCTCTTGCAGTACCTTTACTTGGATTATTTACAATATAAAACCTTTTATAGGCACTTAAATCAAGATCATTATAAAACTCTACAGATCCTCTGTGGTCATCAGCAAAACCTCTTTTAATCATTTCAATATCAGACATTAGCTAACTCCATGTTCTTTTAAGAAGTTCTGATTTGAATATCTTGGGTCATTTATATCCTTTATCCGGTTATTTAGAATCAACTCATATATTTCATCTATACCTTGTTCTAAACCTATTTCAGCTTTAAATTTAGATTCTTTTTCTAGCTTCTCACTACTAACTTGATAGTTCCTAGCATCTTCAAAACTCATTGGAGTTATATCTATTTCTACATCTCCAATCTTTTCTTGAATCTTTTCCGCAATATCAATAATTTTATAATTCTTATAGTGAAGGTTGTAGATACCATTAAGTGATGTATCTACAGTTTGATCAATTGCATTTGCAACATCTTTAACATGTAATAGAGGTCTCCATTGATCACCACCAAAAACACTGATTTTCTTTTCCATCAATGCTTTTGCAGTTAATATATTTACAACTAAATCTAAGCGCACTCTTGAGAACTGATCACTAATTCCAAATAATGTACCTAATCGAAAAATTATTGAATTTGAATCTTTGAGATATTCTTCTCCGAGTAGTTTTGAGGATGCGTACTCAGAAAGTGGATTTGTTTCTGATTCTTCGGTTAGTACTCCATCTTGTGCTCCATAAACAGAACATGTAGATAGGAAAACTATTCTTTTATCAAAGTTTGTAACTAAATTTTTAATACTTTCAGAATTTATTTCATAAGTTAATTCTGCATTTATTGAACACGCTCCATCGCCTACTAATGCTGCAAGCCAGATAACTACATCAAAATTATTTAAAATCTTATTTAATTTATCGTATTCTCTGATATCTCCAAGAATAAAATTAACATTTTTTCTGTAAGAAGTTTCATAAACTAAAGAGTCATAAACAGTTACTTCGTGATTTTCAGAAAGTTTATCTACAATTCCGCCGCCGACATATCCTGCACCACCAACAACTAATACTTTCATACTATTTCATAGTATATGTTGGAATAACCTATTTAAGGTGTATTTATTTTTCATAAGATTCTTCATTTTCTGTTTCTTTTGTAAAAAGAAAATAACTTAAATAGAAAAACCATGAAACTGAGTGATTTTGAAGCAAGTCACTGGAAAAACTTAAAAGTAGAAATGCAACAAGCACATAGAAATGTGGAGAGAAATCTTTGAATATATTTTTTTGTTTTTTTCCGTGCCTAAACCATTTATAAATTAGATCTACGATTATTAAGACATAGGGTAATAAACCAATTAATCCAAAGTTCAAAATTATGAATAAGTATGAATTATGCGGACCATATGAAACATTATTTTCATTGAACTGATCAGCATCATATAATGTCTCACCTTTAACAATATAACTATTAAACCCTCTTCCGAATAAATTATTTTTTACAGAGTCTTCATAAATAAAATTTATTGTCCCTGATTGCATTTCAACTCTATCTTCAATTCCTGAATTATCATCAGATGAAAATCTTTCAATCAATCCAAAATTAAAACAAACTAAAATTGAAAGAATCAGGATAATAAAGTTAATTAATTTCTTTTCAACAAGTAATATTTTATAAATAATAAATATCAATAAAACAATTAAAGAGAAGCGTGAATAGGTAAAAAAGCAACCAAGAATAGAGAGAGAAATAATATAAGGAAGATAAGATTCTTTTTTTTTGAACATTGAATATACAGCAGTGACTGTAATTAAATCAGCAAAACTATTTGGTCCCCCTGCTTGAAAGCCGTTGACTCTTCCCTTTATATAATCAATATCACTTAAATTTAATCCTATATTCCAATTGTTGTATAAATCAGTACCAAAATTTAATGAGAAAAAATAAGCATTTATTGAAAAACTACTTAAAAGGAAAAACAAATAAAATGGAATGTTTTGGTTAAATGTATTTAGATCAGTAGAAATTACAAATATGAATAAAATACCATAAAACAAATATCGTAAAATTTCAGAGTTAATAAATGTGTTTGCAACCAATTGATTTTGAATTAATAAATAAATTATAAAAATAAAAAGAGTAACAATTCTTGCAGGTTGTTTAAATCCTAAATCAAGATTTTTTATATTAAATAAAATAAAAATACCAAATAATAATATTGGTAAGTCATCTGTATGAATTAACCCTTCAACAACATTCAAATGTGGAATTAATGGAATAAAAAAAAGAAGAGTTAAAGGTGATAGTTTCTTAAATTTACTATTCATTTTTCCCCATTAATTAAAATATTACCTTTTTAATGTATATAAATACTATTTAAATCTTTTTAAAGAATTCTCTAATACTTTGTTAGCATATTATCTGTGGATAAAAAAGTAATTGTCACTGGTTGCTCGGGTTTTATTGGGTTTCATTTAACTTCAGCTTTATTGGTTAAAGGTTATGAAGTTATAGGTATTGACTCATTAAATGACGCATACGATGTAAATTTAAAAAAGTTCAGACTATCAAAGCTAAAAGAAAACAAAAATTTAAATTTTTTAAATCTTAATCTTTCAAATCTTAATTCTTATGATGAGCTTTCAAAACTTTCAAAAGGTACTTCTATTGTTTATCATATGGCAGCGCGTGCTGGGGTAAGGCAAAGTTTTATAAATCCCGAAAATTACGTAGAAGACAATACTGTAGCAACCACAAACATTTCAAAGTTTACTAAATCAAACAATATTGAAAAACTTGTACTTGCATCAACATCATCTGTGTATGGAGACAGCGGTGATTTGTTAATGACAGAAAATAATGATGAGAAAATACAACCTCCATCTGTATACGCTAGTACAAAACTTTCTGGTGAAATACTATCTAAAATTATGATGGAAGACACTTCAACAAACTTGGTTATACCAAGATTCTTTACAGTTTACGGACCTTATGGAAGACCTGACATGTCTATTCTTAGATTTATTCATTGGATAATTGAAGAAAAAGAAGTTTTAGTACTAGGTGATGGCGAACAAATGAGGTCATTTACATATATAGATGATGTTGTTGAAGCATTATTATTAATGATGGATTATAAAGAATCGAATACTTTCAATATTGGATCTAACACAACAGTGTCTCTTAATGAAGTCATAAAAACAATAGAAAAATATTCTGGAAAAGAAGCAGTAATTAAAAATGAAGAAAGAGCTTATAAAGATCCTGATGTTGTTAGACCAAATCTAGAGAATATTTCAAATGAACTTAACTGGAAACCAACAACCAATATTGAAACTGGAATTGAAAAAACTGTATCTTGGTATTTAGAAAATAAAGAATTTTTGAACGATATAGTGTATATTTAGGAAAAATTTTATGGAAAAGATTATTGTAACTGGCGGCGCTGGATTTATAGGTTCACATTTAGTTAAAAAACTAATTGATAATGGAGTAAAAAAAATCCTTGTTATAGATGATTTATCTACAGGAAAAGCTGAAAATATAAATGACTTTAAAGAAGTAGATTTTCTAAATAAAAAAATAGAAGAAATCGACAATCTGTCTGAATTATTTAACGATTATGATTTTTGCTACCATTTAGCAGCAGGGGTAGGCGTTCAATACATCATGAATAATTTAAGTAAGTCTTTATTAACTAATATTGAAGGAACACATAAAGTTTTTGAAGCTTGCAAAAAAAATAATATTCCAGTTTTAATAACCTCAACCTCAGAAATTTATGGTACATCTGAAGAGAAGGAGTGGTTTGAGGATACAAAAAGCTTAATTGGGCCAACTACAAAGTTGAGATGGTCATATGCAGCGTCAAAAATGATAGATGAGTTTTTAGCACTATCAGAATTTGAAGAAGGCAGCTTGAATCCAATCGTTGTTAGGTTGTTTAATATTATTGGACCAAATCAATTGCCAGACTTTGGAATGGTTGTACCAAAATTTATTGATGCCGCATTAAAAAATGAGCCTATAACTGTCCATGGAGATGGGAGCCAATCACGTTCATTTACTTGGGTAGAAGATGTAGTCGAATATTTTATAAAACTTGCTGAAATGAAACCTTACGGAGAAATATTTAATATTGGCCAAACAGAAGAAATAAATATTAAAGATTTAGCAGAGTTGATTATTAGAATTACTAATTCTAATTCTGAGATAGTTCTAAAAACACATGAAGAAATCTTTGGTAGCAAATTTGAGGATACTATGAGAAGAACACCAAATATAGACAAAATTGTTAAATTAACAGGAATTAAGCCTTCTATGGGGATTGAAGACATGATAAAAGAGATTGTAGCTTACAAAAAATAAATTAGATATAGAATTTAATTATGGACATTTTAATTACTGTGGGAATTTTTCCCCCAGATATAGGTGGGCCCGCTAGTTTTGTTCCAAAAATATCAAAATATTTGATCAGTAAAGGTCACAATGTAAAAATAATATGCCTATCTGATAAAGAAAATTTAATTTATAAAGATGAAAAACATATAATCAGAATTAATAGAAATTTACCAATCATTTTCAGATGGTTAAAAACAATATTAAAAATATATAACAATAGTAAAAAAAGCGATTTAATTTTTGTTAATGGGTTAGGCACGGAAACAACAATTGCAAATATATTCTCAAGAAAAAAAATTGTTAGAAAAATAGTAGGAGATCCTGTTTGGGAAAGAGTATACAATAAAAAGTTGACCAACGAATCGTTTGATGATTTTCAGAAAAATAAACATGGATTATTTATATCATTACAAAAATTTATTAGAAATTGGAGTATAAAGAAATCTAATTTAATAATTACACCATCTGAACATTTAAAGACTTTTATAGAGAAAATAGGTTTTGATAATAAATTATTTGTTATAAATAATGGTGTCATTATCGAGCAACCAAACAAAATAATATTTGAAAATAGAATCTTGCAATTACTAGTTGTATCAAGATTAGTAAGTCAAAAAAATATAGATTCAATCATTAAGGCAGTAAAAGTGATGGAAAATGATGACATTATATTAAATATTGTTGGAGATGGTTCTGAAATTAATAATTTAAAGCACTTGGTTAAAAAATATGAACTTAATGAAAAAGTTAACTTTATAGGGAAAATAGAAAGCTCAAAACTAAATGAATACTTAAAGAATGCTGATATTTTTATTCAAGCATCGAATTATGAAGGATTACCTCATTCAATTCTTGAAGCAATAAATTATGAAATACCAATTTTAAGTACAGAGGTTGGGGGCTGTTCAGTTTTGTTAAATAAAGGAGAAAGAGGATATATAATCCCAATGCCTATATCAGAAATTGGAATAACAGAAGGAATAAGAACAATCACAAATAACAAAAATGAAGCTAAATCAAAAGTTAAATTAGCAAAAAATTATTTAAATCAAGAATATAATTTCAATACAAATGTTGAAATTTATTATGAAAAAATTAAAGAAATGGTAAACAGTCAATGAGTAAAGATGAAAAGATATTAGTCCTAAACATAGCAACTGACGCAAAGGATACCTCATTAGGCTTTGCTATATCTTGGCTAAACGTATTTTCTGATAATTATTCTGAGGTTGATGTAATAACATTAAATAAAGGTGATACTTCTAACCTAAGTGACAATATAAATATTTATGAAGTTGTAAATAAAACAAAGGTAGGAAGATTCATTAGCTTTATAAAGATTTTAAATAAAATGACTAAAAATAAAAATTATTCTTTCTGCCTATCACATATGTCAGCAATATTAATACTTATCAGCTTTCCAATATTAAAAATAAGAAAAATTAGATCAGTACTTTGGTATACCCATAAAGGGCCAAAGAATTTATTTAAAAAGTTAATCTTACTTAAAGCTCTTTTATTAAGTAGCAATGTTATTACAGCTTCTAAATTTTCCTTTCCATATAAAAACAAAAAGGTATACCCAATAGGACATGCTATAGATTACAAAGCATTTTATAAAAAAATTGAATCTTTCAGTAAAAAAGATTTTGCAATTGTTAGTAGGGTCTCTAAATCAAAAAACATAGAAGAATCTATTAAAGGGTTCTTGAATAGTAATGCTTCTGCTTCAAGCTCTATTTTAATAATCGGAGGGCCTCTTACTAATGAAGATAGGGATTATTACGAATATTTAATAAATAAATACAAAGATAATAAAAATGTATCCTTTATCGGTCCAGTGCCTCACTCAGAATTAGTAAATTATTTAAAAAATATTAGTTTTCATATTAATAATACTGATAAAGGCTTCTATGATAAAAGTGTTTTAGAAACCTCCGTTAATGGAATAATTAATTTTTATAAAAATATTGATTACGATAAAAATATTCCTATTGAGTATCAAGAAGTATTGAAATTTGACGGTTCTTCAAATGATTTATCAAATAAAATATCTTCAGTATTTAAATTGAACCAAAATGAATTTCTTAAGATTATTGAGCATTCTCAGGAAGAGATAAAAAATGAGTCTTTAGATACTTTAGTAAAAAGAATTACAAGAGTTATTTAGCTAACTCTTTCTTTATCCAATCTATTGTAAAAGTAAGGCCTGTTTCTAAATCAACCTTTGGTTCCCAGTTCAAATTTTCTTTAGCTTTTGTAATATCTGGCTTTCTTTGTTTAGGATCATCATTAGGCAGATCTTTATAAATTAATTTAGATTTTGAATCAGTTAATTTTAAAATAACACTTGAAAGTTCTTTTATACTCATCTCATTAGGATTCCCAATATTAAATACATCATATTTATCAGACTCCATCAAAGCCAAGATTCCAGCTATTGTGTCGTCAACATAAGAAAAGCTTCTTGTTTGAGATCCGTCTCCATAAATTGTTATATCTTCATTATTTAATGCTTGTACAATCAAATTTGTAACTACTCTTCCATCATTTAATTGCATCTTTGGTCCATACGTATTAAATATTCTCACAATTTTTGTTTTAATATTATAAGTCCTTGCATAAGTGGCAGTTGCAGCTTCAGCAAATCTTTTTGCTTCGTCGTACATACTTCTTTCACCATTTGGATTAACATTTCCCCAATACTCTTCTGTCTGTGGCATAACTAATGGGTCTCCATACACTTCAGATGTAGAAGCAAGAAAATATTCTGCATTATGTTTTTTAGCTAAACCAAGTGTATTGATAGTTCCTATACTCCCTGCTTTCAAAGTATTTATAGGATGTTCTGTATAAGCAACAGGTGAAGCGGCACTAGCAAAATGAAATACATAATCAATTTTTTCATTAATCTCAATATGGTCTTGTACATCGTGATTTATGAAAACAACTTTCTCTTTATCTAGATGCTCAATATTGTTAATACTCCCTGTAAGTAAGTTATCTAATATAAATAGTTTGTTTTCTCCATTAATTAATAATTTTTCAGAAAGATGAGAACCTATAAAACCCGAACCTCCAGTAATTAATATATTCATACCTGCCAAGGGGTGTATAAAAATGAGCTTGTTGCAGTTACAATATTATTAATTTTAGACATAAGTTGTTCCTTAACAGGATACATTAGTGCAATTAAGTATGGGCTTTCTAAATTTTCAAAATCTTCCAATGAAAGATAATCATCCGATTTAATCATTTCATCATAAATTTTAGTATTAAATTTTTCAGCTTTTAGTTGGGTATAGATATCTGAAGTTGGCGAATTTCTTAAATCATCCGTATCTTGTTTAAATGCAGCACCAACAAGTATTATTCCAGTAAGTTTTTTTTCATCATGGATTGATTTAAGCATATTAGTTGTCCATTTTGTTTGGATCTTGTTTGACTCAATTATGTTTGCAATTAATGGGAGATTTACTTCTTCTGGGTTGTAAAAATTATTTACTTCAACAACATCTTTTGGAAAACATGACCCCCCCCAAGCAGGAGATGGCCTAAAATAATGCGAACCTATTCTCGAATCCATCCCAACACCTTTTAATACATCTTCTAGATTTCCTCCAGAACTATTAACAAGCCTTGCTGCTTCATTTACGAAAGATAACCTGAGAGGAAGATAGGTATTTGATAAATATTTTATTAGCTGCGAACTTATTGGATCTGTAATCATGATTTCAGCTTTAAAATCCTCATATAAGTCTTTTAATTTTTCAATTTTTTCAGAATTATTACTACCAATTACAATTCTATCTGGATTAAAGAAGTCTTCTACTGCAGTTCCTTCTCTTAAAAATTCTGGATTGAAAATAAGAGAATCTGTATCTAAACCGACCTTATTACATATTTTTTCGATTTCATATGGAGGAATTGTTGACTTTACAGCAATGATCAAATCTTTATTCTTTATATTATTTACTTCATTAATTGCTGATTCCAAAAATTTTGTATCAACAGAATTTGTTTCAAGATTATTCGGAGTCTGGACACATATAAATACTATTTCTATATCTTGCCAATCAACATCTGTATAAGTAGAAAAAAACTGCATCCTTGTAAATATTTCATCATTTTCAAAATATTTATCCAAACCTGGTTCGTAAAATGGTAGATTTTTATTATTTAATTTAGTGATTTTATCTGTATCTAAATCAATAAAATTAACTTTATTTCCCAAACTAGCAAGACCAACACCTGTAACAAGCCCAACATATCCAGTACCAATTATGACAATATTCATATTATGCAATGTTAACAATTTTAACACTTAAAATATTATTAATGATTGTTTATTTATCACATTGGGATTGGAACCTATATAAATCTAGAAAAGATATTGTTTCCTCTATTGGTGGTGAAAATTTTATAGCAATTTGTCCTGAAGGTGATTTTTCAGATAGTTTAAAAAAAGTATATAGTAAAACTCTGAACTGGGAATTAAATAGAAAAATATTGTTTGATATAAAAGGAATTATTAATCTCAAACATATTATTAGTAAAATGGATAAAAATACTATTATTCATTCATTTACATTAAAAACAGGAATTTTATTCTCAATAGCAAACCTATTTTTAAATAACAATCTTTATGGAGTACTTTCAATAAATGGACTAGGTTATCTTTTTAGCAATAATCTTAAGGCAGGAATTTTAAGAATTTTATTAAAACCTTTTATAAGTAAACTTTTTAGTAAAAGTTTCAAAAAAATTATATTTCAGAATAGCAGTGACAAAACAAGATTTCTTAATTTTGTATCTTTTAAAGGAGAAGTATCTTTAATTAAAGGATCTGGAATTAAGACAAAAAATTTCAAAATAAAAGAAAATTATTTATCAAAAAAATTAAAAGTAGTATTTGTATCAAGATTAATTAAAGATAAAGGTATATATGAATATATTGAACTAGCAAATAATTGTAAGAATAAAAGTATTGAATTCTTTTTAGCTGGAGAAGTAGATAAAGGAAACCCAAACTCTATAAAAGAATCTGAACTTAATGATATAAAAAATAAATCGAATCTTAAATATATTGGATTAATTGATGTTGAAACTGAATTGCATAATTATGACATTTCAATAGTTATGTCTAAATATGAAGGTTTTTCAAGAATATTATTAGAGTCATTATACGTTGGACTATTTTGTATTAGTAACGATATTCCCGGTACCTCTTACTTAAGTAAATTTAGCAACGGATGTCTTGTGAAAGATAACAATATAAATAAATTTAATGAAATAATTAATAATTTTAGCGACTATGATTTTTCAAAGTTAAATGCTAAAAAAAATCGAATGATGATTGAAAATAATTTATCCACTCAAATTATCTCTAAAAAATATAATGAGATATATGATAATTTAAAAAGTATAAAATAATGAACAATTTTCAGATTCCAGTTTTTCAAGCTATATGTATTGCTTTCATGTTGTCTACAGCCTTAAATTTCATTACCGTTAAACTCTCAAAAAACTTAGTAATTAAAAAGAAGCAAAAACAAAAAAGGCTTTCCGCTAGTTTCATTTCACCATTCGGAGGGGTTGCTTCCTCACTCGCATTTTTATTATCAACAAGATTAATTGGTAAAGCAGATGATAATTTTATTTTTATAGGAATATTTGCATTTGTTATTTCTCTAATAGGCGTTATTGATGATATTTATAATTTAAATTGGTATATAAAATTATTTTTTCAAATACTCATAGTTAGTTATCCTCTTTATTATCTAAATTTATTTATTAACCTAGAAGCTCTAATAGGAATAGATCTCAATAACAATTTAAATTTTGTTGCTTCAACTCTTTGGGTGATACTAATAATTAATTCTATAAATTTTATTGATAACATGGATGGTTTGGCTGTAGTTATATCTGGTAGCATCTGCTTGCAAGTAGCTTTTTTATCTAATTATTTAAATCAATATAAACTTACTGATATCTCATTACTACTTTTTGCAACAATTATTGGCTTTTTTATTTTTAACTTCCCTCCAGCAAAACTTTACTTAGGAGACTCAGGCAGTTTATTTATAGGTTATTGTTTAGGTTTTATAAGTATCTTATTTAATTGGACACCAGTCAATGAAAGTATTTATACATCTGTATTGAATCCAGTACTTTTATTTTTTATAATCCCACTTTTAGATTTCTTAATAGTTATTTCTTATAGAATTAAAAATAATATACCACCAACAACTGGTGGAACTGATCATATCTCTCATCGATTATTAGCTATAAAATTTTCTGAAAAAAAGGTTTTAATTATTTTTTTGATTTATAGTATTTTGTGCTTCTCTTTAATTACATTAAGCATAATGACAAATAACATTGTTGCATACATGTCAATTTTCTCTTTATTAGCAATTTTCCTTACTACGTTTAATATAGTTAGGAAAATGGAGACACTAAATTAACTTAGATTCCAGTTCTTCTATTCTGTCTGGCGTCCCCGCATCAATCCACCAACCATCAATTTCTTTACTCATACATGAATCCTCTTCTATATATAAATTATTTAAATCTGTTATCTCATACTCGCCTCTTTCAGATGGCTTAAGTTGTTGTATTTTATTTATAACTGAATTGTCATATACATATATCCCAATGATTGCTTGGTTACTTTTTGGTTTTTCAGGTTTTTCTTCAATAGCTGTAACTTTATTATTTCCATCTAGTACTGCTACTCCAAAATCACTTGGATTATTGACTTTATAAGTAAATATGTAAGCACCTTTATTAAATGTTTCATCCATAAAATCAATTTCAGACAACGGATTCTTTTCAAAGAAATTATCTCCTAAAACAAATACTGTAACATCTTCCTTCGAAAGAAATTTTTCAGCTTGAAATAGTGCATGAGAAATACCTTTTGGAGTTTCTTGTATAGCATATTCAATTTTTGTATTTGGAAAATTCTTCTTCGTTACTTCCTTAGTCAGTTCGTCATATTCTGGATTAGTTATTATTATGAAATCTTCTAACCCCCAATTTTGTAATTGGCTAATCTGTCTATTAATCATAGGAATTCCACCTACTTCTAAAAGCATCTTGGTAGAATCATTTTCACGAAATCCTAATAATCTTGTTCCAAGACCGCCAGCAGCTATTACGCATTTAATTTTCCTCACAATTAAAGATTATATAGCTATAGTATGTAATTTGGTTATAAATGAAATATTTAAATAAATATACATACGTTTTATTAGGATTAATAATCATTGCTGGAATAACAATTGCTTTCATTATTCCCAACTTTCAAAGAGAAGAATTCAGCCAAGATGTAATTGATGACATAATAGAAGGTGTAACTACAACTTCTACAACTTCAGTTGGGAATGATAATAGTGAGATTGTTGAAAATAACGAAAAACCTGAAGCTATAGAAGAAGATTTAATAATCACTGATGAAGAATTAAACAAAATTGAAAAACTATTAACAAATAACAATATAAAAAAAGTAATTACTGATTTTGATGTTTATATGTTAATTGGTTCTGATGAAAGATCTGGTGAAACAGTAAAAACAAGAGGGAATGTTATTGGAAAAAGAGCTGATGTAATAATTCTTGGTTTAATTAATAAGACATCTAACCAAACAACTTTACTTTCATTTCCAAGAGATCTACTAATAAGAAATACCTGTACAGAAAAATTAGAAAGGATAAACGCTTCTTATTCAAAAAATAACTGTGGAAATAGTGCTGAAAACCTTGCAGCAGCCATATACAGTATTTCCGGTTTGAAAGTTGATCATTTTGCTAGTTTTGATTTTAAAGGATTTGAATCAATTGTAGATTCCGTTGGAGGTATTGAAATTTGTGTCGATGTCACTCAAAGAGAAGGATATAGTTTTGAGCTTCAAAAAGGATGCCAGACTGTTAATGGGCTAACTACTTTAAATTGGGTTGTTTCAAGATCTACCGAAGTATTAGTTGGTGAAAAAACAACAGATAGCAATGGAAATGACAACTCTACATGGGAACTTATGACCGGTGTAAGTGATCTAACAAGAATTGTTAGACAACAATATGTCGTGACCCAATTAATTAATGAACTAAGTCAATTTAACTCAATTAATGAACTAAATTCACTTGTTAAAGCACTTGAAAAAACATTTACTATCGATGAAAACTTAACAATAAATAAAGCTGTAGATCTTCTATGGAATTTTAGAGATTTTGATTTATCTAAAGTAAAAAAACTAACAACTCCAATTGACTATGTAACTTTAGAAGATGGTAGACAAGTTTTAATTTTAAAAGAAAATTTGTATGACTTCATGAAGAAAGAGTCACTTATTGACTCTTGATTGCTTTCCTAGCAAAATACATGGGAATAATCCAAAAATAAATACTAACATCTGGTGAATAAATTAAATCATTTGTTAAATTTTGAACTACTAGCATTAAAAATATTGTAAGTTCAAAAGTATATTCTTTTTGAAAGTTTTTTATTGTTAGATATAAAATCAATAAAAGTATAGAGAGGACCGGGAGAATGCCGTACTCAACAGACATAGTAAGAAAACCATTATGAGAAGTTGTGATTTCATCATATTGGGAAATATTAAATTCAGAAATAAGACTGTTAAATTTGCCATCAACAGATATTAACTTTCCTGATCTCAAACTCATTCCACCTAAATAATTAGAATAACCAAAATCTACATTTTCAATCCAGAAAAAATACATTCTTCCATCAACTATTGACCATTTCCAAGATTGATCATTAAATTCTTCATTTAATCTAAAAATCGAACTTTGGCTAAAAATAGTTTCGTTGCCTTTAGGTATACCATCAATATCTAGACTTACTATTATCTCAAAATCTTTTTTAGAAAGATTAATATTATTAGGTAAAGCTAACCAATATTGTCTTGGCCTTTCTAATTGAATACCAGAGTCACTGAATTGAACTTTCCCTCTGTATACATTTCTTAATTGTGGGGTTAATAAGTAATAATCAAGTCCTCTTTTGTATTTAGGAAACTTATATATTTCAGTTTTAGCATCAGAATTAATCCTTACTTCTTTAATATTCGCACTAAGAAAAGAATCGTCATTAGACTGTCCGTCGCCCCAACCTCCTACTTCAAAATATGAATCATTTTCAATTAAGTTTATTAACGTTCCATTTGAATGGTTGAAACCAATCTGTTCCCACTTAGATCCATTATCAGAGTAATGAAATGAGACAACGGATTTAGGTAAATATCTATCTCTATAGTCAAATTTTAATTTCAAATAGCCACTGGTTAATGAATCTTCAATATTTGGTATAGCTTCTTTATTTTTTTTCTCAGAATCTAAATAAATTATATTAAACTCTTCAAACAACTGTTCATCTTCTAATGTGGTTAAATAATCTCTATATACTTCTTTTATATAGTCACCTCCACCCGTGCCTTTAAATAATTGAACATTGGTTACTGCAAGGTCATTTAAAAAACTTCTATTAGTTTGTTTCAAAAATATCGAAGGATTCAAATATATAACTAAAAATGAAAATAGGGCTAAAAAAGAAACAACAGCATACTTATTTTTATTCTTCAATTTGTTTGAAGTAAAAATAATAACAAATACTCCCAGACCAAAAGCTAAATATGATCCTCTTGAATAGGTTAAATACAAATTAACTAACGAAATGAGTAATATCGTTGAATTAAATTTGTTATATTTTATATAGTTCAAATTTTCATTTGAACTTAGAATTTTGAATAAACATACTAAAGCTGATATTGCACATATAATACCTATTACATTAGGCCCCCCACCCTGCAGACCTCCTAAACGGCCTGAAGTAAAAGGATTGTTACTTGCTGTATTATTAGAAATCCAACCATTTAGATTTCCATTTATTTGAAATTGAGTGAGTATAATTAAAAAG
>CABWZY010000003.1:0-112883 GCA_902510055.1 uncultured Candidatus Actinomarina sp. | reverse complement strand
CTAGTTGCCGAAATAGAAGAACTTAAATCAGTATATGAAAGTGATGCATCAGGATTTATTATTGAATCAAGAATGGAAGTTGGGAAAGGTAACGTAGCTACAGTAATCGTAACAAGAGGAACATTAAAGCAGGGTGACTTTTTATATGCAGGCTCATCATTTTGTAGAGTAAAATCAATGTTTGATCATACAAACAAAGTACTAAAAACAGCAATCCCTGGAACGCCTGTAGACATCATGGGTTGGGACAATTCTCCAACAGCAGGAGATCAATTCATATCAATTAAATCTCAAAAAGAAGCAAAAACAATAGCTGATAAGAATAAAGACTTACTTAAAGATTTTGATGATACAACTTATTCTGTTGAGACTCGTGTTGATGACATGATGAAATTATTACAAGAAGGCGAACTTAATTCAATAAATATTATCTTAAAAGCAGATACTAATGGTTCAGTTGAAGCAATTAAAGATGGATTATTAAAATTATCTACAGAAGAGATAGACATAGAAGTGGTTCATTCAGCTGTTGGAGGTATTGTGTTATCTGATATTGACCTCGCTTCAGCAACTAATTCTATAATTGTTGGATTTAATGTAAGACCTGATAGTCAAGCACGTAATATGGCACAAAGTAAAGGAATTGATGTTAGAACATATAAAATTATCTATGAACTATTAGATGATATAAATGAAGCTGTAATGGGCCAGATGACTATAAAAACAGAAGAAGCAGTTATTGGTATGGTGCAAGTTAAGACAACATTCAGGGCTCCAAAGGTAGGGGTCGTCGCTGGTTCAGTAGTTACAGAAGGTAAAGTAATATTAGATGCAAAAGCCAGATTGCTAAGAGAAGGAATTGTAATATACGAAGGCAAAGTAGCTTCGTTAAGAAGATTTAAGGATAATGTTGAAACAGTAAGTGAAGGTTTAGAGTGCGGAATAGGTTTAGTAGATTACAAAGATATTAAGGATGGTGACGTAATTGAAATCTTAGCTGAGGTTGAAGTCTAAAATGAAAAAACAATTACGTGGCGGTAGAATTAATAGAATAAACCCTCTTATACAACAAATAGTTTCAAATGAATTACTAAGAAATTCAGAATCAATATTAAATAAGTCGACTATTACTCATGTAACAACTTCTCCTGATATGAAACGCTCAACTATATTTGTTTCAAATATTGAGAATAATAAAGGTCAATTAATTAAAGCATTAGATAAAAATAGATCAAAAATACAAAAAGAATTAGCTAAGCAATTGACAACAAAATATATTCCTAAAATACAATTTGAAATAGATAGCACTTTTGAACATGTTGATAAAATAAATCAAATAATAAGCAATATTAATGAATGAACAAATAAGCACCTTCTTTGATAAAGGTCCAATATTTATAACTGGGCATGTAAACCCAGATGGTGATGCATTGGGTGCATCATTTTGTTTGAAAATATTATTTCAAAAAGAAAACATTGAAGCTGATATAAATTTTGATATTGCAAATACGCTACCTTCAAATTTAGATCACCTACCTTATGAATTAATTACAAAAAAATTAAAAAGTTATTATGAAACAGTATTTGTATTTGATTGTGGTAACCCTGGAAGGCTTGGTAAGTATGAAGATATTGTATTAAAAGCTAAAAATATTATTGTTATCGATCATCATATCAATCCTACTTTTGGCTCATTACGGATTGTTGATTCAGAGGCAGCTAGTACTACTCAAGTTCTATATAGACAATTACTTAAAGAAAATTATGAAGTTGATAAAAATATGGCAAATTGCCTACTTACAGGATTAATTACAGACACAGGAAGATTTCAGTACCCAAACACAACAATGGAAGTTTTCAACATCGCCTCAGATCTTTTAAAACAAGGTGCTGACATATCTTCAATAAGTGAAAATATCTATGGCTCAATTGAATTCAATGCTTTAAAACTACAAAGTGAAATTATTAATCGAATAATATTTGATGAAAATATAAAATTTACTTATTCAACTATATACCAAAAAGATTATAAAAAATATAATATTGATGCTGAAGAAACAGATTTTTTGATTGATGTAGTGAGGTTAGTAAGGGGAGCAGATATAGCTTTATTATTAAAAGAACAAGTTGATGGAACATTTAAAGGCAGTTTAAGATCTAGAAATAATTTTAACGTTCAGGAGTTATCAGCTATTTTTGATGGTGGTGGACACAAAGCTGCCAGTGGTTTTTCAAGTACTTCATCAGAAGAAGATATTATTAAAATAATTAAGAATGAAATTAGAACAAAACTCTAATTTTTATTTGATAAATAAACCAAGAACGTGGACTTCTCAAGATTTATGTACTAAATTTAAAATAATTTATAAATTTGATAAAGTTGGTCATTCTGGGACGCTTGACCCTAACGCAACAGGTTTAATGCTTCTTGCGACAAATAAATACACCAAACTTTTTGATTACATAGACAATAAAGATAAAACTTATGTTGTTAAATGTTTATTTGGCTATAAGTCTGAAACATTAGATATTGATTCAGAATATACAAAAATTCATGAAATTAAACTACAGAAAAGAAATGACGAGTTTGTTAAAGTTTTAAATAGTAAAATTGGAGAATCTATCCAAACACCTCCAAAATATTCTGCAATAAAAGTAAAAGGAAAAAGACTATACAAATACGCTAGAAAAGGTGAGAAAGTTGAGATACCAAAGAGAAAAGTAAATATTAAAGAAATTAAAATATTGAACATAGAGAACGAAGTAGCTGAATTGAAAGTCAAAGTAAGCGAGGGAACTTATATTAGGTCTTTAGTTAACGATATTGCTGAAATACTAGGAACAAGTGCAATAGTTTCAGAATTAAAAAGAGTAGCAATTGGAAATTTAAAAATTGATCATAAACATTATATTGAAGACATTGAAAAACTTGCAAATAGTGAATTACCACATTCTGTTTTGCCAACTGAAATTATTAACTTACCTATATTAGAAATAAACAAATCTGAATTAAATAATATTAAAAATGGTGATCTGATTAATAAAGATAAATTTTCAAATGAAAAGATCTATATTATTAAATATAAAAAAGAAATTGTTGCTACGTATAGACCATTTAATGAACAATATTTTAAACCAGATAAAGTACTCATATGAATACTTATTTAAATTTTGGACAAAATGATGTTATAGAATCAGATATAGATGTAACATGCATAGGAGCTTTTGATGGTTTACATAAAGGTCATTTAGAGTTAATTAATAAAACAAAACAGATTAGTAATAATTATCAAATAGTTACATTTAATGAAATTCCTAAAATATATTTCAACAATGCGCTTAAACCTCTATTAGATAATAAAAAAAGGAATAATATGTTTGAAAATTTAAAACCAACAAACCTTATATATTTAAAATTTGATGAAATAAACGAGCTTTCATCAGATGATTTTATAAAAATTTTAAGTTTAAATTTGAAAACAAAAAAAATTGTTGTCGGCAAAGATTTTAAGTTTGGCAAAAATAGAACAGGAGATGTAAATAATATTATTAGTTTTTTTGGTAAAGAAAATGTAAGTTTGTTAACAGATTACCTAATCGATAATGAAAAAGTATCCTCAACAAAAGTTAGGAATTATTTAGATTCTGGAAATATTGAAAAAGCTAATAAATTTCTTGGAAGAAAATATGAGTTATCTGGAAAAGTTATAAAAGGTTTGGAGATGGGATCTAAACTAGGTTTTCCTACTGCAAATTTAAAATTAAATTATGAATTATACTTACCAAAATTTGGGGTTTATGGAATATCTTGCAAATTAAATAATAAATCTTATGAAGGAATACTAAATATAGGTATAACACCAACAGTTACAGATAGAAAAAAGATAAAAGTTGAAGTTCATATATTTGATTTTGATAAAAATATCTATGGAGAAAATTTAGAAGTACAAATAAATCAATTTATAAGAGAAGAAATAAAATTTAATTCAACTGTTGACTTAGTAAAACAAATAAACATTGATATTTCTACTGTAAAGAATAAGTAATATTCTTCACTTTAGATATAGTAACTACTATTATTGTTTCGAATGAATACTAAGAAAGAAATTATTAAAGAATACGGTAAATCTGAATCAGATACTGGTTCTACTGAGGTTCAAGTTGCTTTAATTAGTGAAAGAATAAGTCACTTAACAGAACATCTTAAAGATCATAAAAAAGATCACCACACTAGAAGAGGGCTTTTAATGCTTGTAGGTAAAAGAAAAAGATTGTTAGAGTATCTACAAAATCAAGATATAAACAGATATCGTGAAATAATTGATAGACTTGGTATTAGAAGATAAATAAATAAGACATAGCGTTATTAATTGGGAGCTTTTATAGAAGGCTGACAATTAATAACCTCTGTCTAGAAAAGAGGATATATGTCCGTAACAAATGTTACATGTAAAATTGGCGATAAAGAAATTAAGTTTGAAACTGGTAAATTAGCCTTGCAAGCGCCAGGCGCAGTTGTGGTTACTTCTGGAGACACAAATGTATTAGTTACTACTGTCGCAAACGAATCTGTAAGAGAAGGAATAGATTTCTTTCCTTTGACAGTTGATGTTGAAGAAAGAATGTATGCTGCAGGTAAAATACCTGGAGGCTTTTTCAGAAGAGAAGGTAGACAGACTGAGAAAGCTATATTAGCTTGCAGACTTATTGATAGACCATTAAGACCATCTTTTAATGATGGTTTTAGATGTGAAACTCAAATTATTGCAACTGTATTAAGTGTTGATAATGAAAATGAGTATGATGTTTTAGCATTAAATGCAGCTTCATTAGGTTTGCAACTTGCTGGAGTTCCTTTAGATTCTCCTATAGGTGCTGTAAGGATGTCATTAATAAATGACAATTGGGTAGCACAAGCAACAAATACTGAAATGGAAGAATCTGTATTTGAAATGGTGATTGCTGGTAATTTAAATGAGAAAGGTGAAGTTGATATTGTAATGGTTGAAGCTGGTGCTTCAGACAATGCATTTGAAAAAATTGAAGCAGGAAGTAAAGCCCCATCAGAGGATTTAGTTGCTGATGGTATAGATGCTTCTAAAGAATATATTTCTGAACTTATCAAGGCACAAGCTGAACTTGTTTCACAGAATGAAGTCCCAAGTATAGATTGGCCAGTGGTCGAAGACTTTACTCAAGAATTAAAATCTGATATTGAAGAATCATTTAAATCGGAAGTTGAAACTATAACTTCTATCACTGATAGAAAAGAAAGAAGTAATAAGCAATCTGAATTAGAACAAAAAGTAATAGAGAAATATTTAAATGATGATGAAGATAATTCAAAAGCAATAAAATTAGCATTTAAATCATTAGTAAAAAGTGTTGTAAGAGATAGAGTTATTTCTGGTGGTGATAGATTAGATGGAAGGTCTCCAACTGATATAAGAAATATTTCAGCAGAAATTGGATTATTACCAACTGTTCATGGATCATCTTTGTTTTTAAGGGGTGAAACTCAAGTTTTAAATGTAACTACATTAGGTATGGGTCGTTTAGAACAAATGCTTGATACGATTGATACTGTTACTTCTAAAAGATACATGCATCATTATAATTTCCCTCCATATTCAACAGGTGAAGCATATATGATGAGGGGTCCAAAGAGAAGAGAAATTGGTCATGGAGCTTTAGCTGAAAAAGCATTAGTTCCAGTAATACCAAGTAAGATTGATTTTCCATATACCATCAGAGTAGTTAGTGAAGCTATTTCATCTAATGGCTCTACATCACAAGCTTCTGTTTGTGCATCAAGTTTGTCTTTAATGGCAGCAGGTGTACCTATAAGGGAACATGTAGCTGGTATCGCAATGGGTTTAATTTCTAAAGATGAAAATTATGTGACTTTAACAGATATCTTAGGCGCTGAAGATGCTCTTGGTGATATGGACTTTAAAGTTGCTGGTACAAGAAATGTAATTACTGCACTTCAATTAGATATGAAAATCGAAGGTTTACCTTCTGATGTATTAAGAAAAGCTTTGAATCAAGCTATGGATGCTAGACATCATATTTTAGACATTATGGAGGATACAATTTCTTCACCAGCAGAATCTTTATCAGGTAATGCTCCAAGGTTAGAAACTGTTGAACTTCCTAAGGATAAGATAGGTGAAGTTATCGGGCCCAAAGGAAAGAATATTAGAAAAATAGAAGAAGAAACTGGAGTCAGTGTAGAGATAGATGACGACGGTATTCTCACTTTAGGTTCAACTGAGGAAGACTCTCTAGCTGCAGCAAAAGAAATGGTTATGTTGATTATTGACCCGCCTGAGGTTGAAGTAGATACAGATTATGATGGTGAAGTTGTAAGTGTAGCTACGTATGGTGCATTTATTAATATTTTACCTGGAAGAGACGGTCTATTACATATTTCAAAATTTCACTCTGAAAAGAGAGTAAAAAACCCTGAAAATGTATTAAATATAGGTGACAAAATAAAAGTACATGTTGATTCAATAGAGAATGGAAAAGTAAGCCTTTCATTGCTAGAGAATCTTGAAATACCTGAAGAATCAATTGATACAGGTGGTGGAAATAGAGGAAATAGAGATTCAAAACCTAGAAGAAATGATAGATCTGGAAGAGGAAACTCAGGAAGAGGAAATTCTGATAGGGGAAATAGAAGTTCTAGATCAAATAGTGATAGCTCTAAAAGAAAACGAGTTTCATTTGAGGACGAATTCGAAAAAGGTATTTAACTATTTACTATTTCCAGTTAAATTAGTAGGGTTTGTAGCTTCTGTCGTCACATAAGCTTCAGGACTAATTTCTGATACGATATTTAATACTTGCTTAACTTTTTTTCTAGGAGTTACGCACCAAGCGATGCTAACTTCACCATCTCTTCCTTGTCCATTTATAATTGTTACTCCAAAACTATTTTCTCTTAACTTATTAGCGAGTAGTTCTGTATTCTCATCGCTTTGTAAAAATATTCGTACAACGACGTCACCAATAGCAATTGTTGATTCAATATATGAACCAGAAATGGTTCCAGCAGCAAATCCTAATGCATAGCCAATTATTAATAATGGATCATTTAAATCTTTAATAACTTGAGATATAGCAACAACCCATATCGCAGATTCAATAAATCCTAATATTGCACCTATACCTGGCTTGCCTTTGTTTACATAGAGTGTTCTTAAAGTACCAAGTGTTTGATCTATTAAACGTAATGCAAAAATATACGCAACTGCTAAAAAGACATTCATATAATTATTGTATGGCTATTTCAAGTTCTTCGTAAACTTTTTTCATTTTTTTATGAGTATCTTTAGTAAGTTGGTCAATGGTATCTTTTGTATAATTAGTTATATCAATTGGTTCTAAAGTTTTTATCATCGTTTTACCGCTACTTAAAAAATTTCTACCTCTTGGCCAAATGTCACTTGTACCTGCAATTACTACTGGAAGAATAGGTACTTTGTTTTCTAAAGCAATATGGAATGCTCCACTTTTGAAATCTTTAAAATCATCTTTTGGAACTCTTGTTCCTTGAGGGTAGACCATAAGTGACCAACCGTTATTAAATAATTTTTTAGCCTGTGCGTTTATTGATTCTTTATCGTTAGGATTATTTCTATCAACTTTTATGAAGTTAAAAGCTTTGATAGCTGTTTTAAAAAATGGAAGTTGATAAACTTCTTTCTTCGCCATAAAAACCCAATTTATTTTCAAATATTTAAAAAGAATCATATTATCTATGTTTGATAAATGATTGGATATAACCACGTAAGGACCATTTTTTTTATATTCAACAACTTTTGTTAATGTAGTTTTGGCTCTTGCCGCCCACATCCATGGCTTTACCCATGATTGAGCAATATAATATTTAATTTTTGTGTACTTACTAAACAAACCAACAAACCAAATACTATATGCTACCGGGATTGTATATACTGCCATTATGAGTAGGTTTACCCATGATAAAATCTTGTTTTTTAACATGTCTTATATACTACATATGTAATTAAACGAATAAAGAAAAATGAACGAAAAAAAGATATTAAGAAGTAACCTCAATATAAAAAATGAAAATTTAAAGTATACAGAAGACAATATTTCAATATTAAATGATTTAATAAAAAATAAAATAATTTGTGTATATATTCCCCTTAAATCAGAAATTGATATAAATGATAAATTATTTGGATATCAAAAAATACTAACTACATATTTAGATAATAAAACATTAAAGATTTGTAAGTATAAAAAGCCATTTAAAAAAAATAAACTTAATGTTTTTGAACCAGAGACTCCATTTACTGAATCAGAAGTTGATGCATTTTTAATTCCTGGATTAGCATTTACTGTTGACGGAAAAAGACTAGGCAGGGGAGGCGGTTTCTATGATAAACTGCTAAAAATTTACCCTAAGTCATTAAAAATAGGTTTGACTTCAAATGATAGAATTTTAAATGATATTCCAACTGAAGGTCATGATATTTTAATTAACTATGTTTTTACTAATGATAAATATTACAAATCATGAATATAGTAATATTTAATTAATGGATTTAAGTATTAACGTAGGTTATTTTGGACCTCATATAACTGATGATCATAAACTAATAAAAGATCTTGATGATATAGGTATTTCATGTGTTTGGACAGCAGAAGCGTATGGTTATGATGCTGTAACACCGCTTGCTTATTTTGCAGCTTTAACAAAAAATATGGATATAGGTTCAGGTATTATGCAAATTCCTGGAAGAACACCTGCAATGACGGCAATGACAGCTGTTACTTTAGATAAAATGTCAAACGGGAGATTTAGATTAGGTTTAGGTGTTTCTGGACCTCAAGTAGTAGAAGGATGGCATGGGGTTCCATATGGTAAACCTCTTGCAAAAACAAGAGAGTATGTTGGACTTGTTAAAGAAATATTTAAAAGAGATGGAAAAATCGAACATTCAGGAGAATATTATACACTTCCTTATAAGGAATCTGATTCAACAGGATTAGGAAAACCTTTAAAAATAATAGAAGAACCTTTACGCAGCGACATTCCTATATACATAGCTGCTATTGGTCCTAAGAATATAGAATTAACAGCTGAGATTGCAGATGGATGGTTACCATTTATGTACTCACCAAGTCAAGGTGATGAAGTGTTTAAAAAATATTTAGACATAGGTTTTAATAAATCAACTGAAAAAAATAAAAAAGAAAGATTCAATATTGTTGCAACAGTAAATGCAAAGATATGCACTGAAGAAGAAAAAGAAGAAAATTTAAAGCTAGCTAGGAACATATATACTCTTTACGTCGGAGGTATGGGTGCAAAAGATAAGAATTTTTATTTCAACTTAGTATGTGACTATGGTTACGAAGAAGAAGCTCATCAAATTCAAGAGTTATATTTGTCAGGCAAAAAAGATGAAGCAGAAGCTATATTTCCATCAGTTTTATTAGATGATTTAACTTTGGTAGGTACAAAAGAAGAGATTAAAGAAAAATATGAAGTATGGAAAAATTCCAATGTTACTGAATTATCTATAGGTTTACCTGTAGATATTGAGACAATTAATTATTTAAAGTCTTTAAATTAAAAAATCGATAATATTGCTTTTACACAATCTTCCGGATTATCTTCTTGAAGAAAATGTCCAGCTTGTTCTATAGTAGTATGGGGCATATTTGTTGTGCCAGGTACAAGTTTAAGAAATGCTTTATCAACGCCTTTCATGACAGGGTCACTGTCGCTAAATGCACATAGAAAAGGTTTATCCCATTCTTTTAATTTAACCCACGCATCTCTGTTATGTTGAGAGCTTGGATCATCAGGTGTTATTGGTACAAGTGTAGGGAAGTGCCTTGCTGCTTCTTTATAAGCATCATCTGGAAAAGGGGCATTATAAGCATCAATTGTATCTTGAGATATGTCTCTTACAGTACCACCTTTAATTACTCCTCCAACGTGAAAGTCTTCAACTGTTTGAGAGTATTCTTTCCATTTCATAAAAGCTTCTCCTGGATCATAATCACCAGTTGGAAGCATGGTATTTGCGGCAACAATATTCATAAAACGATCAGGATATTTTGTAACTAATCGTAAACCTATTAATCCACCCCAATCTTGACCATAAAGCGTTATGTTATTTAAATCAACAGCTTCTAACCAATCAGACATCCATGTAACATATTTTTCATATGAGTACGCATTTCTATCTGTCAGTTTATCTGACTTTCCAAAACCCGGTAAATCAGGAACCACTACTCTCTTTCCAGCCTTCACTAAAGGTTCTACCATCTTTCTATATAAGTAACCCCAGCTTGGTTCACCATGTATTAAAAGTATCGTATCAGAATTTTCTGACCCTTCGTCTATGTAATGAATTCTTATATTTCCGTATTCTGAATCTATTTCTTTATATTTTGCCTCATAAGGCCAATCTTTAAGATTTTCAAATCTCACATCATCTGTTCTTATAATTTCTACCATATAAGTATTTTACAGATTATGTATAACATTTGTAACAACACCCCAAATATATCCTTCAGTCTCTTTTTCTATAGCGATAGGTTTGTATTTTGGATTTTCAGGTTCAAGCACTATTTTTTTACCATTAGTTTTATATCGTTTCACTGTTAATTCATTATTTATAACAGCAATTACAACCTTGCCATCTTCAGCTTTTAGGCTTTTATCAACAATTAAGATATCATTTGGAAAAATTCCAGCATTAATCATAGAGTCACCAGAAGCTTTTACTAAAAAAGTTGAGGAAGGATGTTTTACTAGATATTTATTCAGATCAATCTTGTCTTCTAAATAATCATCTGCAGGGGAGGGAAATCCAGCTGCTACTTTATTCCCATATAAAGGAATTTCGTGTAGCCCTTTATTTACAATCTTAGATACATAATCAACCTTGCTGATCGGTATGCGAACAGCTTTTGTAGACTCACCATACTTACCTTGCCCTTTTGGTCTTCCTGCTCCCTTACGAGCTCCACCTCTTGTCATTAATAATGTCTTTCTTTTTCCTTAGAATAGTGTACAGTATTCAAAGGAGTAAGTTAATGAATAATAAAATATTTGCTTTAGTTGACTGTAATAATTTTTATGCATCTTGTGAAAGAGTATTCAATCCAGAACTAGAGGGAAAACCAATTGTTGTACTTTCTAATAATGATGGCTGTATCGTTGCACGATCTAATGAAGCAAAAGAATTAGGGATTCCCATGGGAGCACCATACTTTAAGTACAAACAGTTTATGAAGAGAAATAACGTGCATGTATTTTCTTCTAACTACACATTTTATGGAGACATGTCTGCAAGGGTTATGACGTCACTCCGTTCTATAGTTGGTGAGATAGAGGTTTATTCAATAGATGAAGCATTTCTTGATATCAGTGACTTTTATTATTGTGATTTAAGAGAGACCGCAAAAGAAATAAGGAGACTAGTTAAGCAGTGGACAGGTATTCCAATATCAATTGGCATAGGCCCAACAAAAACATTAGCAAAAGCTGCCAATAGGCAAGCAAAAAAATATGAATCATCGGGTGTTTTTGATATTAGAGGTGAGTCTGAGAGAGTTGAAGTTTTAAAAGATTTAGAATTGGAAGATATTTGGGGAATTTCTACAAGATGGGGTAGGAGATTGAGGAAAATTGGGATTCAAAATGCTTATGACCTATCTAGAGGAAACCCAAGGCAGATACGTAAATCTTTAAGCATTGTTGGAGAGAGAATTCATTATGAGCTTAATGGAAAGTCCTGTATCCAGGTAGAAGAAGTAAAAAATAAAAAGAATATTATTTCATCAAAATCTTTCGGAAAGAAAGTAACTAAGGTTCAAGAACTAGAGGAGGCTGTTTCTATGTATACAGCTAGAGCTTGTGAAAAATTAAGAGAACAGGGATCAAGAGCTCAAGGTATTTATGTATTTTTAAGAACGAGTCCTTATCTTGAAGAAGAGAATAAATACAGCAACGGCATGTCTTCTTACTTCGATATTCCAACTAGTAATACCTCGAACACTATTAAAGAAGCCAAGCGCTTAACAAATAAGTTGTATATTGCAGGTTATGAATATCAAAAAATAGGAGTAATGCTACTTAATATTACGGACGCTAAGAATGAACAATATAGTTTTTATAAATTTGAAGATTATAACAAATCAGATACAGTGATGGACTCTTTAGATAGTGTTAATGGAAAGTTTGGGACAGGGAGTCTCTTTTTCGGGGCACAGGGGATTCATAAAAATTGGAAAATGAGAGCAGATAGAAAGTCAGCATCATATACAACTAAAGTAGATAACCTACCAAGAGTTAATTAGCTTACAAGTAAGAAGAAGTCAGAGGTTTAAATTCGGTAGCGTGCACATTTAACTTATATTTTTGAGATAATTAAAAAGTGAAAATATATTTGCAAGCAAGAGGAAATTATAAGACGTTACTAAATCTATCTAAATGGGCAGAAGCTAATAAAATTGAACGTATTGGTTTACCAGATCACTACATAGTTGGTAAGCAAAGACACAATAAAGACGATTCAGTTCCTGCTTTAGATTTATTAACGGCAAGTGCTGGATTAATTAGAGATACTGAAAAAATCATATATTCAATACTTGTCTCACCAATTACATTCAGACATCCAAGTGTTTTAGTAAAAATGGCATCAACTATTAATGAAATGGCGAGAGGTAGATTTAGACTAGGGGTAGGCACTGGATGGCTAGAAATTGAGCATGACTTATATGGGATACCTTTTCCAGACCTTAAAACAAGATTTGAAATGCTTGAAGAATCTCTTATTTACATACGGGAAGCACTATCTGGAAATAAAAATGGATTTCAAGGTGAGTATTATCAATTAGAACAATTTCCAGTTGAACCTGCAACTCTTGAGGATATCCCAATAATTATTGGAGGTAGCGGGAAGGTAAAAACTCCTACATTAGCAGGAAAGTATGCTGAGGAATTTAATATTTACGCTGGTCCTAAAGAGATGTTAGAAAATAGTATTAAATTATTTAAAACTGTTGCTGAAGAAAACAATAGAGATGTCGAATCTTTAGAAGTCACAACTGCATGCCCTCCTGTGGTTGGATTATCAGAAGGGAGCCTTAATGAATCATTAATTTCAACAGCAAAATCTTTAAAACAGCCTCAGGACGAAATTGCAAAAAATTGGAAAGAAAGAAGTTATTTATACGGAACCCCTGATTTAGTAGCTGAAACTCTTACTATGTGGGAAGAAGTTGGTATTAACGCTGTGTATCTACAGTTACTATCTCTAGAAGAAGAAAAAAGTAACGAATCTATAGAAGTTATCCGCCAAGCAATAAATTTACTTTAACTAAATTACACCTAATTATTTATTAAGCTCTTTCCAGAACTTTCTTGTTTGTAAATACCAAATAAAACCAAAAAAGAATCCCAACATTGGAAAATATCTAAATAAAAGCAAGATGTCATATTTTGTAGCAAGATAACCTATCAATAAATTTGAAATAGTATACATTGAAAAATAAAAAGTATAATCAATACCTGCAATCCTCCCTCTTAGATTGTCAGGAGTTAATATTTGTAACCCATACGAAGAAAATGCCCACTGGGCTCCACCACCACAATGCGCGATAATTAATAAAAATACTGTTATATAGAGTGAAGTAGAGAAAGGAATCAGAAAATAAAAAATACCCCAAATCATAATTCCAGGGCCAATAGTTGATAAAAGTTTTCCATCGGTAGATCCATAAAAATATCTAAATAGTAAAGGACCTATAAATGCTCCTACACCACGTGCTCCCCACATTAAACCAGAGCCATAATCTCCAGTGGTGTAAATATCTACAGAAAGAATAGTAAATAACGCAAGAAGTCCTGCTGCAGAAATTCCGAATGTCCCTTTTGTTATAACAAGATAAAGTACGTTCTTATTGTTTTTTGCAAAATTTAATCCATCAGATAGTTTCATTTTTTCATAAGTTGTTTCTTTGTTTTTATCTTCACTTAAATTAGTTTTTATTAAAAATATTAAAAAAGCAGATACAACAAATGATAAAAAATTAATTGTAAATAGCTGATTTCTAGTAAGTATTGATGAGAGGAAACCACCAAGTCCAGCACCCAACCCAGCAGCTATTCCCCAAGTTGAAAAAAATAGAACATTTGCTTCAGGTAGTATTTCTCTTTTAACAATATTTGGTAATGCTGCATCTGATGTTGGCATATAAGCTACATTCACTAATGGCAATATAAAATATGAAGAGAGTATGTATAATACATTTTCTGTACTGACAGCATACATCACTAATAAAACAGCAAAAGCACTCAAAAATTCTGAAATTGTTAAAATTACTCGTCTATCATATTTGTCTGCCAAGTAACCACCAAAACTTGAAAATAGAACCATTGGTGCACTTTGAACTATTAATACTGTTGAAGTTAACAAAGCATTATTAGTTAACTCATAAACTATCCCTAACAAAGGAACAACTAAAAACCAATCACCAGAAAAAGTAATTAGTTTTGCATAAAATAACTTCTGAAAATCTCTATTTTTTGTAAGGAGGTAAGTATATTTATCTAAATTTTGCATCAGTCTTATCACTGTAACTGAAAATTGAAATAAGATGTATACTTAATATAATTATGAAAACAATATTAATAACAGGTGGCAGCAGGGGGATAGGGTTATCAATTGCTGAAAAGTATTTAAAAACAGAAGAATACAATGTAGTTGTAACTGGCAGGAAAGAACAAACACTTGAAGAGTTATCAAAAGAAGTAAATAATAAAAACTTTCACACTATTGCAGCTAAAGCAGATGATGAAGAAGCTGCAGATAAAACTTGTAAAGATGTTAATGAAAAATTTGGAAGCTTAGATATATTAGTTAATAATGCCGGAACCAACCCAGCTGGTGGAGCGTTGATGGACGTAGATATTGGTGCAGTACAGAAAACCTGGGACGTTAATTTAATGGGACCACTTTTATGGTCTAGAGCTGCTTACAAAAACGAATTAAGTACAGCAATAATGAATATTTGCTCAGTAGGAGGTATTGCACCTTCTCAACTAATGGGAGCATATAATGTTTCTAAAGCTGCATTAATTTACTTAACTAAACAACTTGCATACGAGCTTGCTCCAGATATTAGAGTAAACGGTGTAGCTCCAGCAATTGTGAAAACTAAATTATCTCAACTTCTATGGGAAAATGAAGAATTTGCAAAAAATCTACATTTATTAAAAAAATTAGGTGAGCCTGAAGATATTGCAAATGCTGTATATTACATGTGCTCAGACGATGCTGCTTGGATTACTGGTGAAGTCTTAACTATTGATGGAGGTTTTTTGTTGAGTGGAAATTCAATGATTTAATCTTTCCAAACGCTTAAACATAATTCGTCATCAAAGTGTCTTTCAATTCCTTTTCCAAAAAATGTAGGTTGTTTAACTATAGCTTCTATTAACCAGATCTTTGTACCTTCATCTAGATGTCCACCATAAGCGTTACCGTTCTTATCTGCAACAGTCATGTGTACATGAACAAAAGGCTCGCCTTCTAATATACTGACATTACCTAGGCCACTCAGCACTTCATGACCACCTTCAAAATTATGTTTATCGTATTCTTTTTTTGATTGGTTAAAGTACATAACATTTACATTTTGTACTGCACCTATAAAACTAATTTCTGCTGTTTTTATATTATTATCTTTTGCATATTGAGTTAATGACTCAAGGAGTAGTTCATCTTTTTCAAATTTTATATAGTGTACTTTTTCTATAGATTGGATAACTTTTTTAAACATTAAATTATTTTATTATTTGTATTAATTTTTCAACACTTCTTTGATCAATTCTTTTTGAAACATCTTGATCTACCTTAAAGTTAGTACCTATTATTAAAATATCCGCTATATCAACATATTGTTCTATATTTTCCTCATTAACACCTGAACCAATAGCTAGTTTTCCTTGAGGGACTATATCTCTAACTTTATTTAAATCTTCAATATTAATTTCATGTCCAGTACCATCACCTGTAACAATTACAACATCTGCTCCAGCTCTATGTATGAGTTCCTCAGTATGATTTTCAATTTTAGAACCTTCTGGTGGTACTGCATGTTTAACAAATACATCTGCATAAATTTCAATTTCTTTATTTAAAGAATTTTTAAATTGTGCAATTTCATGAGCTTGACCTTCAATCATTCCTTGATCTGTATACATCATTACATTATTAAGAACATTTATTCTTACAAAATCTGCTTTTGTTGCTTCAGCAATAGACAATGCTGAAATTCCATCATTTCTAAGAACATTTATACCAACCTTAATATCTCGATCGTATTCAATATTTTCTACAACAGTGGTAAAACTTGCTAGTGTTCTTTTAGATATGTCATCTTTAACAAATGGTGTATCTCCAAAATTCTCAATTATAATTCCGTCTACACCACCAAAAATTAAATTATTTACATCTTCTTGTGCTAATTCGATAATTTCATCTAAATGCAAATAATTGCCAGGGGAGCCAGGCAAAGACTTCAAATGTACAACACCGTATATAATCATAAATTAAATTTTTATTTGATTTAACTTTAGAAACTTTTTAGCAAATTCACCTTCGGCAGTTAGGTTAGGTTTAAAACTTTTATCAACTCTTCCCGTAACAATTCTGCACCAGTCACTAGCGTTGCCTTTAATAGTATTTTCAGACTTTTCATTTCCAAACTGCCAAGCCTTGTATTCTGGTCCTATTAATTCAATTCTTAATTCTTGATATTTTAATTTATTTTCTTTACTTATTTTTTCTGAATTTAGCCATCCATAAAGTGCTACATGTTCTATTCGTATAGTATCTTCATGATCTTTTTTCATACCACTATAAATATCTAAACCATGAGCCCATGTTTCAGCTAATTTTGAAGATGCAAATGTAAGATAATCAATCTCTTTATGCCACCATTTAATTTTTCTACCGGGTGTAGATTCTGCTAAAGTTTCAACAACTTTTGCTCTTGAAAGTCTCCACCATTCAATAACATCTTGTGGTCTCATATCTTTACCTTTATTAATACATTCTTTTTCAAATTTTTCAAGTCCCTTAGGACCCTTATAGTTTGAAAAATCAGTACCTTTTTTCTTTAAAGCATTAAAAGCTAAATCTTCTAATCCTGCTAGATAACTTACATGATTTGTAATAGTCCAATTTTTAAATGATGTTTTAGTACCCCAATTTCTAACTGGAATACTTTGTAAGTATTGGTCTAATAATTGTTGTTCTGCAACTAGACTACTGAGAATTTCTTTCACTTTATAAGTCTAATTGTGAAAACATATAAGCCCAAGGGGAAGATTAAATAAAAGTACTATGAAAGTAACTAAATTTAATTAAAATTTGTATATGAAGAAAATATTTAAATTAGTAACCTACTTAATAGTTATAAGATTTGTTATAGGTCTATTTAATGAAAATTCTTCAATTAAAGATCAGATAGATAGATTAAAAGAAGAAATAACAAATTTAGAAATAAACGATTTAGATAAAAAAATTAAAGATTTCCAAAATAAAATAGACGGTTTTAAAGATAAGAATCAAGAATCTTAAGGATAATTTATCTGGCGTTTATTCGGTAAATCATTTCATCTTTGGCCCCTGTGGTTAGTTAAATTAGTTACGTCAGTACATACAAAATTAATTAAATTTAACCATACAAAAATAGGTAATTTGGTACTTGGTGGAGATATCTTATTACTTGAAACAATAGGTTCACAATCAAATATGATAAGAAAAGTCCCACTTACTTACACAAAAATTGATAATGGATATTTAGTAGCAGCTTCCTATGGTGGTCGTGACAATTCACCGAGCTGGTTTTATAATATAACAAAAAATGACGGGTTTGTTACTGTAGAAAGTAAAAGATATAAAGTTCGTTCGGAAATTATTCAAGATAATGAAAAAGAATATTTTTGGAATAAATTAATTGAAATATATCCTACATTTCAGATATATAGAGATAGAACTGATAGAAGTATTCCATTGGTGAAGTTAATCAGAGTTTAGGTTTCAGACTAGGTCCATTTCTTACAACTGTATTCCATAAAGTATTGTAATGATCAAGATCATCTAAATCGACATGAGGTAAAACAAAGTTTTTCCAAGCTTCATATAAAGGGTCTGATGAATTTTTATATATATCTAACCCAACAGGTATTCTTTCAACTATTGTTCTTAAACTCATAGGAGTTTCTATGTTTATACTTATATCATCTGACATAAATGAATTATTTATCTCTGTTGCTAGCTTTATAATTAATTCAGTAAATTCATTTTGTAGATTAGGATATCTTTTATCAAAAATTAATTGAAGCTGTTCTTTATTTGGAAATGGTTTATCCCATATTACCCATCTATCAGCAAAAGCTTTATTTAAGGTTTGTGTTCCTGAGTAATCTCTTAAACTAGTCGGATTCATAGTTCCAAATATATAACAGTCATCTCTTAATGAGATCACCTCTCCATTTGGTAGTTCTAGTTTTTTATGTCTATCAAGTAAAGAATGTAAAGCAAATAACACTTCTGGTCCAGCAGCATTCAATTCTGACAAATTTACAATAGAAGGACCCCTTAAAGCCCTTGTTAACTCACCATCTTGCCACTTACTTTCAGTACCTCCCTTACCATCACCATAAAGCTGAACTGAACCAAGCAAAGTAACGTCCCTAACCTCACCTGATAATGGGATTCTATAATAGGGGTATTTTAATTTAGCAGCAAACTGTTCGATATCATGATCTTTCCCTGTACCCATGTGACCTTTTAATGCAACATGAATTGGTATCTCATTTTTAAAGGATTCATTTTTTGAATTAATCAATTGTGCTAACTTATATTGAATTCCAAGATCAACATAGTTCTTATCATATTTTGGTATTCTTTGAGATCTACCTTCAAAATCATTTGTTGTTTTTGGTAATTTACATTCATCTAATGTAATTTTTTCATTGTTCAATGGATTCACAAATTCTTTTTTAACCACTATGCAGCACCAATCTTTTCTTTCATATTCTTAATAAGTATATCTTTTGTGATGTTTACAATCGAATATATTAATTCCTCAGGTTCAAATATCTGTGTATGGTTAGCATATTCTTTCCATGTCCCTCTTTCTCCAATACCAATACCTACAACGTCTATATTGTTTTTATCTGCATAGATTATTGAATTTTTTAAATCAGATAAAGAACCTCTTGTCATTCCATCTGAAAGAACAACAAGCATTTTTGAATTAGAGTTATTTTCCAGTAATCTTTTTGTTGCATACATTATATTTCGTTCGTCAACATTCGTACTTCTTTCAAACATACTTATTGGAGGTTTTTCTTTATTCAGTTCAATATTTTCAATTGAATCTCTTAATTTTCTTGAAAATTCAATTAAACCAATAAAACTTTCATAGTTATCTTTCCAGTTATCTTTAAAATCTTTAATAAAATAATGATTTGTAGTATTGAAATAATTTTCTGCGTTCGACCCATAGTTAGAGTTCAACATTGAAGAAACAGACATTTTTCTTGATAAATAATCATTTTCATTTTCGTTTTCATCAGAAACAAATCCTCTATTAAAAATAGCTACTTCAAAATCTATATTTAATTCATAACATATTTGAGCTAAATAACTTGCTCCAATTAGTCCAGCAGATAATGACCAAGGATACAATTCTCCTTTCTTCTTTTCCAACATTGAGCCACTTCCATCGATAAGGAGAGAAACTGCATAAGATTTATTAGATAATCTTTGTTTTTGTTCATACATTCTTTCGTACCTTCCTGAAGCCAACATAAGAGGAACATGTGGTGAGAGATCACCTTGATCGTATCCACTAATTCGTTGTCTTTTTTTATTATGAATAAAATAAGGTTTAATTTTATTAGTAACTTTAAATATTGGTAGATTCCAATCTTTTAAAAGTTGATTGTAAGTAGAAGAACCAGAAGTATAAAGATTGTTAAAACTTTTAGGTAACTTTGTACAAACTAATTTAGAAACTTTACCATCAGGAAGATAGATTGTCTCGGAAGCCCCTACTTTTGTAATATGATCGTCCATTAAATGTTCTTTGTTACTTGTTTTGTTATTGTGTTTTTCACCAATAAACTTTTCTAAAGAATTTCCAGTTGTAATATTTACTGAAGAGGGGATAAGTACTTTATTTAAATCATCAGCTATAGTTTCTTCCATAGTTTCAATAATCTCTCTTTTTTCACCTAAAGAGTATTTTTCTAAATTCGGAAGCAAATTAAATCTTTTACATATGTCAATAATCACAACTGTAGATTCAATAACCTCATTAATGTTTATATCATCTGCACTTAATTTATTTATTATAGGAATAGATTCTTCTATAGCTTTTTTTAAATCTTTATTGTATTTACTAATATCAATTTCAATGTAATTAGTAATTTTATGAAATAACAATGATAAAAATATGTTAAAACTTTTAAAATTTATAATATTTTTTTCTTTTTCTACATAAATATCTTTTAATATGCTGAATAAACCATCATATTGTTTTACGAATATTTTTTCCTCTAATGAGTGAACAATAATTTCAAAAATATATTTTCCAAATGGGCCAGATAGTATTTCTAATACATCTTCAATGTCTGTTAATCCTTCAACATCTTCTTTATAGTTAATAAAATCTTTATCAGGTTCAATGTTGTATTCCTTCATAGAGTGAATTGACTCATGTACAACTGTTCCTATTAATACATCATTTCTGTTTATATTTGAATTTTCAATTGAATTAACAAGTATTGTCGGATTAATAGTAACTTCATTTGAATTATCACTAGATGATTTACCTAGTCGCAAAATTAAATCTTTATTATTACTTTCAGTCTGCAATAGTCTTGTTATTGCCGGTTTGATTTTTTCAAAATCTAAAATTATTTCTGATTCAATATTATTCTTTATAGACTTCATTATTTATAACATTATCATTAAAGACTGAACAAGTTTGATATAAGAGAAAATATTATGAATAATAAAATTAAACAAATTGCTATTTCCGGTGGGAATGGAAATATGGGAATGTTGCTATCTGATTTAATTGAAAAAAACAAATGTTATGAAATTAGTGGAATATATGATCCTGTATCAAATAGTCAAAAATATAATAACTTTGAAAATTACAGCGATATTAAAGCAGATTATTTATTCGAGTTTTCTCCAGCAGATAAAATTAATGAAAATATTAACAATCAATTAAATCACGAAAATAAATATTCTTTAATCGTGGGATCTTCTGGGTTAACAGATAAAAGTATAGAATATTTAAAAGAGCTTTCAAAAAATAAATTAGTTATAGTTATTCCTAATTTTTCTATAGGGGCTAGTTATCAAAAATTAATTTCCATTTTAATTTCTAAGGAATTTTCAAATAAAAATATTATAGAAAAACACCATTCAAATAAAAAGGATAAACCATCAGGAACTTCTATAGATGTAGCAAAAAGTATTAATTCAGATAAAAATATAATTACCGATAATGATTCATTAAACAATTTTAATATTATTAACAATGTACAAATTGAATCTATACGATCTGATATATTTTTAGCAGAACAAATTGTAAATATGTCAAATGAACATGAAATGTTTAATACGGAACATATAGTTAAAGATAGGAAAGCATATATATCAGGAATAAATTTAGTTTTAGAGAATTTAGAAAAACTTGATGGGTATTACTTTGGACTCGAAAGCATAATAAAAGATAGGTTTAAAATATAATTATGATTAATTTTGGAAAATTAATTACTGCTGCAATTACACCATTTGATAGTAATGGTGTAATTAATACAGATACTTTATGGAGACTTTGTAGAAAGCTAGTTCATGATAAGTCTGAATCATTGGTACTTACAGGCACAACAGCCGAATCACCAAATCTAACTAAAGATGATAGAGAAATTATTTACACCACTGCAAAAGATTCAATTGGTAATAAAGCAAAATTAATTGCAGGAACTGGGACTTATTCCACGAAAGAATCGATTGAATATACAAAAATGGCTGCAGAACTAGGTATGGATGGGATCATGATTGTAACACCTTATTATTCTAAACCTTCACAATACGGAATTTTAAAACATTTTGAAGCAATTAGTAATGAAACAACTTTACCTATTATGGCTTACAATATACCTGGTCGAACAGGCACTCTTATTGAATTAGACACATTAGAAAAGTTGGTAAATGAAGTATCTATTCACTCTATAAAAGATGCTGTAGGTGATCTAGAGTTTTCAAAAAATCAAATAGATCAGATAGGTGATAAAGTTCAAATATATTCAGGTGACGATGCTTTAACATATGATTTTGTAAATTATGGAGCTGTAGGTGTAGTATCTGTTGCTTCTCATTTAGTTGGTAATGAAATTGCAAAAATGATCGAACTGATTCATGCAGGTGATAACAGTGAAGCAAATAAATTAAATCTACTACTACAAGATTTATTTGCTTTAATATTTGAAGAGCCAAGCCCAGGTCCTGTTAAGAACCTCTTATCTGAAACTTGGGAAAATGTAGGAGACCCATTGTTACCAATTACACCAATAAGTTCTAATTTAGCCCTTAAATTACTAGATAATTATCGAAAAATACAATAATTAAAGCCTTTTTCCTATAAAAGTATGATATAATGTATTCGTGGCTGTGAAGACATCCACTCGCAAAAGGGTAAAAGGGCGTAAGCGGGTGTCTAAACCGGACAATTTAATAAAAGTTAACAAGGGCTTTAAATCACTTAATTCAAGTATTAAATCACTTTTTTCAAGATTTCTTAGTTCTCACCAAACTCTTGCTATTTTTATGTTGATTTTGGGTGTTTTCGTAGGTCTTTCATCATTTGAAAAAGGAGGTCCGATTGGTGTTTTGATATACGGTTTACTTACTTGGGCTTTCGGTTATGCAATCTATTCCTTACCGTTATTACTTTTTTATGGTGCTGCAATTTTAATTAGAGATAAAGACGTTATAAAATCACAAAATGTATTTATTGGAACTTTTTCGGTACAAATATTTTCTGCTTCGTTGTTTCATTTTTATATACATGCTGAACCTTTATCAATTAGTGTAGGAAGTAACATACTCCAAAAATCTGGTGGTTTTGTATCAGCTTTTATAGTTTATCCATTAAATAACTTACTAGATCAACAAATGACACATGCTGTTTTATTATTAGGTTTAATTGTTTCTGTATTAAAAATGACTGATATTGATTTAAAAGATCTTATTGGTGGAGGGCAAGCAATATTAATATATATTTATAAATTCATATTTGCATTTTTTAAAGCAAGGCGTGAAGTTTCTAAAATAAATTTTGATCATTTACTTAATGACGAAGAAGAAACAAAAGCTTCTAAAGATATAAAAAATAATGTACTTAAATTAAAAACCAAAAATAACAAAAAAAATAAAGAGACTATTACTGAAGAAACTATCAGTACTAAAAAAGATGATAAAAGTTATAAAATTACAAGTAAAAAAAATAATAAATATTTATTGCCACCTTTAAAATTACTAAAAAGTGGTTCAACAATGTCTACTTCAAAAAAATTATTACAACAAACAGCTACCGATTTAACAAACTTATTGAAAGAACATGGAGTTGAGGCCAAGTTAACAAATATAGTTCCCGGACCAACTGTAACAAGGTATGAAGTAGAACTAGCTGCGGGTGTTAAAGTATCCAAGGTAACATCTTTATCCCATGATATTGCCTATGCCCTTGCTACTCCGGATGTACGATTACTTGCACCCATACCAGGACGAAGCGCTATAGGAATTGAGATACCAAATAGACAAAGAAAATTAGTTTCACTTGGGGATGTACTAAGTTCACCAGAAGCAAAAAAAGTTAGACATCCTTTATCTGTTGCTTTAGGTTTAGATATTTCTGGAAAACCACGATTAACAAATTTATCAGAATTACCACATGTATTAATTGCGGGACAAACTGGTGCTGGTAAGTCATCTTGTATTAACTCAATCGTCACTTCACTTTTAACTAGAACTAACCCTGAAGAAGTAAAAATGGTAATGGTTGATCCTAAAAGAGTAGAACTTGGTCAATATAATAATGTTCCTCATTTGTTAACAAAAGTTATTACAAACCCAAAAAAAGCTGTTGATGCTTTAACTTGGGCAGTTTCAGAAATGGACAGAAGATATGATTTATTAGCTGATGGTCAAGTTAGAGATATTGATGGTTATCACGAAAAGTATGATTCCGGTCAATTAGATCCAGAAAAATTTGACAGGTTCCCTTACATTGTTGTTTTCATTGATGAGCTAAATGATCTAATGATGGTTGCTGGAAGAGAAGTAGAGTCTGCTATTGTAAGGATTGCTCAAATGGCTAGGGCAATAGGTATCCATTTAGTAGTTGCAACACAAAGACCCTCAGTTGATGTTATTACTGGGGTTATGAAAGCAAATATCCCATCTCGGTTAGCCTTTTCTGTTGCTTCAACAACTGATTCAAGAGTTATTTTAGATCAATCTGGTGCAGAAAAATTAATAGGCTTGGGTGATATGCTAGTTGTAACAGCATCAAATCCAAGATTAGAAAGAATTCAGGGAGCATGGGTTACTGAAAAAGAAATTAAAGATGTTGTTTCTTGGGTTAAAGGTCAAAAAGATGCAGAATATAATCCAGCTGTTATAGAAGAACAAAAGAAAGTCATTACTACTTCAGAAAATGATTTAGGTGAAGATGAAGATTTAATAAAAACCGCAAAGGAACTAGTAGTACGATCTCAACTTGGCTCAACATCAATGCTTCAAAGAAAATTAAGAGTTGGTTTTGCAAGAGCAGGTAGATTGATGGATATTTTAGAAGACCATGGCGTTGTAGGCCCCTCTGAAGGTTCTAAAGCTAGAGAAGTTTTAATGACTATTGAAGAATATGAATCTAGTTCGTTAACATCGATTAATGATGTTGAAACAGAAACCATTGAAGAACATGATGTCTCTGCGCCTAATAATAAAGATATAAATAAAGAAGATAACTGGTTCGAAGAGTAATTAGTTTTTAGCTATCTTACCTTTAATGATTCTATTCCTAATTGCAGCAGATATTGTATCAGCTGCTAAAACCAAAACTATTGTACATACTAAAACTGTTCCGGCTCTTGGGAAGTCTCTAAATCTTAACTGATTTATTAATTCTTGACCTACACCACCGGCACCTACAACTCCTAAAACTGCAGAAGCTCTTAAATTTATTTCAAATCTATAAAGCCAATAAGATGTTATTGTAGGCATTACTTGTGGAATCACACCAAATGTTAATTCGTTCATTTTAGAACCACCCGAAGATTTAATAGCTTCGAGGGGGCCTTCATCAATTCCTTCAATAACTTCTGAAGATAATTTACCTAAAGTACCAATTGAATGTATTCCTACAGCTAATGTACCAGTAAACGGTCCTAAACCTGTAATTGGTAAAAATACAAAAGCTAATATTAGTTCAGGAAATGCTCTAATAGCGTTAAGTATTTGTTTGGTTATACGACTTACAAATCCTATAGCAACATTATGAGCTGCTAGAAACGAAACAGGAAAACTAAACACAGCACCAATAACAGTTCCAGCCCAAGCAATAAATAAAGATTCAAAAACTTTAGGAATGATTCGTTCAAAAGCTTCTTGACTCATATCAAGAGGAAACATTGCGCCAATTAAAAAAGCAATCTGTCTTGGTGCGTCTAGTATTCTATCCATAGTAATTTCTAAGCCAGCAGCTGACCATACTGATGCTAAAACTATCATAAAAGTAATTGTGTATTTAAAAATTTTCTGATTTATTGGCTGATCTGGAATATTCATAATATTTTTTTTCTTATCCAAACACTGAACTGTTCTATAAGAATAACTACTACAAGTATTATCACAATTATTGGTGAAATTCTATCAAATCGTAAAAATATTCGTTGTGTTTCAATAATTCTACCTACTCCACCTGCTCCAACTAAACCTAAAATAATACTTGCTCTAATACATAATTCAAATATATATAAAAAATATGCTGTAAAATTTGGCAATACTTGAGGCAACGCGGACGTGAAAACAGTTTGGTTATGAGAAGCACCTGTAGCTTTGGCAGCCTCCATTGGTCCAGGATCTATACTATCAATAGTTTCAGATAACAATTTACCCATAATTGCAAGTGAAAACATAATTAGCGCTAATACTCCAGCAAAAGGTCCAATACCAACAGCTACAGTAAATAACATAGCCCAAAACAAATCAGGAATAGTTCTAACAAGGTTTAAAAAAGATTTATAAATAAAATATGAATACTTATTTAAATTAGTAGCTCTAGAAGCATAAAAGGCAAGTGGCAAGGCAAAAGCACAACCAATGATACTTGCTAGTATCGCTATTTGAACAGTTTCTAATAGAGCTTCAGAAGTATTTTCCCAAGCCCATCTCCATTTAGGATTAAATAGAGGTTCAGTCACGATTGCTCTATTTGCAAGATTATTTTTAAAATCTTGCAAGTTAAAACCAATTCTTGAAAATGAAAAAATTGAGAAAATAAAAGCAAATGGAATTCCTAAGGTAACTAAGTAAGATACTGAAGGTTTTTGAGGAATATTAATCATTGCCAATTAAATCAGATGACTTAATGGATCTGCCATAAATGTTTTCAAAATCTTCATCTGAAACATCATTAACGCTACCATCGAAAACTAGTTCCCCGTCCCTTAATCCAATTAAGCGATCTCCAAACTCTTTTGCTAAATCAAGAAAATGTAAATTTACAATTGTTGTAATTCCTAATTCTGTATTAATTTTTTTTAAATAACTCATAACAACTCTTGAGGTTATTGGATCCAAAGAAGCAACAGGTTCATCTGCTAGCATTACTTTCGGTTTTTGAGATAAAGCTCTTGCTATACCAACACGTTGTTGTTGACCACCTGATAAATTTGATGCACGTACATAAGCTTTTTCAAGAATTTCAACCTGGTTAAGTGCCTCAAAGGCCATTTGTTTTTGTTCTTTAGGCCAAAGCCCAAAAATTGATCTAAAAGTTGAAACATTACTCAGCCTTCCCGTTAGTACGTTTTTTAGAACAGTAGATCTATTAACTAAATTAAAGGTTTGAAAAATCATTCCAATTTCTGATCTAATCTTTTTTAAATCCTTCTTACTAGCATTAGTAACATTCTTATTTTCTAAATAAACAATTCCTTTACTAGGTTTAACTAAATTGTTTATTGTTCTTAAAAGAGTAGATTTTCCTGCTCCCGATAAACCAACAATAATTATAAAATCACCTTCATTGATTTCAAGATTTATGTCTTTTAAAGCTTCAACACCACCAGGGTATGTAACGCTAATATTTTCAAATTTTATCATAATATAAAAAATTCAACCGGGTTGAATAATCAACCCGGTTGAAAAATCTTTTATTCGTCGTAGAGTCCGAATTCTTCTGCTGCTTGTTTTACAACATCAAATTCTGCATTATCTGCAGGCACGACATCTGTCCACCCATAGATTTCATCCATTACTGCTGCACCTTCATCTGTTGCCATATAATCAGATAAAATTTGATAAATCTTACCTTTAATATCTTCTGGCAAGTCAGACCTTACTGCTACAACATCGTTTGGTATTTCTGCTGAGATACCTATTGCAATAACTTTTTCCCCAACGTCAGGATTAGTTTTCCTTAGTGATCTTCTTGCATCGTCATAGGTAACACCAAATTTTGCATCGCCATTATATAATCCGGAAATAACTCCATCATGCGATCCTGCAAAAACCTGTGTTATATCTTTTGTATAATCAATACCCATATTTTTCAGTTGTAATGAAGGATAGAGATAACCAGATGTTGAACCTTCTTCAACAAACAATACTACCTCACCCCTTAATACATTCAAATCAGCGTTACATGCGTATCCTGGGCTGACTGTTACATCAACACCATCAATATTTCTAACTTCTGGAATTTTTCCACTATCACCAAATGTCCATCCAACCTGTAATGCTTTAACATCTGGAGACTCAGTTTCAGAACCCAGAATGAGTTGTGGAACACCGTCTATATTTTCAAATGCACCAATTACTGGTGGTGATTCACATACGCTTGGATCAGTTGTCCAAAAGTTAGCATGATAGGAACCTGATCCATATCTAACTACTTTTGCAATTGCTTCAATTCTTTTTGGGAATACATTTAAAGCATTAACATAACCTAATGTATTAAATGCACCAATATCAGCTTGACCTGATCCCATAGCAACTAACAATCCCGAAAAATCACTAGTAACAAAACCTTCAACTTCAATACCAAGTCCATCAGATAAAACTTTCATCAGTGGTTTAATATTATCTTGAAGATCTGCTTGTTCTGCACTTGGAATGAAACCGAATGTAATTTTATCTAAAACTACTGCTTGTGTAACCGCTGGAGAATCCAGAGTCTCGACTTCTTCAACAACTGCAGGTTCTTCTACAACCTCTTCTGTTGATCCACCGCAAGCAGTTATCAACATAGTAAGAGAGAGTAGAATTATAAATGTTTTCTTCACACTTTCCTCCGCTTCGTTATATTCTCATAATACTTATCTTCTTTTCAATGTGTTTGAAATAGATAAAATTAATTAGAAATCATTTGTAGGTATATATCCATATTCTCTAAAAATAACTTCACCATTCGTGTTTAAAATTATTGTTAGAGGTTGTCCTATTACTTTATATTTATCTCTAATTTCATTTGTCGAAATACCGATATTTAATTTTCCAATAAGATTATTTTCTACCCAATAGTTTGTAGAGTCTAAATCACTATGTGCTAAAGCAATAACATCATATTTTATTAATAAATTTTCTATATTTGCTTCTAAGACAGGTAACTCCTGCCGACAAATTCCTCAGTAATCTGCCCAAAATATAATTAATGTACTTTTATCTGTAAGATCTTCACTAATAAAATTACCGTTTAAATTTTGATATGTTAACTCAACATTTGATACTTTATAAACATCAGTATCAGATACGGATGTACATGAAATTATAAAAACAAATAAAAAATATAATTTTTTCATAATTAAAGCTTAGTTATATTTATAAAAAACATTGCTAACCTAAAATTATGAAAATCGGTTTATTAACAGTAGGTACTGAAATATTATTAGGAGATACACTTAATACAAATCTCGCTAATCTTGGAAATATTTTATATAATTCTGGCTATACATTGAATACAGAATTGACAGTTTCAGATAATGAAATTGAAATTACTGAAGGTTATGAATACTTAGCAACAAAAAGTGATTTAATAATTGTATGTGGGGGATTAGGCCCAACTCAAGACGATATAACGAAAGAGACAATTTCAAATAAACTCAACTTAGAGTTAATACTTGATAATGACCATGTAACTTGGATGGAAGATCGATGGAAAACTAGAGGTTTAAAAATGCCTAAAACAAATATTAAACAAGCGTTAGTTCCAAAAGGCGCAAAAAAATTAAATAATTCAAAAGGAACTGCTCCTGGTTTGCATTTAGAATTTAATAATAAAAATATTTTCATACTTCCTGGTCCACCTAATGAATTTATACCATTGGTTAAAGATGAGTTAATACCTTTTTTATTAAATTCTTCTAAAGGTAATGTTAAAAATTATGAGTTCATATTGTTTTACAATCAAGCTGAATCTTTTTTAGCAAATGAAATCGATAAGTTTAAACCTAAAGATATAGATATAGCCTATTTAGCCAGTAAAGGAATAATTAAACTTCGATACGATAAAAATTCTCTATCAAAAGTTGATCATAAAAACTTTATAGATAATATAGAAGAAAAATTTAATGAAGATATATTAGCTTATGAAAATATTGAAATTTCTACGATCTTATCTAATTTATTAAAATTGAATAAATTAACTTTAACGACAGTTGAAAGCATTACTGGTGGCTTGATTTCATCAAAATTAACTCAAAACCCAGGAATTAGTAAGAACTTTATTTCAGGAGACATTGTTTATACATCAGAATCCAAATCTAAGTTATTGAATATAGATTTAGATACCGATGACTGGGAAGAGCTGAGTATTGAATTATGCTTTGCATCATTAAATAAATATAAATCAAATATTTCAATTGCAATACTGGGGGAGGCAGGACCAATAACAAGTACAAAATATCCAATTGGCAAAATTTTTATTGCAATATCTAATAATGATAAGACACAAGTAACTGAACATAAATTAAATGGAAATAGAACTGAAATTATAGAAAGAGCTGCAAATAAAGCTATATGGGAACTTATAAAATTCATTAAATCCTTGTATTAGAACAAATGTTCTATTAAAATATGTCATATAAAGATGTTTTAATATAAATTAATTAATCTATAAAAAGGAGATAATAATGGATAAAGACAGGGCCAAAAAACTAGATACAGTTTTTGATCAAATAGAAAAGCAATTCGGAGAAGGTTCCTTAATGAGATTAGGAACTGAGAATATAAAAAAAGTACCCGCGATCTCTACAGGAGCTTTATCAATTGACTTAGCACTAGGTATAGGTGGAATACCTAAGGGAAGAGTTGTTGAGATATATGGACCTGAAAGTTCTGGGAAAACAACTTTATCTCTTCATGTAGCGGCAGAAGCACAAAAAGCTGGTGGCGTGGCTGCTTTTATTGATGCTGAGCACGCATTAGACCCAGTTTATGCTGCAGCACTTGGTGTTGACATTGATGAATTATTAGTTTCTCAACCAGACACTGGAGAACAAGCTCTTGAGATAGCAGATATGTTAATTGAATCAGGCGGTGTTGACATTGTAATAATTGATTCAGTTGCTGCATTAGTGCCTAAATCCGAAATTGATGGAGAGATGGGACAGTCACATGTAGGGCTACAAGCAAGATTAATGTCCCAAGCCTTAAGAAAATTAACAGGATCAATTAACAAAACACAAACAACAGTAATTTTCATTAACCAGATAAGAGAAAAAATAGGAGTTATGTGGGGGTCTCCTGAAACAACCAGTGGAGGAAGAGCATTGAAATTTTATGCCTCTGTAAGAATAGATATAAGAAGAATAGAAACTCTTAAAGTTGGAGCTGAAATGATTGGAAATAGAGTGAGAGCAAAAATAGTTAAAAATAAAGTTGCCCCACCATTTAGAGAAGCTGAGTTTGATATTATGTTCGGTAAAGGCATATCAAGAGAGGGTAGTTTGCTTGATGTAGGTGTTGAACACGGGATAGTCAGAAAAGGTGGAGCTTGGTTTACTTATGATGAAGTTCAATTAGGTCAAGGAAAAGAAAATTCTAAAAATTATCTTAGAGAAAATCCAGATCTAGCACTACAACTTGAAAATGACGTTTATAAAGCAGTCGGTATGATCGATTCTGATGAGCTTGTAGATAATGAAACTTCCAATAAAGATGATAAAGAAGAGAATCAAGCGTCCAAAGAAACTAATAAGAAAAAGTAGTATTTATTTATTGAAAAGTTTCATATAATTTGTATGTGAAGACAACATTAGAAATAAAAAATAATAACTTAGTTCAACCTTCTCGTAACGGTTTAAAGTATTACGTTAAAACATTTGGATGTCAAATGAATGAACATGATTCTCAACGAATAGCTGGTATGTTTGAAAAAGATGGAATGTCAAAAGCAAACTCGTTAGAAGATTCTGATATATTATTTGTTAATACTTGCACAATACGTGAAAATGCTGATGATAAATTATATGGAACCTTGGGACAGTTAAAAGAGTGGAAAAAGCATGATCCTAAACGTAAATTACTTGTTGGTGGTTGTGCTGCTCAAAAAGACAAAGAACTAGTCAGAAAAAGAGCACCATGGGTAGATGTTGTACTAGGTACTCATAATTTAACAAATGTAGTAAATCTGTTAAATCAATCGGAGGATTGGGGTCCTGTAACTGAAATTATAGATCGAATAGAAGAGCTTCCTACAGATGCACCATCAATGCAAGAATCTGAGGTTTCTGCATTAGTTACAATTCAAATAGGTTGTAATAATAGTTGCACTTTTTGTATTGTTCCAAGTGTAAGAGGACCAGAAATAAGTAGAAGACCATCCGATATAGTAAATGAAGTTACCAAACTAGTTAATACTGGAATCAAAGAAATTACATTGTTAGGTCAAAATGTAAATTCATATGGTAGAGATTTGAAAATTGAAGGTAAATCTAGAACTTATTTTTCAGAGTTATTACATATGCTAAATAAGATAAATAATTTAAAAAGAATAAGATTTACCTCACCGCATCCAAAAGATTTTAAAGATGATACCTTACAATCAGTTAACTTATTAAGTAAAGTAACAAATCAAATACACATGCCTCTTCAAAGTGGAAGTGATAATATTCTAAGAAAAATGCAGAGAGGGTATAATCAACAAAAGTTTATTCAAAAGTTAGATTTAGCTAAAAAATATGTAGATGATGTATCTTTAACAACTGATGTTATTATAGGATTTCCTGGTGAAACCGAATCAGATTTTGCTGAAACTTTAAAAATACTAGAATATGGGGAATTTGATGCTGTGTATATGTTTAAATTTTCCCCACGTCCAGGTACAAAAGCATTTGAATTCAAAGAGGAGTTTGTAGATCCGAAAATTATTAAAGATAGATTTTTAAGACTCAAGGAAATGCAAACTGAAATAAGCCATCAAAGATATAAGCGATTTATAGGAACTGATCAAATCTTATTAATAGAAAATTATTCTAAAAAAACTAATGAATTTATGACTGGAAAAATAGATGGTGGTCAAACTACTCATATACCAGCTAATGATGTAAATATTGGTGATTATGTTAGCGTAAAAATTATAGAAGCAACTCCATTCGCTTTAAAAGCTACTTTGATATAAATTGTTATATTTTTTAACAGGTACAACTGCTTCTGGTAAATCACATTTAGCACATAAGATAGCAGTAGAAAGAAAAATACCAATTCTTTCGTTAGATTCAATGGCAGTATATAAAGGTTTAGATATATTAACAGCAAAACCTACAGAATCTATGAGAAAAGAAGTGTTTTATTATGGTTTAGATATAGCTGATACCGATCAAAACTTTTCTGTTGTTGATTATTTAAACTATTTAATTGATCAAAATATTCCAAATTTATCGTTTGAAAAAGATATTTTAGTAGTTGGAGGTACAGGTTTATATTATAAAGCTATTATCGATAGTTTTGAATTCAGACCAACTGATCCAACAATAAGAGCAGAATTAGAAAAATTAAATTATGAACAATTATTAAACTTTCATCAATTATACGAAATAGCTTTACCAAAAACAGAGCTAAATAAAAGAAGATTAATTAGAAATATTGAAGACAACATACTTGACCAAACAAAATATATATTTCCACCGATTTACACAAATACAGGTATTGTCGGTTTGTTCTGGAATAATCCAAATTTTAAGAATAATATTTATATTAGAACTAAAGAAATGATAAGAAATGGACTAATTTCTGAAATAGATAATATTAATAATCCATCAAAAACAATATTACAAGCTATTGGAATGAATATAGATAAAGATATTGAGGAAAATATTAACCTTAAGACTATGAAATTAGCTAAAAAACAAATTACATGGTTTAAAAAAGAAAATAGATTAAAGATGATAGAAACTGATAATGAAAATATTGTTTACGAAGAAATGATAAGGTTAATGAATGAATAATTTTCAATATATGTCAGGTACTGGAAACAATTTTTTAATGAGTGAATATACAGGTGAAAAAACTGAAATAGAAATTATATCAATGGTTGCTGATTCAATTTATGATATTGATGGTGTTATATTTATCGAAAAAATTAATAATATTACAGTAAAGATGCATTATTTTAATGTTGATGGTTCAACCGCAGAATTATGTGTTAATGGAATTAGATGTGTTGCAAAATATTCAATTGACAATAAACTTGTAAATTCTTCAAATATTAAAGTTATAGCACCTATCGGGGAAGTTGAAACAAAAGTTGATGAACACGATGTTTCAATAGAAATTAAATTGCCTTCTTATCATAAGGATAAAATAATTATAGATAATCAAGAATGCATAATAGCTAATATTGGGAATCCTCATTTGTTGACTGAAGTTTCAAATGTTAAAAATTTTGATTTAAATGATTTTGCAGACAAAGTTAATAAATCAGAAATTTTAAAAGGTGAAACTAATATAGAAATATATGAACTAAATGATAATAAATTTATAACTGCAAGAGTGCATGAGAGGGGTGTAGGTGAAACTGATGCTTGTGGTTCAGGTGCAATATGTATGTTTTATTATTTATTTGATACAAATAAAACAGATAATAATTCTATAGTCGTTTATCCAGGTGGCAAGCTGGAAATGAGTTTTAAAAATAATATGATTCATTTAAAAGGTGAAGTTACATATCTCTAAATAAGGATATAACTTTTCCTATAGAACTTATGTTTTCATCAACGATTAAATTGTTATAATTTTTATTTGCAGGTATTAAATATTTCTTTTTTTCAATAGTGTCAATGTATTTAACTGTAGCTTCAGTGTTGTTAATTAAAAAAGCACCTATATCACCATCTGTCGGCATAATAGATTTATCAATCACTACTAAGTCATCATCAAATAAACCAGCTTCTATCATAGAATCTCCATTTATTTTTAATGCTATTAACTCATTATTCCTTTCTTTACCGAAATAAGGTAGTTCCCCTATATAATTTTCTTCAGCTATCAACGGTTGGCCAGCAGAAATTTCACCTAGAATTGGAATACTGTACTTACTTTTCATGTTTAAACTTTGAATAGATCTAGAGATATTGTTACTTTTTTGTAAAAAACCTAAATTTATAAGTTTGTTTAAATGATATTGAACAGTACTTGTAGATTTTAAATTAACTTCTTTACAAATTTCCCTCACTGTGGGTGAATATCCTTTTATTTCAATATTTTTATTAATGAAATTTAAAATTTCTTGCTGTTTCTTACTAACCATATGTTAATTATAGTACAAATGTTCGATAAAAAGTGTCATACCTAATAATTATTATGAAAATTATGCAAGATAAGATAATAATCGCAATATTAATAATGATTTATACCTCAATATCTACCCCTATTATTAAAAATTTTAGCTTAAATTCAATAGGAAATAGGGTAGAAATAGTAGTTGCAGAAGATATTTGGGATTATCTCTCAAGGTTTTCAATAAATAACTAAAGAACTATTTGAATCAACTTTTCTTAAAAACTATAATACACTATATATGGTATGTCCATTCTGTAATGCAGATGATACAGCAGTAATAGATTCAAGAAGAAACAGTGAAGGTTCTTCAGTAAGAAGAAGAAGAAAATGTCCTAAATGCAGTTCACGATTCACGACTTATGAGAAAACTGAAATTGAATTAATTGTTGAAAAAAGAAGCGGTCAACTAGAGGAATTTCAAATTGAAAAACTTCAAAAAGGTATAGATAGTGCCTTTGGTGGTCAAGATATTACAGAAAAGCAACTTAAATCCTTAGTTGACAATATATATAGTGAGATTAAAGATGAGGGAAAAAAAGTAAAAAGTAGTTTCATAGGGGAAAAAGTATTAGCACATTTAAAAGAATTTAATGAAGTTGCATATTTAAGGTATGCATCCGTATATAAAGAATTTTCAGATGCTTCTGACTTCGAGAAAGAAGTAGCAGAATTTAATTAAGGCAATATATATATATTGTTGTATAAGTTAGTTTTATTATCTTTAAATTTAATTAAAGATTTTTCAAAATTAGTAGTTTCAATATCCTTATTCATTTTAATAGCCAGTATTAATGATTTCCCTAATTCAAATTCGTTATTTCTTAATGCGGCAATTAATCTCCCATGCAAATCTTCAGCAGACTTTAATGTTTCTTCTAATAATAAATAATGATTATTAAATTCATTAATCATCGGCAAAATATCATAATTTCTGTTACTTTTAGCCGAAATCTCTGATAACTGATTGGATAATTGATCAATATCTAAATTATCATTTATAACTAATAAATCGTTATAAATTAAAATTTCAGATCTTAATATTCGGTAACTTATTAAATCATCTAAATCATCTATCAAAAGAAAAATATTTGATAAATTTTCGGTTAATTCAGAATTGTTAGAAAAACCTTCTCTGTTATTTAAGTTCCTACCATATTCCATAACAGTAGATTCAATAATCTGTAAACTAGCACTTGCGTTTGAGACATCATATTTAGAGTAAAAAATATCTGTAGAGATAGAAATTATTTCCGGCAACTCATTTATTAGTTTATTTGATTCTAAAGTAAGTGACTCATACAATATATCGATTTCTTTTGTTGCATTTCTATTATTAAGAAATACTGAAGATGCAGTAGTTATCAAAATTAATGTTGAAACAAATAAAACTGCTGGTACTACCCATTGCCTTCTTCTTTCAATATCAGTCCAGATTTTTTTTATTTTTGAAGTAACATTAATAGGTTCGAATGTTTCAGTTAGAGCATTATCAATTATTTTTGTTTTATCATCGATATTATCAATTAAAGAGTGTTCAGAATTGAAAGGTTCTTTATTGTCAAATTCTAAGTCAAATTCTTCTTCTTCATTTATAGTTTTAGCAATATGCTTAATATTTTCAGGGGATTGACTAATAAAAGTATTAGATTCAAAACCTAATATTTCTAAAATTCTTATCTTATTTAGATTTTTAGCTTTATTTATAAAAATATAATCTCTAATATTCATCATTGAAAGGGTAGCATTGAATAAAAATATTAACATAAATATTGTACTCCTTAATAAAAATGCAAAAATACCAGAAAAACAACACGAATTAGATATAGGCTACGATATATTTTCGATACAGGAATATACACTTTCAACAAAAAAAATTACACGAATACATACAGGTGTAAAAATTGAACTTCCTCCTAATATGGGAGGGTTTATATTACCTAGATCAGGTTTAGCTTCTAAACATAGTATTACTTCAATAAATTCACCTGGATTAGTTGATCCAGGATATACAGGAGAGTTAATAATTCCGTTAATCAATCACTCAAATAAAGAATATACCTTAGAAAAGGGAGAAAGATTCGCACAGTTAGTAATTATTAATGTAGAAAACGTGTCTTTTAATTTAGTAAAAAAATTAAAAAATACTGATAGATCAGATAAAGGATTCGGATCAACAGGATAAATCTTACTTTCAAATATTAATGTATAACATGTAATATAAAATTAGTGCGGAAGTAGCTCAGCTGGTAGAGCGCAACCTTGCCAAGGTTGAGGCCGCGGGTTCGAATCCCGTCTTCCGCTCATTGGCGACGTGGCGGAGTGGCTACGCAGCGGTCTGCAAAACCGTTTACACGAGTTCGATTCTCGTCGTCGCCTCAAGGCTTATAATTATGTGTGGACGATATTACAATTTTATTTCAGATGAGGAATTATCATATTTAACTAACAATGAAATTATTAATGAATTTAAAAATTATAATATTGTCCCTTCGTCTCAAGTTGCTATTGTAATAGACAATCAAATAGTTAATGCAAAGTGGGGTTTTTATCCTACTTGGTTAAAAGAAATGAAGGACTCTAAACCTTTAATTAATGCAAGATTGGAAACTGTTTTAGAGAAAAAGACCTTTAAAACTCCATTTGAAAAAAGAAGATGCATAATATTAATGTCTGGTTGGTATGAATGGAAAAAAGAAGGTGAATCAAAAATACCGTATGCTTTTTTTAAAGAAAATAATAAAGTAATAAAAGTTGCTGGCATTTATAACAAAAGAAGTGATGAATCTATAGAAACATGCATTTTGACAAAAAATTCTATATCTGAATTAAAAAATATACATGAAAGAATGCCAGTTGTATTAAATGAAGAATTACTTAGTTATTGGAATAATTTTGACACTGATATTAAATATCTACAAGAGCAACTAAATTTAGAAATAAACAATATTAACTACCATAGAGTAGATGTTGCTGTTAATAATCCAAAGAATAATAATGAAAATTTATATAAAGAATATTCAGAGTTACCATTTTGAATAAACAATCTCCAATTTATTCTTTTAAATTTACAATTACATGGATATTTATCTATTTAGGTATAGTTTATTTACTTCTTAAGTTATTAAATTTATTTATAGCGATGTATATAGGGTTATGGATTTTAAATTTAGTTATTGAAATTTGTGAAAGAATACTAAATAGATTTAATAAATCTATAAATACTGTTGAAAGATAAATATAATTACAAATATAATTCAAACTGTTATATTTTTTAATACGGGAGATTAGCTCAGTCTGGCAGAGCACTTGCTCGACAAGCAAGGGGTCACAAGTTCAAATCTTGTATCTCCCACAAAATTATGAATAAAGAAATTAGATCAGCAATAACATCTGTAGTATTTTTATTTGCTATATATTTCCTTTCTTTTTTAGGAATTAATATAAAATCAACAATTCAAGGTATAAACAGTTTTACTTTTTTACTACTTTTATCAGTTTTAATTCAATTAGTATTCTTTATTCCTTCATATATCTTTAAAACAGAAAGGTTGTATGACTTAATAGGCAGTTCAACATATATAGTGGTAATATCTTTCGCATATTATTCAATTTCTAATAAAACTATTACAGATACAATATTATTTTTATTCGTTTTGATTTGGGGATTCAGACTTGGTACATATTTGTTTAAAAGAATCCAAAGAGATAAAGAAGATGTACGATTTGAAAAAGCGAAGAAAAACTTTTTTTGGTTTTTACAATATTGGATGGGACAAGCCTTATGGGTTTCGATTACTTCTTGTGCTGCTGTGATATCTATTTTAAAATCTGAAAATAATTCTCTAAATATATACGTAATAATTGGTGTATTAATCTGGTTAATTGGTTTTAGTGTAGAAGTAATAGCAGATTTACAAAAAAGTAAATTTAAAAAAAGTGAAAATACAAATAAAACATTTATTTCAAGAGGGTTGTGGTCAAAATCGAGACATCCAAATTATTTTGGAGAGATAACTCTTTGGTTAGGAATATATATTATTTCTTTTTCATCATTTTCTGGAATTGAATATTTTACTATTATTTCACCAATTTTTGTATACGTTCTACTAACAAGGATGAGTGGAATTAATATGCTTGAAAAAATTGCGGATGAAAGATACGGTCACTTAACAGAATATGTTCAATATAAAAAAAATACTCCTATTTTATTTTTAAAAATATGGAAATGATTAAAAAATTGTTGTTTACTATTGGAATTCACAAAAAATATAACAAAATATGGATAACTAAACGTTTAGAAAATACAATTTGGACATTTATATTAGCCTTTTCAATTTATACAAATTTATAAAATGTCCGACATTTTATAAATAAAATAGATAAATTTATACTAATAGATGTTTTCTACCTTGCGATTTCTTGAGGGGGAACATGTTGAGCGATGAAGCTATAAAGCTAAAAAAAAGATATTCCAAATTAGGAGGATTAGTAAGTGCTTTTGCATATGATCCAAATAATGTATCAAAATTAAAAGTTTGGGGTCAAAGATTAAACTTTAATATGATTACCGGTTTACAACCAAAAGCTAAAAATTGTCAGAAGGAGATTTTAACACTAAACGGGATAGAAACATGGAAGGTAACTACACCTAACTCTGATCCTAATAAAGCGATACTTTATTTTCATGGTGGTGCATATATAGTAGGTGGTCCAAAAGGTTATTACTCTATAGCTAGTCATTTAGCAGATATTACAGGTACAACCGTTTATGTTCCAGATTATAGACTTGCACCTGAACATTATTTTCCAGCTCAACTAGAAGATGGTGTCAAAGCTTATGAAGCTCTTTTAGTAGATGAAAATTATAACAGTAATCAAGTTGTAATAGGTGGAGATTCTGCAGGAGGAAACTTATCACTCGTTACTATTCTAAAACTTAAAGAGCTTGGTATAGACTTACCAGCAGCAGTTATTTGTATCTCTCCTTGGGCTGATCCAGCAGCTACCGGTGATACATATACCGAAGAAATGGCTGATAAAGATCTACTACTAGGTCCGATTATGAAAAAACAATGGGCTAAATATAAACATGATGGTTTTGGAGGATATTATATTAAAGATGATGACATGGATCCAAATAATCCATATATTTCTCCAATACACGGGGATTTTACAGATTGTCCACCAACTATGATCCAAGTAGGTGGAGATGAGTGTCTTTTATCAGATTCAAAATCTATGAAAATTGCATTTGAAAATAGTAATTGCGAATATGAATATTACGAATGGGAAGGCATGTGGCATGTTTTTCATATTGAGGCAAAACTACCAGAAACAACTAAATCTTTTGAAATGTTTGGTGAATTTTTAAATAAACATATGAAAGTAAAAGTTTAAACTAACTTAATAAAATTCTTATAGAAAGAATAATAGAAATTAAAACGATTATTGGACGAACAAATTTATCACCATTTGTTATAGCTAGTTTCGAACCAATGTATGCACCAAGTATCTGAGCAATTGCCATAATTAAACCTAATTGCCAAATTACATATCCTTTATATGAAAAAACTAAAAATGAAGCAAAATTTGAAGAAAAATTTAATAGTTTTGTTGCAGCCGTGGCTTCCATTAAATTCCTCTGTTTTAAAACTAGAAAAGTTATAACAAAAAAAGTACCAGTTCCAGGTCCAAAAAAACCATCATAAAAGCCAATAAGAAAAATAAATGGTATGAACAATATCGACAATAAGTTATTGGTATTTTTTTTAGTATTTTTATTAATTACTAGAAATACAGCTGCAGAAATTAAAAGTATTGGAATTATATTATTCAAAATTTCATTTGAAAGTTGGCTAACAAGTAGTGTTCCAGCACCTGACCCGAAAAACGACAGCAACACTAAAAATCTGATATTTTTTTCTTTTAGTAGATTATTTTTATAATAATTAAATGATGATGTTGCTGTTCCGAAGCAAGATTGTAGTTTGTTTGTTCCAAGCGCTGTAAGTGGATTTAATCCTAAAACTAACATAGTTGGTACAACTAATAAACCACCACCACCTGCTATAGAGTCAATAACTGATGCAATAAACGCTACTAAAAACAAAATAATATAAACAGTTGAATCGTCATACGTTAAATTCATTTGCTAAAATCTTTTATAAATATTTTCATAGTTACTTGATAATAATTATAAATAAAAATGATACAAATAGTAATAGCAAGATCAATACAAGGAATATTATCAGGAATAGGCATTGGAACCATATTTTTTCTTTATCCTATTTTGAAACATCTAGCCTCAGAGAAATATAGATCTAAATTTCGAATCCAAGAATATGGTAAAGAACTGTTTACTTATGAAACATTAAAGTATTTAAAAATAGGTCTTACATACGGTTTTCTTTATGGTTTTATTGTTGGAACAATTATTGGACCATTCGGAGCTATAAACGGACTCTAATGTCTTATAAGCCCCCAAGATATATATATTTTTATTTATTGTTTGCTATATTTTTTATTACATTAATTTTCTATTCTTCAGTAGAAACTAACGAAAGGAACTTAGGACAATTTAATGTATCTAAATCAGCAAATACTAAAATTGATTTAGACATTAAGAATGTTTCTAGTATAGATATACAAATTAATGAAATTTATATAAACAACAGACAGTCACTTTGTAAAACAGAAGAAATATATATTTTTGGTACTTTAAGAAATAGAATTAATAATGATATTGTACGTATAAGAGTTGAGGATATTGAAGTATCTAATGGATTAAAAATAATATCTAAATCCACAACAGTTGAACCAACAAGAAATTATGAACATAGTCCAGTTGTAATTGTATCTGAAAATTTTGACTGCATAGATGAAGTTTTAACAATAGAGTTTGAAGAAAAAGTAAATGTGAAATATTTGTTAATAAAAAAGACTGATAAATATAAAAGCTATAACAAAATAAAAACAATTAATATCAAAGCTTATTAGACATTAATTATTTATCATAAGTTGATGGAATACTTTGCATCAATAGATCAAGGTACAACAAGTAGCAGATTTATTGTATTTGATCAAAACGGAAATGTTGAAGATCAACATCAAATAGAATTTAATCAATATTTTCCTTCCGAAAATTGTGTTGAACACGACCCTGAAGAAATATGGGATAGCGTAGTTAAAAGCATAAATGAAGTTTCAAGTAGATTTGATATTAAGAAAATAAAATCATTAGGAATTACAAACCAAAGAGAAACAACTATAGCTTGGTCAAAATCTACTGGAAAACCATTTTATAATGCAATAGTTTGGCAAGATACACGCACTCAAGACATCTGCGAAGAAATTATGAAGGATGAAACTATTAGAAATGATTTATCTAAAACAGGGTTACCTGTAGCTACTTATTTCTCATTATCAAAAATAATCTGGCTTATAAAAAATGTACCTGAAATTAAACCAAGTCTAGATAGAAATGATGTAATATTTGGTACGGTAGATACTTGGTTAATTTATAAGTTAACTGGTACGTTTCAAACTGATGTTACAAATGCAAGTAGAACTTTAATGTTTGATATTGAATCTCTCCGCTGGAATGAAAATATATTGAATAAATATAATATCCCTATAGATTCTTTAGCTAATGTTAAGCCTTCATTATCCGAGTTTGGCTTTAGTAAAAATATACTTAATGAGATTCCAATTACAGCTGTAATGGGAGACCAACAAGCTTCCTTGTTTGGACAGCATTGCTTTACAAAAGGGAATGTTAAAAATACTTACGGTACTGGATGTTTTGCTCTAACAAATACAGGTGAAGATATTGTATATTCTAAAAATGGTTTACTGACAACTATTGCCTATCAATATGGAAACGATAAACCTAATTACGCTATTGAAGGATCAGTTGCAATAGCGGGTGCTGGTGTTCAATGGTTAAGAGATAATTTAAATATTATAGAAACTAGTGAAGAAATTGAAAAAATAGCATTATCCGTAAAAGATAATGGCGGAGTTTATTTCGTACCTGCATTTTCTGGATTATTTTCACCTCATTGGGACCCAACAGCTCGTGGAGTATTAGTTGGTCTATCGAGACATTCTAATAAACATCATATATCAAGAGCAGTACTTGAAAGTGTTGCGTATCAAAGTTATGAGCTTCTAGAATCAATGGAAAAAGATTTAGACATAACTTTTAATGAATTAAAAGTTGATGGAGGCATGGTAGAAAACAATTTACTTATGCAATTTCAAGCTGATATATTAAATAAAAATATAGTAGCTAGAGAAATAAAAGAAATTACAGCATATGGAGCAGCCTTAGCTTCATATATATTTTTAAATAAAATTAATATAAATGAAGTTGATATTAAATTCAATAACCCTTCTTCTTGGGCTCCTAATATGAATACAGAAATAAGAAAGAATCATTTAACTAAATGGAATAAAGCTATAGAGAGATCAAAAAAATGGATTTAATCAAATTAACTACTTACATATATATATTGTTTTTCATATATGCAGGTTTAAATCACTTCAGGCATCCTTATTTTTATGATTCGATTGTTCCAAGTTATATACCTTTCCCACGTATAGCTCATTTGCTAGTTGGAGTACTTGAGGTAATAATTCCATTATTTTTATTAACAAAATACAGAACAGTTGCTGCAATAGTAATGATTGCCTTCATAGTCATACTTTATTTAGGAAATTTACATGTATGGATAAATAATTTACCTTATGGTAAAAATTATTTTTCAAACGCACAACACACTGTAAGACTAATACTTCAAATTGTATTAATTTATATAACTTATATCATTTATAAATATGGTTAATAAAAAATTTCCAAATAATTTTATTTTTGGTACAGCTGTTGCTTCATATCAGGTTGAAGGCGGTATTTATAATAATGACTGGACTGCATGGGAGAATAATAAAAATTCAAAATGCGAAGAACAATGTGGTGAAGCCTGTAAACATTATGAGTTAATTGACACAGACATAAATTTACTTAAAACATTAGGAATAAATGCTTTTAGATTTTCAATTGAATGGAGTAGGGTAGAGCCATCAAAGAACAACTTTGACGAAAAGGAAATAAAACATTATATTGATAAAACTAAAAAACTTTTATCAGAAAATATATTACCTATTATTACATTCCATCATTTCACTACACCTCAATGGGTTTCTGATGAAGGATCATGGGCAAATAATAATGTTATAGGTTATTTCAATAATTATGTAGAAAAAATAATGAAAAGTCTTCCTAAAGAAGTTCAATACTTTAATACAATTAATGAACCTGGAATATTTACATTTTTTGGTTATTTTTCAACTAATAAATTTCCACCAGGTATTGCCGATGAAAAAGTATTGTTTAAAGCATCAAACAATGTTATAGAAGCTCATAAAAAAGCAAGAAACACTATAAAGAAATACAATCCTAATGCAAAAGTAGGCATGACTCATGCTTTACAAGAATGGGAAGACGATGATAATAAAAGAATTAAACAATATCTTAAATATAATTTAGAAGATAAATTCCTTGAAGCCTCTAAAGATGATGATTTTATTGGTTTACAAACTTATACCATAGTTAGATTTCCTAGAAGCATACTCTTATCAATTGCTACTCCCTTTTTATTAGATATCCCAATTGTAAGAAGATTTATACTACCAAGAATTTTACAAATATTTGCTGGACGAAATGGAAGAATTGATACTGATACTCGCACAACCAAAATGGGCTATGAATATAGACCAGAAGCAGTTCTTTACAATATAGAACGTTTGACCAAGTTTTTTGATGGAAAAGATATTTTTATAACTGAAAATGGAATTGCAACTGATAATGACGAGGAACGAATTGAGTTTGTTTCTACAGTACTTAATGATATTCACAATTATTTAGATACAAATAAGAATGTTATTGGTTATTTGTATTGGTCATTGTTAGATAATTTCGAATGGGATCTTGGTTATCAAATGAATTTTGGACTTGTTGAGGTTGATAAAGAAACATTTGAGAGAAAACCACATAAGTCAGCTATTTGGTTTGGTGAAATATCTAAAAATAACGAATTAGATATATAAAAACAGCTAAGTGCTTTATTAAATTTTAATAAAAAATGATATAATTCCATTTGTAAATAATAAATAGGAGAACATTGACAGATAAAAAATATTTAGAAACTCATGAATGGTATTCAATTAATGATAACAATATTACTGTTGGTATATCAGATTTCGCACAAGGTGAACTTGGAGATATTGTATTTGTTACATTACCTAATGTAGGTGAAGAATTTAACAAAGGTGATTCAATGATAGAAATTGAGGCAACAAAAACTGTCGCAGAGGCATACGCACCTATGGATTGTGTAATAACTGAAATAAATTTAGACTTAGATAGTCAACCAGAAATTATTAATACGGATCCTTGTGGTACAGGCTGGCTTGTTAAAGCTGATATAAAAAATTTAGATGATACTGGAATGAGTTATCAAGAATATGAATCTTTCATATCTTAATGAATGACTTGCTAACCACATCCTTATATAAATTCCACCAAGAACAAAAAGCAAAAATGATAGAATTTGCAGGTTGGCTTATGCCTTTTTCTTATGAAGGAACAATTAAAGAACACAATTATGTAAGAACTGAATCAGGTTTTTTTGATGTTTCACATATGGGCAGAATATATATAGAAAATAATGAAATAGAAAATGTTAATAAATTAATATGCTCTGACTTAATAAAATTAAAAAGCACTAAAGCAATGTATTCAATATTTACTAACGAAGAAGGAAATGCTTTGGATGACGTTATATTTTGGAAATTTGAAACGCACATAATATTAATATGTAATGCAATAAATAGAGATAAAATTACTACGCATTTAACTAATAATGAAATTTCATATAAAGATATTACATTTGAAACTTCATTGATAGCTATACAAGGACCTCAATCTATTGAATTATTAAAAACTTTATTAGAAATACCTGATAAATTTTCTACAAAATATAATAAAACTTTTACATATGCAAGGACAGGCTACACAGGAGAAGACGGTCTTGAAATAATGTATGAAAACATACATACAGATCAAGTTTTAAAATTTTTAATAGAAAACAATATAAAACCATGTGGTTTAGGTTCAAGAGATACTCTTAGATTGGAGGCTTCTTTACCACTGTATGGTTTTGAACTTACTGAAAAAATATCTCCTGTTGAAGCTAATTTGAAATGGGTAATTAATAATAATGATAACTATTTAGGTAAAAATAAAATTGATGAGCAAATCAAAAGCGGAGAACATAAATATTTAAAAAAATTTATACTCGAATCAAAAAGAATACCAAGAACGGGTACAGAGGTGAAGAATAATAATGTTTCCGGGGTTGTGACTTCTGGGAATTACTCACCAATATTAGAAAAATCCATTGGTTTCGTATTATTAGATAGTCTCCCTGAAAGTAATTTATTAGAGTTTGATATACGTGGTAACTTATTAGAAGGACAAATAATAAATAAAAGGTTTTTAAACTAATGTATGTACCACACTCTGACATTGACATAAAAAGAATATTTAAAGAGTTAAAAATTAGTTCATTAGATGAACTATTTACACACATACCCAAACAGCTTTTGTTAGAAAAAGGTATAGATGTACCTGATTCAATTTCTGAATTAGAAGCAATAGAATATTTTGAAAAAATATCCAACAAAAATAAAACAGATTTAATATGTTTCGCTGGTGGGGGACATTATGATGTTTTCTTACCTCATACTGTAAAAACTTTAACTATGAGACCAGAGTTTATGACATCTTACACACCTTATCAACCTGAAATATCACAAGGAGTATTGCAAGCTTTATTTGAGTTTCAGTCTCTAGTGTGTGATTTAACTGAAATGGAATTAGCTAATGCTTCGCTTTACGATGGTGCTACATCAATTGCAGAAGCCATTTCTGTTGCTATAAATAAAACAAAACGAGATGGGGTAGTTATATCTAATAGTTTTAATCCCAATAGTAAAGAAGTAGTTGATACCTTAATTGATTCAGATAAATTTAATTTAAAATATATAACCCTCAAAGATGATAGATTTCCAGATGATTATTTATTTACAGAAGATGATGCAGCGTTTGTTGTTAGTTATCCACATTACAACGGATCAGCACAAGATTTAACAGATTTAGTTACGAGAGCTAAGGATAAAGGAGTTGTTTCTATCTGTTACGTGGATCCAACTCTTTTAGGAATATTAAAAACTCCTGGAAATATGGGATTTGATATTGTAGTTGCTGAAGGTCAGTCTATAGGAACACCGTTATCATACGGTGGACCAACTGTAGGTTGGTTCGCTACAAAAAAAGAATTTGCAAGGTTAGTTCCTGGAAGAATAATTGGTGAAACGAGAGATTCAAATAATCTTAAAACTTATGTTATGACACTAAGAGCAAGAGAACAGGACATAAGAAGAGAAAAAGCATCATCAAATATATGTACTAATCAGACATTAAATGCAATTGGGTCTGCAATACATTTATGTTGGTTGGGACCTGAAGGCATATATTCAATGGGTTATCATGCAATGCAAAAAGCAAATTATATGAAAAAATTGTTTATAGATAAAAAGGTTAATGTTATTAACAAAGACTCTTCAATACGAGAATTCGTAATAGAAACAACGAAAGATCCTGAAATTATTATTGATTTAATGGCTGAGAAAGGGATTCTTGCTGGAATAAAATATGATGATAATCATTTATTAATTGCTGTTACTGAGAAACGTACAAAAAAAGAAATAGATAAATATATCGACAATTACATAGAGGTAAATAATGATTAGTGGTGGTAACGCAAGTTCATTACCTTTAGTAGGAGGTTTACCTGAGCCAACCATTAAAGAATTATCAAAACCTGGTAGAAGAGCATTCAATTATCCAAAACTAGACGTTGATGAGGAGACAATAGATCATGAATGTTTAAAGATTGAGAAAGCTCCATTACCTGAGGTATCAGAACATGATTTAGTGATGCATTTCTCTAGACTAGCTCATCGTAATTTTGCTGTTGATTTAGGTTTTTATCCATTAGGTTCCTGCACGATGAAATACAACCCTAGGTTTGCTGATTGGGTTGCTTCATTAGACGGGTTTTCCAATCTGCACCCAGCAGCTCCGCAAAAACAGACTCAAGGAGCGTTAGAAGTATTAAATGTTTTGGAAGATTATTTAACAAAAATAACAGGTATGGATTATGCAAGCTTTCAACCACCTGCTGGAGCATCTGGTGAATTAACAGGCCTGTTAATTATTAAAAAATATTTAATTGAAAATAACTTTGATAATAAAAAAAATATAATAGTTCCTGATTCAGCACATGGTACTAATCCTGCATCAGCAAAAATGGCAGGTTTTGAAGTTATAGAGGTTGCCACCAATGAAGAAGGTTTAATTGATGTTCAAGAATTAAAGAAATTAGTAAATAAAGATACAGCAGGTTTAATGTTAACTAACCCAAATACTGGTGGATTATTTGAAGAAGATATTATTGAAATAGCTGACATTATTCATAGTGTTGATGGCTTATTATATTATGACGGAGCAAATCTTAATGCAATAGTAGGTATATGCAGACCAGGCGATATGGGTTTCGATATTGTACATTCAAACTTACATAAAACATTTGCTACTCCTCATGGTGGTGGTGGACCAGGATCAGGTCCAGTAGCAGTTAAAGAATTTTTAAAAGAATATTTACCTGGGCCTATAGTTAAGAAAAGTAAAGAAGATTATGAATGGTACTTCCCTGAAAAATCAATTGGAAGGATGCATGGATATCATGGCAACTTTCTAGTTGCTTTACGAGCATTGGCTTATATGAAATTATTGGGGAAAGAAGGTCTAGATACTCTAGGATCATTTGCTGTATTAAATGCAAGATATTTGTCATCAGTTATATCTAAAGTTTTGCCATTAGCTTATACAAAACCTTGTATGCATGAATTTGTAAGTACCTCTAAAAAACTAAAAAAATCACATAAAATAAAAGCTTACGATATAGGAAAGGCATTATTAGATAGAGGATTTCACTCTCCAACAATTTATTTTCCTTTAATAATTGATGAAGCATTAATGTTTGAACCAACAGAAACGCAAACATTAGAAACATTAGATGAATTAGCACAGACTTTAAATGAAATTATTGAAGATTTAAAAATTAATAATGATAAATTAACACAATATCCTAAAAATCTACCAGTTGGGCGACCAAATGAACTAATTCCTGCAAAACATCTGACTGTTAACTGGGGAGATTTTGAACTTCTTGAAATTACTGAATAAGATATAGATATGGTCTTAACAAAATTAGATATTGACAGAAATATTAATTCATTGAGAGTTAATGCAAAAGAATTTTCAGAAATTGATAATGCAAAATTAATAACAATGTTTGAAGAATGTATTCAGAATATTAAAAGTATTGCATATTATTGGGCCACAGTAGCAGCAGAAAATAAAGGAGTTACAAATACTATAGCTGAAGGAGAAGAATGGTTAGGAGGCCCTTTTGCGTCAGTTTTCGCATTACAATATTATATTGAAACTTTGAAAGATTTTAATAAACCTTTGGATAAAGATTTATTTAATTATAAAAATAATACTTATAAAGTTTTTCCTAATAATAATTTAGAAAAAATATTTTTTCCATTTATTTCTGCAGAAGTTAAATTTAACAAAAATATTAACTTTAATGAAATTGAAAATTATAGAGGTTTTGCTATGAGATATCCTCATAAGCCATCTACAACTTTAGTATTAGGTGCTGGAAATGTTTCATGCATACCACTGCTTGATACCATTTTTCATCTAGTTACAAAAAGATCAGTTATATATTTAAAATTAAATCCTGTAAACGAATATCTCCTACCTGTATATGAAAAAGTATTTGAAAATTTTATTTCACTAGGATACATGGTTGTTACTAAAGGTACCACTGAAGAATCAAAATATATGGTTGACCATAAAGGTATAGACCATATCCACTTAACTGGATCTGATGAAACTTATGAAAATATAGTTTATGGTAAAAAATTAAAAGAAAAAGATAAAAGTCTCAAAACATTAACTAAAAAAAATAAAAAATCATTTTCAAGTGAACTAGGTAATGTTACACCAATTATTATTCATCCAGGAAATTGGACAAATTCCGAGATCAAGCACCAGGCTCGAAAAATAGTTACAGCAAAATTAAATAACGGTGGTTTTAATTGTATATCAGCGCAAATCGTGGTTTTACCCGATGGTTGGAAACATACTAAAAAATTAATGAAATACGTTAAACACTATATGAAAAATATAGATGATAGATTTTCTTATTATCCAAATAGTATAGAAAAATTAAGTTCTCTTGAAAAAGATAATAATTATGAAAGATTAAATGATGTTACATGTGCAACACCTCACTTATCTAGAGAAATAAAAGCTTATAGTAAATTTGAAACCAGTGAAGTGTGGGGAACATCAATATATTTTAAGCAAATACCTTTCACCAATGATTTTGAGTACGCACAAAATGTAATTGATTATTGTAACAATACTTTATGGGGTAACTTAGGAGCTACTGTTTTATTTAAAAAATACAAAAATAAGAAAAATAAACATATTTCAGACCTCTACGTGAATGAATTAAAATATGGAACAGTTGCTATAAATGAATGGTCTGCGATTGGTTTTATCATTCCAACATTGCCATGGGGAGGTTTTCCCGGAAATAAAGATAATGATATACAAAGCGGTCAAGATTTTGTCCACAATTCATTGTTTTTTGAATCTGTTGAAAATGGTATTGTTTATTCAAAATTTAGAATGTCAAATCTTATAGATCCTTTATGGTTTGTTACTAATAAAAAAGGAAAAAAAGTCTTTAAAAACTTAACTTATTTTCAAATAGATAAAACAATAATAAACTTTATTAAACTTGGCTTTTCAGCTGTTCTATAAAAAATATTTATATTAAATATGTATTAACCGGCTAATATAAAATTATGAAAAATTTAAAAGTTCTTTTACTTGCTTTTATTATTCTATCTTGTTCATCAGCAGATAATAATGATGAATCCCAAAATTCTGATATAACAGATAAAGTAACAACTACGGTTACAACTATAGAAAAAGAAGTAAGTGATACTACTACTACCTCAATTGCGGAATTATATGTATTTGATGAAGAAAAGATGTCTCCCTTTACAGGGTTAGAACTTCCTCCTGAATTATGGTTAAAAAGACCAAGAAGAATATTAGCTTTCAAAATAGATAACAATCTAAACGCTAGACCTCAGTCAGGTTTAGAAGATGCTGATTCAGTACATGAAATATTAGTAGAAGGTGGAATGACAAGATTTTTAGCTTTTTTCTATGATAAAACAAGTGATTACCTTGGACCAATTAGATCAGCAAGACCAACAGATCCAACTTTAGTAAGGCCATACGGTGGAATCTTAGTAGTGTCTGGAGCAACACCAGGATTAGTACCTCAAATAAGAGAATTAGGAGTTGCTGTTTTAGAAGAACAACCTGCTCCAGCTATGTTTAGAATAACTTCTAGAAGTGCTCCACATAATTTATATGGCGATACAGAATTAATCAGAGAATTAGTTGATGAGAAAGGATTTCCTTTCAATCCACCACCTGGACCACTTTATAGTTTTGGTAAAAATCAAAATAACTGGAATTCAGGTTCTAACAGAGTAACAATTGAATATAGTGATTTTACAACAATAATATGGAAATTAGATGGTACAAAGTATTCAAGATTTATTATTGACGGATATACGTCTTCAAAAGAAGCAGTTGCTCACAATATAATAACCAGAGATGAAACTACTCAAATTTTACAAACAGAAACAATTGTTGTTATCCAAGGTCCAATTTATATAGATGAAGCAACAACCTTACCTAGTGTTTTAACTGTTGGTGTTGGTCCTGTGTATATATTTAACAATGGTAATTATATTGAAGGAACTTGGAGACGAAATGATATAAGTGAACCATTTGAATTTTACGATGAAGAGCAGAATGCTATTTATGTACCTCCAAGTAAACAGTGGTTACATATATTACCTTTAGATAATGGTAAAATAGATTGGTCAAGTAGTTAAATAATTTAAAACAATAATATTAAAATCACCTATATTTATTAGATAATGTTTAAATATTTAAACAAAATCAAAAATAATAACCCTTTTTTGATTTTTTTAGTTTTGATTTCATTAATTTTATTCCTTAATAACAGAAATAACACAATAGAAAGTAGCCAAAATATAGCTACTACAACTATCCCAACAGAATCAACAATCACTACAACTATCCCAACAGAATCAACAATCACTACAACTATCCCAAGAGAATCAACAATCACTACAACTATCCCAACAGAATCAACAATCACTACAACTATCCCAACAGAATCAACAATCACTACAACTATCCCAACAGTTGTAGTAAATAATATAGAAGATGCACAGAGAGAATTGAAAAAATTGTTCATTTATCAAGGTGACATTGATGGTGTAATTGGTACATATACAAAGTTAGCGATTAAAGAATTTCAAAAAAGAAGTGGGTTAGTTGAAGATGGAATATTAGGACCTATGACAAAAGAAGCTTTAAAGAAAGGTGAAAGTTCATATATAAACATAGGAGGACAACAAACTGTAGATATAAATCTTTATGAAATTTCTGATGAAGCAAAATATATACAAAAAAAATTAAAAGATTTAGAAATATATACAGGAGATATTGATGGTGTATTTGGATTCCAAACAAAAGTTTCACTTAAAGAATTTCAAAGAAAAGCAGGATTAGAGGTTGATGGAATATTTGGTCCTAAAACAAAGCAAGCTTTAGATAAAGGTAAAGAATCTTTTATATCAGTAGAAGTTAATGAAGAAAATATTATTACAGAAGAAGTTACAAATATAGAAGAAACAGTAAATTTAAATGTAAGTTTGACTGTTGATTTAATAAACTACAATCCTAATTTAGACTGTTTAGTTGGGTATGTTAACGATGATGATGTCTGGGTACCTGATCCATGTTTTTATCCTGTATTCGTTTATAGATATGGAAATGTTGCTCAAGTAAACTCACAAGCAGAGTTAGATGCATATTTGAATCAAAATTGGACGTTAACAAAAGAAAAAACTTATACTTCCTTAGGCGCAGTTCCTACACAAAATTATACAGAGGGTTATAACTCACCTGTCAACGGACTTCCAATGCCAATTGGATCAAATAACTCTATTGTAATAGGCATTAAAAATGATAATAATGTTAGAGCCAGGCCTCAATCTGGACCTCAAGCTGCAGATGCAGTTTTTGAAGTTTTGGTTGAAGGAGGAATGACTAGATTTATAAATATATTTTACCAAAGTGATACAAGTTATCACGGACCAATTAGATCAGCTAGGCCAACAGATCCAACTGTTTTAAGACCTGTTGGTGGAGTATTAATTGCAAGCGGAGCTACAGGAGGATTAATACCTGAGATTATTGATATGGGTGTTCCAGTAATAACAGATAGACGACCAGAGTACTTTCGCATATCATCAAGAAATGCACCACATAATTTATATGCAGATACATCGAAATTAAAACAGCTTGCAATCAATAAAGGTTATAAAAAATATAATAATCCACAACCTTTATTTCCATGGGGTGATCCATCTTTAGATAGTTGGTCTTACAATTCCTTTCTTAAATTAACATTTTCAACATATACATCAACAACATGGTCTTGGAATGGATCATCATATGTTAGAACCTATTATGATGCATATAAAAATTCATCTGATAATAATATCCACTATTGGATAAACCAAAATGGAACTCAAGGCCAAATTACAGCAACAACTGTTATTGCATTATTTTGTGAACCTTATATCCACCCCCTTCAGCTTCCTTCAGTTAAAACAGTTGGTGAAGGTAGAGCAATTATTTTACATAAAGGTAAGTTACTTGACGCAAAGTGGAAAAGAGGTTCAAATCTTGATCCATTCCACATAGTAGATAATAATGACAATATATTGTATGTACCAAAAGGAAAAGTGTGGATTTCCCTTGTTCCAAATACAAAAAATCCTTCTTTTGGCTAAATAACTTTACTTTTACTAAAAAAAAATGGTATTCTATTAGTGCGTTTCAATTAAGTGTGATACGCAGCCCTGTTGGGAAGCCCTCTAACGAGGGCTTCCGATTTTTACAACCTTTCTTTTAAAATTTCAAGCGAGTTGCCCCAAGTTATATCAGCAACATAAGCTATTAAATACTCACAACCTAAATCTTCAAATTTATCTAAACTTTCAAAAACTTTATCTTTAGTACCAACTAATGGTCTCTTTATAAAATAAGATTCAGGTATTGATGTTTCATTTGAGATTTTTTGTATTTTAGAATTTAAATCATTTTTATTTTCACCAATAATTACATTTGTGTGTAATGTTCTTCCGATTTCATTAAAATCACGATTAACCTCTACACAATGTTTTTCTAAAATTTCAGATTTATGTTTAAAACCTTCGTGATCAACATCCCAGTTTCCATAATCACCATATTTAGCTAATAATTTTAAAGTTACTTTTTCTCCACCACCACAGACCCAAAGTGGAGGATATGGTTTTTGTATGGGCTTAGGTTCGTTTATTGCTTTATTAATTTTATAATAATTTCCGTTAAATGTAGCTACATCTTTAGTTGTCATTTCAATGTATATTAATAGAGCCTCTTCAAGCATTTTTAATCTTTCACCATCAGTAGGGTAGTCATAACCATAAGCAGTATATTCTTGGTCATACCAACCAGCGCCAATTGCAAAATCAAGTCTTCCATTTGACATAACATCTATATTTGAAGCTACCTTAGTAAGATATGCTGGATTTCGATAAGAATTACAAGTACACATTTGACCTAATCTAATTGTTTTTGTGGATTGAGATAACGCAGCCATTAAGGACCAGCATTCATAAGTAGGCTGTAATGTTGGAGAGGGAACAGTATGAAAATGGTCGTAAACCCAAAGAGATTCGAAACCATACTTCTCTATTTTATTTGCAGAATCTAAAATATTATTCCACTGTTCATGAGGTTCAAGATTATTTAAATCCATTCTCCAACCTTGTGGAATGAATGCTCCAATTTTCATATATAAATTATATTATCTATAGTTTCGATTTTTTAATATTTGAATTAAATCTGAGAGGTCTTCAAAATCTTTTCGATTTTTAATATATTTTATTAATAAATATAAAAATAATGATAGAAATAATATTGATGAAACTGAGCTTAATAATGTAACTATAGCAATATTCATGCACGTGTTTCTATTCATACTTAATGTTGGATTTTCAGAGTAGTCAATTTTATCTGTAATAATATCTATTAACTGACCACACTCAATTCTATGTTCTTTAAATTTAACTAGAGAGACTGAACTGTATTCTACATACACTATAGAAAATATATTTATAACTGATATAAAAATAAATATCAATACAATAAATATTATATATTTTGATTTAAACATAACCAATATAAACTTTAACAAATGGACGAAATAAATATTTTAAATAGTCAATTAACTCGAATGAGACAAATGAATAATTTTTATCATAAGCAATTCCTATTAGATGTACGATTGCTCTTCTTTTTTACAGTTATATTTTTTTACTTAAGTCGCACTAATATGAATGCAATTCTAATAATTCCATTTATATCTTTATTTGGTTCCGTGTTGTTATCTTTTCACGCGCATTATTTAATATTTACACGTAATTACAGCCAATTTTTAGAGGAAAAAATAAATAAAATTTATGGAAATGACGTATTAATTGCCCATAAATTAGAAAATTCTTATTTATTTCCGATACAAGATAGAAAAATAGTAGTAGCTAAGTTAGGTAGTGATTTTACATGGTTTGGTTTTGTAACGTTATTTATTACATTTTTTGGAATATTTACATATATTTTTGCTCTAAGAGAGCTAATTATCATAAAATATGATGTTATTTACTTATTTTTTCTAGTATTAATAACTTTAGTTACATTATTTGTTGGTATATGGTGGTTTTTATTAGGAAATGGTGAAAAAAAGTTAGAAAAGGTTTTTTATGAGTACAGATAAATATGTAAAAATAATTGAAGGTATGGAATTTCCTAATGACACATTTGATGGTTTAATTGGGCACAAGTTAGTTCAATTAGAAGAAAACTATGTTGAAACAAAATTAGAAATTAACGAATCACACTTGCAACCATTTGGTTTAGTACATGGTGGTGTTTACTCTGCAATGGCAGAATCTGCTATCTCTTATGGAGCGTCAATAAATCAAAAATCAATTTGGGCTGGTGTAAACAATAATACAGATTTTATTGCTAGTGCTACTAAAGGCACCTTAATACTTAAAGCCAAACCAATTAAACTAGGAAAAAGATCTCAACTATGGGAAGCGGAAATATTCAATAACGATAAATTATGTGCTAAATCAACTGTGAGAATGACTAATCTAGGAAATAAATGATCCTTAAATTATTTATTGTACTTATTCTAATAGTATCGTGTAGTGGCAACTATGACGATGAACAGAATTACGGAGAATATGTACCTAACATATTTATGGGCTCATCAGGTAGTTAAATATGAAAAAATATTTATATCTAATAATAATTTTATTTATAAGTTGCTCAGCTCAAGAAGAAGTTGTTAATAATAATTTAGAAATAGAAAATATAGAAATGGAGACAGAGATGAATGAAGATAAAGTATATATATCAGTACCAGAAATGAATATTGATTTAAATAAAAAATATACAGCTGTAATGCAAACAAATATGGGAGATATAACCGTTGAATTTTTTACAAACGATGCACCTATGACTGTTAATAATTTTATAAATTTATCAAAAGATGGATACTATAACGACGTAATCTTCCACCGTGTCATTAATGGTTTTATGATTCAAGGCGGGGACCCAAGTGGTACCGGACATGGTGAAATGGGAAAATATCCTGGTTATAAATTTGATGATGAATTAAATAATAAGCAACCTTATGAAAAAGGAATCTTAGCTATGGCTAATGCTGGACCTAATACTAATGGGAGTCAATTTTTTATTATGCATGTAGATTATCCACTACCGTATCAATATACAATATTTGGAAAAGTTACAGATGGATTAGATATTGTTGATAAGATAGCTTCAGTTGAAACAGCAGAAGGTGACAGGCCTGTTAGTGATGTTGTGATTGAAAGTATTGAAATTAAAGAGAATTAAGTATTTTCAATGATTTTGTAGAAAGCAGTCCTCCAGCTACTCCTTTATTATTTTTATTTATATAGTTCTTATTGAACGCTTCTTTAGTTATATTTTTTACATAACCTTCTGAGTAATCTAATAAAATAGATAATCTATTAGAAACATTATCTCCGTAGTTACGAGATTCATGCTGATAAATATAAGAATATAAAGAAAGAAAGGTATTCCTATCTTTAATATTTCTATTTTTAATGTCTTTAACAATTATTTTATAATCTAAATTATCATGTAAATAACCTTTAGTTTTTTTATTAAATTCTTTTCTATCTAGTTTTTTAAATGAATGTATAGTTTTTAAAGCTTTTTTAATGAGAGTATGTATATTTATCGTTCTTATATCTGTTGATGAAATTTCATAATCTTTTGTATTTACTATCTTTAAAGATACACATTTCATCTGATATGGGTTAACAATTTCAAATCTCATTAAAATATTATGATTTTTTAGCTCATTATTAAACTTAACGTCTATATATTTACCATTTAATATGATATTTATATTTTTTCTCATGTACTAATTAAAACATAATATTTACAATTTCTCTTACTATAAAAATAGATAAGAATTGTCATTAATATTAAGTAAATGAGTATAAGAATTACACTTCCTGATAAATCAGTAAGAACATATGAAAAAGAAATTACTGGTTATGAACTTGCTTCAGATATAGGAAGAAACTTAGCAAAAGATGCAATCTGTATTGAAATTGATGGAATACTGACAGATCTTCACCAGACAATATCTAGTGACGTTAAATGTAAAATATTTACACTAAAAGATCAAACTGCTTTAGAAATCTTAAGACATTCATCAGCTCATATTCTTGCTCAAGCTGTGATTAATATATATCCAAATACACAGTATGGAGTAGGACCAGCAATTGAAGATGGATTCTATTATGATTTCTTATTCGAAAACAATATAAGCGAAGATGATTTATCAAGCATTGAAAATGAAATGAATAATATTATTAGTAAAAAACAAACATTTATAAAAGAATATACAAGTACTGAAAAAGCAACAGAACTTTTTAAAGATCAAAAATTTAAGAAAGAGTTAATAAATACTGCTGATAAAGAAGAGGGAGTTGCCAATAATGAAGTATCCATTTATAAAAATGATAAATTTAAAGATTTATGTAAAGGTCCACATATTCCTAATACTGGATATCTCAAACATTTTAAATTAACAAAAGTTGCTGGAGCTTATTGGAGAGGTAAAGAAACAAATCCGCAATTGCAAAGAATTTATGGAACATCTTGGTTTACGAAAGATGATTTAAACAAATATCTTACACGTCAAGAAGAGGCTGAAAAAAGAGACCATAGAAAAATAGGTAAGGAATTAAAATTATTCACTACTGCCGATGAGTTAGGTCCAGGTCAATTTTTATGGCAACCAAACGGAGCAATTCTTAGAAATGAAATAGAATCTTTTAGTAAAAAAGCTCATATTAAAAATGGTTATGATTTTGTTAACACTCCACATATAGGTAGGTCAATATTATGGGAAACATCAGGACATCTATCTCACTATAAGGAGGGCATGTATCCAGCATTAAAAGATAACAATGCAGATGATGAATATTATTTAAAACCTATGAACTGTCCTTTTCATATTCTTGTATATAAAAATGATATAAGATCTTATAGAGAATTACCTATAAGATATTTCGAGCTTGGGTCAGTATATAGAATGGAAAAAACAGGGGTCCTTCATGGTCTATTAAGAGCTAGAGGGTTTACACAAGACGACGCACATATATTTACAACTACTGAAGATTTAAACAATGAAATATTAAATTTATTAACATTCTCAATAAAACTTCTTAATTGTTTTGGTTTTGAAAATATTGAAGCAGATTTGTCAACTAGACCAGAAGACTCAATAGGTGAAGATAAAGATTGGGAAATTGCTACTCAAAGTTTAGAGGATGCATTAAACGTACAAAAAATTTCTTATAAGATTGCACATGGTGAAGGAGCTTTTTATGGACCTAAAATTGACTTACACGTAAAAGATGCAATTGGTAGAAGATGGCAACTAACAACAATTCAAATTGATTTTGCTCAACCAGATAATTTCTCGTTAGAATATATAAATTCTGATAATAAAAAAGTTACACCTGTAATGATTCATCGAGCTCTTCTAGGATCTATTGAAAGATTTACAGGGATTCTTACTGAACATTATGCTGGATTTTTCCCTGGTTGGCTTGCTCCTACTCAAATAAACATATTAACAATTGGAAATGTAGAAGATTATCTAAAGACAATTTCTAAAAAATTAAGTAATTACAGGATAAATATTGATGATAGAAATATAAGGTTAGGAGAAAAAATTCATGATTCTAAAAAGTCAAAAATTCCTATAACTCTAATTATCGGTGAAAATGATGCTAAAAATAAAACAATAGCAATTAACTACATTGATGGTATCGAAACTAAAGATATTGAAATCAGTGAGGGTATGAAATCAATAAAAAATATATTAAAAGAACCAGTATTTAAACTCTGATGAAAGATGGTATAAATATTGAACTTGATGCTGCTGAGAAAGAATTAGTACCAGATGACCTAAATTCTCTTGCAGTTGGAAGTTATGAAATTCCGAACCCTGTAATTCGAAGCCGTTATTTTTATATATTTATTACCTTGTCTGTTATTTCATTCATAATAACATATTTGAATACATGGATTAATTTATATCCGGCGTCCGTATTGTTGCTTATGTTATCTTTATTTATAAAGTTTATCGAAAATAATAAAATAATAGAACAAAAAGAGATTATTGAATATATAGGTAAATATATACCTCACTCTATTGGATATTATTCTATAGCGCTTACTTTTAATTTTAATTTGCCACCAAAAATATTAAAACCAATTTGGACTGTAATTGTTTATGACCACAACAATCCACCTAAAGAAAAATCAATAATTGAATTTGATGCTTTTACTAAAGCAATTATTTCTGATGTTTATACAGAAGAAGTAGTTGATGCTTGAAAAATATTTAAAAACTTATTCAGAAACATTTGCAATTCCATTTATAAAGATATGTGTTATTTTAAAAATCAAGCCTAACTTTTTATCAATAGTTGGTTTATTTATTATATTTGTTGGTTCCTATTTCTTTTTCACAGTAAATACATTATACGGTGTAATTTTTATATTTCTTGGAAGTGCAATTGATGGATTGGATGGACCTTTAGCTAGAACTTTAAATTTAGAATCAAAAAAAGGAGCTATATTAGATTCAACAATTGACAGAATTGGTGAATTAATAATATGGTCTGTTATTTGTATAAACTATGTAGAAACAGATTTAGAACTTTTCACAGTTATTTCAATAGTTACTGCATCAGGATTAATACCGTACTTAAGGGCTAAGGGTGAATATTTTAAAGTTGACAATAAAATCGGGATAACACCAAGACCTGAGAGGGTAATTTTTGCTGTTTTATATATGTATTATGATTTTTCTTTTATTTATGTCTACATTTTTGCTTGCTTAACTTGGATTACAGTATTACAAAGATTTTATAAACTTTATAAGAGCATTGAATGAAAAAATTACAGTACATATTAATTAAAAATTTACATAATTTAATGAAGAGAATTAATTTAAATATCCTACTCCTTTTAAGTTATCCAATTGGATTAATATACTCTTTAATTTCCCCTAGAAATACCACTAAATTGTTTAAAAGATCAAGAGTTTTAAATAAAATATTAGATAAAAAATATAACCCTATTTTAGTAAAAATTAATTATGCCAAATATTGGATTGAAGTACTTTGGTTAACAAAAACAAACTTTAATAAAAAAATATTAGATAATGTAAATATTGTCAACGAAGATTATATAAAAACAATAAAAAAAAATGGAGCAATATTTGCTTTACCTCATATCGGTAACTGGGAAATGGCAATACCAGTTGGGAATCATATAAATCTAGACTTACTAGCTGTAGCTGAACCTTTAAAAAATCAATATTTACTTTCTTGGTTTAAAGAATTAAGAGAAGACTTAGGTTGTGAAATTGTTATTGGAGGGAAAGGACAAAACACTTTTGAAAAGATAATACAAAAATTAGAAGATGGAAAACATGTATGCTTGCTTTCAGAACGAAGTATTAACAAGACAGGAGTTGGTACTGAGTTTTTTAGTAATTTAGCTGCTTTTCCAAAAGGACCAGTAGCTTTAGCGTTAAAAACACAGTTACCAATAGTACCTACTGCATTTTTAAAAATTGATGGAAAGTATAGTCTTATATTCGAAAAGCCATTTTATGTTCCCCTATTTGAAAATGAATCAACAAGCATACAGCAGGGGTTAAAAACTTTAGCTAAGTCTTTCGAAAAATTAATATCTTTAGCTCCTAATCAGTGGCATTCTATTCAACCTATATGGTCAAATGAATACTAAGATATTATTGCTTACAGCTTACGACATGAAAAAACATGGTGGAGTGCAGAATCAAATTAATCTATTATCTGATAAACTAAACTCTCTTAATTACAATACGAAAATATGTGCTCCTAATGCAGAAAATTATAATTTAGGCTTCACTGTAAATTTACCATTTAATAAATCAATTGCCCCGATTAGTTTATTTCCAAATAGAAAAATACTTAAAGAAGCTATTAAATGGGCTGATATTATTCATATTCACGAACCATTTATTCCTTTATTCGTGTGGAGATACAGTACCTCAAAAAAAACTATAGTTACACATCATGCATCTTTAAATAAGTTTTACTTAATAATTCAAGAATTACTATTCCTATTTACTAACCAAAAGATAGTATCGACAGCAGTTAGTAAAGAAGCTCTTAAAAATGCATACACATTATCAAAGAAATCATTAGTAATTAATAATGCTATAAGAATTAATCAACAAGCAACTTTTATACATTCTTATAATCTTTTATTTGTAGGCAGGAATGAAAGACGAAAAAATATTAAATTATTTGAAAAATTATCAAATAATAAGATGTTAAATGGTTTATATAATTTTATAGCTATCACGAATAAAAAAGGAAGTAATAAGAATGTAAATTACTTATTAAATCTAGATGAGAAACAGAAACACAAAATAATGACTAATACTGCTTATTACTTAGCACTGAATAAATCTAACGAAAGTTTTGGAATATCCTCAATAGAAGCAGTTAATAATGGAAATTTACTTATTGCTTCTAATCTAGATTGTTTTAAAGAAGTTATGGATGATACAGCAATCTATTTTAAAAATAATGATATTACATCGTTGGAAAAAGCTATTAATTATTGTACTAATAATAATTTAAAGGATCAATGGGTAAAACAATATCAACATATTAAAAAGTATGATATTGATAAGTTAATTAATAAATGGATTTCTGTCTATACGCATTACTAGTTAATATTAAGTCTATGAAAGTACAATCAACATTTAAAATTAAAAAAGGTTTAGCAGAGATGCTAAAAGGTGGCGTGATAATGGATGTTGTTAACGCAGAACAAGCTTTAACTGCAGAAAAAGCAGGTGCTGCAGCAGTTATGGCATTAGAAAGAGTTCCTGCTGATATACGTGCCGAAGGCGGTGTGGCAAGAATGTCATCAGTAGAAATGATCCAGCAAATAATGTCTTCTGTGTCTATACCAGTAATGGCTAAATCAAGAATAGGGCATTTTGTCGAAGCTCAAATGTTAGAGGAATTAGGTATAGATTTTATTGATGAAAGTGAAGTGCTAACACCTGCTGATGATAAAAATCATATTGATAAACATGATATAAAAACACCATTTGTTAACGGAGCTACAAATATTGGAGAAGCATGTAGGAGAATTGGTGAAGGCGCAGCGATGATAAGAACTAAAGGAGAAGCCGGAACAGGGAATATTATAGAAGCTGTAAAACATATGAGAAGTATGACTCATGGAATAAACAGAATTATCTCTTCTGATAAGAACCAATTAATGTCCTTAGCAAAAGAGTATTCAGCACCATATGAAGTACTGAAAGAAATTAAGAAAAATGGAAAATTACCTGTAGTTAACTTTGCTGCAGGAGGAATAGCTACACCAGCAGATGCAGCTCTTATGATGCAATTAGGCTGTGATGGAGTTTTCGTAGGGTCTGGAATATTTAAAAGTGGAGATCCTGCTGAAAGAGCTGAAGCAATTGTTATAGCAACAACTAACTATGATGATCCATCAAAAATAGTTGAAGTTTCTAAAAATCTAGGAGAACCAATGGTTGGTATAAACATAGATGACTTAGATGAAGCGGAGAAATTAGCTAAAAGAGGTTGGTAATGCCTACTGGAATACTTGCTTTGCAAGGTAACTTTCGTGAACATTCTAAGAGCTTAGAATTAATTAGTAAAGAATACATTTTTATTAAGAATACAAGTGACATAGAAAATATTGATTCTTTAATCCTTCCTGGTGGAGAATCATCTTCAATGATTAAAATCCAAGAAAACGAAGAATTATTTAAAAAATTACAAGATAAAATCAACGAAGGTATACCAACTTTAGGTACTTGCGCAGGTTTAATTTTATTATCAAAAGATGTTTTAGATGGCAAAGTTTCTTTGAATTTATTAAATTGTGTAGTCGAAAGAAACGCTTACGGAAGACAGAATGATTCATTTGAAGGCTTAGTAACTTTTAATAAAAATACACAAATGTATTGTTTTATAAGAGCACCAAGAATTATTTCAACGGGGAAAAATATTCACAAAATAGCATATCTTGAAGAAGAATTAGTCGGTATAAGACAAGAAAATATAACTGGTTTTACTTTTCATCCTGAGTTAACTAATGATGAAAATTATTTAAATTGGCTAACCAGTTTTATAGAAGAAGGTACTAATGTCGGGTCACTCTAAATGGTCAACTATAAAAAGAAAAAAAGGTGCCAATGATGTCAAAAGAGGTAAATTATTTGCAAAATTAATAAGAGGAATAGAGGTAGCGGCGCGAAATGGTGGGGCTGATCCTGTTAATAATGCTTCTTTATATCAAGCAATTTCAAAAGCAAAATCAAATTCAGTACCTAATGAAAATATTGAAAGAGCATTAAAAAGACTAAGCGGTGATAGTGACGGAATAGAATTTCAAGAAGTACACTATGAAGGATATGGACCTCATGGTGTTGCCATACTAGTTGAATGTTTAACAGATAATAAAAACCGTACTTCATCAGATGTTAAAGCTGCTTTTAATAGAAACAATGGAAGCACAGGAACCCCTGGTAGTGTAAATTACCTCTTTAACCGTAAAGCTATTTTTCAATTTGAAGAAGTTAATGATAACTTGATAAATTTAGCAATAGAAAATAACTGTTTAGATATTAATGAAGTAAATGATTCATTAAATTTAGAATTTGAACCAAACGATTTTAAAAAAATAGATGAATTATTTAAAACAAATAAATTTATTTCTACAAATTCTGAAGTAGCTTATATTCCTGATAGTTCGGTTATGTTGGACATAAAGATGTTCAAAGATGTTAGCAAGCTTATTGAGGCTTTAGAAGAACTAGACGATGTACAAAATGTATATTCAAATTTCGATATTGACGATAAACTTTTAGATACTGCATTAACAATTTAAAAATTGTTAAAATTATAAAATGGTTAACAAAGCAAAAAAACAAGGTACAAATTACGAAACGAATATAGTAAATCGTTTAAATGAAAATGTAAATTTACGATCTCAAAGATTTGCTGAGGGTGGTTCGAACGATTTAGGTGATATACAATTATTTGCAAAAGATGAAGAGTATTTTATAGAAGCTAAATCAAGACAAAATTTAAACCTTCATCAATCTTTAGATAAAGCAATCGAAAAATCTGGTAATATCAACACTGTTTTATTTTGGAAAAAATTAAAAAGAAAAGGCGATAACAAAAGAAGAACAAACGACGGAATGCCAGAAGTTATTTCTATGTCTTACGAACTATTTATTAAACTTTTAAATAAATAATTGAAAAAAACTTTAACTGAAGAATTATTCTACAAACTAAATAAAAATGACATAGCCCAAGACAGGTATAAAAAAGCTGAAAATTCAAAATTGTTAATAGCTAATACAAAAAAAATAATTCAATTTAAACATTTATTGACTGTGTTGCCTAATAAATCTGTAATAGTTCTTAATAAAAGTAAGTTACAAGATGTAAGAATAAAAACGAATAAATTAAACACTAAAGGAAAAGTTGAAATATTTATTTTAAGAAAAATATCTGAAAACATCTGTGAGTGTTTACTTAAATTTAGGGGCACAAAGACCGTTGGAAGTTATATTGAAACAGAATTATTAAATTTTAAAATAATTAAAAAAAATAACTCTAGTTTTGAAATTGAATCAAACTTAAGTATTGATTTGATTATTTCAAAATTCGGTAAAACTCCTTTACCTCCATACATAAATGACAAAGAATCAAAATATAAATATTATAAAACCGAATTTGAGGATAAAGGATTTTCCGTTGCTGCATCTACAGCAGGCTTACATTTTGATAAACCGTTGATTGCACATCTAGAAAATAATGATGTAATCGTAAAATACATAAATTTAGATATTGGTTTAGGGACTTTTAAATCAATAGATACAGAATATTTAGAAAATTATAAAATTCATGAAGAAAATTACTCAGTATCAAAAAAAGAATTTTCAGAATTATTAAAACTTAAAAATAAAGGTTATAAGATTATATCAGTTGGTACAACTGTATTGAGAACATTAGAAACAGTAGCTAACACTAATGTTTACAAAGGACAAACAAGTTTATTTATAAAACCAGGTTATAAATTTAAAGTTGTAGATTTGTTAATAACTAATTTTCATGCACCTAGAAGCACTCTTTTGTCAATTGTATTAACAATATATGGAAAAAAATGGAAAGAATTATATAAATATGCTCAGAGATCTAAACTTAAATTTTTAAGTTTTGGCGATGCTGTATTATTTGAAATAAAATGAGTAACTTAAAATTAAAAATAATTGAAAAAGATGGAAACGCTAGAGCAACAGAGATTATTGTTAATAATAAGATAATTAAAACACCTAGCTTTATGCCGGTTGCAACAAGAGGCGCAATAAAGTCAACACCTCATATGTTTCTTAATAATACAGATGTATTGTTAGCAAATACATATCATTTACATTTAAGACCTGGTTCAGACATAATTAAAGATTTAGGTGGAATTCATAAATTTATGAATTGGGACAAAGTTATTCTTACAGATTCTGGTGGTTTTCAAGCTTGGTCGATACCTACAAAAATAAACGATGATGGAGTTATTTTTAAAAATGTATATGATGGTTCATCATTTGAGATGACTCCAGAGATGTCTATAGAAACTCAAAATAAACTTGGAAGCGATATAGCAATGATATTTGACTGTCTGATCGATATAAACGACCCTAAAGAAAAACAATTAGCTGCAATAAATCTTACAAGAGCATGGGGATTAAAATCAAAAGAAAAACATGGTAATAGGAATCAATCTTTGTTTGGCATATTGCAAGGTGGTTTACATAAAGATTTAAGAGAGTTATCAGCAAAATATATGATTGAACAAAATTATGACGGTTATGCAATAGGTGGACTGGCAATAGGGGAGACAAGATCTGAAAGAAAAGATATTGTTAACTTTACTACTAAGTTGTTACCTGAAAATAAACCTAGATATGTAATGGGATTGGGTGACCTTCATGGAATCGTGGATTTAATAGAAGAAGGTATTGATATATTTGACTGTGTTTGGCCCGCAAGACTAGCTAGGCATGGAAAGTTAGTTGATGGAAATGATTATATAAACATTAAAAATAAAAGATATGAAAATGATCCTAATCCAATTAATAAAGACTGCCCATGTTTTACATGCAAGAATTTTTCAAAAGCTTATTTAAGACATTTAATACATAATGAAAATACATCTGCATGGCTTTATTTAACAGTACACAACTTAATTCAAACTGAGATTATCCTTGATGAAGCTAGGAGAAGTATATTAGAATCAAGTTTTAATCAATTTAAAAAGAGATATCAACATGAATGATTTAATAACATTGCTGCCTTTAATTACGATTTTCATATTTTTTTATGCATTATTATATATTCCTCAAAGAAGACGAAACAAAAAACATCGAGAATTTATAGACAACATACAAATAGGTGACAATGTTGTAACTGAATCTGGAATCCATGGACGAGTAACAACAATAAATAAAGAACAGTTAACACTAGTATTAAAAAAAGGTGAAATCATAATTAATAAAAGCCACATTCAAGAAAAACCATGAAAAATATAATTAAAATATTTCTTTTACCACTTGTTGCATTTGGTTTGTTTTACTACACAATAGCTTTCGATATAAAACCAAAATTAGGTCTAGACCTACAAGGAGGAATATCTGTAATACTAACTGCTCCTGAAGGCACAGAAGAAGAACTTCTAATAAAAGCTGTAGAGATTATGAGAACACGTATAGAGGCTTTTGGTGATGTACAGGAACCTGAAATTTCAATAAGTGGTGATAGGTCAGTATTAGTACAGTTACCAGGAGTTACTGATCAAAACAAAGCAATTGAAGCACTTGGTACTACTGGTTTATTAACATTTAGACCCGTATTAGATTCTTCATTAAATACTGGTTACTCACCAGCATTTGAATATAGTCCTAACCCAGATGATCCTGATAATCCGATTAAAACTGTACCTGCTGGTGTAGATGATTTAGTTGGGGTAAGCCTTGATGATAACCCTTCAACAATTTCTTATCTATTAGGCGTTAATAGTGGATTTCCAGTTATCTACGAACTTGGACCAGCTGCTTTGACAGGTAGTGATATTTCAGATGCAATTGCTGTTTATCCAGATAATGAATGGATAGTGTCTTTAGAATTAAATTCTGAAGCAGAAAGTAAATTTACTAACCTTACTAAAGAACTTGCTTCTAAATCAGGTGACCAAAGAAAAATTGCTATTGTTCTTGATGGAGAGGTTGTCTCAGCGCCCGGTATAGCTTTTGACGTAGATCCTAATGTTGGCATAACAGGTGGAACAGCAGCTATATCTATGGGTAATGCTGATGCAGGAGAGTCTGCAAATAATTTAGCAGTCATATTAAGATATGGTGCCTTACCAGTTGCTTTTGAAAGATCCTCAATACAAAAGGTATCTGCTACCTTAGGGGAAAATACATTAAATTTAGGTCTTCAAGCTGGTGTATTTGGATTAATTATAGTTTCAACTTTGTTACTTCTTTATTATAGACTTCTTGGCTTAATTGCTATTTTTGGTCTTTCTTCATTTGGTTTTTTATTTTATTCTGTTATTTCTTTACTTGGTAAATTCCAAGGCTATACATTAACTCTTGCTGGTATAGCTGGAGCTATAGTATCGATTGGTTTAGCAGCAGATTCATATATTGTTACATTTGAAAAGTTTAAAGATGAACTTAAAATAGGTAGGTCGTTTGAATTTGCGGCTAACAAAGCAGTTCAAGATGCATGGAAAACTATATTGATTGCAGATTTTGTTTCTATATCAGCAGCTTTTCTATTATACATTCTTGCTATTGGACCAATTAGAGGGTTTGCCTTAGCACTAGGCTTAGCAACTACATTTGATTTACTATTTACAAGAATTTATACAAGAAACTCTGTACCTCTAATCTCTAATTTTAGTAAGAACCCAAGAATGTGTTTTCCAATAACAAATAAGGATTTACAAGATGTTTAAAAAACTATTTCTAGGTGATACAAAAATAGATTTTTATAAAATCGGTAACATATTTTATAAAATATTCATTGTTGAAATAATATTATTTTCAACTGTATTAGTTTTAACTTTTACAAATATACTTGAATTGAATCTCTCTGTTGATTTTACAGGCGGTACTACATATCAACTTGAAACTGAATACTCAACAGATGATATAAATGAAGTAATGAATAGTAAAATATTAGAAGTTTCAAGGTATCAAACTTTTGATAACTCAACCTCAATAATTTTTAGAGCAACAGAATCTACATCCGATAAAGAAGCAGAGTTTTTAACTTACTTATCAACTAAATTTAATATTTCTGATGCAAATATTGAGTTTCAAAGAGTTGGACCAACATTTGGAGATGAAATTACGGAAAAAGGTTTAAGAGCTTTAATTATATTCTTAAGTTTTATAGTAATTTTAATTACCTATAGATATGAATTTAAATTTTCACTAATTGCTTTAATTGCACTTATACACGATCTCTTACTTTGTTTAAGTGTATATTTATTACTAAATTTAGAGATAACTCCTTCTACTGTAATCGCCTTGCTAACAATATTAGGTTATTCTTTATACGACACTGTTATCCTTTTTGATAAACTTAACGATTCTAAGAAAATTAATAAGCAAAATAATATTAATATTGAAACTTTAAATAATACTTTCAATGCAGTATTAATGAGGAGTATTAATACATCTATTACTTCTGTTATTCCAATAGCTTCTATTTTATTTATTGGTAATTATCTTGGTTTATCTGGAGCCTTAACCGATTTTGCTTTACCTTTATTTATCGGTATATTGTCTGGAACATATAGCTCAATTTTCGTTACTATCCCATTTTTATCAAAAATAATTAAAAGATAAAAAACTTACTACCATTAAATTATGAGTAATACGTCAATTAAACAGGTAGATAATCTATTTGAAAAACTTATTAATGGTTACTCTAAAGATGAAATAGCTTTATTAAAGAAAGCTTTTGATTTAGCTTTAGCTGGGCATAATAATCAGAAAAGACATTCAGGTGAGCCTTATATTACACATCCTTTACATGTTGCAATATATCTTTCAAATTTAAGTATGGATATTGAATCGATTGTTGCTGCAATTTTACATGATTTAATTGAAGATACAGATATTACCTATAGTCAACTAAAAAAAGAATTCGGTAAGGAAATTGCTGACATCGTTGATGGTGTAACCAAATTAGATAAGATAAATTATAATTCAAAAGAAGAGGCTAAAGCTGATGCCATTAGAAAAATGGTTATTGCTATGTCGAAGGATATTAGAGTACTAATTTTAAAATTAGCTGACAGATTACACAATATTGAGACGATTGATTATCTTAATGAATGGAAAAAGGAAAAAATTGCTCAAGAGACACTCTACGTCTATGCTCCATTAGCTCACAGATTAGGATTGCAAAATATAAAGCACACTTTAGAAGATGTATCTTTTAATATTTTATTTAAAAATCAAAATGAAGAAATTAACAATTTAATTTCTAAATCGGCTCCAAATAGAGATAAAAACATTAATGAATCTATATCTATTATTCAAAAGTTGTTAACAGACAACTCTTTATCAGCTGAAGTAGTAGGTAGACCTAAACATAATTATTCAATTTATAAAAAAATTATAAATAGTGGACTTTCATTTAATGAAATAAATGACTTAGTCGGTATACGTATACTTACTGACGACGTAAAAAATTGTTATACAATACTTGGGTTAATACATGCTAACTTTCAACCTGTTCTTGGTAGATTTAAAGACTTTATATCCATGCCAAAATTTAATCTATATCAAAGTTTGCATACGACTGTTTTAACAACAGAAGGTCAAAGAATGGAGATTCAAATAAGGACACATGATATGCATTACAGAGCAGAATTTGGAGTTGCTTCACACTGGAAATATAAAGAAAAACCAAAAAATGATTTACAAGAATGGACGAATGATTTGAATAGTATCTCTGAAGAATACCCAGAACCAAATGAATTTTTATCTCATATGAAACTTGACTTATATGAGCAAGAGATATTTTGCTTAACCCCTAATGGAGATGTAATAACTTTACCTACTGGTGCTTCTCCAGTAGATTTTGCTTTTGCAGTACATACACAAGTAGGAGAAAAACTTATTGGAGCAAAAATAAATGGAAAACTAGTAAATTTAGGTACTTTATTAAAAACTGGTGATACTGTCGAAATCTTAACAACTAAAGATATGGATAAAGGACCTAGCAGGGATTGGTTAGGATTTGTAAAAACAACACGTGCTAGGTCAAAAATAAAGCAATGGCATCAAAAACAAATGAAGGATGAGGACATTCAAAGAGGCAAGCAACTTTTAAATACTTGGCTTGATGAAAATACTGATATATTAAATTTTTCAAATAAAGAAAGTATTCTAGATTATTTATTATCTGACTATAAATACCCTAATTATGAAACTTTGTATTTAAATTTGGGAAATAACAATTTAAAAATTAATAACTTAGGTAATAGAATTAGAAAATTTGTTTTTCCAGAAGAAATTTCAGCAGAAGAAGATATTTTATCTCCAGAATCCACACCTAGCAGTAGTTCCCAACTGGTTTTAGTTGAAGGGTATGACGATATAAAAGTAAGAATGGCAAGATGCTGTGTTCCTGTACCTGGAGATGACATACTTGGCTTTGTAACAATTAATAATGGTATATCAATACATCGATCTGATTGTCTAAACGTTAATATAGATAACTCTCAAGGTGAACGTATTGTAGATGTTAGTTGGGGGCTTAATACACACACTGGTTCAATTGTCTGGGTTGAGATTGAAGCTATAGACAGACCATACCTATTAAGAGACGCTACAATCGCTATTTCTGATAATGGTGGAAATATACTTGTTGCTAAATCAGTAACTAACAGTAAAAGAATCGTTTCTTTACTTTTTCAGATTGAGTTAAGTGACAACATACAACTAGAGTCTATTATTGCTGATTCTAAAGATATTGAAAACGTGTTTGATGCAAAAAGAGTATTTCCAGGTAAAGGAGACTAATCTATGAACACTATTGAAACTTTCACTAGCTTTACTACTTCCAACTGTTATGTAGTTCAACCAGATCCGCAAATTGATATATGCTATGTAATAGATTTACCTCCGGATGTAGAGCCAGCTATTGAATATATAAAAGATAGGAATTTATCCGTTGGTGGCTATTTATTAACTCACGGGCATTATGACCACGCTTTAGGGGCGCCTAAAGTAGATGGTAATATTTATCTAAATATGGATGATGAATTTTTAGCGAGAAATCCTCAAGAACAACTTAGTCAATTTACTAACGAAGAACTATTAATTGAAGAGTATAAAGGACCATTATTAAATATTGATTCGTTTAATAATGATGTCGTAAAGGTATATAAAAATCCTGGACATACAAAAGGTAGCATATCATATGAATTCGTCGAAGTAGGAGTAGTTTTTACAGGTGATTTTGTCTTTTCTCAAGGTATTGGTAGAACTGATTTGTTTAGTGGTAGTTATGAAGAAATGAAAGATTCAGTCAACAGTGTGTTCTTATCATTTGATAAAGGTTTGGAAGTTTTCCCCGGTCATGGTGATAGTGACACTGTCTCTAATATTCTTAACTATAATGACTATTTAAAGGAATTTATTGATGATTGATGGTGTTAGAGGTACAAGAGCTATCGAAGGTGATGAGGCAAAAAGATATTTAGAAATTGTTAATACCTTTCATATCGTAGCTAAAAAATATGAGTTTAATTACATTAAAATACCGACTTTGGAAAAAGAAGAACTTTTTACAAGATCAGTTGGTGAACATACTGATATTGTTACTAAACAAATGTATACATTTCCTGATAAAAAGGGTAGAAACTTAGTATTAAGACCAGAAGGAACAGCAGGAATTGTGAGACATCATATTGAAAAGAAATATTCCAAAACTAAAAATTATTATTATTCAGATCAAATGTTTCGCTACGAAAGACCGCAAAAAGGTAGGTATAGAGAATTTCATCAAGTAGGCGCAGAAACATTAGGTTACAAAAGTGACTCATTAAATGAAGTATTTTCAATTATACAATTAAGTAACGACTTCTTAGAGTCCTGCATACCTGTAGATTCAAATTTTACATTCGAAATTAATTCAATTGGTAATAGTGAAGATAGGATTAAATACAATCAAGTCCTTGTAAAGTATCTAAAAGATTACAAAGATAATTTATCTGAAGACTCATTAAAAAGATTAGAAAGTAACCCACTAAGGATTCTTGATTCTAAAAACCAAAACGATACAGAAATATTAGTAAACGCGCCTAAGTTATCTGAATATAGATCCGACAAATCAAATGATAACTATGAAAAAATAATTAAAATGATTTCTGATGCAAAAATCTCATATAAAGAAAATCCATTATTAGTTAGAGGTTTAGATTATTATAATGATTTTACTTTTGAAATCGTACCCAATGAAAGCACCGGTAGCCAGGATGCTTTAGGTGGCGGTGGTCAGTATGATAGACTGTCTAGTTTACTTGGAGGCAAAGAAATAAATGGATTTGGTGTTGCATTCGGTATTGATAGAATAATGGATTTAGAATAAATATGTATATATCAGATATAAGTAATGTAAAAAATAATGATGAAGTAGATGATATAAGAGGTTGGGTAGACACCATTAGACATCATGGTGGATTACTTTTTTTTGAATTGAGAGATCACGACTCTAAAGTACAAGTCGTAACAGATAAACCTGATGATTTTGAAAGCATAAAAAATGAATATTATGTATCAGTATCAGGAAGTCTTATTAAACGTCAAAAAGATAATATAAATTCAGATGAGGAATATGGAGATATTGAGATAGAGTTAGAAACCTTAAATGTTATCTCTCAGAGTAAAGTTCTTCCATTTCAAATCGATGATGGTATTGACGTAGATGAGCAGATAAGACTAAAACATCGATATTTGGACATAAGAAGAAATGAAATGAAAAATAATATTTTAGCTAGATCTAAAACATTTAAAAGTATTAGAGAAGCAATGAACAAACTTGGTATAGATGAAATTGACACACCAACATTAATCAAATCAACACCAGAAGGTGCTAAAGATTTTGTTGTACCTTCAAGAAAATCACCAGGTAATTTCTACGCGTTACCGCAGTCTCCCCAAATGTATAAGCAATTATTTATGTTGTCAGGTCTTAAAAATTATTATCAAATAGCAAAATGCTACCGCGACGAGGATTCGAGAAAAGATAGACAACCTGAATTTACACAATTAGATATTGAAATAGCTAATGCCGATCCTCAAACTGTTCAAAATTTAATTGAAAAAACTATGAAGTATCTACTTAAATCCGTATATTCTATTCAGATAAAAACTCCATTCAAAAAACTTTCATATCAAGAGTCATTAATGCTATACGGTACTGATAAACCTGATTTAAGAATAACTGAAACAATTACAGATTTAACAGACATATTTATAGACACTGAAATTTCTTTCATAAAAAATAGCATTAACAATAAAGGCTCAGTACGTGGTTTTATCTTAGATAAACTATTAACTAGATCTGAAATAGATAATCTGGATAAGCTTGTTAAAGAAGAAGGAAGCGCTGGTTTAGGGTGGTTTAAAATCACTGATAATGAAATATCCGGACCCCTAACAAATATATTAAAAGACAACGAGATAAACAAAATAAAAAAATATAACAATAGTACAGTAATATTTCAAGCAGGCAATTCAACAGAAACAGCTTCTATTCTTGATACACTCCGAAGAAAGCTTTATGAAAAAGAAAAAAAAGATCAATATGAATTTGTCTGGATAGATGAATTTCCATATTTTGAATACGAAAATGGTGAATTGCAACCTTCTCATCACCCATTTACTGCACCTAAAAATACAAAGGAATTTAATATTAACCCAGAAAATGCTACTGCATTACATTATGACCTTGTTCTTAACGGCGTAGAACTCGGTTCAGGATCACAAAGAATAAATGATCCAAATATGCAGACTATTGTTTTAAGTAAATGGGGATTATCTGATAATGAAATAGAGGAACGTTTTGGTTGGTTTATTGAGGCTTTATCATATGGTTCTCCACAACATGCAGGTTTTGCAATAGGCATTGATAGATTAATAGCTGAAATGGTGAATGCAGAATCTATTCGGGATGTAATACCATTTCCTAAAACACAATCGGGATTAGATCCGTTAACAAATGCGCCAGCTAAATTATCAGACGAAGATTTACTTGAATATAACATAAAAGTTGAGTGGGAAGAAGATGAATAGCGATCAAATAAGAAGTAAATTCTTAAAATATTTTGAAGATAACGATCACAAAATTTTAGAATCATCTTCATTAATTCCACACGATGAGACATTATTATTCACAGCAGCTGGAATGGTTCCTTTAAAAGAATTTTTTATGGGATCTAAAGAACCGCCTCATAATAATTTAACTTCATCTCAAAAATGTATCAGGACCGTTGATATAGATATAGTAGGAGATACAGATAGACATCTAACATTTTTTGAAATGTTAGGAAATTTTAGTATTGATAATTATTTCAAAGAGGATGCAATGAGGTTGTCATATGAATTTATAACTAATGAATTAGGTGTTGATAAAAAAGACCTTTGGTTCACAGTTTATAAAAATGATGAAGAATCTTATAATATCTGGAGAAAAAAAATAGGTATTCCTGAAGATCGTATTCAAAAAGGGGATAAAGATAATTTCTGGCATATGAATATTCCAGGGCCATGTGGTCCTTGTTCTGAAATATTTATTGACAGAGGAAAGGAATTTGGTGAAGAAGGAGGTCCAATTGGAGGAGGTGAAGATAGGTTTATTGAAATATGGAACTTAGTATTTATGGAATCAATTCAAGACGAACCTTATCAAGTTATAGATGATTTACCAGCTAAAAATATAGATACTGGAATGGGTTTAGAGAGAATGGCTATGGTTTTACAAGAAAAAGATTCACCTTTTGAGATCGATACATTTAGTTCTATGTATGAAGAACTTAATAAAGTTATACAAAAAAATGATAAAAAATATGAAAGAATAGTCCTTGACCATGTAAAGTCATCAACCTTTATGATATCTGATGGAGTTGTACCAACTAATGAAGGAAGAGGTTATATATTAAGAAGAATCATTAGAAGAGCTGCCAGAGCAATGTATAGGTTAACTGATGAGCTAAAGTCTCTTGACTTTTTAATTAAAATAGTAGTTGATGATTATAAAAGTACATACCCAGAGTTAGACCAAAACAAATCAAAAATAATTAAACTGTTCAAAAAAGAAGAAGAATTATTTCAAAATACTCTTGTTAAAGGTAATCAAGAAATTACCAATATGCTTAGTAATAAAAACTATATTGATGAAAAAGATGCGTTTTATTTATTTGAAACATTTGGTTTTCCATTTGAATTAACACAAGAATCAGCACTCGAACATGGGCTATCTATTAACATTGATAAATTTAATATCTTACTTGATGAACATAGAAAAAAATCAAATACAGGTATAAAATCTGAAACAGGCAATAAAATTAAAGGTGTGGATATTAACAAATTTGTTGGTTACGATTCAATATCTATAGAATCAGAAGTTTTTCATATAGAAGAAGCAGATAAAAATTGTGTCATTTTTACTAATCAAAATCCTTTTTATTACGAAGCAGGTGGGCAAATATCTGATAAAGGTTCAATACAATTTAATGACAAAATAATTGATGTAAAAGATGTTATTCAATCAGACACAGGTTCAACTGGGTTGCTAATTGAAAATAATAATATAAAAATAGGAGATAAGATTACATTAAATGTTGATAAATCTTTCAGAAGTTCTGTTTCAAAAAGTCACACAGCTGCTCATATTGTTCACTCGTCATTAAGAAACATATTAGGAGAACATGTTGCCCAAGCTGGTTCTCACGTAGCTCCTGGAAAATTTCGATTTGATTTTAGCCATACAGAAAAAGTAAAAAAAGAGGAACTGGAAGAGATTTTTCAAATGAGTAACGATAATATTTACAAAGATTTATCAGTTGATACAAATGTTATGGATATAAAAAAAGCAAAAGATGAAGGTGCGTTAGCTTTTTTTGGTGATAAATACGATGATGATGTACGGGTAGTTAATATAGGTAACTTCTCTAAAGAGTTATGTGGTGGTACACATGTTCATAATTCTAATGAAATTGGTTTGATAGTACTTTTAAACGAATCATCTATTGGTTCTAATTTAAGAAGAATTGAAATGTTATCTGGTGAACAAGCTTATAGTTTTATGAGTAATGCTTATAAATCATATAAATCAGTGAGCGAATTGCTACAAACTAATATTGAGCAAGTTCCTGAAAAATTAAAAATTTTTATGGAAACTTATGAAGATATTAAAAAAAAGTTAGAAACTTACAACAAACAAGAAAGCGGTAAGGAACTAAATAGAATCATTAACGAAGGACACGAGATTAATAATTTAATTACTTATATAGGTAAAGTTAACGTTTCTGATTCTACTGAAGCTAAAGATATAGCCGTTCAGTCTATAAAATCTCATAACCTTGACTTTGTTTTCCTAATAGCCAAGATTGAAACTAAAACTGTTATTGTTGGATGCAAAAACTCTGAAAGTTTAGATAAATTTGATGTATCAGAAATTGTAAGTAACGCATCAAAACTTTACGGCGGAGGTGCTTCAAAAGATCCAGTTTTGTCAATTGGTGGTGGACCGTCAGAATATGATGATAATAAATGTATTGAGTATGTAACTCAAGAGTTTACTAAACATATTTAAATTGAATAACTTGTTAGGTATTGATTTCGGAGAACGATTTATAGGTTTAGCTATAAAAAAACATAATCTAAATATTCCTTATGCACATAAAATTATAGATACCAATTTTACAAATTTAATTACTGAATTGATAAATATCACAAAAGAAGAATGTATTACAAAAATAATTATAGGGTACCCTAAAGGATTAATGAACAAAGAAACAAGGATGAGTAAATTAGTTGATAATTTTATTGATAATGAACTTAAAAATAATTTCGATATTCCTGTAGTGAAAGTAGATGAAAGATTAACATCAAAAGTTATTAAAAATGATTCTTATAAAAGAATGGACGATTTATCTGCTGTTAAGATTCTAGAAACATTTTGTTCTAATGAATAATTTTTATTATAAATACAGATCATATTTTTATATTGTTATTACATGTCTGTCTCTAACATTATCAATAATGTTTGCAAGTAACGCGGCTTCTTTGGTTGAGAAAAGTATAGATTCAGTTAGTACAGAAAATTTAAAAGAGCTAAAAATTGTATATATCTCTATACCTCAAGGATCTTCTGCTACTGATATAACATCAATATTAGATAACAAAGGTGTAATTAGTTCTTCTTTAGCTTATGAAATATATTTAAGAAATGAAAACATGTCGGACAAATTAAGAGCTGGCAACTACGAAATTCCAAATAATTTAGAATTCGATGAATTAACTGCAGTTTTGCTTAAAGGTCCACCATTAAAAACATACAATATAACAATTCCAGAAGGATTATGGATTTCTGAAACATTAACATCTATATCTTCACAAACTGGTTTCGATGTTGCTTCTTTAGAGAATTCACTCGTATCAGGTCTTGTTGATAGTAAATATGTATACCTAGGAAATTATAAAATACTGCAGAATTGGGAAGGTCTTATATATCCAAACACTTACGAAATCAATGTAGAAGCAAACGGTGAAGAAATATTACAGGTACTAGTATCTGAATTAGAAATTGTAGTTGATAGAATTTTCGCAAATAATGAACTTCCTTATTGGATTGATAGTTACAATGAACTATTTACTATAGCTAGCTTAGTTGAGGCAGAATCAAAATTAGAGACAGATAGACCTTTGGTAGCATCAGTAATTAAAAATAGACTCTATGATGATATGTTATTACAGATTGATGCAACTGTTTTATATGCCTTACAAAAAAGAAAATCTCAAGTACTGCTGATTGACCTGCAAGTAGATTCAAGCTACAACACATATAAGTATTCTGGATTACCTCCAACACCAATATCTGGATTTGGAGAGAGGTCAATATTAGCTACAATAAACGCTCCAGAAAGTGATTTTATTTATTATTTATTAACAGAAAAAGATGGGAAAATGTCTTTTACAGATAACTATTCAGATTTTATTAATATGAAAAATAAAGCTAAAGAAGAAGGTGTTATTCCTTAATGGTTTCTACTAATGACATACGTCCAGGACAATCAATACTGATAGATGATTCAGTGTATTTAATTCTTGAATACCAGCATGTTAAGCCTGGTAAAGGAAAAGCTTTTGTTAAAACAAAATTAAAGAATTTGAGCGACAGTGGAGTAATTGATAAAACATTTAGGGCTGATGAAAATGTCGAACAAGCTTTTATTGATAAACAATCATTTCAATACTTATACAAAGACGGTACAAATTTTATTTTTATGAATAAAAATACATATGAACAAATTTCATTGCCTGAAAGCGTAATTGAAAAAAAATATTTATTTATGAAAGAAAATCAAGAAATAACTATTCAAATGTATAATGATTCGCCTATTGATATTTTGCTACCAGCTACTGTTGAATTACTAGTAACAAAAGCCGAACCAGCAGTTAAAGGCGATACAGTTACATCGACTAATAAAGTAGTGACTTGTGAAACAGGTCTCGAAATAAGCGTACCTATGTTTATTGAGGAAAAAGAAGTTATAAAAATTGATACAAAAAATTCTAATTACATTACAAGAGTATGATTAGAGACTTTAGATATACTTGTTTCCAAATACTTTTTGAGAATGATTTAAATGATTTACAAAATGTAGAATATGAATTATCTTCAAATCAAACGTTGCGTGCAGAACAATTGATAAAAAATACTCAAGATAATATAGAAAGAATAATAAATTCAATACAAACATATTCTGATAATTGGTCATACGAAAGGATTGGTAAAGTTGAACTAATTTCGCTCAAACTAGGAATTTCTGAATTAATTATGGGTTTAACTCCAAAGAACGTTGTTATATCAGAATGGGTTAAGATAACTGATAAACACTCATCTTCTAAAGGAGCTAAATTTGTTAATGGTATACTGGATAAAATAAGTAATGAAATATAAAGATATACTTAAAGAAATCGAAGTAATTAAAAAAAAGCGCCGTGATTTCATAAGTAAATTTGATATAGATAATGAATATGTATATGATTCACTTATTAAAGCAGTTAACAATAACTCAATAAATTCTATAAGAGCACATAAGTATCTAACATACAATAAAAAATTAGGTAAAGTTACAACAGCAAAATTTTTACAAACTATAGAGTTAAGTGAAAATACAAAAATATCAGAACTAAATGAAAGCAAGATAATAAAAATAGCAGAATTTATTAATAACAAATGATAATTATATTTAGTGGTCCATCAGGAGTAGGTAAGTCAACTATTATTAACGAGTTGATAAAATATAAGAATTTATATTTTTCTGTATCTCATACGACAAGAGAAAAACGTCATAACGAAAAAGAAGGTGAAGATTATTTTTTTGTTACAGATCAAGATTTTACTAATTTAATAAATAATGATTTTTTTATAGAGTATGAAAAGTACGGAACGGATTTTTATGGTACAGGTAAAGATCAATTAGTTAAAAATGATCTAATTACAGTTTTAGATGTTGAAGTAAATGGTGCAACTAAACTACTAAAAGAAAATACAGAATTTGTAGGAATATTTATAGATATTGATAACAACGAATTAATCAAAAGGTTAAAAACTAGAGGTCACGATGATGATTTTATAACAAAAAGAATGGATCTAGCTAATGAACAACGAAGTAAAATTAAAGAATTCGATTATATAATAAAGAATGTTGATATAAACACTACTGTTAAAAAAATACTTGATCTAATATGTAAGTTAGAGGAATCATGATAAAACCACCTATTGAAGAATTATTAGAAAAAACACCAGGTAGATTTGCATTAGTTATAGCATCAGCAAGAAGAGCTAAAGATATTAACTCATATTTTAATCAACTTGGAGAAGGAATTGGTGCATATACACCGCCACAAGTTCAAAGTTTAAGTAGAAAACCATTAACAGTTGCCTTTGAAGAAATTGCTGCTGGTAAGGTCGAGGTTTCAGAAAAAGAGTAGTTTCCAATGAATAACAACTTACTACTTGGTATTACAGGTAGTATTGCTGCTTCTAAAACAGAGGAACTACATTCGCTACTTGTAGATTCTTATAACCTTAAGATCATTTCAACTACTGAAGGTCTAAAATATGTAAGTAAAAGTTTTATTACTAATAATAATGTATTATCTTCCTGGGAAGATGCTCCTGGTTCACCACATATTGAATTATCACGATGGGCTGACAAAGTTATAGTTTACCCCGCAACAGCAAATTTTATTGCAAAATTAAGCACTGGTATTTCTGATGACCTACTTTTATCAACAATGCTTATGTATAAAAAAAGCATCTATATAGCACCAGCCATGCATGAAGAGATGTATCTAGATAGAGAAACACAAGCTAACATTGCAAACTTATCGAAAAGACATATTTTTTGTGGACCTCGTTATGGAAATTTAGATATTGGAGATCAGGGGTTAGGAAGACTTTTAGAACCTACTGAAATACTTACAATTTTAAATGGTAATAATGAAAAAGTGATTGTTACTGCCGGGCCAACTTATGAGAAAATTGATTCTGTAAGAGGTGTTACAAACTCATCAAGTGGTAAACAGGGGAGGGCAATAGCTTTTGAACTGTTATCAAGAGGATTTGAAGTAACATATATTCATTCTGATAAAATTGATCCCGTACCTCATGCTACTAACGTTAAATACATTTCTTCTAATGATTTAAATAATGAAATTCTAAATAATATTGAAGATGTTACCAAAATATATATGACGTCAGCTGTATCTGATTTTATACCAGAAATATATAAAGGAAAGTTGAGTAGGAAAGATGGTGAGGTGAATATAAAATTGTCACCCAACATTGATATTATTAAATCAATTAAAGAAAAACATAAGGATATTAAAGTGATAGCTTTCTCTGCACAGTTAAATAACGATTTGAATTATGAAAAGATCTCTGAAAAAAATAGTGACTTTCTTGTAATAAATAACCTGCAGACAAATGATTTTGGATCAGATAACAACAAAATTTTAATAATTGATCAAGAAAAATTAATATTTGAATCTAATAATGAAAATAAATATATAATTGCTAAGCATATTATCAATAATACTTTTTAAATATTGTGTATATCAATGTTGAATTAATCTATAACAATACATATAAATTTATTCAATTTACGTATAAAGTACCTAAAAAGTTTACAAATAAAATAGAGATAGGTTCAATCGTAGAAGTTATTTTTAGGAATAAAAAATATAATGCAGTTGTTGTCGAAACTAATGTTAAATTATCAAATAATATAAAAACTAATGAAATTAAGAAATTGGTATATAACTTATCTAAAAGGCAATTTAATTATATAAAAACACTTGCGATTGCAAACTATCTTAACATTGGCATGTTGCTTTCAAATATTTTTAATTTAGATACATTTATAAAGCAAAATAAAATTAATGACAAAAAATATAAGCTAATGAACTTAGAAACATTGAAAGATAACGTTTCAGATAATCATAAAAATATATTTATAGTTTCTTCATTAGAACAATGTATGAAATTAAATAATAGATTAACTAATGAAAATATAATTATTGATTTTTTTCAAAAAACTGGTGGTAAAAATGAGATTGAAACAATTCTATCTAAAGAGTTAAAAGTTAAAAACATAATTATTCTTTCTAACAATTTCAACTATTTTGAATTAGAAGATGATACTATTTTTCATTTTTATGATACTAATAACATCGCTTTCAATCTTCCAAAATTAAATTCTATGAACATTGTAGAATTAGCAGTTTATAAGAATATGATTTTTGGTGGAAATTTTATATTTTATAACAAATTTCCAGCGCTTGATGTTTTTAACTCTATTCAGCATATTAATAAATTAGATATTGATAATAAAGTAACTTACTTATATGGAAATAATTTAGAAGAATGTATTAATATATTCCGAACTAAATTTGATAGTAGTCTTATAAAACCGTTTACATTCTCTGATATAGTAAAAGATAAACTTTCTGACTTTAATTTTACTGAAAATTTTGATGAAAAAGAAAATAATATGTTTCTACTATTTAATCCTAAAATATCAACCAACAATACGCTTAACTCAATAAGATTAATTTCTTTATTGAAACAGTTAGAATTTTGTAAAAATAATGATATCGAAGTAACAATGCTATCTACCAAAGAAGAAAATTTTAATGATTTATTGTCTATTGATAATATTAATAAATTAGCAGATAAAGAGATTCAAGAACGTGTTGATTACGGTCCAAATATAAATATTAAAGTTTTTTCTTTTATAACAAAAGATGAATACATTAATAATAATTTTAAAGACTATATATTAGGTCCTAAAATTAGTAAAGACTTATTTCAGTATGAAATCAGATTAATTTTAAGTAATAATCTTAATTACAATAAGATAATGAGTTTATTTTCTGATGTAAGTAAGTTTGAACCAATTAAAATAAGAAATATTTGAAATGTTAGATATTGTTACATTCGGACATCCTTCATTAAAAATGAAATCTAATGACGTTAATTCTTTTGACATCGAATTAAAAAACCTAACAGACATGATGTTGGAAATTATGTACGCTGCTCCGGGAGTTGGTTTAGCTGCACCTCAAATAGGGATTAATAAAAATATTTTTGTTTTCGATGTTGGTGATGGTCCAAATATAGCTGTTAATCCAAAATCAATTAAAAAATCAGGCAAAATTAACTTTCTTGAGGGTTGCCTTTCGTTACCAGGGTATTATTGGGAGATTTCAAGATCAGAACATGCAAAAATGGAATGTTTTGACTTAAAAGGAAATAAAATAATTTATGAAGGAGATGATCTACTTGGTAGGGTGCTTCAACATGAATTAGATCATTTAAAAGGTAAGGTTTTGCTTACATGCCTCGATAGAAAAACACGCAAACAAGCTTTAAAAGATATTTCATTAAATGGTTTTCCAGGTAAAGATGTTTAATTATTTTTTTGGTTCTGATGAAAGAAGTACTAACTATCTGAAATTTTTATATAATAAAAATAAAGATATAACAGTTGTGACAACAAAACCCGTAGAAGCCGGTAGAGGAAAAAAATTAAAACCAAACGATATTGAATTATTCTGTATAAAAAATAGTATCAATATTAAATATTTTAATCAAAACGATATATATGAAGATATGGTAAATGCTTTTTGTGTCAGTTTTAAAAATATCTTCAGTGATAATTTTTTAAACAATAACAAAGATATTTATAACCTGCATTTGAGTTTATTGCCAAAATACAAAGGACCTTCACCTGTTGAGACACAAATTCTAAATGGAGAAACTAAAACTGGTTATACAATATTCAAAATTAATAAGTATGTTGATGCTGGTCCAGTAATGTTCTCTAAAGAAATGAACTTATTAGAAACTCACTATGCATCTGATATATATAACTTAATTTTTGAAGACTTTATTAATTCTTACGATGAAATAATTAATATTACAAATCCGCTAGAAAATCAGAATGATTCAAATGAAACTTTTACTAAAAAATTTGAAAAGAATGATCTATGTATAAATGATGACACTAATGAAGTAGCTTTAAAAAAAATTAGAGCTTTTGATATAATTGGGCCCGCATATTATATTCATAATAATAAAGTCTTCAAAATCCATAAATATTCTTTGAAAAGCCATGGTTTAGATTTTAAAATTTTAGATGATTATATTTATCCTATTGAAATAACTCCTGAAGGAAAAAATAGAATGCCTGTAGTAGATTACTTAAGAGGTATTAGATGAAAATTTCAGCAAGCATACTAGCTGCAGATCAACTAACTCTATTTGAAGAACTTAAAATGAAAAAAGATAAATATGATTATGTTCATGTAGATATAGGTGATAATGAATTTTGTCAAACATATGGAATCTCACATGAAATTGTATTTAAACTCATAGAAGATTTCAATTTATTAATTGATATGCATTTTATGACTAATGATTTCCCAGAGATATTAAATAAACTGTTAACTCAAAGTAACAATATTTCCAGAGCATCTCTTCATGTCGAATCAAATTCAATTAATAAATTTCTAACTGAAATGAGAAAGCAAAGCAATATCAAAACAGGTATCGGGGTTTTAGGAACTTCTGATTTAAATATTTTAAAAAGTTTTATTAATAATAAAATATTTAATATTCATTATATTTTATTACTTTGTGTGATGCCTGGTTTTTCAAATCAAACACCTATTGTCTCCCCAGTAGAAAGAGTTAAGGAATTTAAACGAACATTTCCAAACTATGAAGGTGAAATTATGATAGATGGTGGTGTTACAGATAGTATGTTAGGAGAACTAAAAGAGCTTAATGTAGATATATCAGTACAAGGTGGAGCAATTTTTGGTTAATAATTTAAATTATTTAAACATCTCTAGGGGTATGTCAATTGCTGCTTTAGAAGCATTAAAGAGCAACCCCAATCCAAATCCAAAGGTTGGAGCTGCATTGTTTGATAAAAATATGAATTTAAAACATAAAACTCATCATTTAAAAAAAGGTCAAGATCATGCTGAAGTTGCTCTAATTAAAGAATCGAAGATTGAAGATAGTGATTACCTATATGTTACATTAGAGCCATGTTTCCATGAGGATACTTCACCATCATGTGCAAAAGAATTATTAAATACAAATATTAAAAATATTATCATAGGAGATATTGATATGGACATTAGAACATTTGGTAAAAGTTATGAACTATTAGTAGACAATGATATAAACGTATCTATAGAAAACGGAATTAACCAACTTATTAATCCATATTATAATTCCAGCACTACATCCTTACCTATAACATATGTTGGAAAAATTGGAATTTCAAACAATAATTTTATATACGATTCTGATTCTGATTATAGATATATAACGAACGATATTTCTCTTGACATCTCTCATATTTTAAGAGCAACTAGTGACGCTATATTGGTTGGTAAAAATACCTTCATTATTGATAAACCAGTTTTAAATATTAGGAATGATGAATTAAAAGATTCAACAAATAAACCGTTAAAAGTTGTTTGGTGGGGATCAGAAGTACCTATTGAAATTAAAAAAAATGAAAAATTTAATGAATATTTATTTGTTGAAACAAACTCAATAAAAGAGTTAGAAAATACATTAATTAAAAATAATTGTAGGTCTGTTCTTGTTGAGGGTGGTAAGTACATACATGAATTGTTATTAATAAATAATAATTATCTTAAATTTTATGAATTTCGCTCAAAAAATATTATTAATAATGGTTTATCTATGGACTACCTAAGTCAAAGTGGATTTAACGAAGCGTATAAAGAAGAGAATAAATTTCTCCTTAAAGATAATGAATTAGTTATTTATACTAGAAAATAATGTTTACAGGAATAATCAATAATATGGGTGTTGTTACAAGTGTTAGTGACAATTTATTATCTATTAATACAGAAAATAAACTATTTAAAAATATCGATACTGGAACTAGCGTAGCTGTTGATGGAGTTTGTCTAACTTTAACATCTCTAGAAGGCAATAATATTAACTTTCAAATTTCAAACGAAAGTATTAATAGAAGTATTATTAAAAATTATAAAATAGATTCTTATGTTAATTTAGAAACTCCAGTAACAGCTAAAGATTTCTTAAGTGGTCATATAGTACAAGGTCACGTAGATGAAGTAGCAAAGGTCATCGATATAATTGAACAAGATAATAATCTTTGGGAATACATATTTTCAAGTAACAATTCTAAATATTTAGTAGATAAAGGATCTGTAGCAATAAATGGTGTATCACTAACTACAAACAGACCAAATGAAAGTGAATTTACTATTGCTATAATTCAAGAAACCTACAAAAGAACAAATTTTCAATACTTAGAACCCGGTACTCAAGTTAATATTGAATATGATATTTTATCTAAATATGTTGAAAGATTGATAAATGATAACTGATATTGAAACAATTATAAGTAAATTTAAATCTGGAGAAATGATCATCCTTATTGATGATGAAGAAAGAGAAAATGAAGGTGACCTTGTAGTATCTTCTGAATACTTAACTCCTGATCATATTAATTTTATGATTACTAAGGGTAAAGGATTAGTCTGTGCACCTATTGCTACAGAAATATCTCAAAAGTTAGATTTATCACTAATGAAAGGTGTCAATAACGAGACTGAAACTCAATTTACTGCTTCAGTTGACTTAAATGGCGATGGTGTTACTACTGGAATATCTGCTGAAGATAGATATAAAACTATTAAAGGTTTATGTAATGAAAATTCAACTAGAGATAATTTTAATGTACCTGGTCACATTTTCCCGCTTCAATCTATGGATGGGGGAGTTCTACGTAGGGCTGGTCATACAGAGGCAGCTATAGATTTATGTAAGATATCAGAGCATTATCCAGTTGCAGTCATATGTGAAATAATTAATGAAGATGGAACTATGGCGCGTTATGATGATTTAATTAATTTTTCTAAAGAACATAATTTACCTATTGGAACAATTAAGGATTTAATTGAATACAGAATCAAGAAAACCGATATGGTATCTTTCGTCTCAAAAGCACAAGTACCAACTGAGTATGGAGAATTTACTGCTCATGTGTATAAAGACAATATAGATAATACTGAACATATAGCCTTAACATTTAATGATTATCTTCAAAACAATGAAACAATGGTTAGGGTCCATTCAGAATGCCTTACTGGTGATGTCTTATTTTCTAATAAATGTGATTGTGGTTCTCAATTAGAAAACGCTTTTAAAGCTATAACACAATATGGTTCTGGAGTATTGCTTTATATGAGAGGACATGAAGGCAGAGGTATAGGTTTAGGGAATAAAATTAAAGCTTATTCCTTACAAGATGATGGAGAAGATACTGTCGATGCTAATTTAAAATTAGGATTTAAAATGGATCAACGTGACTATGGTACTGGTGCTTTAATTTTACGAGATTTAGGAATAACTAATATGAACATCTTAACTAATAATCCATCAAAAAGAGCTGGTCTAGAAGGTTTTGGTTTAAATATTACAAAACGTACACCTCTTATTGGAAATAAAACTAAAGAAAATGAGTCATATTTAGAAACAAAAAAACAAAAAATGGGGCATAAGTATACAGATGAATAAGGTAGCTATTGTACATACCGGATATTATCCAGAGATAAATGAAAATCTCTTAAATGGTATAAATAAAGTTATAGATAATTCTTTTGAACTTTCTACTTTTAAGGTGCCTGGAAGTTGGGATATAGTATATAAAATTAATACTTTATCAAAAGATTATAAGATCTTTATTGCTGTTGGTGTTATATGCAAAGGCGAAACAGATCATTATGAATATATCTCTAATGCAGTAGCTAATGGTCTTATTAATTTATCAATTAGTAAGTCTGTTTATATTGCAAACTGTGTGCTAAATGTACATAACATAGAACAAGCAAAAAAACGTGCTGATGACAATAAGAACAAAGGTTCTGAAGCAGCTAAAGCTATAAATTTATTATTTGCTTGATTTAATTTATTATAAGATATAATTGATTAAGCGAACATTGTTCCACCCACTGTGAGTAATAGTGGAGTAAGTAAAACAGCTTCGTGCTGTTTTTTTTATGGAAGGAGTACTTATACCGGAACTTAATATTAATGATGAGATTAAATCTAAAAAATTACTAGTTATTGCTCCAGATGGAGTGCAGATTGGAGTATTAGAATTAAAAAAAGCAATAATTGTTGCTGAAGAATTGGAATTAGATTTAGTTGAGGTATCTCCAGAAAGTAAACCACCAGTTGCAAGACTTATGGATTATGGAAAATATAAATACGAGTTATCTCAAAAAGCAAAATCATCAAGAAAAAATCAAGTAAAGATCAATGTTAAAGAGGTACAGCTAAAACCTAAAATTGATACACATGATTTTCAAAACAAACTTAATCAATCTATAAAGTTTTTAAGTGAAGGCGATAAAGTTAAATTTACAATGAGATTTAGAGGAAGAGAAGTTGAACATCCTGAGTTTGGTCAGAGGGTGCTTGATAACTTCAAAGATAAGCTAAGTGATATTGCTGAAGTAGAGTCAACTTCAAAACCAGATGGCAAATCTTTAACTATGGTATTAGCGCCGAATGGAGTAAAGAAATGAAACGTAGAACACATAAGGGAATGAAAAAAAGAATAAGAGTTACTGGTACAGGTAAATTTATGAGAAAAAGATCACACACATCACACTATAAATTAGCTAAAGGTAGCAACACATGGGCAAGGCTAAAAAGAGATGTACAGGCTTCTAAAGGTGATAGTAAAAAAATAAGAAAGTTGTTGAGTTAAATGGTAAGAATTAATTCTTCTGTAAGTAGTAGGAAATCAAGAAAAAAAGTTTTAAAAAAAGCTAAAGGCTATACAGGAGCAAGAAGTAAGAGATTAAGAGCTGCTAAAGAACAAGTCATGCATGCTGGTGCCGATGCGTTTACACATAGAAAAGATAAAAAAGGCGATTTTAGAAGATTGTGGATTAGTAGAATAAATGCTGCTTCACGTACACACGGATTATCTTATTCAAAGTTTATTAATGGATTAAATAATGCTGAGATAAAGGTTGATAGAAAAATTCTTGCTGATTTAGCAATTAATGACCCAAAAGGATTTAAAAAACTTGTAGATTTAGCAAAAAAAAATATAAATGGCTGAATTAAATTTAGATAAAATATATTCTTCATTCTTATTAGCTATCGAAGAAACTGATACACTTGATAAATTAATTGATATTCAAAAAGAATTTCTAGGTAGAAATTCTGTTATTTCTCAAGAACGTAAAAGCCTTGCAAATTTAAGTGCTCTTGATAAAAAAAAGTACGGTCAAAAAATAAAAGAAATTACTGAAAATATTGTAAATGCCATTGAATCTCATAAATTAAAACTAGTTAAAGCTAAATATAAGGAAAGAGAAGAAAAAGAATTTACAGATATTACTATCGATTGGTTTGAAAGTACTGGAACAAAAGAACATATAATTTCATCCGTGATGGAAGAAGTAGTACAAATATTTTCATCTATCGGTTATACAGTTGCTCACGGACCAGAAGCCGAAACTTCTTGGCATAATTTTGATGCTTTAAATACACCTATTTGGCATCCAGCAAGGTACGAATCAGATACCTTGTATTTAGATAAAAAATTAGATAACTTGCTGAGGACGCAGACAAGTACTGTGCAAGTAAGACACATGCAAGAAAACAAACCACCTATTTATATAGTTTCCCCTGGAAGGGTATATAGATCAGACCAACTTGATTCAACACATTCACCTGTATTTCATCAAATTGAAGGATTAGCTGTTGATGATGCAATATCTTTTACTGATTTAAAAGGTACATTAGAATTTTTTGTTAAAGAATTTTTTGGTAAAGATATTAAAACAAAATTTATTCCTCACTTTTTTCCATTTACAGAACCCTCAGCTGAAGTATTAGTTAGTTGGAAAGATAATAACTGGCTAGAAATTCTTGGATGTGGAATGGTTGATCCTAATGTATTTGAAAAAGTTGGTTTTAAAAAAGGTACTCAAGGCTTTGCTTTTGGTGTTGGTGTTGAACGACTAGCAATGTTAAGACACAATATTGATCATATAAAAAATTTCTATGATAACGATTTAAGATTTCTTAGGCAATTTTAATGATTATTTTAAAATCATGGATAAATGAATGGATTGATTTATCAGATATTAGTGATTATGAAATTTCTGATGGTTTAGAATCTCTAGGTTTTGAAATTGAAAATATGAATATTATAGAACCAAATTATAAAAATATAGTTGTTGGTAAAGTAGTAGATATTTATCCACATAATAACGCGGACAAATTAAGAGTGACACAAGTAGATGTTGGAAATAACACTTATGAAATTGTTTGTGGTGCATGGAATTTTGAAATTGGTGCAGTTGTTCCAGTTGCATTACCAAAATCGCATATTTTTGATAATTTTTTAATTGAGAAAAGAGAAATTAGAGGTGTTGTATCGAATGGAATGATATGTTCAGCTAAAGAACTTGGACTATGGGAAGAACATGATGGAATTTTAATTTTGGATGAAAATATAAAACCAGGTACAGATTTTAGTTCCACTTATAGTTCATATGATACATCCTGGGAAATAGGTGTAACGCCTAATAGAGGAGATTGCATGTCTCACTTAGGGGTTGCAAGGGAACTTAGTAATTATTTTGACTTAAAACTTAATGCAAATAGTTTTAAAATTACTCCATCAATAGAGAATGTTCTTAGTACTAATAGTGGAAAGATAATTGAATGTAACTCTTATGCTTCAGTTGAAATAGAAGGCTTTAAAATAACTGATTCACCATTTTTTATAAGATACAGGCTTTCACAAGTTGGAACAAGAGTAATAAACAATGTTGTTGACCTAACTAACTATGTTTTATATGACATTGGACAACCTCTTCATGCTTTTGATCGAGATCGAATATTTGGTACTATTTCTGTAAGACAAGCAAAAAATAAAGAAAAAATAACTACATTAGATAGTCAAGTAAGAAATCTTGATGAGAGTGATTTATTGATTACTGATAATGATAAGCCAATTGCATTAGCAGGTGTTATGGGTGGTCTTGATACTGAAGTATCTGAAAATACAATCAACCTTTTAATTGAGAGTGCATACTTTGATAAAGTTTCAATTATGAATACATCTAGAAAATTAAATTTAATATCAGACGCATCAATAAGATTTGAAAGAGGAATTGATTACAAAATACAAGAAGATGCCTTAGTGAGATTTATTGAACTTTTCTCATCAAATCAAGAAATAAAATACTCAAACATTTTAATAGACGACAAGAAGAAAATAAAAAATAAAAATGTCTCATTTAATGATAGTGAAATTTACAATATCCTTGGAACTAAATTGGATTCTAAATTTATAACTAAAACTTTATCAAGATTAAATATTGAACACAGTATTGATAAAGAAAATATTTCATTCGTATCACCATCATGGAGATACGATTTAGAAAGACCTATAGATATAATTGAAGAATTAGCTAAACATTTTGGATTTAATAATTTTGATAGCACACTTCCATATGGAAACAATAAAAATAATACTGGTGAAATTTGGAATTTAAAAAAATATTTTAGTAGTAAATTAAGAGCAAATGACTATCAGGAAGTTCAAACCTTGTCATTTGTCGATGAAAAAAGCAATAGTAGATTCAGCCCTGAGAAAAAATATGTACAAGTATTCAATCCTATAGATACAAACAACAAATATTTGAGATCTAATTTATTTTCATCGTTATTAAATATATATAAATTTAATCTTGAGCAAAATAATATTTCTGCAAAATTTTTTGAAATTAATACTATATTTGATAATTCAAAACATAGACATTATGAGATGATACCTAATCAAACTTATTCTGTAGGTATAATAACACCCTCAAATGTAACTAATAACGATCTACGTGGGGAATTTTTACATTATGATATTCATTATGTAAAACATATAATCGATAATTTAATTGGAGATTATGAATTAAAAAGTTTATCAAAACCAGGATTTCATCAAAATTATTCATATTTGATTATTAAAAACGGTAAAAACGTAGGAATTTTTGGACAATTAGCATACGATTTAATGGAAGAAATGAATATAGAAAGTCCAATTTTTTTAATACAAATAGATATCGATTCTTTAGAAAATGACATTAGTACTAAAACTGAATATGTTCCTCTTGCACAATATCCGTTTATTAAGTTTGATTTATCATTTATCGTTCCTATAGAATTTAAAGCCATTGAATTAGTAGCTTACGTTAAATCACTCCTTGAAGATAATGAAAATAAGATCGATATTTTTGATGATTATGTAAAAGAGAAATCTCGTAATTTAGGAATTAGAATAAGTACAAGAAACTATGGACAAACTTATAACGAAGAAGAAACAAGAGGGCTTTTGGAAATGCTTGCTGAAAAAATACAAAGTAAATTTAAAATAAAATTGAATATGAGCAAATCATGAACGATATTAGTGGTTTAGATAATAGGGTTTATCAACTTCTATCACAAAAATCTTCTAAAGCTGCTGTTGATTTATTAGGCATGAGACTGTCAACAAATTTTAATGGAAAATTTACTGAGATACTTATTACTGAAACAGAAGCTTTCGGTAGAGCCAATACAGATCAAATGTCTTTAGCTACTCAATTAAGTAGAAAAATACCAAAAAATTTACCATTAGGACCACCTTCAGTATTAATTCTTAAATCATATGGATCAAATAAAAGTTTATATCTTTTAACGTCTAAAAAGGGTTCCTGTGAAGCAGTACTAATCAGATCGGGAAAAGTATTGTTAGGAAAAAATTATATAGAAGTAAGAAGGAAAACAAAAATGAAGACTGACAATTTAACCGGTCCTGGAAATATAACAAAAGCCTTAGGAATTAATTTGAAAAATGATGGTGATAATATTTTAGATGGACCTATTAACTTATCACCAAGAATCCATCCAGCAGATAAAGCAATAGCAAAACAAAGAAAAAATTCTAAACCACGAGATAAACATCTGTGGAGATTTTCCTTAATATTAAAATGAAATATATAGAAGAGCGTTCGTCAGTAATCAATCCACTTGAAGATTACCAAAATTTATTAAAGTCTAAGAAAAAATTGAGAGTCAAACTTGGTGTTGATCCGACTGCACCTGATGTTACATTAGGTTGGTATGCCGTTATAAGAGCTTTAAGAAAATTTCAAGAATATGGACATGAAGTAGTATTAATTTTAGGAGAGTTTACAGCCAAAGTTGGAGACCCATCGGGTAAATCAGAAACAAGAAATGTTTTAGATGATGATAGTATAGGTGCCAATTCTGAAGGAGTTCTTCCAATCATTAAATCTATTTTACATAAAGATAACTTAGAAGTTGTTTCAAATAAAGACTGGCTATCTAAATTAACAATTAACGAGATGATGCATTTAGCATCATCAACAACTTTGGCTCAGATGCTAGAGAGAGACGATTTTTCTAACAGGTATGATAATAAAAATCCAATATCATTGTTAGAGTTCTTTTATCCACTTTTCCAAGGTTATGATTCTGTTGCAGTAAAATCAGATATAGAAATTGGTGGAAATGATCAACTTTGGAATTTAATGCTTGGAAGGGAAATTCAAAAGTTTTATAATATTGATCCACAGATTGCTATAACTTTTCCACTTCTTATAGGTACTGATGGTAAGAAAAAAATGTCTCAATCTTATGATAACTATATATCTATTACTGATAATCCTGAAACCATATTTGGTAAGATAATGAGCATACCAGATGATACTATGTGGGATTATTTTCTGATGCTTACAGATTTAGAAATTAAAGAGATACAAAACTACAAAAACGATGTTAAAGCAAATAAAGAAAATCCGTTTAATTTAAAAAAACTACTTGGTAATTTAATAATTTCAGAATTATTTGATGATCAAGCATCAACAAAAGCGTATGAATCTTTTGAAAATATTACTATAAATAAAAATATTCCAGATGAAATAGAAAATATTGCAATTAATAGCAATATTGAACTACATTTACCTAAATTTCTTCTAGATAACAACATAATAAAGTCTAATTCTGAAGGAAGAAGGCTTATTTCATCAGGAGCTTTTAAAATTAATGATGAAAAATATAAAGATTTAGATATTAATTCAGATTCTCTTATCGATAAAACATTACAAATAGGAAAACGTAATTTCGTTAGAATTATTAAGAAATAATACACTTTAAACCTATTAGTGTTACTCTAGTACTTAAGAAATTTGGCTTTTTGACAACTGAGTAGAGTATGAACGCCGGTAGTGCAGAATTAATTTTCTAGCACTCTTTTTTTGTCAACTTTTTAGGAAAAAGTTGGTTATGGTTTTTAACCATAATATGGGATAAAACCCATGTTGATTCTTTGGTCAGATTAAAATTCAAAGATTTTGTTGGAGAGTTTGATCCTGGCTCAGGACGAACGCTGGCGGTGCGCCTTATGCATGCAAGTCGAGCGAAGCTTTTCAGTAGTTTACTACAGAAAATGACTGAGCGGCGAACGGGTGAGTAACGCGTGAGCAATCTACCTTAGTTACCGGGATAGCCCGAGGAAACTCGGATTAATACTGGATAATCTTATTACATCACATGATATTTTAAGTAAAGGTCAGCCGAACTAAGATGAGCTCGCGTTCTATCAGCTTGTTGGTGGGGTAAAAGCCTACCAAGGCTACGACGGATAGCTGGTCTGAGAGGACGATCAGCCACACTGGGACTGAGACACGGCCCAGACTCCTACGGGAGGCTGCAGCAGGGAATATTGTGCAATGAGCGAAAGCTTGACACAGCGACACCGCGTGTGGGATGACGGTTCTAGGATTGTAAACCACTTTCAGGAGGGAAGAAAATGACGGTACCTCCACAAGAAGCCCCGGCCAACTACGTGCCAGCAGCCGCGGTAATACGTAGGGGGCGAGCGTTGTCCGGATTTATTGGGCGTAAAGAGCTCGTAGGCGGTTCAACAAGTCGGTCGTGAAAGTTTAGGGCTTAACCCTGAAATGTCGATCGATACTGTTGTGACTAGGATATGGTAGAGGTGAATGGAATTCCGAGTGTAGCGGTGAAATGCGTAGATATTCGGAGGAACACCAATTGCGAAGGCAGTTCACTGGACCACTATCGACGCTGAGGAGCGAAAGCTAGGGGAGCAAACAGGATTAGATACCCTGGTAGTCCTAGCTGTAAACGATGGATACTAGATGTAGGAGTTGGATTGACGATTTCTGTATCGTAGCTAACGCGTTAAGTATCCCGCCTGGGGAGTACGGTCGCAAGACTAAAACTCAAAGGAATTGACGGGACCCCGCACAAGCGGCGGAGCATGCGGCTTAATTCGATGATACCCGTAGAACCTTACCTGGACTAGACATATAGGGAAAAGCTATAGAAATATAGTGTGCGTAAGCGCCCTATACAGGTGGTGCATGGCTGTCGTCAGCTCGTGTCGTGAGATGTTGGGTTAAGTCCCGCAACGAGCGCAACCCCTGTCCTATGTTGCCAGCAAGTAATGTTGGGGACTCATAGGAGACTGCCGGTGATAAACCGGAGGAAGGTGGGGACGACGTCAAGTCATCATGCCCCTTATGTCCAGGGCTGCACGCATGCTACAATGGCAAGTACAACGAGTCGCAATACCGCGAGGTGGAGCAAATCTCTTAAAGCTTGTCTCAGTTCGGATAGGAGTCTGCAACTCGACTCCTTGAAGTTGGAGTCGCTAGTAATCGCAAATCAGCTAAGTTGCGGTGAATACGTTCTCGGGGTTTGTACACACCGCCCGTCAAGTCACGGAAGTCGGCAATACCCGAAGCCAGTGGTCTAACCCTTATGGGAAGAAGCTGTCTAAGGTAGGGTCGGTAACTGGGACTAAGTCGTAACAAGGTAGCCGTACGGGAACGTGCGGCTGGATCACCTCCTTTCTAAGGAGAATAGGACGCAAGTCCTAAGGTCAATCACTGGTTGTCTGTATAGACTGATATTCTACTCAGCTGTGAAAGAGTCAAAGAATTAGGCTTTTTGAAAATTGTATAGCAAGCGCAATTGCAAAAGTATTCATATAGTTCAAGCTACTAAGGGCTATTGGTGGATGCCTTGGCGCTGGAAGCCGATGAAGGACGTGGAAGACTGCGATAAGCTACGGTTAGTTGTCAAACAAACTTTGAACCGTAGATTTCCGAATGGGGAAACCCAATTTATTTATAAATTACTCCTATCTGAATATATAGGATAGGTAGAGGGAACTAGGGGAAGTGAAACATCTCAGTACCTAGAGGAAAGGAAAGCAACAGCGACTCCCTGAGTAGTGGCGAGCGAAACGGGAAGAGCCTAAACCGAATAAATGTATAAGACTGATGTCGTTGTTTATTCGGTGTTGTGGGGCCTCAATGAAAGAGCATCAGATCTTTCAATAAGTTACAAATAGTTATGTTAGAAAAATTATCTGGAAAGATAAACCATAGAGTGTAATAGTCACGTATTTGAAAATATAATTACTTATATGAGTCACCCCAAGTAACAAGGAGGATATTCCTTGTGAATCTGCGAGGACCACCTCGTAAGGCTAAGTACGACCAGCGACCGATAGTGAACAAGTACCGTGAGGGAAAGGTGAAAAGAACCCCGGCGAGGGGAGTGAAATAGTACCTGAAACCAATAGCTTACAAGCAGTAGGAGGGATATTTATATCCTGACTGCCTGCCTTTTGAAGAATGAGCCAACGAGTTATCTGTATGTGGCAAGGTTAAGGAGTAAATCCGTAGCCGCAGCGAAAGCGAGTTTTAATAGAGCGTCTAGTCGCATGCAATAGACCCGAAGCGTAGTGATCTATCCATGGTCAGGGTGAAGCGAAGGTAAGACTTCGTGAAGGCCCGAACCCACTGATGTTGCAAAATCAGGGGATGAACTGTGGATAGGGGTGAAAGGCCAATCAAACTACGTGATAGCTGGTTCTCTCCGAAATGTCTTTAGGGACAGCGTTATATGTTGCGCTTTGGAGGTAGAGCACTGATTGAGCTAGGGGGCCAAAAAGCTTACTGAACTCAGTCAAACTCCGAATGCCAAAGTGTATAAATATAGCAGTGAGCCTGTGGGGGATAAGCTCCACAGACGAGAGGGAAACAACCCAGATCATCAGCTAAGGCCCCTAAATGTATGTTAAGTGTGAAACGATGTGAGAGTGTTCAGACAGCCAGGAGGTTGGCTTAGAAGCAGCCATTCCTTTAAAGAGTGCGTAACAGCTCACTGGTCGAATGTTCTCGCGCGGAAGATGTAACGGGGCTAAACATACTGCCGAAGCTATGGGATCTTACTAATCTTGATATTTATATCCAGGAGGTAAGATCGGTAGGAGAGCGTTGTATGGACAGCGAAGTAACAACGTGAGTTAGTTATGGAGACCATACAAGTGAGAATGTTGGCATGAGTAGCGAAGGAAGAGTGAGAATCTCTTCCGCCGAATGTCCAAGGGTTCCTGGGGAAGGTTCGTCCGCCCAGGGTTAGTCGGGACCTAAGACGAGGTCGAGAGACGTAGCCGATGGATAACAGATTGATATTTCTGTACCACTAATGAGACACCCAAACCGAATATATGTTGCTAAGGAAAGCCCTTCGGGGCCTACCGAACCACATATTTTTAGGTTAGCAAAGGAGTGACGGAGAAGGATAGATGAACCCAGGCGATGGTTGTCCTGGGGTAAATGTGTAGGATGGTTAATAGGCAAATCCGTTAACCTTATATCTGAGACATGATGCCGAGCCGCTTTTAGGCGAAGTCATTGATTCCATGCTTCCAAGAAAAACTTCTAGTTAGTTTTAATAGTGCCCGTACCCCAAACCGACACAGGTGGACAAGTAGAGAATACTAAGGCGAGCGAGACAACTCTGGTTAAGGAACTCGGCAAAATAGTTCCGTAACTTCGGAAGAAGGAACGCCCAAGTAAAGTGAGTGATTAACTTCATTAGCTTGAAAGGGCCGCAGTGATCAGACTCAAGCGACTGTTTATCAAAAACACAGGAGGGTGCAAAGTTCTAATACAACGTATACCCTCTGACACCTGCCCGGTGCTGGAAGGTTAAGTGGATAGGTTAGCTTCGGCGAAGCTTTGAAGTTAAGCCCCAGTAAACGGCGGCCGTAACTATAACGGTCCTAAGGTAGCGAAATTCCTTGTCGGGTAAGTTCCGACCTGCACGAATGGTGTAACGATTTGAGTACTGTCTCAACCAGAGACTCGGCGAAATTGCAATGTGAGTAAAGATGCTCACTATGCGCGACAGGACGGAAAGACCCCGGAACCTTTACTGCAACTTGATATTGATGTTTAATGTGCAGTATGCAGGATAAGTGGGAGACTTTGATTTAGATGCGCTAGTGTCTAATGAGTCATCCTTGAGATACCACTTTCTTCATATTGAGCTTCTAACCTAGATCCGTAATCCGGATCAGGGACATTGTCTGGTGGGCAGTTTCACTGGGGCGGTGGCCTCCTAAAAAGTAACGGAGGCGCTCTAAGGTCACCTCAGCGTGGACGGCAATCACGCATTGAGTGTAAGTGCAAAAGGTGGCTTGACTGTGACACAAACAAGTGGAGCAGGTACGAAAGTAGGAACTAGTGATCCCATGGTTGCATGTGGGTGCGCCATGGCTCATCGGCTAAAAGGTACTCCGGGGATAACAGGCTTATACCCCCCAAGAGTCCATATCGACGGGGGTGTTTGGCACCTCGATGTCGGCTCTTCTCATCCTGGGGCTGGAGCAGGTCCCAAGGGTTAGGCTGTTCGCCTATTAAAGAGGAACGCGAGCTGGGTTCAGAACGTCGTGAGACAGTTCGGTCCCTATCCGTCGCGCACGCAAGAGTTTTGAAGAAAGTTGTCCCTAGTACGAGAGGACCGGGATGAACGAACCGCTGGTGTGCCAGTTGTCCTGCCAAGGGCACGGCTGGTTAGCTACGTTCGGAAAGGATAAGCACTGAAAGCATCTAAGTGCGAAGCCTCTTCTAAGATAAGAACTCTCACCGGATTAACCGGGTAAGACTCCTTATAGAACATGAGGTTGATAGGTCAGAAGTGTAATTACAGTAATGTATGTAGCTGACTGATACTAATAAGTCGAGGGCTTGAACTGAATGCTGAGTAAGCGCGCTTGCTATAGAATGTTTAAAAAGTTTAAAGAATTGCGGTGGTGATAGCAGTGGGGATACACCCGTTCCCATTCCGAACACGGAAGTAAAGTCCACTAGCGTCGATGGTACTTGAGGGGCAACCCTCTGGGAGAGTAGAACACCGCCGACTTTTAATGAAGAGCCCCTGAGAAATCAGGGGTTTTTCTATTTTTTATCTATAATGAAATGATGGATTATTCAAAGGTGTTAAGAATTCTTATTATTTTTATGATAATTTTACTAACTGGTCTGTTAGTCCTAGTAAATTTTTTAAGTGAATTAGCTTTTGAGTTTTATGATATATATCCAGGTGAAAGTCACGGTTTTATAAATTTTATAACTTATCCAAGTATTGTTTATTTATTTACAATAATTTTAGGTTTTAAATATTTAGGAACAAATAATTTAGAGCATATAAACACGTTAATTATTATATTTATACTTTTTGCTGTAATGCGTACATATGGAATATTAGTTGATGGCCTGAATATATCGTTGTTTGTAATTATGGCATATCCTGCTGAATTTCTAGGTGCGCCTGTGTTTTACTTTATAAAAAAGAAAATTGAAAATTCTGATAATTATTAAATGACAAGAATTAACTTAGTTAATCCGAGAGAATTAAGTGACCAACATCTAGTAGCTGAATATCGTGAGATATTTATGGTTGGAAGTTCTCTACAACGATCTATTAAATCAAAAAAATGGGTAAAAACTAAAAATAATATACCTGATGAATTTACGTTAAACAAAGGACATGTTACTTTTTTTTATAATAAAGGTATGTACCTAGATAAAAGATATTCACTGTTAGTAAAAGAGATGAAAAGAAGGGGGATGAATCCAGATCCGAAAAGAAAATTTAAAAAATCTCAATGGCCTAAATATTTATACAATGACTGGAAACCTAAAAATAAAGATTTAAAGATTATTAGAAAAAGAATTGAGGAAAAGATCAATTTAAAACCTGATTGGTATAGATACTCTTAGTTCCTACTTAAGTAATTTCTTATTCCAGCAACTTGCATCAAAAAATGAGAATTGCTTATATAGTTTTGTATTGTTTCACTATCAACATTCAAACTCTCATAATTATTTATTACCCAATTTTTTAATAATTCAGCTGCTTCATCATTACTCGTGTTTGGTAAGTTATTAATAAACATTATCCATTCGTTAATACTTTTATAAGCATTATCAATTAACTCATAAGGATTTAAATGTAAGCCAAAATGAGCTATTGCTATTTGTTTTAAATCTAGACTATATATTTTCTCTAAAGATTGAAATAGTATATCTTTATTAAAATCCGGAGGAGGCAAGTTTGGTTGTATAAAATCACCATGAGGATAAATTAAGCCTAAAGTATCTCCCATAAATATAGTCCCAGATTCAGAATCATAAAATGTATAGTGGTGTTTTGCATGCCCTGGACTATATAAAGATTTTAATTTTCGATTTTTATCAAGTATAAACTCATGACCATCATTTAAAGTTTTTATATTTTCTATAGGTGTAGGTTTTATTTTTCCCCAATTATTAGTGAGCCATTCATCAGTATAAATTTCAGCAACAGCGTTCCATAATCGCTCTGGATTAGGAAGGTGCTTTATTCCTAATTCATGTACATGTACAAAGTGATTCTTATATTTACTAACGACGTGTCCAATACCACCTACATGATCCAGATGAAGGTGTGTTATTGCAGACCTTTTTATATTTTGAATACCTATACTCTCTAAAGCTGATATAAGGTAGGGAAATGATTTTGATGGTCCAACCTCAATTAGTATTGGATCTTTAGAATCAATGTAATAGCAAGCTAGCCTGCCTTCTTTACCTTCCATTAATACATCAATTTGATATATATTATTATCAAATTTTTTAACAATTGGTTGCACATTTACATTGTTGCATAATTGGTTTATAAACTAAAATATATGTGTGAAAGTTTCTTTATCAAGTACATCAATGCAGTCTTTAGATGCAGCTAATGCTATTTCCGATTTAAACCCGAATGCTGCAGATTTACTAATAACTAGCATTTTAACCTCTATGGTGGCTGATTTAGGCGTTATTACACCTACATCTGGAGCATTGTTAACTTATTTTGATAGTGAGCTAAATTCAGCTCAAACAGTTGATGCTTATTTTGTATCACCTAAGAAATTTGAGGGAGATGATGTAACTCAAAATAAAGTAGCTATTGCATATGGAGGTTATGTTGAAACATGCACTGGAGTAAATACTTTTGCTATTCCAGGAATTTATAAATTAATGGAATATATTTACGACAAAAAAGCGTCACTACCTTTAGAAGTTTTATTTGAATATCCAATATCAATTGCAAAAGAAGGTTTTAAACTAAATGAAACTTCAAAAGAATATTTAGGTTATACATTAGATTCTTTATTTTCAATTAACGAAGAAGCATTAAAAACATTTAAAGTATTGAAAGAAGACGGTTTAGATAAAGGAATTATAAAATTAGAGAAATTAGCTGATACTTATGCTCATATGTCAAATTATGGTTTTAAAGAATTTAATTCTGGTGATATCGGAAAAGAATTAACTAAAACTATTAATGAAGGTGGAGGTCATGCTACTTTTGATGATTTTAATTCTTATGAATTAATCCATGATTCAATTTTTGAGCATAAATTTAATAACATAAATATATACGGACATAAAGGACCCTCTATAGGAGGATTAATGGTATTAAAGTACCTTAATGCTTTAACATCATCTTCTGATAATTTAGAAGAAACATTATTAAATGTATATCTTGAAAGAAAACAAAATTTTGAGATTTTTGAAAATAGAAGTAGTCTTGTAAAACAAGAAATAGAAAAATTAAGTTCATCACCTTCAACAATTCAAATCAGTACTTCAGATACTGATAATAACCATTATTCAATTACATTTTCAAGTGGTTATGGTTCTGGAGTTATTTGTAAGCGTACAGGTATGTTTTTTAATAACTCTCTTGGAGAAATTGAATTAAACCCTCAAGGTTTTTTAGGTAATACATATAATGAAAGATTAATTTCAAATATGAGCCCACTTATTGTTTCAAACAAGGAATCAATTTATGCATTAGGGTCACCAGGTGCGGATAGAATAAGTACGGCTTTAGCTCAAGTTATAAATAATTATATAACTACAAATGATTGGACTGCTGCTATATTAAAACCAAGATTTCATGTAAATCAAGATCAATCAGTAAGAGCTGAACCAGAATCAATTGAAGAAAATAAAAATGTTATTTTTACTAATTCAAATGATATGTATTTTGGTGGTGTTTGTGTTACTGGTATAAATGATGATGTTGTTGCATATGGAGATAAGAGAAGAGGGGACATAAGTTGGACAAACTAAAAAGTATTCCTCATAAGAATCTATTCTATTTTGGCTCTATGGTAGTTATAGTATTTTTAATTCTTTCATATTGGCAATTCGATAGATATCAAACTAATAAAAACTTATCATACGATGAAACTAATCAAGAGTTAATAAACATTGATGAAATAAATTTAACTACAAGTGACACATTTATAAAGTTAAATGGGGCCTTTAAACTTGTCGATTATTATAAACTACGTTCAAGAGTTTACAATGGAATCTCTGGTTATCACATTGTTGCTATTTATAGAGATCAAAATAATATACATATAACTGTTAATCATGGATGGATACCATTAGAAAATGCAAGGTTCGAAATAGGAAACTTTACATATGGATTTGATGGTTTTTTACTAAATTATGATATAAAGTCACCTATAGGTCAAGATGACATAATAAGTTCTGAATATATCTTTCGTATTGATAAGAACTTTATTGAAAAAGATCAAATTATTAAGTTATCGGATAAATATGTCCATTTAACCTCAAATTGTGGTGTTGGTATTGAGTGTGCGCCTTTAAATACAGGTTATAAGCCTCCACATTTGAGTTATTCTATACAATGGTTCTTTTTTGCTATATGTTTAAGTATCGTGATTTTAAGAAAAAATAAACTTATATGAAATTAGCATACACCATTGAAGGCGAGGGGAGTGACGTTCTTTTGTTGCACGGGTTTCCATCGAATATGTATTTTTGGGATCAAATTAAAAATGATCTTATTAAGAAAAATAAAAGAGTAACTGTACCTGAACAGAGAGGATATCCTTTATCAAAAATTGATAATCCAATTCCTACTGATTTTAATATTGAGTCTTTAGCAATAGATATAGAAGAGTTAGTAAAAGAATTAGATCTAGATAATGACTTAACAATTGTAGGACATGACTGGGGATCAATTGTTGGCTGGGCAGTAGTATCAAGAAAGAATATAAGTGTTAAAAATTTTGTATCTATATGTGGTGGTGATGAGTTTCCTAGTACAAATATATATAATAGTTTGAAATTTAATTTTGAAGATCATTATATTACTTCATTTCAAAATCCTGAAAAATCAGCAAAAATGATTGATTTGGATCTAAAGTCTTTCTTTAGATTATCTTATAGAGATGTTATTACAAAAATAGGACAACCAGATTTATCACTACAAAAATTGTTTACACAAGGAAAAGCAGGGAAGTTAGTTGTTGACGAAACTACGATTTATAATTACATTGAACACTTTGAAGGACACTCTTTATATCAACCAATATGTTGGTATTCAAATATAGATTTAAATATTGAGTTAAGTAATGAGTGGCGGAATAAAGTAAGAACACCAGTTACATTTCTCTACGGTGAATTTGATGTTGCTGTCAAGTTAACAGATAAAATGACTAACCGATTAAAAAATCTAGGATCAGACATTACTATTAAAGAAGTAAAAGGTGCAGGACATTGGTTACCATTAACCCATAAGGAGAGTGTTCTTAATGAGATTATGTAAAATTAGGAATATCCCACTTTGTCGTATAATTAATATTATGTTGCGCTGTGAATAAAGCTATCTTACATGATCACCTTGATGGTGGGTTAAGAGCTTCTACCGCATTAGAACTAGCTAAAAAAGCTTCGTACAGTCCCTTACTAGAGGTGGATAATATTAAAGATTTTTTTGATAGGTCAAATTGTGATTCTTTAGAAGATTATTTAGAAGCATTTGTACATACAACAGCATTAATGAACACCTATGAAAATTTAGAAAGAATTGCTTTCGAAGCAGCGGAAGATATGCATAGTAACGGTATTAACATCTATGAAAGTAGGTATGCTCCCCTATACTCTGTAAATTCCTCTTTAAGTATAGAGAACGTTCTTCAAGCAATTAATTCTGGTTTTAAGCAAGCTGAACAAATGTACGGAATACATTCGGGTTTAATTTTATGTGGAATGAGAAATGATAGGCAAAATGTAGAAAAAGTAGGACAAATAGCTATAGATTATAAAGAAATGATAATTGGTTTTGATATTGCCGGAACTGAATTAAATTTTAGACCTTCTTTGTATAAAGACACATTTAATAAAGTCAAAGAAGAAGGTATAAATATAACAATTCATGCTGGTGAAGGTGATGATGTTGAATCAATTACCGATGCTTTAGAAAATGGTGCAAAAAGAATTGGTCATGGAGTTAGAATTATAGAAGACGTAGATGTAGAAAAAAATTATCTTGGTAAAACTGCTGCATATATAGTTAACAATCAAGTGCCATTAGAAGTTTGTATTACTTCAAATATACATACAAATATGTATGAAAATGAAAAAAAACATCCTATTGTTGATTTAATTAAATTAGGATTTAATATCTCATTAAACACCGACAATAGGTTGATGAGTAATACTGACGTAAATAATGAATTAGATATTTGTAGAAGAATAGGAATTAATAATCCAGAAGAATTATTAGTAAAATCAGCTAGCTATAGCTTTTTGAATTAATTTTTTGTTATCTTGAGTTAAGAAATTATAAAACTCTTTTTCATTTATAAGTTTAAATTTTTTATTTGGATATAGTTTTGAAGCTAATTTTATTTTATTTCTTTTTTTTCTTATAAGCTTTTGATTCATAGTAGTAATTTCAATATAAATATTTATTGTTGGTAAGTAAAAATCAGGTGTAAACATTTTTTTAATTGCACCACTACCCCACCTTAATGGAAAGCTTGTTGGTTCATAAATCCAAGGTATATCAAATAAATCAAGATGTTCAGTAAATAATTTCTCTGAAGGATGCGCAAATTTCATCTATTGTTAGAAGAAATTTTTTCTGGATATAAAGAAAATATTTCAGCTTCCGTTTCAGTGTGTACTGGCCCTAATGATATTCCAAAGACTGCTTGTCCCTTACGCAATAAATCTAACATATGGTTATTATCAGTTATTACATAAATTGACTGTCCGTCTGAAAAAATTGATATATCAGTAATATTTATATTTTTACCCAATATATTGTTTACATTTGAAAGAGCAATTCTAATTTTTTGAAGACTAATTCCAGCATTTCTTAATTTATTTACTAACTTTACTTTTATAATATCTTGAAAAGAATATATTCTATGAAAACCAGAACCTTTTATGTTTCTTATAGATGCTTCTACAAGTTTTGTAGAAGTCCAATGATCTAATTGCCTATATGTAATTCCTGTTATATTACATACTTCTGTTCCTGTATAACCCTGTCGCATAATTACAATCTACTATGAATATATTTTATATCAAGGTTTTAAGAAAAATCCTCAGGTTTAATATCTTTAATAAACTCTTTAAATTCTTCTATTTCATTAGAAGAGTCAACAATTAAATCTATAGAATGTTTCTCAAATACTTCTTCATTTACTGTAACTGGTATATTTAAACGTAATGCAATAGCTATAGCATCACTTGGTCGAGCAGAAAGTGTAACTAACCCATTTGCATTATTAAGTATTAAATCCGCATAATATGTCTCATCTGTAATATTTGAAATATTTACTTCGACAATATTGCCATCTAGTGCTTCAACTATATTTATTAACAAATCATGTGTTTGTGGCCTGTCGTGAAGGATACCTTCCTGTGCATAAGCAATTGAAACTGCCTCTATTGTACCAATCCAAATAGGGAGTACTTTCTGAGATGATGGGTCTAATAATAATAAAATAGGATTCTCTGAAGTTTCATCTAATCTTATTGAATTGACTTCTACTTTTATATTTCTACTCATATAAAAAATATTAGAAGTTTTATTACATAATTTGAAGTTTATAAATTATTTTTTTTATTATTGATTTGCATTAATTTTAAATATTTTTAAAGGATCGAAGTCCCATTTTATATTATTTTTAATATTGGTAATTTTAAATGATTTTTTATATTTATTAAAAGATAATGTAATATTTTTATCATTGTATTCAGATAAAACAATGTTGTTTTTGTTAGTTAAATTGATAAATTCAATCCATTCAATTTCACTTTTATATGTTTTACTAGAATAACTATTTCTTAAAATATAAATGTTATCATTTTTATTTATAATTTTATAATTATTAAATGTTTCGATGCTAGTTTTGTATAACAATTTACTATCAGAAAAATGAGAATATTTGTTTTCATCTACTTTCGACTTGTTAACAATTGTTATTATTTCCCTATCATTGCTTTGATTCAATCCAATGAAGGTGAGACCGGCCTTGTCAGTCCATCCTGTTTTGATTCCTAGAAAACCTTCTTTTAACAACATATTTGTTGAATAGTAAATTTCATCACTTCCTGATATATCAGATATAAAATTATCTTTACTAACTAATGATAGAATTTCTATTTTTTGTACAGCTTTCAAAGACAGCTTTAAAAGATCGTTTAATGTTGTATAGTGATTCATTTCATCCATTCCATCTGGATTATTAAAGTTTGTATTATCCATGCCAAAAGAAAGTGCTTTATTATTCATTAATAAAACAAAATCTTTAACATTTCCTGAAACTGCAGTAGCTGCTATATAAGCAGCATCATTAGCTGAATAAACTAGAAGTAACTCTAAGAGGTTCACAACACTTATTTCTATGTTTTCTGGAATGTTGGCCACTTTACCATTTTGTTGATAATTTAATGGGTATCTTGTTGTTATATAGTCATTAAAGTTATAGTTATCTAACAAAATAAGAGCTGTCATAATTTTTGTTAAAGAGGCAGGATATATTTTATCATTAATGTTTTTTGAAAATAAAATAGAATCATTTTGTATATCATATGAAATATAATAATTTGTGGTTAAGACATCTTCATCTACTTCTTCAGCATAAGATGTATTATTAATAAGTAGAACGATCAAAAAAAGAATAATTATTCTTCTAATATGTAACTCCTAATAATATTAGAAAAATTATTAACTGCTATTTCAAGATCATTTTCATCTATTTCAATATTATTCTTGATAATCTCAAAAAAACCTAATCCCCTGTCTGATAAAGATTTTATTAAAGTAAAGTTTTTTGCAGATAAACCAAGATTGTAAAAATATGCGAAAGAACTTAATCTTTCAACATCATTTTGACTGAATTGTTCTTTATCTTTTTCAAAATTATATTCAATTAAATTATTAAAATTAACTAAAGATAATCCTGATTTTTTTAATGCATCATGTTTTGAATATGTTTGTATTTTTATATATTTGATTGAGTTTTTTGATATAAGATCAGAATTGTTTTTTATTGCTTTAAGACTATAAAATTTATCTTCCTGTAAATTTAATATTTTTAGTATTCTTTCTATGTCTTTTGAAGAGAATTCTCTTGTGCCACCATTTGATCTTTTTGGTTTAATTAATCCTTCTTTTTCTAAAAAGCGTAATCGGGAAATGCTTACTGATGGATATTGTTTTTGTATTTTCTTTACTGCCTCACCTATATTCATGATTCATCTACAGAAGATACAATTAGAAAATATTTACCAATTTGTATTCTTGTTCCCGAATAAAGTTTTGATTCTTTAGTAAGTTTTCCATTAACAAATATTCCATTAGTAGACCCTTCATCAGTTATTAGCAAAATATCATCATCTACTGAGATGTAAGCATGATTTCTAGATACAGTAACGTCATCTAGAATTATTTCTTTATCATTCAATCTACCAATTTTATGTATTCCGTTTGTTAACAACCAAGATGAAGATTTAATATCTTCATTTAATATTGATAGAATATATTTTGCATTCTGATTAATAAAAAGAGATTCTTCAAACGGTATTGTTTCACTATTCATTTTTATTTATTAACTTATATAAATATTCTAATGCTACAAAATAGTAAAAAAATAAAGAAAATATAAGAAAATAGTCAACAAATTTAATGAATACTAACGGATTAGCATTTATTGAAGATGGGTTTAGTACGGATAAACATAAGGAAATAAATATTAAAGCTGTGCCGGCTTTACCTTTATTTGAAACTTTTACTGTTTTTTGTGTTTTAAGTACATATAAACCACCAATGGAAACCATAATTTCTCTGAATATAATTAATAACAAAAATATAAAATTAAAATAAGATGATAACCAAAATATTAATAAAATGAAGACTAAACGGTCAGTTACAGGATCTAAAATAATTCCTAATTTAGAAACAAGATTAAATTTACGAGCAATAATACCATCAATTGAATCACTAATACCAATAATTGCGATCAATAACATTAGATTAAAACTAGAAAATTCATCAGGTTCAAATTTAAAGTAGATATAAATCGTTATAAATAATCTTGATAATGTTATCAAGTTTGGAAGTAAAAATATATCCTTAAATTTCAATAAAGAATATCCTTTACGTCATGAGTAGCTATAAAGTGCTCTCCCCCAATGTCAACCATTGATTTGTCAGGATTATTTTTTACTATTTCATCTAATTCATCAAAATTTAATTCATATTCAACTCTTTTATATTTGGGATCTGGAACCGGTATAGAAGAAATTAATCTTTTTGTATAAGGGTGTTTAGGATTTTTAAGTAATTCTTCAGTTTCTGCAATCTCAACAATTTTACCATTAAACATAACTGCTATCCTGTTACACATGTATCTTGCAACAGCTAAATCGTGAGTTATATACAAATATGAAATATCTAAATCATTAGCAAGATTTAACATAAGGTCCATTATTGATATACGAATAGACACATCGAGCATAGAAGTAGGCTCATCACATACAACAAATTTTGGTTTCATAATTAAAGTTCTTGCAATAGAAACACGTTGTCTTTGACCTCCTGATAGTTCATGAGGATATCTTGGCATGTAATTTTCGGGAGGTGTTAAACCAACAGTAGTTAATATTTCTTTTACTGCCTCTTCTCTTTCTGTTAAGTTTCCAATATTATGTATATTTAAAGGTTCTAAAATAATATCTTTAATTGTCCATCTAGGATTTAATGATTCATAAGGATCTTGAAAAATCATCTGTATATTTCTTCTAAACTTTTTTAACTCATCATCATCTAATTCATCTATACTTTCTAATACTTGAGATTCAGGATTTAAAAATTTAACATCACCATTTGTTTTAGGATCTAATAAACAAAGTGACCTTGCTGTAGTAGTTTTACCGCAACCGCTTTGACCTACTAATCCAAGGCTTTCACCTTGTGGTATTTCAAAACTAATATTATCAACAGCTTTAACTACACCTTTATCCCTACTAAAAAGTCCTCTAGAAATTTCATAATATTTTTCTAAGTTTTTTACTTCAATTACATTTTTTTTCATAATTTATCCACAGTTTACACAACACTGATCTGCCCAATGTCCTTTTGTTACTTCAATTAACTTCATATCTAATTCTTGATTTTTACATTCTTTTGATGGTTCGGGGCAACGTGGAGAGAATGAACAACCTTTATTTTCATTTATTAAACTTGGTGGTTCTCCATCTAAAGATCGTAATTTTTTTCTTTCACCGACAACAGATGGGGTTGATTCTAATAAAAGTCGAGTATATGCGTGTTTAGGTTTGTTAAAAATACTTGCTGTAGGACCCATCTCAACTACGGATCCTGCATACATTACAGCCATATTATCAGTCATCTCGGCTATAACAGCTATATCATGTGAAATGTATATCAAACTTAATCCAAGTAGGTCTTGTACTTTTTTTAATTCTTTTAATATCTGGTCTTGAATAACTACATCCAAAGCTGTTGTTGGCTCATCTGCTATTACAACTTTTGGATCACATGAAAGTGCTAGAGCTATAATTGCTCTTTGTTTCATACCACCAGACAATTCATGTGGATACCTATTCATTATTGAATTATCTAAACCAACAATGTTAAATAATTCTTCAATTTTTTTAGTATTTTCTTCTTTAGTGTTATCAGGTCTATGTTCTCTAATAGCTTCTCTTATTTGCTCTCCAATCTTAGCTACAGGATTCCATGCATTCATAGCTCCTTGGAAAACTATGCTTATACCATCCCAGCGAACTGCTCTTAATTCATTTTCAGTCATACCAACTAATTCTTGACCTTCTAATTTAATACTTCCACTAGAAATTTTTGCATTGTCTGCTTGAAGTTGTAATAATGACATAGCCACGGAAGTTTTACCACACCCAGACTCCCCTACCAAACCAAATGATTCACCCTCATTGAGTACAAATGATACATCTTTTACTGCTGCAACTGGACCATCAAGTGTTTCATAATGCATATTTAATTTTTCGACAACTAAAACCTCTTTACGCATAATTACCTTTTTCTCAATCTAGGATTGAATACTTCATCTAATCCTCTACCTACAAGATAAAAACCACCAGCTAAAAATGTTACAGCTAATCCAGCAGGTAATATTAGCCACCAGAAATCTAATCCAGAAAATATAAATCCATCAGTCTGAGATAAATAAATCATAATACCCCAACTCATATCAATGTTTAACAAACCAAGAAAGGAAAGTACAGATTCAGAAGCGATAGCTCCAGTTACGGAAAAAACCATAAATAAAAGAGCCAAAGGAGCTACATTTGGCAAAATATGCTGGAATAGAATTTGCCATTTAGATCCTCCTGTAATTCTAGCTGAATCAACATAAGGCTTAACTTTTACCTGTAAAGCTTGTGATTTAATAGTTATTACAGAACCACCTAAACCACCTAGCACCCCTAATACTACTGCTAAATGCCATACCTTTAATTCAGCAAAAGCAGAGATAATGAATAACAATGGAAGACTTGGTAGCATTAAAATTAGATCTGACTGCCTCATCAAATATGCATCTACCCTACCTCCAAAAAAAGCAGCGATTGTTCCAAGAATCGTTGATATGCCAACACCTAAAGTAGCACTTAATAAACCAAGTACAAAAGCTACTTGGCTACCTTCCATTATCTGAGAAAAAACATCCCTACCTAGAGAATCAGTACCTAATAAATGTGTTCTTGAGGGAGGAGCAGGTTGAATAAATGTATCATAGTATTCTCCAATTTCTAAATCTGGTGCCATATATAATTTTTTAATATTAACTTCACCTGGTCCTGGGCAGTCAGAATATGATTCATACTTCTCTGTAGGATATTCTTTAGGACA
>CABWZY010000002.1:0-115233 GCA_902510055.1 uncultured Candidatus Actinomarina sp. | reverse complement strand
AAGAAGCTCCTGTCGAAGGAGTTGTACCCCCTACGTCTGTTAAAACGGTAATAAAAAAAGTAGCAGTAGTAAATAAAACTATGGGAATTAAATTAAATGCTGAAGCTTCGTTGCCTAATTGGTTAAATCTAAGTTTTCTTGTTATTCCTCTTTTTATTTTGATTGGAATGATTAATGCTTCTTCAACACAAGAATGTGGTGTAAAGGGTATTTTAGACGTAGATAGAAAATCACAACAAACAGTTAACTGTGACGGAAGTCCTTTTGAGGGTACTGGCGTAAGTTCATCTACTGTTAATTATGTAGCCTTGGGTCAGCAAATTTATTCAGGAGCTGCTGCTTGTTCAGGGTGTCATGGTGCTAATGGTGGAGGTGGAGTGGGGCCTGCTTTTATTGCTGGAGAGCTATATACAACTTTCCCTACTTGTTCCGATCATGCAAAATGGATACAACTTGGATCGGCAGGATGGCAATCAGAAGTTGGAGCGACTTATGGTGCAGAAGATAAAGTATCTATAGGTGGTATGCCTGGGTTCCAAGGTAAATTAACTGAAGATGAATTATATGCAGTAGTTGTTTTTGAGAGAGTTGTCTTTGGTGGAGGTCAAACAGAGGAAGTGCTTACAGATTGTGGACTACTAGAAGAGGCTGAAGAAGAGATAGCAACTGAGGCTATTAGTTCTACTCCTTAATAAACTTATCTTCTATTTCTTTATATACTTTTTTTTCTATAACTTCTAGTTTTGAAACAAGGTTTGAATTATTCTTTTCTGTTTCTTTCCAAATTGGAACCATAGCATTCCATAAACCCTCCCCTTTGAACCTTGAGTAAAACGTAGCGCCTACATGAAGAGCAATCACAACGTAGCTAAGGTCTGCTGAGAACTCATGTATTGAAATTGCAATCTCGACACCACCTGTCTCTAAAGAGACAAGACCAGCAATTAAAAGGCCAGTGGTTGGGAGCATTATTAAACTAAAATAAACTAACCTATGAACCATTTTTGCTATAAAAAGATGGCCTTTGGGTAGCTCATCATGAGCGCCAAGTAAGGTTGGTGTATCTTTCATATAAAAATATCTCAATAAAACAATAACTAAAAATACTGTCGCAAATAGAATCTCAAAATTAAGTAGTGATGGGTCTTCAAGCTGACTTAGGTCATCTACTTGTTTAAAGATGCCATAAGCATACAAAGGAATAAATGTCCAATGAATTAATTTGGCTAAAAAAGTATGTGTATTTCTCAAATTGTTCCTGTAATAATTACCCTAATATTATTGAGAGTAACCAAACCCCTAATCCGATTCCAGCTAGTGTCAATACTGATACTTTGTATGTTTTTGGATTTTTCCAATTTACTTGTATTGCAAAAAATAATATAAGAAAAAGATAAATTACAATTTCAACAATATCGGAAATTTCCATTATGCAATTATAAAGAATTTTAAAATAAATCGATTAATTTATACAGTTGTAAGAAGCGCTTATAAGACTTTGTCCTCTTTCACTTATTAAATATTCTCCACCTAATTTATTTACCAAGTAACCAAAAGACATTTTATAATCTGGGTCAGCAAAGGTAGCGCTACTTCCTCCAAAACCAACATGTCCAAAAGCATTCGGACCAATCATAAATGAACCACCCTCTCCTTCAAAGCTATCTCGATTGTCCATATGTAACATAAGCCCCTCTGAAAAATTTGTAGGAAGAAGAAGCATGTTATCTATATCTGATTTTACATTTGATTCACTGAGTCTTTTAACAGCACTCTTTGAGAGAAGCTTTTCATTATTCTGAGCAAGAGGAGTAAACATTCCAGCTAATGAACGAGCATTAGTAATTCCTCCAACACCACCTATCTCAGCCCTGTATGTTTCATTCGCGTTGTAATCATATCCACCGGTGTTAGTTAAAGATAGTTTCTGCATTGAATCTGGATTTGTTCTGAAAGCTGTTGCAAAACCACTTGGTTTGTCGGAAGGACTAGGTTTAAATGGTGTTACTTTAGCTACTCTTTCATCTTCACTTTCAGGTAGCCCAATCCAATAATCTAAATTATAAGGCTCACTTACTTCATCGTTAAAAAATTGACCTAGAGATTTTCCAGAAATTCTTCTAACAAGTTCTCCTATTAACCAACCTGTAGTAATCATGTGGTATCCCGTCTCCTCGCCTGGAACCCAAAAAGGCTCTTCGTTCTCTAGTAGCTCAACCATATAGTTCCAATCAAAGAATCCGCCTTCTTGGACTGGAGTTCTAAGTGCGGGAAGACCAGCTGAATGGTTCAATATCATTTCTACAGTTGTATCTTCTTTGCCTTTTTTTCCGTATTCAGGCCAATACTTTGTTACTTTTTCTTTTGTATCTAATTCTCCGCGGTCTATTAATAAATGTGCACAAAGTGCAAGTGCTGCTTTAGTGCTAGAAAAAGCAACTGAAAGAGTATTTTCAGCCCACTCATCTTTTCTTTCTTCGTTTTTATACCCTGCCCAAAGGTCTACAGTGGTTTCTCCATCTACAACAACACAGACAGACGATCCTAGTTCTCCATATTTATCAAAGTTTTGTGCAAAAGTTTCTGCAACCTTTTGAAAGTCTTTATGGCAACTTCCTTTAATTGGAACTGGTGAAGCAAATTCTGTTTCAACAAAATTATCTTCTATCGTCATTTTTTAAATCTATAGATTCTTAAGATGTAGGGCTTTCACCCTTATTGAAATCAACAAATAATTTACCAGTATAAACAGGACCCATAAAAGCAATCGGATCTCCATCAAAAAGGTCTCTTTGGGCTCCTAAATCAAGAACTTCTTGTAGTTTTGCAGATGCAGTTTTCATGTCTTCTTCAGTGTCCCAAATATTCCAACTTACCAAAGTATCTCCATCGTATATTGCACCAGTTACTTGAAGACCATTTGATTCATCATAAATTGGCTCAACATTGTCTTTTAGGTTTGCTAAAGCTGCATCCTTATCTTTTACCATCCCAATAACAAGTCTCATATAAGCAGGCTTCTTTTCATCTTGTGCAATGCTTTGATAAACTTTTCCAAACACAGCCTCTCCTTCAAACATTTCTGGAGGAGCTGCAAAAAATTGTGCTGCAGCAGCCATTGTTGCCTTGAACTTCTCTTCTTGAGCGTAGACAGCCTCTTTACTATCCCAAGCTGTTATGTTTAAAAGAGAATTTTCTCCAGCATTCATCGCAGTTAATGAAAGTAAACCTTCAATTCCTGAGAAATCTGGCAATATTGTGTCCTTCATAAAAGACATAGCTTCTTCTTTTGCGCCTTCTTTTAATGAAGGAATTGTTACTCTAAAATACATGAATTTTCCTTTCTTTTTATTTTAGAGAATCCGCTTGTAAGATGTCTTCGTATTAATTAATTCTCAGTATCTTTTTCTCCAACACAATAGGGACAATAATCATCTACCTTGTAGTTTGGAGATCTAACTTCTTCTTTAGTTAAAGGTTCCCTGCATGAGTAGCACATTACATAATCTGTTTCATTTAAACCCTTATCAACTGCTACTCTGTCATCAAATACGAAACAATTACCGTCCCAGTGTGAAGCATCTGTATCTTTAAAGTAATCCAAAATCCCACCTTCAAGTTGTTTTACATTTTCAAAACCAGACTTAAGCATTACTGCTGAGGCTTTTTCACAACGAATTCCACCTGTACAAAACATAACTATTGGTTTTTTCTTGTACTCTTCTGGTAAATTAGAGACTGCCTCTGGAAAGTCTCTAAAAGATGGTATTTTAAGATCTATTGCATTTTTAAAAGTTCCCACTCTTACCTCGTAATCATTTCTAGTATCTAAAACAATAACTTCCTCTTCGTTATCTAACATTTCTTGGAATTCATTTGGTTTAATATTTGGACCAGTAAATTCAACAGGCCTTATGTCATCCATCCCTAATGAAATAATTTCTTTTTTTAACCTTACAAGCATCCTTCTAAATGGTTGGTAATCGTTATATGTCACTTTCAAAGGTATCCCGATAAACCTTTCATCTGACTCCAAAAATTCTAAGTATCGATCAACACTTTCTTGACTTCCAGATAAAGAAAAGTTTATTCCATTTGAGCTAAGTAAAATTGTTCCTTTAAGGTCTAACTCTTCACAACGATTTAAAAAAGGTTCTCTTAATTCATCTCTGTCATCAAGGTCAATAAATCTATAACCTGCGATATTTACAACTTTTTTATTATCCATTTTTCTTCTTTTATTATATTTTATCGAGTTCTTCAATAAGCTTGTCTTTTTCTCCAGGCAACATTGAAACTGTATAGTCCTCTGAAGGAAAGTCTCCTTTTACAACATCTGCTTTAAAACCTTTTATAGATCTTCTTCTTTCTTTATCTAGTTCTTTCCTTATAGAAGCACCATCTCCCCATGATTTTGCATGTCTAGGGATTTTCATTCCTGCTGTTTCTCCACAAATATCTTCAAAAAACAAAAATATTACATCCCCTCCTGATCCAGCACCAAGTGAATTTATTACCAATGATGTATGCTTTTTTAGTTCAATCAATGCATCTTCAGCAACACACTCTACTTCTGCTCCAAAAGCACCTGCATCTTCTAAACGTTTCATATCTTTTAATATTTTTATTGCTTCTTGAGCTGTTTTTCCTACTGTTCTAATTCCACCATATTGGGTTGAGAGGTTAGGAACCATTCCAACATGTCCTTGAACTGAAAAGCCTTGATTTGCTAACATTTCTACTACATCCATTCCTCTTGGTGTAAGTACAGAATCAGCTCCAGCCATAGCAGCTTTAAATGCTCCTTCTAATATTTCATCATTAGTAATGTATCGTCCTGCAAAAAGAGCAGCAGTAATAAATGTATTTGGGGCACCACTTCTAACATCTTCATACCAATCACTTCCAGTAATAATCATATCTATGTCTTGGTCAGCAAGAATCTCAGCTTCTTCAGCGTTTTGTGCGGTAACCTGAGTCATTTTTACATCATTAGCTTTGTTTTCAATAATATCGCCTACCGTTAAGTTACGCTCAACTTGTTCATGCCCAAATGTATAAATTCGCTTCATTTCAATTTCCTTCTATTCAACACTACAAGGGTAACTCTTAAGGTTCAATATAATATTTTCTTAGATAGTTAGAATTAACCTATGAAAAGATATGTTTTACTAATAATCCTTTTTGTTTCTTGTACGTCTTATAACGATGCTTACCAAGCTAAAACAATAACAATGTATAAAAACATCTATACGGAGTTTGCAAATTTATCAGAGAGTCAAATGGAAGATAAGCTTAAACTCGAATGTAATATTATAGAAGATGAAATGCTTGTTCATGTAGATGACGGCTTAACTTTAAATTATTTTCTAGAGTATGAATATTACAAACATAGATTTCAGGGTGGTTCTCCTGAACAAGTTGAATCTTTATTGTTCCCTTTATTCTATCTATGTGGGCTAGATGAGATAATTGAAAAACATTGGAATAGCTTGGAATACCAGGAAAAGAATTATAAGAAAATTAGTGGATAGATCTTTAATCTATTGCTTTTGAGGTTTCGACTCTTGGATCCGCTACCCCAGACCATAAACCACTATCATCTTTGTAAATTGCTGAAATTGGTCCAAAACTTGACTGCAAAGAATCTTTGATTGTTATTTTATGACCTTTTTCTTTTAACTCATTTATTACTTTCTCTTCTGTACCGGGTTCGTAAATTAGTTTTGATTCAGTATTTTCATCAAAATAATCAATAGTCCATCTACTTTGTTTCATGGCATCATCTAATGAAGAAGTTTGTAGAAGTAAAGGTAAGATGAATTGACTTAGTAATTGAGGTTGATATCTCCCTCCTCTTGTTCCAATAACCATATCTAGCTTTCCATCTTTGCTCCATATAGTTGGAGAAAGTGTATGTAGAGGCTTTCTAAGTGGTGAGATTTTATTTGGATGATTTTCAATTAAATTAAAGCCAGCTCCTCTGTTATGAAGAAAAAATCCGTAGCCTGATACACCTATTGTGCTTCCTATTCCATGAAAATTAGATTGAATTAAAGAAACAGCATTTCCATCTTCATCTTTTACAGCCATGTAAGCTGTTCCACCGCCAAGTTTTTCTGGAGATTCAAAAGGTGTTGTTTGTTTCGGATTGATTTCTGAAACCTTCGATTCTATATAATCAATATTAAGTCCAACAAATGAATCGAGATTGTCTCCATAGTCGTAGGTAATATGATCCCTGTCTGCTGCAAGAGATCTGTAGCATTCAATTAATAAATGAGGATTGACCTCCTTACTTGAATCTGTAATTATTTCATAAGCCTTTAGGGTTGCAAGAGTTAAATAACTTTGTGTATGTGGTGGAGTCACCCATCCAGTTTTCCCATATATATCTATACCTAATGGTGAAACCCAATTTGACTTAAATTTATTTATATCTTCAATTGTTAATGTATTCTTTGTAGCTTTAGATATTGCTTCTGCAATATCCCCTTCATAAAAAATATTTGGACCACTATCAGCAATGAGCGATAACGTTTCACCAAGTTTTTCTCTTTTTACTATATTTCCAGTTGCAACAGGCTCCCCCTCTACATAGAAATTTTCAGAGGAGTCTTGTTTAATAAGTACTTCTTTGTGGCGGATTAAAGTTTGATTTAGTTCGTAACTAATTTCAAACCCTTCATTGCAAATTTTTACTGCTTCATCAAATAAAATCTTAAAATCAAGCTTTCCAAATTTTTTATGCATCTCTGACCAGCCCCTCACTGCTCCTGGAACAGTTACTGTGGCTTCATGATCAAGAGGCAGTGATTCAAGTTTTGAAAAATCTATATCAACTACATTTGATCCTGCATATCCAGAGGAATCTAAACAATATGGTTTATTTTCTCCATCTTTCCAAATAAGTGCAAAAAGATCTCCTCCAATGCCACATGTTTCTGGTGCAACAACTCCTTGTACAATATTGACAGCAATTGCAGCATCTATTGCATTACCACCTAATTTAAATATGTTTTTACCAGCCTCTGAAGAAAGGTGATGTGGAGAAACAATAACACTATTAGACATATTCTATATTTTAAATAAATTTCACTTTGTTTCTTTTCATAACTTAATTAATATTTTTCTATGTTGCCTGTAATATATTTTCACTTTGTAGTTTTGGCCTTCGGTACTGCTTTGTTTTATGTGGTTTTATAAATGGTAAAAAAAGAAAGAAAGAAAAGAGTAGTTGGCTGGAAAGAACACGTTGCTTTACCTGATCTTAAAATAAAGAAGGTAATTGCAAAAGTTGATACTGGTGCAAACCTTTGCTCTATTCATGCAGCAGATATACAAATAAAGAAAAAAAATAAAAAAGAAATTGTTCATTTTAAAGTTATGAAAAGAAACAATACAGTAAAAAAAGCTTCTGCTGAACTTGCCGGATATAAAAGAATACGAAGTTCTGATGGGGATGTAGAAAAAAGACCCTATATTAAAACTGAACTATTAATGGACGGGATAACAAAGAACATTCAACTAACTCTTACTGATAGAGCCTCAATGGACTATACAATGTTAATTGGAAGAAAAGCTCTTGGTAGAAGATGGATGGTTAAACCATCAAATAGTTTTTTAACTAACCCAGATGGAAAGAATGGTAAGAAATGAAGCTTGGAATTTTATCTCAAGATATGAGGCTTTATTCAACAAAAAGACTCTACGACACTGCTAAAAAAAGAGGCCATGATGCTCAAGTTGTGAGTTACCTTAGGTGTTATATGAGTATGGCAAAAGGAAAACCTAGAATTTATCAAGCTGGAAATGAGCTAAGTTTTGATTCTGTTATTCCAAGAATTGCTGCTTCCTGGACTTTTTATGGTGCTGCTGTTGTAAGACAATTTGAACTCATGGGTTCACTTTCAGCAAATTCTTCTGCTTCAATAAGTAGGTCTAGAGATAAACTCCGAGCACTGCAACTAATTGGAAATAGTGGTGTTGAAATGCCTGTCACTGGTTATGTCCACTTCTCAAGAGATGTTGAATCTGTATTGAAAACAGTTGGAGAACCTCCTTTTGTAATTAAATTACTTGAAGGAACTCAAGGAAGAGGTGTTGTTCTAACAGAAACAATGGATGCTGCTATAAGCGTTATTGAAACAATGAAGAAAATAGATGCCAATATCCTCGTACAGGAATTTATCAGTGAAGCAAACGGTCAAGATATAAGAGCTATTGTTGTTGGAGATAGAGTTGTAGCCTCAATGAAAAGAACTGCAAAACCAGGAGAATTTAGATCTAATGTTCACTTAGGTGGTAAAGCAGAAAACTACGAAATTTCCAAGGAAGAAGAAGCTAGTGCTGTAAGGGCAGCTAACGTTTTGGGCCTCCATGTAGCAGGGGTTGATCTAATTCAATCTGAAAGAGGTGCTCTCGTTTTAGAGGTAAACTCTTCACCAGGATTAGAAGGTATTGAAACTGCCTCTGAAATAAATGTTGCAGAAAAAATAGTAGAGTACCTAGAAGAAAAAATTCAAACTAAAGACATGTCAAAACCAATGGATATCTAAATAGAAATATAATTCTTTATAATCTTTATCTTTCCTAGAATCCCTTCATCTAAAACTTTATCTTTAAATAAAACTACGGGAACTCTTAATAAATATTCCTGGTATCCATCTTCTACATTTACTTCTTTAATGTTAAAAAAATACCTTAGAAAGCTGATTTTCTTAATTCCTTTATCACACAATTCACAGTTTTCAGTAACAACGATGTTTAAGGTCTTCATTTATCTAAGATAGTCTCATGAGGCCATGGACTTTAGTATTTGTTGTTTTACTTGCATTAATTATTCTTGTTTCAGCTTCTATTGCTTTAAGGTTCATTTAAATTGAGAAGTTAATTTTTACACCATCTTTAATATTTAAAATACTTGATGCATTTTTATTACTAGCAAAAATAGAAACCATACCCCATGAATCAGTAATTAAACCTACGTCTCCTAAATATTCTCCTTGATAGCTATCAACCCATGTTGTCTTAATTTCAACATTTCCAATCTTTATATTTACAACATCACCTATTGATTTTTTTAAACCCCTTAATTCTTCGGGAGATACATTTGTCTGACAGTTTCCATAATGATCTACCCAGAGTATTTCACCTTTTATTTCCTTATCCGTAACTTCTGTTAAAGGTATCAAATATTGATTTAAATTTGATAAATCGAGCTCTGAACCAAAATCTTCAATAGCAAGTTGACCTGAAGCATAGCCTGCTGCAAAAGGTGAGAAAATATCGCGTCCATGAAAAGTGTTTCCTTCACTTGGAATAATCCAGTCTTCATTTTCTAACAAAAATCCTCTTTGAGCTCCACCAACTGTTGCACATGCCAAATTCAATAAACCATTATCTGGCCCAATCATTACTCCCCACTCTGTATCTAAAGCAATTGGTTTTCTATCTGTTCCCACTCCAGGATCTACAACTGCTAAAAGAACTCCTTGTGGAATATATTGAATAGCCCTCATTAAAAGCAAGCTGCCTTGCTTGATATTCTGGGGAGGTATTCCATGTGATATATCGTTAATTTTTATATCGGGATCTATTCTGTTGATGACGCCCTTTACAATACCAACTGAACCATCTTCTAGCCCAAAGTCTGATGCGAAAGAAATAATTTTACTCATCATTGTTATTATAAGGTGAGAAAAATTCTTAATAAATTCTAATATGATTATCTTTGCTTTATTTTTTCGTGTATTCTTTAAAAAGCATGGGTAAGTTAAAAAAAGTACTTATTGTATTATTAGTCATTCTTGTAGGAGGATACTTCTACGCTGGTTATTATGTTTTTGAAATAGCGGGTAAAGTCCCCTGTGCCGTCTGGGAAGCTGAACAAGAAAATACACCCAGCAACTTCACAGTACCTGATGGTTATGAAGATCCTGATACAGGAATTTTCTTAGAATATAATATTGATCCAGAACCTTATTTTATACCAAGCTATGAAACTGTAACAATCCCTTCAAATGGAGGATCAATTGAACTAAGCGCCTGGTGGATGGAAACAAATCCAAAAGGACCAACTGTAATGTTGATACACGGTCTAACAAGTAGTAAATATTCATCTGGTATTCTTCTGTCTGCTGGAATTCTTTACCATGAAGGATTCAATATTTTAGCTATTGATATGCGTGACCATGGTGATAGTACATGTGAAGATGGATATTACTCAGCAGGCCAAAGAGAATCCGACGATTCAGCTGCATCATTGAAATGGTTAGTTGAAGAAAAAGGTATCTCGCCATCCAATATAGGTATCTATGGTCAATCTCTAGGAGCTTTAACAGCTCTTACAACGCCTGCTAAATCAAATAATTTTGCTGCTATGGCTGTTCATGACCCTCCGGTGGATTTTGAAACTCTTGTTAAAGAAGAAATGATATATCAAGGTTTCCCTTCTTTCTTGTTTTATCCGACATCTCATTATTCTCGAATATTCAAAGGAGTAAATATTACTGAGGTAATTCCAGCAACTGCATTACCAATGGGAAATAAACAGCCTATTTTAATCTTTAATGGAATGTTAGATGGAAGGGTATTAGCTCATCATACTGATGATTTAATTAAGATAGCTAATGATCTTGGGATAGAAGTTGAAGCCTATAGATATGACGACATGCGTCATGTTCAAAGTATTTGGGTTTATACCGATGAATTTTCAGAAGCAATAGTTAGCTTTTTTCAGCGTAATTTAAGCTCCTGATAAAGTAAATTCAACTTCTCTGAAGTTTGTTTCCAATCATATTTTTTAGAACTATTTATTGCACTTTTTGAAACGTAATCGGCAAATTTATCATCATTAAATATTTTTAATATAAATTCATTTAAGTATTGATCTTCAAACGATTCTGCAATATAACCATTGATGTTGTTATCAATAATCTCTTTAAAAGAGCCTTGATTAATACTTACTACTGGCACACCTACTGAGTGCGCCTCAATAGCAACAAGCCCAAAAGTTTCATACTGTGAAGTGTGGATTAATAATTTTGACCTATTTAGTAATTCTCTAATCTTACTTTGAGGTAGGTTGCCTAAAAATTCTACATGTGATTCTAAACTTAACTCCTTTACAATTTCCTTAAGCTCTAAAAAATAATCATCTCCCGACGTGCCGCTAGGCCCTCCAATAAAGTAACATTTAAAATCATTTTCAATTTCTCTAAAAGTATTTAAAAACTCTATAGCCTCCAACTGTCTTTTTTGTTTCTGTATTCTACCTATTGATAAAAAAATATTTTCTCTTGAAGGACTTGGATCCGGTGAAAATAAATTTTCGTCAACACCAGGCTTTATTAGTTTTATCTTTTTTTTATCAATTTTGTAACTCTCTGAAATTAAACTATTCTCATAATTTGACGATGCAGTTACAAAGTTTGCTGCTGTCATTATTATTTTTTCACAATCTGCGCGTTCATTGTTATAGCCTTCAAGAAAAACCCCTAAGCTGTGGGATGTAAAAATATAGGGTATATTAAATTTATCTGAAATATCTTTTGCAACTAAACCAGACAACCAATAATGACTATGGATTATATCAAAATTTTTTAACTCAAAAGTTTCTTCAAGCTTTTTTTGGAATTCAATTAAATGCAGTTCTTTATCTTCCATAGGAAGATCCGGTTCAAATAAATTTAATGAATAAAACTCTAAATTTTCTTTTTTAAAGCTTTCCGCTTTTTCAGCTGTCACTACTGTCACATTATGGTTATTAGACAAATATTTTGAAATCTGCTGAACATAAACGTTCAGCCCTCCTCCATCATTAACTCCAAGTTCAGAATATGGTGAAGTATGAAAAGAGAGTTGTAAAATATTCATAAAGTTATAGTCAGATCATAGAGCTGAGTGGGTAAACCACCTAAATCTATTTTGTATCTATCAAAACCTTTAAGAAAATCAAAAAAATCCTTTTTCTCTTCAATCATTTTTTGAATAATTAAATCAATTAGAACTATCCCAGGATTTATAGGGTCAAATTGGCTATTTTTTGTTGAATTATATAGATAGCAACATTTTTTGTTTTCATAAACAAAAGCAGATGAAATTAACTCATTGCTATTCTCAATAAAATATATTTTCCATCCTTTTATTGCTAGTAAATCACGAAAGAATAACTCTACTTCTTTATTCATAAAGCTTCCTTTCTCACCAAAAGAAAGTTTATGTTGTTCTATAAATTTATCGAAAATTACTAAATCGTTACCACTTTGAAGTTCTATCTCTCCTAGTTGTGTCATAAATTTAGATTTCTTCCTTTTAAGTTCATGTCTTTTCTTTTTTCCAAGATTTTCAAGATATGAATCATAGTTTTTTGGAAGACTCAAACCTATTGAATGGTCACTTTTCTTAATAGTCACATCTTCATATTCTTTATCTTTTAAATGCTCTCTGACTTGTTCATAAGTTAAAGAATCTAATTGTAAATTAGAAATTTTTCTTTTCTCTAAAGTTTTCTGACTTGTTTTTAAGCTTGGTCGATAATCTACATAATCGCGATTACCTATATTGTAAAGAACTCCGTGATTTATAAAATATCCCTTCTTGAACGTCTCAAAATCTTTTTGTTTACTAAGACTTTTTACAAGCTCCAAAAATTTTGTATTTACAAATGGAGAATTTTTTATTTGTTTAGATTCCACTTAATTAGAATAAACCATTAATAATATTTAGTGAATCAACAAGGTATAAGGAAAAAAGAAAAGCCACTAAATAATCGTATAGATATATTTCATTGGTAAGTTCTGATATATATTCAAATTCGTATCTTATTTTCAATATAAGAAAATTTACAAAAACAACGCAAAGAGCTGTGGTTGCGGAACTTAAAATAATATATACAAATTGAAAATCATAAAAACTTGTAACTCCAATCATTACTAATAAAACAGCAAAGAAATTAAAGAAATATTGGAAATTACTAAATTGAACATTAAGGAATGTGGCGATAGTTTTTAAGAAGAATAATGACAAAAATAGATAAACTATATAATTTAAATTCTTATTAAATACTTCAGACATGATAAAAGAAATAATTGTAAATGAAAAAATAGTTGAAAATATTGTATTTCCGAACTTTGAGATATGTAATTCTTGAAACAAAATCATGACTATTGATAAAGCCAATAACGAAAGATAAAATAAAATAATTATTGACCCTACTGCCTCTACTCCAGAAAAAATGACTGGTAGAAAGGTTAGCAAAATAAAAATAATTATTAATATATATTCATTAGTATCAATCCTCAGTTGACCAGTTAACATTTCTAATTGCCATACAAGAATTAATCCAACTAAAGAAGCAATCAGTAGTGGCTTGTTCATAATTAGTAAGCCACCAAAAATTGAAAGCGTTAAAATAATTTGAACGTATCTAAGTTGTCTTTGAAACATTAATCCTCGCGAAAATTTTACCTAGATAAGCTTGAAAATTAAAGCTATTTGTAATATAGTTACTAAACACTACATTTAGTATTAATAATCGTGTTACATACAACATTTAGTTATAAAAGGAGAAATAGTGGCAAATAATTCAGGGCTTAAAATAACAAGAAAATACACATCGCCCGGAGATCCTTATAAAGATATAATCTGGGAAAAAAGAAGTTCTAAAATTACCAATCCAGATGGTTCAGTCGTTTTTGAAATGAACGATGTAGAAATTCCATCAACATGGTCTCAAGTAGCAACAGACATTATGGTTTCAAAGTATTTCAGAAAAGCAGGAGTACCTCAAGTTGATAAAGATGGAAAAGCACTTAAAGATGAAAATGGTGATGTTGTACTAGGCCCTGAGACCTCTTCTCGTCAAGTATTTGACAGACTCTCTGAAACTTGGAGACACTGGGGAGAAGAAACAGGCTATTTTGCAACTAAGAAGGATGCTCAAGCTTTTCAAGATGAACTTAAATATATGCTTGCAACTCAAATGGCAGCCCCAAACAGCCCTCAGTGGTTCAATACTGGACTTAATTATAAATATGGCTTAGAAGGCCCAGCTCAAGGATTTTGGTACGTAGACCCAAAAAGTGGTAAATTAAGCGAAGGAAAAGACTCTTATTCTAGACCCCAACCACATGCTTGCTTCATTCAATCAATTGATGATGACCTTGTAAATGAAGGTGGAATTATGGATCTCTGGGTAAAAGAAGCCAGATTATTTAAGTTTGGTTCAGGAACGGGAACAAATTTTTCAAATTTAAGAGGAGAAGGAGAAAACTTATCTGGAGGAGGAGTATCTTCAGGAGTAATGTCTTTCCTCAAAATTGGAGATAGAGCGGCAGGTGCTATTAAATCTGGAGGAACAACAAGAAGGGCCGCAAAAATGGTTATTTTAGACCTAGACCACCCTGATATTGAAGATTTTATAGATTGGAAAGCCATAGAAGAAGATAAAGCAAGGGCGTTAATTGCAGCTGGTTATCCTGCAGACTTCAATGGGGAAGCTTATGCAACAGTTTCTGGACAAAATTCTAATAACTCAGTAAGGGTCCCTCATGAATTCATAAATGCTTTAAAGAATGATGGAGACTGGGAATTAAAAGCAAGAACTGACGGAACCATCATGAAAACTATAAAAGCAAGGGAACTTTGGAATAAAGTTGCAGATGCAGCATGGAAATGTGCAGACCCAGGAGTTCAATACGATACAACTATAAATGAGTGGCACACTTCACCAGCTGGTGGAAAAATTAGAGCTTCAAACCCTTGTTCTGAATATTTATTTATTGACAATACAGCATGCAACTTAGCAAGCTTGAACCTCGTTAAGTTTTACGATGATGAATCACAAAAATTTGATATTTCATCATATAAACATGCACTTAGAATCTGGACCATTGTCTTAGAAATCTCTGTTGAAATGGCTCAATTCCCTTCAAAAGAAATAGCCCAAGGATCTTATGACTACAGAACTCTTGGATTAGGTTATGCAAACCTTGGTTCTTTATTAATGAGAAAAGGAATTGCTTATGATTCTGAATTGGGACGTGCAATAGCAGGTGCTTTAACTGCTATATTAACGGGAGAATCTTATAAAACTTCTGCTGAAATGGCTGGAGTTGTCGGTCCTTTTCCTAAATATAAAGAAAATAAAGAGAGCATGTTAAGAGTTATTGGGAACCATAGAAAAGGAGCATACGACTCTAATGACTATGAAGGCTTAAGTCATGAAATAACAGCCATAGATCAGGAAATCTGTCCTGAAGACCTCTTAAAAGAAGCTCAAATATCATGGGATGAAGCATTAGAGGTTGGATCAAAAAATGGATTTAGAAATGCTCAAGCTACTGTTTTAGCTCCAACAGGAACTATTGGTCTTTTAATGGATTGCGATACAACTGGAGTTGAACCAGATTTTGCATTAATGAAATTTAAAAAACTAGCTGGTGGTGGTTACATGAAGATTGCTAATCAGTCAATTGGGCCTGCTCTTGATGCACTTGGCTATAAGGAAAGTGAAATTAAAGAAATGATTCAGTATGTTATTGGAGCAATGTCCCTTGAAAACTCACCTTATATTAATAAAGAATCCCTAATTGAAAAAGGATTAAACGAAGAAGATGTTGCAAATATAGAAGCCTCTCTTCCTGGGGCCTTTGAAATACAGCATGCATTAAATGTTTTTGTTTTAGGTGAAGAGACCATGAAAAGACTGGGTATACAAGAAGAAGAATACACATCTTTTGACTTCAATTTATTAGACCGTTTAGGATTCTCAAGAACTGAAATCTCTCAAGCAAATGAATTTATTTGCGGAACCCAAAAAATTGAAGGTGCTCCATATTTAAAGAGTGAACATCTTGATGTTTTTGACTGTGCAAACAGGTGCGGAAAAGATGGTGAAAGATTTATTCATTATATGGGACATGTGAGAATGATGGCAGCAGCACAACCTTTTATCTCTGGAGCAATTTCAAAAACAGTTAACATGCCTAATGAGGCAACTATTCAGGATATTGAAGACTGTTATTTTGAGTCAGCAAAAATTGGGGTTAAGGCAATTGCCATTTATAGAGATGGATCAAAAGCATCACAACCTCTTTCGTCTTCCTCTGATGAAGGTGAGTCTGACGAGACTGATCCTGAAGTAACTCAGATACTTGACGAAGAAGCAATGATGATTCAAGGAAACTTTACACCAGGAACAAGCCCAACAAGAGCTTATGCAGGAATGAATAGACCACGATTTCTGCTCCCAGAAAAAAGGATTGGCTGGACTCAGGAAGCAAAAATTGGTGGTCATAAAGTTTACTTAAGAACAGGTGAATACCCTGACGGTACACTTGGTGAGGTATTTATTGACATTGCTAAAGAAGGTGCAACGTTGAAAGGCGTCTTAGGATGTTTTGCTATAGCAGTATCAAAAGGACTGCAATATGGGGTTCCTTTAGAAGAGTTTGTAGATACCTTTACTTTCCAAACCTTTGAACCAAGAGGTATGGTTGAAGGGCATGAAAATATAAAAATGAGTAATTCAATTATTGATTACGTTTTTAGAGCATTAGGACTTGAATATCTAGGTAGAACGGACATTGTTCAAGTACCTCCTTTAGAAATAAAAAACAAAGATACTGGATGTAATTGTGGAGAAGGTGGATGTAATTGTGGAGAAGGTGGATGTAATTGTGGAGCAAAACCTGAACAAAGAATAGAGTCAACCCCTGTACAAAAAACCCAACCAATACCTGTAGATAAAAAAGAAGCTGAGCCTGTGCAGAAGGTTGAAGCTAGTGTTGATACAGTTCAAGAAGTTCTAGGAGATATGATGGGTGACGCTCCAGCTTGTGATGAATGTGGCCACATAACAGTTAGAAATGGTTCTTGTTATAAATGTCTTAACTGTGGTAATTCCTTAGGGTGTAGTTAATTTAAAATCTAGGCAACGCTTTACTAATTTCTCAAAATCTAAGTTTGCAGACCATCCTAATTTATCTTTTATTTTTGATGGATCACTGATTATTACTTCTGGATCACCTTCTCTTAAAAGACCTTCATTTACTTCTATATACTCTTTGTAATCAAGATCCAATTCTTGAAAAATAATTTGAATTAATTTTTCTATTGAATTTCCTTCTCCAGAGCCAATCACAAAATCATCAGATATTTCTGAAAAAATAATCATCTTAATAGCTTTGGCTACATCTCCCGCAAAAGACCAATCTCTTATGTAAGATAAACTACCTACCTCAATTTTCTCTACTTTATTATTTTTTACTCCAATTGCTTGATTTATTATTTTTGAAAAAAGATAACCATCTGGTCTAAATTCTGATTCATGATTAAACATAATCCCACTTTTTATATCCCAATCATGTGACTCCCTAAGTGTTTTAACTTTTTGATAGCATTCAAATTTAGCTTGAGCATAGGGTGACCTTGGTTCAAATAATGACTCTTCGTTCAAATAATTTTCATTTTTAATTGAAAACATTTCTGAAGATGTTGCTTGAAAAAAAGTTGGTAATTTTTCAAGCTCCATACTTGCTTTTATTAAGTTATCGAAAATTCTATTAATTGACTTCATCGTACTATTCTCATCCTTTAATGAATTGTTTACTGAACTTGGACCTGATAAATTAATTATATAATTTGGATTAATGTCCTTAAAAATATTACAAACCTCATTTTCTTCTTCTATATTGACATTGAGTAAATTAATCTGATCATTTTTCTTACTTTGGGATATTAAATTTACTTTTTTAAAAAATTCTTTATTATTACTTTTTCTTGAAGTACCGTAAATTTGAAAATCTTTATTGTCATCTAACAATTGTGAAGCAAGAAATACACCGTCTTGTCCGGTTATACCTGTAATAAAAACTGTGTGATTTTCCATTTATTAAATTCTAGAGTTTAAACTTGACTACCATATTTAATTATATGAAAATTTTTCTCTCAAATATCAATGAATCATGGATTGTTGACAGATTAAAAGATGAGTGGACAAAATTTAATCAAGAAATAGTAGTTAGTAACCCTAAAGATGCAGATATTATATGGATAATTTCACCATGGATATGGAATAAAATATCTAAAAAATATTTAAAAACAAAAAAAGTTGTTTGCTCAATTTATCACTTAGAAGAATCTGATTATACGAATAAAAAAATAAAAGAATTTCAAAAAAGAGACCAATATGTTGACATTTACCATGTTATTTCTCCAATAACAAGAAACGAATTGAGTAAGCTAACAGAGAAAGAAATTGTTTATATACCTTTTTGGGTTAATCAAAATATATGGTTTGAAATTGAAAATAAAACTAATCTAAGAAAAAATTTAGATATTAAAAAGGATTCTTTCTTAGTTGGCTCTTTTCAAAGAGACACAGAAGGAAGTGATCTTATAAGTCCAAAAATGATAAAAGGTCCCGATAGGTTTGTTGAAATAGTGAAATATTTGAACGATATAGAAAATAATTTAATAGTTTTATTAACCGGAAAAAGAAGGGGTTATGTAATAGCTGAACTTGAAAAATCTAATATTAATTATATTTATTTTGAAATGGTAGATTTTAAAAAATTGAATGAACTTTATAATTGTTTAGATTTATACATTGTATCTTCAAGAATCGAAGGAGGACCTCAAGCTATAGTTGAATGTGGAATAACTAAAACACCAATAATTTCAACTAATGTAGGCATTGCTTCTGAAATTCTTTCACAGGAATCAATTTTTGATATGAGTAACTATAAAAAATCTAAACCGAATATTGAAATTGCTTATACAAATTCGTTGAATTTAACTATACCTGAGGGTTTTAAAAAATATTTAACAATGTTTGAAAGCCTTTTAAAGTAACGGCTAAAAATTTATATTTCCTAAAGTAGAAAATAATTGTTATTATTTAAATATTAAGTTAGGGCGCTTAGCTCAGTCTGGCAGAGCGCTTCCCTTACAAGGAAGAAGTCAGAGGTTCAAATCCTCTAGCGCCCACAAGGGTTTTTCAGAATATAGAGACATATTTATATAATTCCACACTTATTACACACTTATTCAGCAAGATTTCGTATGGAATTGTAAAATTTGATTATGAAATTTCTATTGAGATTTACATTCTTGTCTTTGTTTGTTGTTTCATTCTTTCTAATTACAGAAAATGCCCAAGCTCACCCTGGTAATACCGACAATTCAGGAGGACACACTTGTAGGACTAATTGCTCACAGTGGGGCTTATCCTATGGTGAGTACCATTATCACAACAGTCGGAATAATGACTCTGATGATAATTATTATTGGCAATTCAGAGTGGCTCTCTGTAAGGTCCAAATTGAAAATGCTCAAGACCAAAAACCTGAAACTTGGGAGTACAAAGAAGCAATCGTAGAAATAGATGATGAGTGTTTGAATTCAAAATGGTTAAGAATAAAAGAGCAATATAAGGAGGAGCTAAGGGCAAAATATGAAGAAGAAAGAAAACTTCGACTTAAAGAGCAACGAGAACAAAGGATTTTGAATGGCGTAGTTTTTTTAACATTTCTATATTTACTATTTTTGTTAATAAAGCATAAAGAAGATTTTTTTGAATTTATTGGTGGAATGGTAGATACATCAATTAAATTTAGAAATAAAGTTATTGATATTATAAAAAATGGATATTCCTCCCTGCTGCGTATTGCTGAGATAACAAAGATTAACAAACTTTTAAAGTTGGTAGGCAAACTTTTAAAGTTCTATGGGAACATAGTGGCTATACTATTTGGCTTTATAGCACTTTGTATAGCCATTTTTGTTCCTGCAAGTATATATGGAGCTATTGGAGCTTTTATATTTTACTTTATCGCAATTTTACTCATAGATGTTTTATCTCTAGATGTTGAATTAGTTTTATCTAGAATGTTTGAAGGTATCGATGTGGCTGGTTTAAACGAACTAGCTACTTTATTGTTTGGCATTAGTGGCTTTATTATTGGTGTAGTATTTTTCTTAATTAAAAACAGACAATATATTAAAGATAATTATATTTCAGAATTTAAAATTAACTACTTCTAGCCCTAGCCTTCTCTACCAAAGAACCTTACTTCTTGTAGAGCACAATTATTAGTAGGTTCTATATCTCCATCTTTTACTGAAGAATATCCATTAAGCATTTGGATTCTTAAATATGTAAGGTTTTGATTTACATCAAGCCATTGTTCATAATTATCATCTTCTAAAGTCTTTTTGATAGGATATTCATCCCTACTATCTGTATATATTTCAAGGTCTTTAATCTTATAATTTGTTTTAAATTCACTACTTCTTTCTAAGTTCTGTAAAACAATAAATTCAATGTATGTTTCTTCACCAAAAGTAAACTCAACCCATTGATTGTTGCAGAAATTGCCATTATCACTCCAAAAGAAATAATCCCAATCTAATAAGTTGTTGCAAGAATATTTATTAGAAAGCTTATTCGATTCCCTACATTCTATTGGTTCTATAATTGATAGGATTATTTCCTCCGAAGTATCTCCTTTTATTACTTCTTCTTTTGTTGGTTCTGTTGGGTTAATTGCCATACCAACGGTAAGACCAATAACCAAAGCAGCAATAACGTATGTAATAGTTTTATTTCTTTTAAGCATATTCTTCCTCCTTTTTTTATTTTTAGATATAAGCTTCTAAGGTTCGAAATTCTTTGTTAGTGCAAAGGTGATAAATGTTTCCATCTATTTTATTAGAGCAGTAATCACATAGATATGGGTAATAAAGGGTTTCCCACTGGGTATCTACTCCTCTATATTCAAGCCAAGATAGAGCGTATTCAATGCTTTCATATGAAGCTCCCCATCGAGTACTTTCAACATTTGCTTCACATTCAAGACACCATAGTGAAGGGCAATCACTAATATCTTTTTCAATCTCTTCAATCAATCTTCCCAACTTTTATCTCCTTTTTTTAAATACTTGCTTTTTGCAAATTCTAAGACTAGACTTTGCAGGCGTATCGCCTATCGTGAACGAGCAAAGTCTATACTTTTTAATAAAAGTATCCCCCACTATATTTAGTCTTAATTTGTAGAATTTGATTATGAAAAAATATATAAGTTTTTTTCTAATTCTCATAATGTGTGGTAGTTCTGACACAACAGCTGTCTCTGATACAACTACAACAACGATTCAAGATACAACTACTACAACATCTACCACTGACACTACTACGACAACGGAACCTAAAAAGGAATGTGTGATTGATTCAGAACTTAGATTTAAGGTTGCTGTTTTTGATGATTCAGTAGAAAGACCATATAAAAATATATATTTTAATACTCCTAATGCTGATGACCTTGATTTAACTTATGGGTCAGACTATTTCAAAACTAGATGTCTTGAAATGGAAGAGTATGGATTTGTAACATTTACGTTTGACCAAGATAAAGATTTTGAAACCTTGCTTAAAGAAGGATATGATAGTGGCAACTGGTACAGGTTTTGTTATCAAAGAATAACTGATGATACTGGAGATATATCAAATATATGGATTGTATTTGGTGATGATTTTATTGAAATTGATGGCATTTTTGTAAGAGATAGAGTCGTATCTAGAAAAGATAGGACAACCCTTTTTCTGGATGAAGAAATATATCCAGCGTACCCATACAACGATGAAGGACTTCCTCGATTTGGAGGTTGTGGTGAAGAATATGGTACAACCACTCAAGATGGTGCTTCTCAAGATACAACTACGACAACTGTTCAAGATACAACTACGACAACTGTTCAAGATACAACTACTACTTCAAGTTCTACAACATCGACTACTACAACTACTGTTCCCGTAGATTATCCACAATTAACAATTGCAGAAGTATCTAATTCAATTCCTGAATATAACAGAGACGATTGGAATCATTGGATTGATGAAAATGGAGATTGTCAAAATACAAGACACGAAGTCCTTATTGAAGAGAGCCAAGAAACTGTTACTTATACATCAGATACATACTGTTCAGTAAATACTGGAAAATGGTACGGATACTATACAGGACAATATTATTACAATGCCTCTGAATTAGATATAGACCATTTTATTCCCTTAAAGAATGCACATCAATCAGGTGGTTATAGTTGGTCTTCAGCAAAAAAAGAAGAGTTTGCAAATTCCAGAGTAGACCCAGATAATTTGATTGCGGTTAACTTAAGTGCAAATAGGTCTAAAGGTGCAAAGGGTCCAGACGAATGGAAGCCTTCAAATACTGAATACTGGTGTCAATATGCATATGACTGGATTCGAATAAAAGATTATTGGAGCTTAACTGCTACACAAGCTGAGTGGAATGCTTTGGTTTCAATGATAGATACCTGCCCGGAAGGGTTTAAATATGCGGATGCTGAACAAGAACCTGTAGTTGAACCTCCAACTCCTACAACTACAACTACAACTACAACTACAACTACTGTTGCAAGCTCACAACCAGACAATCCTGGAAACTCAAAAAACTGTGGTGATTTTTCAAATTACTCTGAAGCAAAAGCTTGGTTTGATACTTATTATCCCTATTACGGAGATATTGGTGATTTAGATAGAGACGGGGATTTAATTCCTTGTGAGTCTTTATCTGGAGCTCCATAAGATATTCACACACACATTACACACTCATTTGACAGAAAACCATTGAGTACTTCCGAGTACTCCTGCATACCAGTGACAAAGAGCTTATAAACATTGGGTGGCGTCAGTGAGTACGAGTGCATACTCTAGCTATATAAAAGTTCTTCCCTTACAAGGAAGAAGTCAGAGGTTCAAATCCTCTAGCGCCCACAAGGGTTTTTCAGAAATCTTACTTTATCAATAATTTTTTTAAATCTTCTACAGTATCAACGCTAATCCATTTAGTTGGTTGATCGTCTGACAAAATTAATCTTTTCTCTTTAATTAGCATATTCCAAACATCGTGAAAATCATCAATATTTGAATTAATCTTTTTAATATCATGAAGGTTTAAAAGCTGAAGACCAGAAGCAATTATCCCACTTGATGTTTCATATTTCATACCTAGAATATTTTTATTATCATCAATTTTAATTTTGTCACCCTTTGCATTGACTGCATTAGTTGAAACTATCATTGACTTTTCACCTTTGTTATAATATTCCTCAATTAGGTTATCCAAATTAATATCCATTAAGTTATCACTTGTTATTACAACGAATGGTCCTTCTTTCTTTTCAATTTTTACCTTATTAATCCAAAAAGCATTTCCTTTATTTTCTGAATAAATATAGTTTGTAACATTATATTCTTTTAAAGCTTCCAACATTTTTTGTTTTTGATAGCCAATGGTTACAATTATGTCTGTTTTATATTTTCTTAAAAAAGTAATTTGATTAAGTAGCATTGAATTTTTTACTTCTGGAAGTAATGGCTTTGGGTTTTCATCAGTAAGTGGGGACATTCTTGTTCCATAACCAGCAGCTAAAATAACTGATCGGAACATTGGTTTTATAAGAAATCTTTACTAGGTTTATTAACTATTAAATTTACAACTTCTTCATCGGTAAATTGTTCAGCACTTACTGATGAATAACTTGTTTTTAAATCTTCGTAATCTTTAATAGACTTTGGATCTAGTAGAAAATAATTATTCTTATCAAGTGATATATTCTTGGTTTTAGTTTTTTCTTGTTCAGATATTAAGTATTCTAAAGGTCTATCTCCAGACCTAACCTCTCCTGTAGACCAGTCACAATTAAATTGCTCACACCATAAATCTAAAATCCTACTCACTGTTACACCTTTCATTGGTATCGACAATATTTTTCCATATAATTGATCTTGAAATTTAATTGAATCTTCAATTAACCTTACTGCATCATCAATAGAAAAAAAGAACCTACTCATCTCTGGCCCAGTAGATACAACATGATTACTTGTATTTGTCATTTCTTCCCAAATAGGGAAAACTGAACCTGTAGACCAAGTAACATTTCCATACCTAACGCAACTAAATTTTGTATCATATTCTCCATTGCTTAATGTAAATAGCTTCTCCATTACTGCTTTTGAGTGTCCATAAAAATTTTCAATTGGAGATGTTGCTTTGTCAGTAGAGATGCCCAATACATAACCTACCTTATTGTTTATTGCAGACCTGAGTACATTTTGACTACCTAATATATTTACATCAATACACTCGTTTGGAAACTTCTCCGAAAGGCCTACAAACTTCGTTGCAGCACCATGAACAATTATATCTGGCTTTACTCTGCTAATAATTTCATTTATAGAATGATAATTTGCAACATCACCAGGTAATATTTCTAAATCAATATTCTTCTGAAGTTGCTGAAGTTGCTTTTGATTACGTGCAGTACAATATAATTCAAAATCCTTAGATAAATTTTTAGATAAATTTTTACCTAGAAAGCCACTGCCACCTGTAATTAATACTTTTTTCATTCTTAATAGACAATACTATGTTATATTTTTTATTAATGTAAGCATTTATCTAGCATGAGTTTATAAAATCTTTTTTCATCCTCATCTTCTATTAATTTTATTATTTCATGCTGATTTTCTTTAAATTCCCTATAGCTGGGTACGCCTTTTTTCCATTGGCCAAAGACGAGGTCTTTCTCCTGCAAATAACCAAAATCAATTAAATCTTTTATGTCTTCATCTTGGTTTCCTAGAACTGAAATTTTATTCTTATTTCTCTTAGAAAGGGCTGAAATTTCAGGATAATTGAGGACAGATGAGCAATGTGAAATACTTTTAAATTGAGATTTGTTTAAATATTTTGATCCTTCAATCTCAAAACTCCATGGATGAGTTGTTCTTTCAAATATTTCAAGTAAAAATTCTCTATTCCAAATTCTCCATTGTGTATTTACTGTAAAACTATATGTATCCTCATAAACATATATACCATCAGAGCTGTACTGTTCACTATATTTTTCTTGAGGTGATATTGACAATTCGCCACTAATAAATTCTTCATTGTTTTTTAATTTTTTAAGTAAAAAATTAAAATTAGAAATATTTAATTTTTTACTTAAAAAATAATCATCTAATGAAAAAATAATATACTCGTCATCCAAGTCCTTTAAGACATTAAACATATACGAAGACCAACTATCTATACCTTTTAATCTTAAATTTCCTAATTTTAAATAATTGCATCCATTAAGGTTTGACTCTTTAAAGTTTCCAAAATTCAAATAATTTATTTCAAAACTATTAGGTAGATATTTTTTAACTAAATATGAACTAGCTCTTAATATTTTCTTGCTTCCTGGATAGCCAACTAAAAACACTCGCATATTTTATTTAAAGTTCCTATTTCTCATTTTCTATAAATATTTTACGTTTGGACCTGATGTCGTTGAGTATAAAACTGGATCTTTAATGTTTTTATATATTTTTGGATTTTCTATTCTATAGTTTGTCCAAGATCCATAATATGGTCGATAAATATCAATAACTCCTGCTATCGCATCAATACCGCTACCGATTGAGAGAATTGGAGCTTTTGCAGATTTTTTTAAATAATGAAGTAATACATTTTGTGCTAAACCTATACCAGCTAAAAATATATCAGGATTTGATTTTTCAACTTTACTTTTAATTTTTTTATAAATTTTTTCACTATTTGTTAATGCTCCTGTTTGAGGTATCGGTATAAGGTCATGAAAACTCTCGATTCCTAAATACTCTTTATATTCTTGATGTTTCATTAACTCATTAATTAACTCTAATTTTTCTTTAGAACCAACTAATGTTATTTTTTTAAATGCAGAAAAAAACCACTTATTTGCAACGCTCCCATATAAATATTCAGCTGGAAAGTCTAAAGGTTTGTTTAAAACCTCTTTCATTAAATTAAAATTAATAATTTCACAAAAATACTTGTCGTGAGTATGGGCATAATCATTTATTTCTTTAATATTTAAAGGTTTGAATGTTCTTTTAAGGTCTCTAACACCTGGCTTTGTAGTCCCATGTTTTTCATTCTTAAATAAAAGATAGTCTCCATCACCAAACTTATAATATGTTTCGTTAATTTTAGATTCAGATTGTTTTATTAGTCCTTCTTTGAATTTAAGATAATCTTCTTGAAATTTTGGATATAGATCTGGATTAAAATATTCTTTTTCAGGATCTAAATACTTTGTCTTGTCAATTTGATAAATTTTATGCATTATTAAATGATATTACTGAATTAAATACAATAAATATTTAACTAATTAATAAAAATATTATTTAATTACACTCTTTACTGATAGAGGAAGTATTTAAAATGTGTGGATTTATTGGTGTAATTTCAAATAATCACATTGATAAGTCTTCTATTCAAGAAAGTGATAATTTCTTAAGTTGCAGGGGTCCAGATGATCATAAATCAATAGAAAGCAATTATAAAAATAAGAATATACTATTTTCATTTCATCGATTATCAATTGTTGACCTTTCAAAAGAAGCATCCCAGCCAATGTCTTCAAAAAAATTTAATTCAGAAATTATGTTCAATGGTGAAATTTATAACCATGCTTACTTAAGAAATGAAATCGAGAAGGAAGGTATAAGTTTCAATACTTCACATTCTGATACTGAAACTCTTCTAGTTGGTCTCTCTTTATATGGAGATAAGTTTTTAGAAAAAATTGAAGGTCAATTTTCTATAGCCTTTTTTAATAAAGATAAAAATACTTTAACACTAATAAGAGACAGACTTGGTCAAAAACCGCTATATTATTCAACTAACAAAGATGAGTTGATATTCTCATCAAACTTTAAATCTGTACTTTCTTATAAAAAAAATTTCAATATTGATAAAAAACAAATTTCTACATTTCTTGAATTAGGGAGCATACCTTCACCAAATACATTGGATAAAGAAATATTTAAACTTAAACCAGGCGAGTTGATTGAAATTTCACTTAATAACTTTGAAATATTAAAAAATATTAAATATTGGGATATAAAAAAATTCCTTGGTAATGACGATTTTAATAAAGATGTATTTTTTAAATTATTTCATGAATCTATAAAAAAAAGACTTATGTCGGATGTTCCTATTGCAAATTTATTATCAGGAGGAATAGATTCCACTTCGATTATTAAATCATTACATGAACAAGGTCTCGATAAGATTAATACTTACACAGTTAACAATAAGGATAAAGAATATGATGAATCTTTTTGGTCAAACAAAGTAGTAGATAGATACAATACAATACATAAATTTAAAGAAATAGATGGAAATAATTTATCTTCATCAATAGATCCAATCAAAGTTATAGAATCATTTGACGAGCCCTATTCTGATCCTTCAATTTTTCCTTCTTTTCTAATTTATCAAAATATTTCTAAAGATTATAAAGTTGCTATTTCTGGAGATGGTGGAGATGAATTATTAGGTGGTTATGAGAAAATTCACTTTTCAATGAAAAAAGGTTTTTTTCCTATGTTTATTATGAATTTAATACAAAAATTAATTCCTTCAAAGTATGGTACTGGTGGTAGTTTGCATCAAATTTCTTCATCACCTGAATTTAGTTTTATATCCTTAACAACTGATAAGAAATTATTAAAACTTTTGTCATTAAAATCAGAAATAAATTTTGAAGAAATTTTTATGGATAAAAATATTAAGGGTCTTAAAAAACTCATTATCTCTGATTATAATTTTTATTTTTCAGAATTAATGTTGTTGAAAGTTGACAGAATGTCTATGGCAAATTCTTTAGAAGTGAGATCTCCTTTTTTAGATAATAAATTAATTGAATACATGCTTTCTACAAATTTTTCTTTCTTTGATGTAAATAATCCAAAAGCATTATTAAAAGAGTATTTAAAAAATGACTTTGCTCAAGATTTTCTTGATAGGAAAAAAATGGGTTTTGTATTTGATCTTGAAAACTGGATATATGGAAATAAAGATAACATAACTGAATTAATCTTAAAATCTAATTTGTTTCAAATTAAAAGTATTGACATTTTATTTAATAAGAAATCAAGAATAAATGCTATTAGGCTCTTAAAAATCTTGACCATTTCTTTATTTGTAAATAATTACAGTTCTATATCAACTAGATAATTATTTAAATTTAGTATAAATTTATTTAAGTTGTGCTCATCTTCAACGAGCTTTCTGGCTTTCTTGGAAATAGAAGCAAGGTTATTTAAATTACTTAATATTTGATTAAATTTTATATCCCAAGTTTCTAATTTTTGATCATCAACAAAAAATATATTCTCAGAATCAATATATTTTTCATTATCCCAAAATCCAATAGTTTTTGTCATTATTACTGGGGTACCAGATGACATCGATTGTATAGCTACACTTTGTCCACTTGGTTGAGTAGAGTTTTTTAAAGGTAAAATAACCAAATCAGCATTATGATATAAATTTAATAACTCGTTGTCAGAAAGAATATTATCTCTCCAATTACCTTGTAAAAATTTTACATTTTCTAATTTTGCAAATTTATATTTATCGTAATTTGTAACAATTGTAAAATTCAAGTCTTCATATTTTTTCGCTATAGAATATAGCAATTGAAAATCTCTGTTCTGATCATTTCCAATAAATAAGATGTCTTTAAGCTTGACGTTTGTTTTTTCTTTGTAACTCCAATGATCAATATCAACAGAAAAGGGAACGTATTTATATTTCTCTGTACATAATCTAATATTCTTTTCTGCTGCTCCTAATTCTCCTTTGCCAATGAATAAGATATTATCTGCATATTTGAAGCAAATCTTAATTATTTTTTTTGATATCCAGTTTCCATCTAAATATTTATCTACTAAGCCCATAGGAAGATAGTTAATATTTACATTGTAAAATTTTTTACAAATAAAAATTATTGGTAAAAATGAAATAAATGAAGATTCGTTTATAAAAACTAAATTTTTTGAATTGACTAATACATTAAAGTTTTTCTTACTTAAAGATTTAAATAAATAAAGAGGCAGTTTAGTAATTTTTATAATTATTTTATCAAATATGCTTGTTTCACTATCACTAATCTCTATAAAAGTTATATTTATCCCCATTTCAATATATTCTTTAAATCCATAAAAAAAGTCGCTCGAAGAAGGAAGACTAATATTTTTTGTTCTGCCTCCTGAAAAAATGTATGTAATATCGAATTTCATTAAATACTGGCAGTTTGAATTAATCTTCTGTCATTTTCATCAATTATAATTTGAAAATGATTATCAAATTCAAAATCTTCTGCATTATGGGTTGAATTAATTATTGTAATTTCTTTACTCTTTAAAATATCTGCAATCTGTTTTTTTGTTCCAATATCAAGATTTGATGTCGATTCATCTAAAAACAAAATTTCACAATTACTTAAAAAAGCACGAATAAAAGAAATTTTTTGCATTTGACCAGAAGATAAAGTCTTATTAGTTATAATTTCATCTAAGTTTTCAATATTTGTATCTGTAAAAACTTTAAACTCCTCTAATAGTTCTAACATTTTAGAATCAGAAATCACATCTTTGCTTGCATATTTTAAATTTTCTCTTATCGTATCTTCAAGAATGAGTGGGCTTGCTCCAATATAACCAATCTTATCAGAGTTTTTTATAGCAGTTCCAGAAGCTGGAAGGAGTGCCCCGGCTAGAATGCCCAATAATGTACTTTTACCACTACCATTTTCTCCAGTTATTATATGATGTTTATTCTTTTCAAAATCTAGGTTTATATTCTCATAAAAGAAATCATCACTATTTATAAATTTAAATGACATGTTTTGAACTTTTATTGCAGATTCACTATTCTCATCAAGTTCATAAATAAAATCTGATTGATAACTATTGTTCTCCTCTACTAGTAATAATTTATCCAAATGAACATGAGTACTGAATAACATAGATAGTGCTGAGTTTATACCTCCAACAGATTGCATTAATCTTAAAGTAATCCCAATAAACTCTAAAGTTAGAGTTATTCGATTTAGTGATAAAGCTAAAATAATTGAGAATGAAAACACTGCAACAAAATTTGGAATTGTCGCATTTACATCAGAAAGAACAAACTTTTTTTTCTCTGCCTTGTATAAATTTGTTAAATTTTTCTCAAAATTAATAACTTCTAATTTCTCTGTATTTAAAATTTTTACAAGAAAGAGATTATCAATTATTCTCTGAATATATCTAATATTAAATTGTGAGAATTCAAAAGAATCCTCCATTGCGTTTCGACCTTTAACAAGTAACCATTTTGTTGGATAATACAAAATAATTAAAAGAATACTGAATGCAGATAAAACTTCGAAACTATTGTAGGTTAGAAATAATGTAAAAACTATTGCCTGCATTACACTTGACATAATATTAGTAAAAGAATTAAAAAAGTAAGCTATATGCACGCTAAGAGTTTCAATATAATATGTAGCATCAGCTAGTGAGTAGTTTCCTTTTTTATACACTTCTTTTATTAGGTAAACTTTTAAACTTTTTTCTATATCTTTCGTAAGTGAAAAGACATTATATTTAGATACAAAATTAAGAATATATCTAAATATAACAATAAAAACTATTGAGATAGGATTGTTTGTAAGTAGATCTAGATACTCATTAGTTACAATTTCACTACCAGTCAATATTTGAGAAAAGGTAAGGATTATTAAGATATCAGCAAAACTTATAGTATTTGAAATAATTGCTGAAAATAAAATTCTTACTTTTTTTCTTTTTATTGTTGTTAATTTAGCTACATATAAAATGTCTTTAAGAATTTGTCTTATTTTCTTCACAATTAAGATAATACCAATGCTTTAGATTCATTATATAAATTTTTTTTTATTTGGAAATAATCTTTTAACTACTAAATAAATGGATAATTAGTTACAATTTTTTTATGTATAAAATTTGTATTTTTAATTTAAAGTAAAGATGAATAAAAATAAGCACATTTCTGTTCTTTTAATGGGTGGTCTTGGTAATCAAATATTCCAGTTTTGCATTGCTAAAAACTTTGAAGAAAAAGGTTACAAAGTCACTATAGATACATCAAATTTTGATAAATTTAAAAATGCTAAAACATTCCCCTTTTTGCATAGAGAACAAATCTTTCCAATTGAATTTTTTGGATTTCAAGAAACAAAAAGGAGTATTAAATTAACATATAACTTCTTTGAAAAACTAAAAAAGTATCACCTATTTCCAAAATATTTAAGCTTTACAAAGGAAATAAATGACTACAACTATAGAGATTATAAATTTTCAAAAATAAACAAAGCAATTGGATATTGGCAAGATACTGAATTAATTAAAAATTATAAAAACTACATAAAAGAAAGTATCTCAAACAATGAAGAGCTGTCAAAATCTCTAAGGAGGGAAGCTCAACCCGGATCTACTGTGCTGCATATTAGAAGAGGAGACTATTTAAATATGGATGAAGCACTTAGCGAATCTTTTTATAAAGAAGCTATTAAATTTTGCCAAAAAAATATCAAGAATTTTAAATTTCATATTTTTACTGATGATTATGAATGGGCTAAAGATAAAAAATTGTTTAAAGGTGCTGAAAAAATTCACTCTGACGAAATTTCGATTTCAAATACTATTGATACTTTCTCAAAAATGTTAAGTAATGAAAATTTCATTATAGGAAATAGTACATTTTCATTAATTGCTGCATTACTTGTTGGCAAAAAAAATTCAAAAATTATTGTTGCTGACCCATGGTTTAGAAATAAAGACCGCAACTTGAACTTTGATAAATCTTGGGTTCATATAAATAACTCAAAATAGATAATATTTTTAGTTTTATTTATGTAATAAATTGTTTCGATATTTTCAGTATGTTTATTGTAATATTATTTAATCTATCTAACATTACGCTTAATAAAGATTCAAGATGACAGAAAAAAATTAAAAGATGACTACTTTAATTAATATAGCTAAAGACACCATATTATCAATTGGCTTAAACCCTCATAGTTTTTTGAGTTTTTTATTCTTCTCTTTAATATCATTATCTATTTTTAATAAGGATAAATTTAAAATAAATAAAAGAATAATAAAATATTTAACTCTATTTCTTATTGTTCTTAAAATGATTTCTTCTTATGAAAAGTTTCTAGAAATAAATCAAGACAGTGTCGCTTGGGTTATTACAGCTGTAAGAATGGACGAACTAAATTTTTTTGAATATCAAGCATCCTGGGATCATAAGGGCTCTATTATTTATTGGATATATTTTCTGATATATAAATTTATTAGAATTTCTGATAATTTATGGGTTAATTATTCAACTATATTTATTCTCTTTAGCTTAATTGTTTCTTACTATTGCTATAAGTTATTATTAAATAAAAAACGGGACAATGAGCTTTTATGTTTTTATATATCTTTATTGACCTTTTTAAGTTTGACTTTTTCTCCAGGTGAAGGATACCCTGTGTTCGATACAAGATTCGTAGGCTCTTCATTAATCTTTTTTTCAATTTATCAAATAAATAAAAAACATTTAAATTCTGCTGCAGTTTATTTAGCTTTAGCAGTTATATGTTTACCCTCGTATTCACTAACAGCTATTTCAATCTTGATTTACATGATTTATATGAATAGAAATAGTAATATTTTGAAAAAAATTCTACTTAATTTTTCTGGAGTATTCTTTTTCTATTTCTTGTATCTACTTGTAACAAATCAACTCTACGACTTCTTTAATCTATCTATTAAATACAACTTCATGTTGCGTGGTGTTGGAAATTACTATCCACTTGAAAGAGTCTTAGAAAACAATATTTATCTATTTTTATTTTTTGGTATTTCATTTATATTAATAAAAAATTTATACAAAAAATTTGGTGAATTATTTCTTCTTGTATTTTTATGGGGATTTCTATCTATAATCCATTTAGTTCTTACTGGTCCTCGATTTGTACAATATGATCAGTTAATTGTAATACCTTTAAATCTTCTTGGGTATTTTGTAATTTACTGGCTTATTGACTTCATTAAATTGCAAAAAGGTAAGAAAATAATTAATAAACTTCTTGTTCTAATTGTGCTGTTAATTCCTCTAAATATTATTTCTAAATCAATTGTTTCGTCAACCGAGATAACAAATATAGAAATAGTTGAATTAAAAAACAGTGCGAGAGAAATAATTAATTTTAACCAAAGTTCCATTATTTATGATGGAAAACCTGAGTTTGCTATATTTTTTGTAGATGGAAAAGACTGGAAAAGACTAATTGACAAATATAATTTCTTACCATCAACAAGAATGTGGCAGCCTTTCTGGCATAAACGAGATTCTGGATGGCCAGAATCTTTTAATTGGAATAGTCTTGTTTCAGATAATGAATTTCAAAAATTATTCTTTAATGATATAAATCTAGAAAAACCTAAGTTTGCAATAATAGATACTAGTTATACAGAAAGTCACAATAACTATCTTTATTCTTATGTAATGAACAACTATGAAAAAATTAAATGCGAAGAAAATTATTGTATTTATGAAATGAATAATTAGCTAATAAACATACGAAATATATTTCTAAACTCTTCCTAATATAATTGTAATGAGTAATTTAAAGCTTGGAATAATAATGATTGATGAACCATTTTATTCAAAAAAGTTTATCTTAAATCTAATCAAAAAATATGAGGTAGAATTTGTTATTCTCCATACAGACTTTATAAGCTTTAAAAGAATAGTAAAAACTTTTTTTATTTATAGGTTTAAAAAATTTTTTATAACAGTTCTTTCTGTTTTAAAAAATATAGTTGTAGGTGGAGAAATAAATAATATTTTAAAAAAATATAAAATTAAAACAATCAAAACAGCAAAAGTTAATAGCGATGAAGTTTTTGAATTTACTCAAAACAACGAAATTGATGTCTTGATTTCATTTAACTGTCCTGAAAAAATTAAAAAAAGACTACTTGATAAACCGTCAAAAATTCCAATAAATATTCACTTAGGATATCTCCCATCATATAGAGGTGTTTTCCCAGTTTTTCATGCATTTATAAATAAAGAAAAATTTGTTGGAGCGACTATACATATTATGAATGAAAATTTTGATGATGGAAAAATACTGTTACAAGAAAAAGTAGAAATCGAAGAATCTGATGATATGTTAACTTTGTATGAAAAAACTTTTAGTTTAATCCCAAACTTAACAATTGATGCTTTGAACGGGATATTGCACAATAATATTGAACTAAAGTCAAACGATCCTGAATATGGTTCATATCACTCATTTCCTACTTTTAAAGAAGTTATTAAATATAGAAAAATGACATCAAAGAAAGTTAAGAATAAATGAAAAATATCCTATTTTTAGTTCCTTTTTTTAATGAAGAAATAAATTTAAAAACTTTATCAGACTTAATAAAAAAAACATCTTTAAATAGAGATTTCACTTATAAAATTTTATTTCTAGATGACTGTTCAACTGATAATAGCTTCCAAATTATTTCCGAATTTAAATCTAAAAATATGGATGATGATTTAATGATCTACCAAAATACAGAAAACCTTGGGCATGGAAAATCTCTCTTGAGGTTATATGAGCTAGCTAAAGATTACGTAGACAAAGCTGACACAATTGTAACTTTAGACTCCGATATGAAAATTGAATATAGCGAATTTAATGATATTTTCGAAAATGAAAATTCAGTAATCTGTAAAAGAAACAGGTTTGAGGAGGGAATGTTTAGAACATTGATAACATTGAGTGCTGAATTTATTATATTTTTAAAGACAGGAAAGTTGTGGAGAGACGGTAACTGTCCATTAAGGCTTTATAAAAAAGAAGATTTTCTATTAATTAAGAACCTAATACCTAAAAATATTTTAACGCCAAACATAATATCAACAATTATTTTTATAAAACGGAAAATACCATACACCAGAAAAAATATTAATTTAATTTATGACAATAAAAATTCTGGTGTTACGTGGAAAGGGAAGAACCCTTTTAGCAAATACATAAAAATTTTGAACTTTTCACTTAAATCATCTCTTGAAGTACTGAAATTAAAGATATAAATTATTGATTGATTTATAAATATTACATTAGTCACTCATAAAGTTAAACTTCTACTTATGAAAGATAACAAACGTTTATTATCTGTTGAAGATGCAGAAAATTTAGATATTTCACAAGTACACGACTTATTTAAAAAGTATATTTCAAAAAGTCAAGTCGAACTTATAGGAAGCTTTGGTTTTGGCAACGACTTAGTTGATTATGCAGAAGGTAGTTATATATTTTTAAAAAATGGTAAAAAGATAATAGATTTTACTGGTGGAATAGGTGTTCTGGGACATGGCCATAACCATCCAAGAATAATAGAACAAAGAAAAAAATTTCAAGAAGAAAAACGTATGGAAGTTCATAAAAATTATTTTTCTCCTTACATGGCTGCATTAAGTCATAATTTTGCTGAATTAATGCCCGGTGACCTAAGATATTCATTTTTTCCTAACTCAGGTTCGGAAGCTGTTGAGGGTGCTGTAAAAATGGCATATAAATACCACAATGGTGAAAGAAGTTCAATTTTAGTTTCTAATATTTCTTTTCACGGAAAATTATTAGGAGCTGCTAGTTTCACAAAATCTCCCGAATTACATTTTGATTTTCCCCAAATTCAAAATGTAGAACAGTTTGAATATAATGCTATTGATAGTATAAAAAAGTTAGTAGAAAATAACCCTCAAAAATATTTTGCAGTTTTAGTTGAGCCTTTTTCCGCGTCAAGTTTATTAGAACTGTCTACTAATTTCTTAGTTGAGTTAAGAGATTTATGTACTAAAAACGATATTGTATTAATTTATGACGAAGTTTATACAGGCTGGGGTAAAACTGGATCTCTGATGAACTTTATGAGAACATCAGAAGTAGAAAATAATTTTGAAAATATTACTCCAGATATACTTACTAGTGCTAAAACCCTTGGGGGTGGAAAAGCGAGCATATCTGGCTATATTGCAAGTGAAAAAATATTTAAAAAAGCATACGAAAATTTAAAAGATGCAACTCTTCACAGTACGACTTATTATGGCTTTGGTGAAGAAACTGTAACTGCACTTGAAGCTATTAATACCGTAGTTGAGGAAAATCATCCAGAAATAGCAAAGAACATGGGGAATATAATTGCAAGTAAATCTGAAGATTTAAAAGAAAAGTATCCTGAATTAATTGCAGATGTTCGTGGCAAAGGTTTATTATATGGAATTGTATTTAAAGCTGAATTAAATCTAATAAAACAAGCAATTAAAATCTTGCCTAAATCGATTTCATCAGATGAACAATTTATTGAAAAGTTAGTGACTGGAAGTATAATTTCCTACTTATATGACAATTTTGGATTATTAACTTATTACGGTTCAAATCAGAAAATTGTTTTTAAAATAGCACCTTCTTCTACAATCGATGAAAAAGACATTGACTATTTATTTGAATCTCTTGATAAAACTCTTGAATTAGGTTGGATTAAAATATTGTCTCATTTTGTTGGAAGAAAAGTTAAATCTCTCATTCCGATTCCAAATTAAAATTCTCTTTTATTATATTTTTAAAATTTTCATAGGTATTTTCTTTCCTAATATCAATACCTAAATCATTTTCTATAGCTATATAGTCATAGCCAAACTCTCCAAGAATTGTTAATAGACTTATATGTATGCCAATTTTTTCCAAGGAATAACCAACAAAGCCAGCAAGCTTAAATATTAATGTTGGTATATTAAATATCTTTGAATTTACTTTTAAATTAGATTCCTTTATAAATTTAATTAATGAGTTGAATTCAATAGGGTCTGAATCTCCAATCTCGAAGATATCTTTTTTCTTACCGCTTAAAATATACTTTTCCATAAATGATGAAAAATATTCAAGTGATAAAAAACTTCTTTTAATTTTTTTTGTAGGTAAGAAAAATATTTTATTTATAAGTAGATCAAAAAAGTTAATTAAATTTTGCGATAAATTCATGTCATAAAAAGCAGCTGGTCTGATTATTGAAATATTTGAATTTTGATTAATATTTTCAAGTAAATATTTCTCAAATCTTAATTTAGCCTTACCGTAAATATTTATAGGATTGCCTTTTCCGGGTACTATCTTATGTGGATTTTTAAAATCGACAGATAAAGATGAAATAAAAATGTAATGAAAATTTAAAAAATTATTTGAGATATATTCATAAAGCTCTTTATTTAGTTTAAAGTTAACATTCATAATTTTTTTACTAAATATTGAATGTTGAATCCCAACACAATTAATGAATACAGTCTCATTCTGAGGAATCTGCTGAAAAGTAGTTTCAAAATTTTTGTTTAGGTCTGTTGAAAAATATTTGATGTTATTTTTTAAATTTTTACTCTTAAATTCTTTATCAACTGCATAAATTATGAAAATATCGTTGTCTTTAAATTTATCAATTAATTTACTTCCTAATTGGCCACCAGCACCCAAAATACAAATATTAATTCTTTTCATTTTTATGATTCTTCGATAATCATTTCTGCTGCTTTAAAACCCTCTAAAATAGCTTGATCCTGGTTGATATATTTATAATTAGCAAGCCTTCCAGCAAAAATAATATTGTGTTTGAGGGTTTTACTAATTTCTTTTTTCAAACTTTCATTTTCTTTTTCATATACATTTTCGGGAGTTGGAATGGGATAGTGTCTATCATCCGTTCCAGGGTATTCTTCAGCAACTATTGATCCTCTAACTTTTTGTTGTGTTGCGTGCTTTGTTTCTATTGTTCTTGTGAAAGGAACTTCCAGACCTGGATAGTTTACAACATAAGAATCGGAAATTGTGGAACTGTCATCTGTTTCAAAATATTTTGGATCTAGTTTTATTCCTTTCCATTTCAAAGTGTTTTTATTTAAAAAAGCATCTAATGGGCAAGTTAATATTACAAAATCAAACCCATTAGAAATATCGTATATATTATCAATATTTATTTCTTTAGAGTAAGCAATGTCTATGTCTTTAAGAATATTTTCAATTATTGGAGAAACACCATTTTCTGGAAAATATTCATACTTATCTCTAAATAATCTCTTATACCCGTCATTTCTCAATTCAATTCTTTTAGGTGCAAACCTGCTTGAAAGTCCATTAAGCTCATCACCCCACTGCTTAATAGAATATCCCTCAATAAATAGCTCATAAAGTGTCTTTCCCATCATTGAAACAATATAGTCAATAAAATTATCACCATAAGGTTCAGAAGGTAAGTCTGATAATTCCAGTTTAATTTTATCCCATTCTTTCAAAGTTTTTAGTTCATCAATCTGAGGTGGCCACGAAAATGTCTTGTATTCTCCATTTATCATTAATTTTGTAATTACTTTATGTTCATAATTTCTATTTAATCCATACTGGTTGACAAAACCTGCAACCCTCTCATTACTAGTGTGAAAAATATGCGCACCATAAGGCTCCCAAATTACATTTTTTATTTTTCCACTTCTTGAATGTCCTCCAACTTCATTATCTTTTTCTACGACTAAGACTTCATAATTATTTTGTTTTAAAATATTGGCTGCAGATGCACCTGCCCATCCAGCTCCTATAACTAAAACTTTATTTTTTCTATTCAAGATATTCAGTACTACTTTCTACATTCAATATTTAAACTTACATGTATTCCATTATCTTTATCCATATGGGGAAAGTAAGCTTGAGAATGATCATCATAATCTTCTTTTCCAGCGAAAACTTCTCTCCAATCCCATTTTTTAATATCTTTAAAGCCGGCTGTAGACAAAAGTTTGGTTAAACTTTTCTCGTCGTATACGGTTTTATGATAAATAGAGTTGTTGTCTTCTAGTTTCCATTTTCCATATAAAGGACCCAAAACTTTATCTAAATCTTTAGAAGTATCGTAAACATTAATTAATTGAGAAAAATTAGGAACAGCAATTCTTAGCACCCCATCATCTTTTAAAACTCTTTTCCATTCGTTTAAAACATTTACTATTTCATCCCTGTCAAAATATTCAATTACGTGTGAAGCATATATTTCCGAAACTGAATCGTTTTCAAATACTGACAAATCATCAACAGGTATTTTGTAATCTATATGATCAAATTCAGCAATATCTACATGTATATAACCTTCAAGAAATCTTTTTCCACAACCTAAATGTAACTTCATACTATCTACTAATTGAAAATAGGCCTTTAAGTATTTTCATACCATCAATTAAAGCATTCACCTTTGTTTTCCCAGCATACCTTTCTCTTTCTATGCTTAATATTTCAGTATATCTTAGTTTTTCTTGATGGACTACAACGGGAAGCTCTAAACATAGCGTAAAGTCTTCTGAATTCAATGAAATATTATTTAAGATGTCTCTATTAAACATTGGATAAAAAAATAAAGAGTCAGTAATATTGCATCCAAATCTAAACCTAACAAGATCAGTAAATAATTTATTACCTATTGCTCTAATAAATGTATCATCAGGGCTTTTTGCTCCACCCTTATACCTAGAACAAAATACAGCATCGAAGTTATTCATTAATTCTCTCATTTTAGGAAGTGCATTTGGATTGTACGACCCGTCTCCATCCATATATGTAATAAATTGTTTCGAAGACAAATTTATACCTTTATGTACTGCATTCCCCCATCCTTCTTTTTCTTGGGTAATAAATTTAACATTGAATTCTGATACTATCTCTTTGGTTTTATCTGTTGAATTGCCATCAACTATTATTATTTCGCCAAGACCATAGTTCGCTACCTCGTCAAGAACATATCTTATAGATTCCTCTTCGTTAAATGTAGCAATAATAAGAGAGACATCTTCCATGTTGATATCCTTTTTACTCATTTAAATAATTTCTTTAATTCTGATTAAAGAAATTATTTATACTTGTTGAGATATAATCAATTTCTTCTTCTGATAAATTCGTGGATGAGGGAATCCATAAGATCTTATCTGCTATGCTTTCTGAAGAATTTAAATTTTGTTTTTCTATATTGGCTAAATATTCTTGTGTGCTTAAAGCAGGATAAGAATCTCTAGTCTCAATATTCTTTTCAGACAAATATATGCTTAAATTCTTTCTTGTTTCTTGTGAATCACAAATAATATCAATAAACCAAGGTGTTTCGTGATTCTTAAAATCTAGAATGTCAACATTCTTTAATTTTTCTTTATATTTTTTATAAATTTTCTTTTTATTTTTTGCAAGTTTGTCTACTTGAGAGAACTGTGAAACTCCAAGAGAGGACTGTAGGTCTGTAATTTTAAAATTCAATCCAAATCCTTCATGCCAATCACTTTTATCTTTCGATCTATTAAATGTTTTTAAAGCTATTAAATATTCATAAAAAATATTATTATCTGTTAATACCATTCCACCCTGACCCATGGTTATTATCTTATGTGGTGTAAATGAAAAGATACTTAAACTACCTAAAGAACCACATTTAGTTTGGGAATAAGAAGAACTTAAGGCATGGGCAGAATCTTCAATTAATATTATATCTTTTTCGTTACAATACTCCTGAATGGCCTCTCCATTGCTAGTCCTTCCATTTAAAGGAACAAATATGACTCCATCGATATCTTCTGCTTCTTTTAATGAATCAAGTGACATACATAAAAATTCATCTGTATCAACAATTACAGGTTGAGCTTTTGCCCATAAAATAGCATTGATAGTAGCTATCATCGTTAAATTTGGAACCGCAACACGCTTACCTTCGGTTAATCCAGCTGCTAACAAAGATAAGTAAATTGCGATTGTCCCGTTAGGAACAGCTACCGCATATTTTCTATCAACATATTTTGCTATAAGATTTTCTAGTTCTTTTGTAACTGCATGTTCAGTTATCCATGAACCACTAGATAGGTATATATTAATATTTTCAATATCATCTTTTGAAATGTTTGGCTCAATTTGATTAATTTTTTCGAACATTTATTCTTTTTCTGTCTACTTCAGGTCCAAAATATGGCCCATTCTTGTTTTCAATAACAATAGCCTTGTCTAAAATTTTATATTCATGAACACCGTATAGCTGTATAGCCATTTGATTTTTTCTTAAAGTAAATGACTTTATAAATTTTCCAGATTTTGTATAAAGATTACATTTAACAATGCCTTTAACAACAAAAACTGACTCGCAAGTTCTTGTTGCTTCTCTTGAATACTCCTTATGGTAGTGTGCGGGTAAAACTTTTTTAGAATCATAGTTCCACAACCCTACTTGTATAAATTCATTATTATCAGAAATAAATGTTAAACCATCCTCTGCTTCGTCAACATTAAAATACATTGCATACAGCTTCCCTCGATGAGTAACTCTCTTTACTTTCATTGTTCTAATAAACTCGCTTTGTACCAATCAATAGTAGCTTTGATTCCATCTTCAATTTTTGTTTCTGGAGACCAATTTAAGTGCTCCTCCCCAAATTTACCTAGAACCCTTTTCTCTTCTGCGCCATCTGGTTTTGATTTATCAAAAACAAACTTACCTTTCCAGTCTAAAATTTTTGCTATTACTATTCCAAGTTCATGAATAGACATACCTTTATTTACTCCAATATTGAAAAAATAATTTTTTTCTTCAAGTTTAAGACTTTTAATAAGTGCATCTGCACCATCTTTTACATATAGCCATTCTCGAATAGGTTCACCTGTTCCCCAAATTTCTACTTCATCGATATTATTAACCTTTGCTTGGTGTATCTTTTTTATTAAAGCACCTAAAGCATGAGATTTTTTTTCATCAAAATGGTCATGGGGACCAAACATATTTGATAAAACAACATTTGCTGACCTAAAGTTATATTCTTTATAATATGCATTTCCTAAAGCAACAAAAAACTTTTTTGTAAATCCATACTCAAAAACTGACTCATGAGGAGCACCGTCCCAAAAATTTTTCTCTTCATACAAATTTTGGTTCCTGGGGTATGCACAGTTTGAAATAGGATTAATTAATAACTTAACTCCATTTTTATAAGAAGCTTCATAGATATTGCTAGCCATCATTGTATTTTTTGATAAAAGTTCTGCAGGATAGTCATACCCATAAGCAATGCCCCCAACAAACGCTGCGCAATTAATTATAAAATCAATATTATTTTTTTCTAAATAGTTTGAAATTAAATTATCCTTTGTTAGATCAAGTTCATTTTTCCCATGGAGCTTAAATACTTTATAGTCATATTTGCTATCAAGAAGTTCTATAACATTCTTACCTAAGAAACCATTGGCTCCTAAAATCAATATTTTATCTAATTTGCTCATAATTATTCGCTGTATAAAGCATGTGCCTTTAACTAAGTTTAACTTCTTTATAACAATGAGTATTAAATAATTAAGAATGTGGATCTATGATTTTATAATGCTAAGAAATTAAAAATAGATTTTATAAAACCGATTACCCGAGCATAAAAGAAGTAAGTATTCATAAAAATTAAATTCAGATATGTTAATAAAAATATTGATGTGAAATTTAACAACTCTCTAATATATTTTCTTTTGGGTTTGAAAGAACTTAAATTATCTAGAATATGCAAAAATAAATAAATAATAGGTATGGATATATATATATGAAATCTTGGGGAATTTGATATTGGACTATATGCAATGTATCCAGCAATTAAAGAAGCGGATAATGAAAAAATATAAACTATTTCATATAGATTTTTTTTGAAATACTTTTTTACTTCTTTTTTTGATACAAAATAAATATTTAAAGTTATTAAGAAAACTAAACAAGAAAAAATCATTGAGGTTTTACCAGCTAAATCGTGAGGATTTGTATAGTCATTCCTTAAATTGCCTACCCCTAAATTAAATCTGTCAATAGTGTCAGCTAAAGAATTATTATTTAGGTAATAACTTAGACCAGGTTTGAGATCTTCTGGTAGAAGTTCTAGACCAAAATTTAAATTATATTTTTTAATAATGTCATAAGCTTCTGGCCAAGAGCTATACCAGATTATCTTTGAATTTACAGAATAAAATGGACTCAATCCGTCACTTAAATTAGCAATTATATATGGTGAGCCCATCAAACAAAGTAGCGAAAATGAAACTAAAAATTGTTTAAATGAAATATTTAATGTAATTTCTTTTTTAAATAAATATCTGTAAATAAGCAGAGTTATCCATGAATATATAAATATTATTAAACCTGTATATTTAGCGAGGAAAAATATTCCCGAGATAAGGCCAAAATAAATGAATTTCTTTATTTTCAAATTATCTTTAACCTCAAATAATAAAAGAATAAAGTACATATATAAAACCATAAATATTGGCTCTACTAAAACCTCTTTAATATGAAGAGTGACTGGAATATATAATAAATAAAAAATAAAAAATAAGACAGTAATCTTTGAATTAAAATTTCTTTCAAGATGTTTTTTAAGTAATAAAGTGAAAAAAAGAGTTAATACTATAACTGCTATTTGAGAGTCTCTAAATAGGCTCAAGTAATCATTAGAATAGTAACCAGGAGCTTCTACATATTTCAATAAATTGTTGTAATTCATTGAAAGGAATGAAATAACTAAGGCAAGAAGGGGTGTCCTGTTTCTATTTACTATTTCTCTAAAATCATATGAAATATCAACTAAATGTATTCCCTCATCTAGGTAGCCCAATTCATCATTTAAAGGAAATTTATAAGCCGCCGAAATTTGAAGATACTCAGAAAAGAAAAATAATAAAACCCCTAAGAAAGTTAAATTATATAAGTATTTTTCAAAAAAATAAGAAAACTTCTTTATCATTTTCAATCATACCTAGTAGGTACAAGAATTGTAACAAAGTGCGTATAGGAACCCATTTCTATTTTATAACGTGAAGCATCAGCTATCATTTTTCTGATTGCATCCATAATATTAAAAACAAAGAAAAAATTCTTAGGCATTATATCAACAGCTTGTGCTCTAAAAAAACCTGTGCAGTTTAATTTCCATTCATAATCCTCTTGCTTTGAGGGAGTAAGTCTGAAGTGAAGCTCTCTACAACATTTTGCTTCATCGGTATTTTCATGATTCCACCATTGATTATTCATCATTATTATTGCGCGTTTTGAAGTTGGAAATTTTACTAAACACTCTACAATGTTATTTATCTTTTCAATCATTTCGTCTGAGTAGTCACCTTGAGAACCTCCCCTATACTCTGTCTCAAAAAGTTTTTTCTCTTCTTCTGAAACTTCCATGCCACAATTCTTTTTTGCATAGTATTTTAAAGATTGCCTATCAAAAAGTTCTGTTTCAATAACTGCATTTTCTTCACTAAATAAAGGGATTACCCCTACAAAATCATCTGTAGGAGCTACTTCTAAGGCATCTCTGTACATCTCTTCAGCAGATAAATAACTTTTCATGAGCTATGAAGCCACCCTTTCAATTATTAGATCTATCACTTTTTCTTTTTGAACTTCAATACATATATTGATATTTCTTCTATTCTCCCAAGGATTTTCATTTGTTTTATCCATGCCTGTTCCCATCCATGTTTTACCTCTGCTTATGCCAAGTGTCTCAACTACAATCGGATATTGTATCGTTTTAAATAAAGCTCTATCAATCAAATATGCTATTGCTGATGAGTCATGCGTTGGCATTCCTTCTTTATTAAAAAATTGTGATAAGAAATTTACATAAAAAGGAAAAATTTTCTTTAAGTGTTTAGCTTGAGGACTATCAAAATTTACAATCTTATCTATATTCTCCTTATCCATAAATACTTCATTTGTAACATCTAGACCTACCATGGAAATTTCACAGTCTGCAGAAAATACTATATCTGCAGCCTCGGGGTCATTTTTTATGTTTGCTTCTGCAGAGGGGCTAGCATTACCTTGAGACAATGCATTCCCACCCATTAATACTATCTCTTTAATATCTCTTGCTATCTTAGGATTCTTTATGAATAGCTTCGCAATGTTAGTTAAAGGACCAATAGGTACTAGAGTTACTTCTCCTGGGTGTTCTTTTATTTTTTTCTCTAAAAAATCTACTGCTGATCCTTTACCTGCTTTGGTAGTAGGTGGTGGAAGGTTGGTATTTCCCTGACCATCATAACCATGGACAAACTCTCCTTTTCCTTTATATTCAGTCTCTAGTGGTTTAACTGCACCTTCATAAACTGGTATATCAGTTCTTGATGCAATTTCTAATATTCTTAAAGCATTTAAAGTTCCTTTATCAGTAGATGTATTTCCATAAACAGTAGTTAAACCAAGAAGATTAACCTCTGGAGAGTTGAGAGCAAAAAATATTGCCATTGTATCGTCTATTCCAGGGTCTGTATCTATAATAATTTTTTGACTCATAATTACCCCCCTCGAAGGAAAGCCGTTGTTAACTGCCATACTAAAACAAATATTATGACTGCAGTTCTTTTAGAAACCTTACGACCTTTTAACCAATCCATCATTATTAATTAAACCATATTTGTTAAATGATTTTCTCCTGATTACTTAATTCATCAGGTTTTTTTGCAATAAAAATGACTCATCATTCCAAGATCTTCCTAAAAATTCTTCAACAAGAACACCGGCTGGCTTTGTACCTCCAGGTTTTAAAATCTTTTCTTTATAATCAACTCCAACTTTATTAGAAAGAATTCCTTCTTTTTCAAACCTACTAAACAAGTCATCACCAATTATTTCTGCCCAAAGATATCCATAATAAGCAGCGTCATAACCACCCAGTAAATGTCCGAATGCACCCAAATGATTTGTATCATCAGGGTAATCAATAGTTGTGACAGATTGTGACTGTTTTTCAATTTTAAGTAATGAGTCGCTAAAATTTTCTCCGTGTAAATGCTGATCAGCTAATCCAAATGAAACCTGTCTTAAAGTTAGAAGACTGACTCCAATATTTTTGGATTCATTTAGTTTTTTACATATACTTTCATCAAGAGCTTTTCCAGTATCAATATGTTTTGAAAACCTTTTAATACATTCGCTCTTCCAAACCCAGTGTTCCATTATTTGACTTGGTGCTTCAACAAAATCCCATTCAACATTCGCACCAACAAATCGTGCAAACTTAGCTTTACCTACTCCGTTATGAAGTACGTGTCCAAATTCATGAAAAAGTGTTTCAACCTCATCAAATGTCATTAATCCATCTCCAAAACTTGGATTTGGAAAGTTTGCAACCATAGAACAGACAGGAAGCTCCTCGCCATCTTTGCTACCAGATGAAATATCAAATACCGCAGCGTGAGTAAACTTACCCTTCCTTGGGTGAAGATCAAGATAAAAATATGATAGCTTTTTACCACTTTTCTCTGATATTGACCAAAGTTCTACATCCTTACACCATGCAGTTTTTGACTCTTCTTCTTTTATCACAATATCAAAAACTTCTTCACAAATAGAAAACATTTCTTTTTTAACATCGTGTATAAAAAAATATTTTTTTATTTCACTACCATCAACATTGCTTTCTTTGTTTCTTTTGTTTGTAATAAAATACCTTATATCCCATGGAGCTATCTCTGAAACCTCTATATCATCAATAGCCAATTCTTCTTTTTCTGAAGTTGCAGCCTCTTGTAGTTTTGGAATTAAATTATTGTACATTTCATCAACATTTTTAGGTGTCTTAGCCATTCTGTGTTGTAATCTGTATTCAGCCCATGTTCTAAACCCAAAAAGCTTTGCTTTTTGATTTCTTAATAAAACAGCTTCTTCAAGAATTGGACTATTTTCATTAACAGCTCTATTGTTGAAGGCTTTCCAGACTTTCTTTCTTGATTCACGTATTTTACAATTTTCTAATACAGCATTTACATCTGGATATGCCATAGTGACTACAAACTTATTTTCTTTTTTATTTAAATTATTTAATTCTCCTGTACTGAGTCCATCTAACTCTGAAGAGTCAAAGACTACTTCTGTTTTATCATCCGCAATATTTTTTGAAAAAGCAATTTCTAAATCAATTAGCTTTTTTTCAATCTCAATTAACTTAATTTTTTCTTCATCCTGTAACTTATGGCCTGCATCTATAAAGTCTCTTTCAAGATCTTTAAAATATTTAAGTGACTCTCCATCTAAGGAAGTACGGTCTATTTCTTGAAACTTCTTATATAACTCTATATCTGTAGTCGTTTCAAGCACATAATTTTCAATTATTGACTCAGCTTCATTTGCAAAATTTCTAATTTCTTCATCCTGGTGTACATCTCCCATGAAAGTTACTCGTCCAGCCAAATCTGAAATTTGTCTTTCAAACAAATCAAAAGAGTCCAGATCTGCATCTTCACTTTGTTTTATTTCTGAGACTAAGTTTTTACTGATTTTTATGCTTTCATCAAGATCTTTTTTCAAACTTTCTTGTGATATCTTTGAATAATTAAACATATTTATTATTTTAAACTACTCATTTTTATTTGCTTTTTTTATATTTAACCAGTTTGCTAGAACAATTAATAAGGAACCAACATATATATACACATCTCCCGATTCAGAATAAAATATTATTCCAATTAACACCACAAAAGGTAATCTAAATAAATCAATAGGTGCAACTACACTTGGTGCAGCATAAGTTAAAGCCGTAGTAATACAGTAATGGGCAACAAGCCCTCCTATCCCAAGAACAACTATCCAAGGAATAGTTTCAGAAGAGGGCAAATCTAATTTGCCATCAATAAATGAAGTAAAGAATCCAAAGATTAATTGTATAGATGTAAGAAAAAATATAATTGTTAATGTTGATTCTGTCTTGGTAAGTTTTCGTGTATATATATTTGTAAGAGCAAAGGCAACTGCAGAAATAGCAGCAGCAACTATGCCAAGATTAATACTTACTATATTAGGCCTTACAATGATTAGAACCCCTATGAAGCCTATTACTACTGACATAATCGTAAATTTATTCAAATTTTCATTAAGCATAAAAAAAGAAAATAAAATAATCCAAATAGGCATCGTAAACTCTAATGAAGTTACCTCAGCTAAAGATATGGTTCCTAATGCATATAACCATAAATTTTGACCAGTAAAGTGTGCGATATTTCTTTTCAAATGTTTCCCTATTTGATTCAGGTTTATTTCATGAAATAAACCTTTTCCTGCGATTACAAGCGAAATAATAACAATCCCTATAACGCTTCTAAAAAATAATATTTCAAAAGTATCAATTTGTAATGAAATCTCTTTTCCTGCAATTGCCATTAATGTAAGTGAGAAAACTCCGCCAAACATCCAGATAGACCCTTTTAAAGATTTATTCATTATTTTTTAAACTGAAAATATAAAATTGGTCAATATTATTTATATAAATATAGTTTTTTTCTATATATTCTTTAAAGAAATCTGGCGGATCTGTGTATCCTTTTTCAATAACTGCAAATTTGGGATTTTCTCTATTTAAATCTTTAATAAAAATTTCTTCAAGATTTGTGTTGTAGTGTCTTCCAGGTTTCCAATTATATGATTTTTCTACATATTTCATTTGAAACCACCACCACATTCTTGTTGCTGGAAGTTTGTTAGATTCAAAATATACTGCATCCCAACTTTCATTCGACACCCAAGCTAGAATCAGTTCAGGATCACCAGTTTTATACAAAAATTTTGATATATTGCTGTCTTGAGATACCTCCTTTTTAGCATTTATATAGCTTTTATCAATTAAAGAAGTTCTTGCTAACACTACATCTTCAAATTGAACAAGAAAAAACATCGTAAATAATATTGAAAAATTTAACAGATATAGAATGACTTTATTTACATCAAAACTTACTAATAAGAAATAGATAAAAATAAATATTATTAAATACTGACTTAATAAAATAACTTGCAAATAAGAAGTAAATCTTGGACCGGTCAAAAATAAGTGAATTAATTCAGCAAAAAAATAAACAACTATAAATGAAAAAAAGCTCTTTTTTCTTTCACTTACATTCAGTTTTTCTTTAAACACATAGAAAATTGCAATAAAGAAAAAGGTTGCAATATGGAGCAAGCGGTTATGTTCCCAGTGGTAAAAAAGACCATAATTTGACAAATGTTTGATTCCAAGTCTCTGCGTCCCACTAAAGCCTATAGCGTCAAAATGAAAAATGTAATTAAGGTTTATTAAATCATAAAGCGCTGAATTTAATTGAAAAATAATTATTGAAATTATAGCTAGTAGAAAATTTGTAGAAATAAAGATTTTAAATAAATTAACTTTATCTTCTAGATTTAATAACAAATAAATAAATACTATGCCACATGAAATAATGTAAGATTCTAAAACTAATACTTGAAAAAAAATAAAAAGAGAGAGAAATACAGTGGTCTTTTTTTCTTGTTTTTCAAGAATCTTAAATGAAAAATATAAAATTAAAGACTGAAGTAAAATTCCTACAGTCCTAAAGTCAAAAATCACGTTACCTGCTATTGTTGTTGAGCTCATGTCAAATACAAAACTTGTTGAAAGTAATAGGGAAAGAAATTTTAATTCTGTTAATTTATAGCAAACTGCATAAAGTGAAAAATGAATTAGAAGAAGCAAAATAGAATACACTATATAAATTCCATACTCCATATTTAGATATTCAGAGAATATATAGCTGGACTTAAGAATATAGAAAAATGGAGGTGTGTGGTGATTCCAAGCAGCTTCAAATGTATTTAAATTAAAATAATGCATTTTAGAAGAAGTCATAGACATTAGTTTTTGATCTAACTTCATAAGTCTTGTTTCTGCTTTACCTAAACCTAAAAAAAACCATATAAAATTAAATAAAACTATTGCTGAGTAAATTAAATTATTTTTATATATTAGTGTTTTAAGCTTCATCAATTTTTACTACTTGAGAAAATATTTGAATGCTTAGTAGTAAAAAAACCATTGAAATAATAAACAAGGGATTTCTGTGAACAAAAATTGAATTAACAAGCTTTTGATAAAGTACTAGTAGGTTTAGAGACATCGATATAAAAAATAAAGTAAATGAGAATTTCCCAATTGCATACTTTGAAGTTCTTGTAAAGCCGTTGGTCAAATAAAAAAGAATACCGTCAACAACAACTGGGATTACCCTCCCAAATCCATATTTAGAAATCCCTTTTTTTCTCTCAGCATGTTCAACCTCTAACTCCGCCAGAGAATAGCCTCTTGATAGCAGCATTGGAGATATAAATCTGTGCATATCACCCTTAAAAACCAAACTATCCAAACAATCTTTTCTAATTATCTTGATACTAGATCCTAAATCTTTAAATTGAGACTTAGTAAATATTTTTAATATAAAATTAGCTAATCGAGATATAAATTTTCTTAAAAATTCATCTTTTCTGTTTTTTCTATAAGAAATAATTCCATCATATTTATTCAAATTTGATATATAAAAATCATATAATTTCCTAAGTTCTTTTGGAGGGTTCTGACAATCTCCGTCTATAAGCCCTATTAGGTTGCCTGTTGATTCTTTTAAGCCAGTTTTTATGCTCAAAGATTGTCCTATGTTGAATTTATTAGTAATAATTTTTAATTTAAAACTATATAAATTTTTATCAATTATATTCTCCAATTTAATAGGACTTCCATCATCAACCAGAATCACTTCACAATTATCAATTCCTTTAAAAGCATCATCCAAATCATCCAAAAGAAGTGGTATATTCTCTTCCTCACAAAAAGCAGGGATAACAACTGAAAATAAAATTTTATTCATATATACTTCTTTATTTTATCAACCTTCATATAATTTTTTTATATTTATTGATTGAATTTATTCAAACTACCTAATATTAAGAATTCTAAAAACTCGAAATACAACATACACAATAATAAAAAGAATGCCCAAAGCTAGAATTGAATCGCCTAAACCTGCAGAGGCAAAAGCGAATAAACCCGTGCAACCAGTTATACCACTCCAACCAAGTGTTTTAAATAATTCAGATTTCTTTTCTTTATCCATTTTTTGTTATTAATTATGTAAAGTACTCTAATCGACTAAAAATATTTACACTAAATATTCTTGAGGTAAAGATAGATTTGAACACCCTCTCTATTTTCAGAATCATAAATTAATTTAAAATTTTTTTTGTTTTGATTAATAAAACCTAAAACATTGTGTTGTTTAAAAGAACTAACATCATCTAAAACAATGAATTTGCTTCTTGTATATAAACTTAAAAAGTCAGCAAATCCAGAAAACTCTCCGCCATCTAAAAGAAGTATTCCAATTTCATTTGGAAGTTGTGTAACTACATTTTGTATTTTTTTATATCTTCTTAAGTCCTGAATAAACCATTCATGTTCTTTTTCACCGTAACCATACTCAAAAATTATATCTTTATTAACATAACTCAAATCATCAATTTCGTGTACTCTTCCTAAAATCAAATTTACATTTTCTATATCTTTTTTTAGATTCTTTTTTGCAGCTTTGAAACAAAGTAAGTCTGACTCTACTGAATAAAAACTTATATTTTTTTTTGAATCTTTGATTAGGTTTATGAACATTTTTGTAGAACCAAGCCCATTCCAAGTCCCTATTTCAACTATATTTTTTATATCCTTATTAACAATTAAATCTCTAAGCTTATTTTCTAATTCACTGTCTTTAATTTGACCAGAAGAATTTTTAAGTTTATTTTTTGTTGAAAAATAATTTTGAAAATTTATAAATTTTCTATTAAGAAATGCTGATTTAATTATTAAATTTTTTAATATTCTTTTCATAAAATTAGATTACTTAGCTATAAACATTCATCAACTTATATATTTCAATTTAAATAGAAAAGGGAATCGGCGAGGACTCCCTTTTCATGACAAAGTACTAGTGATAGAAACTTTGTCTCTTGAAGTTTACTTATTACTCATTGTAAAATAGTTAAATCTTATATTACTGATACATCTTGTAATATTTGATTTAGAGAGGGGGGGTTCTCTGTCTGAACTCCCTTTTTCGTTGTAATATTGTTACTCAATATTTCCTGTTACAAAAATTTATATAAATATTTTATGAAAATTTATGATTTGTAATTATAAAAATATCGCTTTTAATAGTCCAAAATAATTTATTTCTTTCGCACCATTTTATTAATTCAGATTTATCAGGATACACTTCCTTATTTGCTACGTTATTAATATTGAAAAGTCTAAAATCATCAACCAATATTGAAATGTTTTCAAAAGATGATAAATGTTTCTCTATTATATCTAGCTCTTTTAAAATTGGAGTGTCATCTGGTCCCTGAAAAGTATCACCACCAGAAAAATGCCCATCTAACCAAAAACAAATATTTTTAACATCTGTAAGCTTACTTAAAATCTCATTTAAGCAATTCTCTGAAGAATCATTTATTAATTCTATATTTGAATATTTACTAAGATTTTTTTTTGAAATATTATAAAATTTTAAACTAGGCTCAATAGTTATAATATGTTTGCCTATTTTTGACAAAAATTTTGCGGTATCACCAACTAAAGTGCCAGTTTCAATCCACGTTGAATTAGTAAGATTATATTCTGTTAATATTTTTTCTTTTACAAATTGCGGATAAGGTACATTAAAATTATGAACTTCTTTCCATTTTAAGAGCTGATCAACCTGATCGATGTCTAAGTTTAAATTTTTAAATTTTATATATTTTTTAATCATAATTTAATTGTAATAAATATGCATAAAACGTTCTTTGTTAAAAATTTAAAGCTCTTTCTAAAGCCTAAGTAATAATTATGAAAATGATTTATATACTAATCTAAATTAATTACTCCAATAGAAGCTGTATTTTCCAAAAATAAAAATAGTTGATTATTTTTAAATTTTAAGTCTCTAATTCTTTCAAAAACTTCTACTCTGACCAAATTAATTAATTCTTTTTGGTCGCTTAATTCAAAAAAATAAATAGATTTATCTTTCATTGAACTAAAAACATATTTGTTAGGACCGATTTTTACTATTTCAGAAATACCTATTGATGGAACAAATGACTTAAGTGGTTCTTTAAAGCCGTATTCACTGTGTGAATTATGCAATGGATATTTTTCATAAATTGTAGTGTTTTCCTCACTTCTGCCACCATAATGCTCGCCAGCAGATGAAATTGGCCAACCATAATTTGGAATTTCATTTTGAAGTGAGCTATTGATATTTATTAAATTTATTTCATCTCCACCTTGAGGGCCATGTTCAGTTTCTAAAATAAAGTTATTATTTTTATCAAAATATAAACCTTGTGGGTTTCTATGGCCCATGGAGATAATTTCATAATCATTATTACTAATATTTATTCTAATTAGTTTTCCATTCACACTTTGATTGTCTTGGGCAAGATACCTGCTTCTATATTCACCTGTTGAAAATAAAATATGATTATTATCAAGTGAAATTATTTTACCTCCTGATTGAAGAGCATTAAATTGTTTATCTACATTGTTAGTTGAATGAACACATTCTTTTGGTGAAAAAAGTCTTTTAAACTGAATATTTTCATAATCCATATTTCCATACACAATACTCGTATTCCAGCAATCTTCTTTAATTTCTTCTGTATAAGATATGAAAACTAGGTTATTAAAAATTAATATATCTTTTAGTGAAAACCAATTCTTTTTTTGATATTGTTTTAAACCTATAAATTCGTTAATGTTATTTTTTATTTGTTTAAAACTATCTTTATCATCATTTATTTCTTTTCTAAATGCAAGGATACCGCGAGAAGATAAGACAATAATATTATCTTCATGAAAATCTATAAATCCACTTCCAGGATATTGCATATTAATTCCATGATAAAACCCTGAAAGTAATTCAAATTTGTTCATAATTAAATTATCAGATAAATTAATTACAGTTTTATTTATTTCAATATCGCTAGCAATTTCTTTTCTATATAATTCTAAACTTAGTGCAAAAGGTCCAAATGAATCTTGAAATTCTTCTTGTTGGGAAATTTTTTGGTCTTGCAAATAAATTGTCTGCTCTTGTTCTAAGATTGTCTGTTCTTGCTGTGAAATTGTATTTGTAAAATATAAACTACCTAAAATTAGGACAATTGTGATTAATAACATGATTGATATATTTGTATTTTTTTTCATTTAGATTTTTATCCTTTTAAAAAATTTAATAATTTTTTTATATGCTCTTTAATTTTTTCTCTTTTCATATGATATATAAGTTTGTCTATGATGGTAATTTTTCGATAAAAGTATATTGGAGAATTTATTCTTTTTTTATAATTTAAATAAAACAATAATTTGCTAAAAATATTATATTTTCTTTGCCTAACTGTCAAAAATGGATATTGAAACTGACTCATATCAAATTGACTGAAATTTTGCTCTTGATCAAGTATCGTTTCTACTCCATTTAATTTACTGAGAACACTTAAAATGCTTTGGTCACTTCTGTTTTCTTTAAAACCATTAATTTGATTAATTCTATCGTATTCAAGTGTTATTATTTTTGGATCATGATTAATAATATCTAAAAATCCATTAACAATATTTAATGAAACTTCATTTTTTTTCATAAACAGTGTGTTTGCAGAAAACTGATCAGAATTAGCTATTTTTGAATTTCTATCCACTTTAAAGTAGTCAAATATTTCTTTGCTCGTCCATTCATATTCTTTAAATGCTGGAAGTCGAAAGCGTAAGTTACCACTTTTTGAGGACTCTAAAAGTTCAAAGTAATAATTAAGCCTGTCTATTCCGAGTGGGTTAAAACTAGATCCCGCACTGGAATAAGTGATTGAGTCACCAAATTTAATTTCTGAAAGTAATTGATTAAGAACATCAACTTTCCATATCCAAAAACCATACCCTCTTTTTATCTTAAGTATTTCAGAAAATTTATTTCTAAAATCTGGCGTGAGGTCTTCTGGCCCCATTTCAATAGATTCATCATAAAATCCAGAATTTTTTACTAAATTAGCTATATGTTTTCTTTGTAATTTAAAATCTTTTGATCCAAAAGTCACAAAATATTTTTTACCCATAAGAAAATTATAATTTTTCTTTTAAGCATTAAACTGTATTAGTGAATAAAAAAGATAATATATCTGAACTAATTACAAACTATGCTAATTTATCTAATCCTAAAGATAATTTTCTTCCGATAGTAACAAAAATACCTGTGACTGGAAAAGTTTTAGATCAAGAAGACATACATAATGCAATAGAAGCTTGCTTAGATGCTTGGTTAACATCTGGTGATTATCAAGATAAATTTGAAAAAGCTATTTCAAATTATTTAAATACTAGACACACATTAATGGTTAATAGTGGTTCTTCTGCTAATCTTTTGGCTTTGACAGGCCTAAAGGTGCTAAATAATTTACAGCATGGCGATGAAGTAATTACATGTTCTGTTGGTTTTCCAACTACTATAAATCCAATAATTCAAAATGGGCTAGTCCCAGTCTTAATTGATGTGGACTTAAACACTTTAAATATTTTGCCAGAGTTAGTAGAGAATTCTATCACTAACAAAACAAAAGGCATAGTAGTAGCCCATACTCTAGGGAATCCTTTTCAACTAGATGATATTAAAAGAATATGCGAAACATATAACTTATTTTTAATGGAGGATAATTGTGATGCCTTCTCATCAAAGTATGGCGATGATTTCACAGGAACCTTTGGAGATGTTTCAACCTTATCTTTTTACCCTGCACATCACATAACAACAGGTGAGGGAGGAGCAGTTTGTACCAGTAATACAAAATTGAAAAAAATATTAGAATCGTTAAGAGACTGGGGTAGAGACTGTTATTGTCCACCCGGAAAAGATAATACTTGTAAAAAAAGATATGATTGGCAGTTGGGTGGCTTGCCACACGGCTATGATCATAAATATATCTACTCAAATATTGGTTATAACTTAAAGGCAACAGACATTCAAGCTGCTATAGGTTTAAGTCAAATTCAAAAATTAGATCAATTTAGAGAAAAAAGGATTCGAAATTTTAATTATTTATATGAAAATTTTTCAGATATTGAAAGTTTTAACCTTGCAGAATCATATGAGAAGTCTTCTCCAAGCTGGTTTGGTTTTCCAATTACTTTAAATAAAAAAGCAAAATATTCTCGACTAGAATTAATAAAATTTTATGATGAGAAAAATATAGGCACAAGATTATTATTTGGTGGAAACATTTCTCTGCAACCAGCGTATGAAGATATTAAATTTAAAATTCCATATGAACTTAATAATTCAGACATAGTTATGAACAATTCATTTTGGTTGGGAGTTTATCCTGGCTTAAGCACTGAAATGTTAGATTTTGTGATAAAGTCTACAAAAGAATTTATATCTCAGTATTAAAGTGATTTGTTAATTCTTTTCGATAATTAATTGGTAAAAGAGAAAAATGTGAATTTGATTTCATAATTTTATTTTTTACTTTACCTTTATAAATAATTCTCGGTTGATTTTGAATTGTTGACAAAAAGATATCTACATATTCTTTTAGTAAAATTCCATTTCCAAAAAAGTTAATCTTTATATATCTATAAAAATTAAAATTAGATTCTAAATTATTAATAAAATTAATAAAATTTTTAATATGAATTGGGAATATAGCTGTTTTACTACTTGAATTGAGAATAATTTCATTTGCATATTGATTTTTAATTAAAAATTTATCAATTTTTTCTCTTGAGTCATTGTCTCCATATAAGTCGCCTAGAAATATTCTCATATATTTATAATTAAATTTAGAACTAAAAATATAAAATATTAGATTATTTATTTTCTTAAAAATTACATACAAGTTCATTTGTTTGTTTAGTAAAAATTGCCAATATGTGTCTAGGAAAACTACTTTATCTATCTGAAAATTAAATATTATTTTTAGTGGAATAAATACTGAAACATAAAAATTATTAATTAATGAATATTGCTTTGAAGAGGACCCTGCAAAATGAAAAAAATAATCAAATTTGATATCTTTATTAATTTTATGTATTTGAGAAATTATGAATTTATCACTATTTTTTAAATTTATATCAGATTTTGAATTTTTGTTAATTAAACAAAAATAATTTGCATTTAAATTCTCTAATACTTTTCTACCTACATAAGATGAAGATCCAGAAATTAAAATATTCATTATAAGTTAAAGTAATTCGTTATCTGTCTTTCTGCTATATCAAAAATATCCCTAGGGTTATTTTTTTCAACTTCAGAGACAAGTTTGGCCAAATTTTTAATGTCTATTTCTGCTTCCCAATTTAAAACATTTTTAGCTTTTGTTGAATCGATTTTTAATATATCAGTTTCAATTAAGTCAGATGTCTTTGTGGTTATAGACTTGATTTTTTTGTTAAGCTCATTATCAAATTCATTTAACAACTCAGATACTGTAGTTTGTTTTGCATCAGATGAGAGGTTAAATATTTCAGATGTTCTATTTTCATAACAATATTCACTACTAAGAAGGTAGCCATTGAGTGAATCAAATACATGTATCCATGGCCTAACTGAATTGGGGTTACGTAAAATTATTTCTTTTTCGTTTTTAAAAGAGTCAAAATAATTAGTTAGTATTCTGTCCTCACCTCTATCCCAGGCACCAAGAACATTTCCAGAACGAATTATATTTATTTCTTTATTTGAAGATAATTTATTTTCAGAGAAGAGTTGAATTAAATTTTCTTTCATGAACTTACTAAAGCTGTAAAACTCATTAAAACCAAGCATGTCTTCCTCTTTATTATTCTTTGCGGGATTTTTGTAAACTTTATCAGTAGTTGAGATTGTTAAAAGTTTTGTGGTAATTGAACTATTGAAGAAATCTAATATCTTGTAAGTACCCATTATATTTGTTTTCATAGTTTCTTCTGGAAACTTATATGCAACAGAAACTAGGCTTTGAGCAGCAAAATGAAAAATTATTTCTATTTCATATTTTTCTAATTCTTTTGTTATATGTGACGATTCTTCAATGTTTAAATCAATAAAGTATTCTTTTTTAAAAATATTTTTATCTTCAATAAATTGATAAAAGTTTTCATTTTTTTTATTTGAAAGTCCGTAAACTTCAGCACCTAATAAGTTAAGAATTAAACTTAACCAGCTTCCTTTAAACCCTGTATGACCTGTAATAAGGACTTTTTTATCTTTCCAAAATTTTTTATCAGCTTTATTTGTCATTTTTTAAATATATTTCGAGAATTTCAAGATCTCTAATAGTATCAACGGGTTGCCAAAAACCAGTATGTTTATATGCAGATAAATTTGATGTTTTTGCTAAATGTTCAAGAGGTTCTTTTTCAAAAAGAGTCATTTCATTTTTAATTATTTCTTTTATTTCTCTTTTTATGACAAAAAATCCTCCGTTTATCCAAGTATCTTTATTGTCAACTTTTTCATTAAATTCAATAACATCGTTTTCAGATAACTTTAAACTTCCAAATCTAGCTTTTGGTTGAACAGCTGTTACAGTTGCGAGCTTTTTGGTTTTATTAAAAAAAGCAAATAGATTACCTATATTTATATCAGAAATTCCATCACCGTATGTTAAGAAAAATTCTGCATCCTCAAAATAATCTAAAGCAACTCTTATCCTTCCGCCTGTCATGCTTTGCTGGCCTGTATCAAGTACAAGCACTTTTGATAAAGTCTCTAGTTGAAACAAATTTTCATTTTTCGATATTTTTTTAAAATTAGATTCTAGATATTTAACCAATTCTTCTTGTTTATACCCTCCCAATAAAGCAAAAAAATTTACACCGTATTTTTCGTAATTCTTAATTATGTGCATAAATAGTGGTTTACCATTTGCTTCAATTAAAGGCTTCGGAATGTTTTCGGTATACTCTTTAATTCTTGTTCCCTTACCACCTGCAAGGATTAAAGTTTTTAACATAAAGCAAGTATAACAATTAAGTAATAATTTAATATATATGTATTTACGAAACCAAAATCTTCAGAGTGATATTATTTAGTTTTTGATTCGGATACCAGAAAACCCTAGTGGCCAGAGGCAGAATCGAACTGCCGACCCCTTGTTTTTCAGACAAGTGCTCTACCGACTGAGCTATCTGGCCTTAAGCGGGGACGACGGGATTCGAACCCGCGACCTCCTGCGTGACAGGCAGGCGTAAACTCCAGACTTTACCACGCCCCCGTAATTCTTAATATAATAAAGTAATAATTTTACAACAGAAAAATATTGTAATCTTATTATTTATAGTAGAGAATTTTATGAAAATTAGTTTTGGATCAGAAATTGTAGAAGGGCCTTGGGGCGGCGGTAATTTATTTTTAATAAACTTAATGAATTACTTAAACGAGAATGGCCATGAAGTTGTTTTTGACCTAAAAGATGATGATATAGATGTAATACTTTTCACAGACCCTCGAACTGGAAGGGGATCTACTTCAACCTTTAGGGAAAAACAAATAAAAAAATACAAAAAGAAAGTTAACAATAAAACAATCATTGTACAAAGAATTAATGAATGTGACGAAAGAAAGGAAACTACTGGTGTAAATAATTTATACCTTGAGTCTACAAATATTGCTGACCATGTTGTGTTTGTTAGTAGTTGGCTTCAAGAGATTTATTTGAAACTAGGACTTAATAAAAATAAAAGCTCCGTAATAATGTCTGGTTCTAATTCTTCAATTTTCAACTCAGTTGGAAGAACTGAGAAATCCCCAAACAATAAAATAAAATTAGTAACTCATCATTGGAGTTCTAACTGGCTGAAAGGTTTTGAACTTTACTTGTTAATTGATAATATTTTATCTGAAAACTATTGGATGAATAAAATTGAATTTACCTATATAGGGAATGTTGATAAAAATTATGATTTTAAAAATACAAAAATAATTAAACCAATGTCAGGTTTAGAACTTGCAAATGAAATAAAACAACATGACATATATATTACAGGATCATTAAATGAGCCTTCTGGGAACCATCATATAGAAGGTGCTTTATGTGGTTTGCCAGTACTTTATATAAATAGTGGTGGAATACATGAATATTGTAATGAATATGGATTAGAAGTTAATATAGATAATTTTGAAGAAAGACTTGACTATATGATTGAGTATTTTGAAAAATTTAAGAAAAAAATGAAATTTTATCCATATACCTCAGAAGTAATGTGTAAAGAATATCTTGAGTTATTTAATAAATTAAGTAAAAATTAATAATATTGCCCTGAGCCATGGGCCCCGTCATAATAAAAAAGAGGTTCATCTATATAGAGTAAGTCAACTAACTTGATTACATTTAACCAGCAATCATAATCTGTTTTTTTAGGTAGGCCTCTAAACCCTCCTACCATTTTTAACAAATCTTTTTCAATCACAGCACTTGATTTTATTACACAATTATGAATTTTTAAAAATTCCTCATCCCAAATATTTGGGAGCTTTCCAGTTTTTAAATATTTAGTCCATCTGTATTTCTTTTTTAGCACTTTATTAAAATGTCCCCTGTTGTAAAGATCGTATTTTTCTTCAGGATTAAATTTTCCTAAACCAAAATAACCCTCTGTTGATGAAAATTTAAAATATTTTTTTTCCATTTCTCCAATTTGAATCTCAAGCTTTTTTTCCATCCAATAATCATCATCATCTAATAAAGCGATGTACTTTCCTTTAGCCTTTTCTACACCAATATTGATTAAAGCTTGTCTTGATCCAGTCCACCTAGGATGTTCATTTCTTTTTATATCTATCTGTTGAACTTTTTTGCCGAAGTTGTTTTTATAATATCTTTCATCAGTAGACTCATCATTAATTAAAATTATTTCAAAATCGTCAAATGTTTGATTCAATACACTTGATATAGCATTTTCAAGATAATCATACCTGTTATAACTATGAATAATTACTGATACTAGTTTACCCAATTAAACACTCTGCTTTTTATATATTGAAAATTGTTTTTTCATGATTTAATCAATTTTATTAAGTTAAATTTCTATTGTAAATATTTATATTCTTCATCATCTTGATGTCTTAAAATCCCAAAAATACGATGGCCTCTAGGTGTTGAGTTTGAAAGTTGATAAAAGTGCACTAAAAGAGTCAGCAGTGCTTGGTCTTGTCGGTGATTGAGTCTACTACTTCCAGGAGGTGAAATTATTTCTTTATTTATTGAATACTTATACCAATCAGAAATTAAATTCTTTATTAAGACAGAGTTATGAGAAAATCCACATATACCGCCACTTATATTTCTTTTCTTGTAAAACTCTTTAGGTACTTTTAATTTCAATAAGGTGCTTTCGTGAGTCCATCTTTTAACATTATCGGAACTTTGTGGTGAGTAAAATCCATTTTTCAAAATTATATTTTTAATAAGTTTTAAATTCTTATTAATTAAACATCCAGCATCTAGCCAAATTAAATTCTCAGTATTTTTTTTATATTCTTCATATATAATTATCGGTTTCCACGAATAAGAACCCAATTTATTAAACTTATCTCTTCTTCTTACAAATTCTGGATATTTATTAAATTCAAAATCTACAACCTCATAATTAAAATTATTTAAAAGGTAATTTTTCTCTTCTCCTGTTAAACCAAGATTAAATATTTTTACTTTTGTATCTTTCTCATATTTGCTTAAAGAAGTAAGAAGATTTACAAGACTATTAAAATGCGTAGAGTCAGAAGCAGTAAGGATTGAGAAATCATCTTCGTTGTTCTTTTTCTTAAAGAAAAAAAATAAAATCAAATATAAATCTGTTAGAAACTTTCCTATTTCGTTTATAGTTTTTTTAAATATATCCATTTTTTTTCGATAATCTATAAACTTCATTAATTGTTTCTTCAAATTGACTATATGGTATTGGCATATGAAAATCAGAATATTCTACTTTTTTTTCACTTAAATTGTATAAAACACCATCTAATTCATTCCTATCTATTCTATTGAAATGTAACATCTGATCTGTAAAATAAAGGACCTCTCTTGGGTTGTCGATGTCATATTTTGAAATATACTTCTTTAACTTCAACTGGTCTGTATACCAATTTTTATGACCTTTTCTATAATTAAGTGGGTACCAAGAAATTAATTTATTTATAATATCATTTTCATTTTTAATATTGAATATCTTCTGCCAAGTAGTTCCTTTTGCTAGTGTCCAACAAATAGGAATCATTGTTTCAGTAATAAATCCCCACCTATAAACAACAAACATATGATCTGGTATATCTTTTACATTATCTATAAAATATTTCTTTGAAAGAGGAAGGTCGTCAATATCGGCTGTAATTGCATTATGTTCTGGATATAAAGCAGGCATCAATATTCTTATATTTTGAGCTACAAAAACTGGATCTACCCCTTCAACATAAAAATGGATTACTTCACCTGGAAGATCTATTTTTTCTTTCCCTGTGTAGATAAGTACTGGTTCAACACCAAGCCTCTCCCATGCTTCTGAAACAAGGGGCCAAAAATCTAAATACTCTGGATTATCATTGGAAGCAAGAATAACTTTATCAATTTTCATTTAATACTCTTTTTGTTCCTTTATTTCAGAATTAAACATTGTATTAATCTGTGATTTTATTTCAAACCTTCTATCGTTCGTTTTATATACACCTCTTGCATATTCTATGAATTCTTCATCGAATTCTTCTTCTTTCTCGAGTTTTCGTAATTTATCTTCAATCTTCCAAAGCTCTCCATTGATTTTTAACAATTCTCTATACAAACTTTCTATTTCTTTTGAATTATTAAATAATTTTTCATATATTTCTTTAAGCGCATTAAATTCATTAACTACTTGTTTCAACTTTTCTTCATCTTTAATTTCTGTTTTTTTAATTTCAAGAATAGATAGTTTATCAACTAGCTCTCCACATGAAATAGGGACTTCAATCTTCATAATCTACATAAGTCCAATTATTGCCTAAATGTAATTTGTTTTTGCGAACATGGTGATAATAAAGCTTTGCTTTTGTATTAACTCTTTCAACTAGATGAAGAAAGCTACCATTTATACAGTGGATTGATTTTGCATCTTCAATCAATTTTCTATATAAAAGTATATTTTTAAATATATCTGATTCTTTTGTAACATATATAGTATTTTTTTTATCTAGTTTATCTAGTTCAAAAGTACCGCCAGGCCACTGATATTCATTGTGAACAATAGAATAATTTGATGGGTCAACTTTATAGAATTTAACCAAATGATCCTTTAATTGAATTTCCTTATTGATTCCATCTGGTAAAGAAAAATACTTATACGTATACCTATAAGGCATGTTAAGTTGTTTATAAAATGCCAAATTAAAAGGAACATCTTTAACATTGCTATAGCCAACCCTCAAAATTTTAATTTTTTTATCTACTGCAAATTTATATATATCTTCTTCCCTATTTTCATTTGAGATTTCAAATAATTTTACTTTTTCATTTTCAGAATAAAGATAATCTATAGTTGAAAAAATACTACCTTTAACGGGTAGGTATATTTTGTTAAATTCTTTTGATAAATAATTTACTAGGCCATTACAAACAATTGAATCTCCGAGGCCTAGATGGTGGTGTAAGACAAATTGATCACCAACATCTTGAGCTTTATTAAATTCTATATTTGGACTATCTTTCATTAAATCTCATTTTTGCTTAATTTTCCTTATATAGTAATTAATTTTTTTAGAATAGCTATTAAGTCTTGATTTAAGATCACTCTGAAGATAGTAAAAATAAAATACCGAATTAGATTCGTTAACCTCAATTTTTTTATCTCCTTTAACTATCCCCTTTTTTATATAGTCTCCCCAGTAATCAGAATCTAATAAGTTAAAATTAAAGTCTCCTTTCTCAAGCTCAGAAAGGTAATTAATTAACATTTTTTCATTAATTTCTTTAAAATCATTCACAAAAAGAATTGGAAGTTCTGATAAATTCTTAAATGTTAAGTGTTTTTTTACTATTGGAATGCTCCCAAGGGATAGCGTTTCCCAAATTCTATGAGAATCAACGCCATTTCCCCATGGGCAGATAACAAAAGTAGATTTTTTAATTTTATCTATATACTCTTTAATACTTAATTCACTATCTTCTACCGTAGCCCAGGCAGAATTAGAGAAATATTCTTTTATCCAAGATCTTTCTTTATAGTTAGTACTCTCGGTAAAGTTTATATAGACAAGGTTTTCATTTTTTTTATAATCTTCAAGTTTTAGTTCTTTTGGTAACTGATCTTTTATTATATTTTTTTTATAAGAATACTCATTGGCTACACCAAGAGGTAACGGTATTAAATTATCATTTGAGTAGTCAGTATTTAAGGCATACCATTTTTTTATACATCTTGGTTTTTTATTAAAAGTGTGTTTACCAATCATCCTGTCAGATTGATGGGTGACTAATGTTAAGTTCATTTTTTGATTTAATTTCTTTAATAAATAAAATAAATTGTTCAAATTTCCAGTGTGAGTAAAGATCACATCGTTTTCTTTTAAAGTAAATTTTCTATTTTTATAAAAAATAATATCATCTGTTCTATTAATAACGTGAATTCCTTCTTTATCAAGTTCTTTAAATTGATCTACTGAAAGTGCCTCTGAAAAAACCACATCTGCTTTTCTGGCTATATCGTAACTTGAAAACATTTGCTTCACCTGTTAAAACTCTGTTATATTCGAGCTCTACTTAGAGCTTAACATTATTTCGGTTCTTAAAAATATATTAATTATTTAGTTGGTATTAAATACTTTTATCTCATTTACTCTTTTTAGCACTTTGAAGGAATCATCTTCATAAACTGTAATATAAAATTTATCTAAAAGATCGGTAAAGAACATTGGTGGTTCAATTATTCCTATATTGACGATTGCGTATTTTGGCTGCTCTAATTCTAAATCGGCATAAAAATCTCTCTTTATTTCATCTTCATTCCAATTTTTATCCCAAATATACATTTCTGTTTGGTGATATTTCATAAAAAACCACCACCAATGCTTCGTAGCTGGAAGAATTTCTCTCTCCTTATTAAATACCCATTGCCAATCAGCTGGATGTATCCAAGTTAAAACTAATTCCGGATTTTCATCTGTATATTTAATTGATTTAAGAATTTGTTCATGGTTTGTATATAAATTTACTGTATTTATTTCATTATTATGATTTTGAAAATTTATTAAATTTATAAGATTATTACTAAAAAATAATACTAAAAATAAAAATGTCAAAATATACGAATAGGTTTGGTTACTGATATCTCCTTTACTAATTTTCTTAAAGATGAACACATAAATTAATAAAGTGGGGAGAATTAAATTAATACCATAATTCCAAAATCTTGGTCCCGTAATTTTAAGATTCACGAGTTCAACTAAAAACCATCCATATATTAGGAATTCAAATCTACGTTCAAATAAATTTTTGTTTTTTATTGTAATTATTAAATTAATTATTACTCCTAAAAATATTAAATGTTTGATATTTATTTCACTGTAAGGCGTATATCCAATAGCCTTGAACATCCTTGTGTTTACAAATTCAGGATTAATATTTTGTAAGTGAAACAAATAATTTGTTTTTAATAGATTAGAAAGTTCTCCATTTATAATTAATGATCCATAAATAGAAAATAATGAAATTGATCCGCTGATAAAATAAAAGCTAATAACCTTATTTCTATTTGGTCCTATGTAAATAACATAAAGATTCATTAAAAATATAGAAAATATATATGATTCCAAATTATATATTTGTAAAATACTAAAAAATATTATTAAAGCCAAATATTTATTTGAATGAGTTTTTTCAAATAATTGAATATTTAAAATAATAATTAAAAATATTAAAATTCCTAAATCTCTATTTAGGACATTGTTGTTAAAATTGAATACAAGAAATAAAGTTGAAACTAATAAAGAGACAGCATTATTTTCTAATATTTTCATGACTACAAAATACAAAATTAGTGATGATGTAAGAGATAGAAGAATCCCTAAAAAAGATAATCCGATATCAAAATTCTTATAGTCAAATATGTAATACATATGTTTATATATAAATGGAATTAATGGAGTATGCTGATTGAGCGCTGCTTCAAATGATGTTTGATTAAAAAAGAACATTTTTGCAGATGTATAAACTTGAATAAGCTGATCGTTGTAGATCAATTTGCTATCCATATACACTAGTTTTTTTAAAATTCCCAAGATGAAAATAATTAAAAGTAAAAGAACATTTAAATTCTTTATAAAATATTTACTTTTATTTATTTTTAATTCTTTACTCTTTTTTAAAAATAGTTTATTAATTTTCTTTATTGGCAATAAAACCTGTTCATAAGTATTAGGGTCAAATACTAAAAAGCCGATTAGTAAAATCATAAAAGTACCAAGAAAATTTATTGGTAAATCTATAAAACTTAAACTGCGATTATTAACTATTAATTGTGTCAAATAATACATAAAAATAACAGGTATAACTAGTTGATACTTCTTTTCTAGTTTTATTAAGGAAAAAATAGATAAGAATACTAACCAAGAGAGGCTTGCTAGGTCTTTAACTTTTTGATTAGAGCCTATAAATATTGTTATATCGTTTTCTTCTATATGTATATTTACAACATTCCCCAAGCAAAAAATATTATCTAAATTTTGTGAAAGGTAGATATCTCTATCTTGATATTTATATTTATTATCTGTATATGAACTTTCAATAGAATTAATTACATCTTTTTTATTAAAGCATTGTGTATCATAAACATCAAAATTCGCACTAACATCTTCAAGTTTTATCAAATTTTCAGTATTTATTTTGTTTCCTAATATAAGAAACGCAGGAAGCATTACAAATATGAAACAAATAAGAAGAAATACCTTATTCCAATTTTTATTAATTAGCATTATTAATCAATTCTATTATGAAATTTAAATGATACTTACTTAATGAAATCATTTGCTTAGCTTGAAAGTTTTACGAACATAATATTATAGTTATTTTATCATGTGTGGTCTTATTGGTTTTGTCTCTTACAAGGAAGAGGAAGGGTTAATTTCACAATTAACAAATTCGTTATCTCATAGAGGACCCGATGAAAGCTCTTATTCAATTATAAAAGTAGATAATTACTTTATACACTTTGGAAGTACGAGATTGTCTGTTGTGGGTGAAGATGTAGGTAAAATGCCTATGTCTGATGAGAATAATAATCAATTAATTTACAATGGTGAACTATATGATTTACAAAAAATTAAGAAACAACTTAATCTAAACAAAAAAACATCAAGTGACACATATCATCTTTTTGAGTTTATAAAAAAGTATGAAGAAAAAAAATTAGCTGAATTAAACGGAATGTTTGCATTCAGTTTTTATAATGCAACCGATCACTCTATTCTTTTAGGTAGGGACAAGCTAGGTATAAAACCACTTCACTATATGGAAACTAATGATTACCCTTTAGTTTTTTCATCGGAAATAAAACCACTAATTACTTACAATTTTTCAAATAAGCTAATCAAACAAAGCAACATGGAAAGTTTTTTATTATTTGGCGGGATTAATAAGTTTTCTAATCTTATAGATGATATAAAAACAATTGAGCCCGGAAGCTACCTAAAATGGAAAATTTCTGGATCTAACAAGTCTTCCTATTTTTCTCCAAAAAAGAAATACGAAGATAGTGATTTAAAATTAGAAAACCTCCTAGCTACAGTTATAGAAGACCAGCTAGAAGCAGATGTAAATGTAGACCTGTTGCTTAGTGGTGGTATTGATTCGTCAATAATCACATATATAACAAAAAAGATTTTGAATAAAAATGTTAAAGCTTACTCTTTATCGTTTGAAAAAAATGAATTTGATGAGTCGATAAAAGCAATGGAAATTTCAAAAGAACTTGGGATTCAACATGAAATAATAAAATATAAAAAAGAATCTAATCATGAAACTATTGATGAGTTAATGAAAATTCTACCCGAACCAATTGGAGATCCAAGCATAATCCCAACTTACTATTTAAATAAATTTGTTTCAAAACAAACAAAAGCAGTCTTAACAGGAGATGGGGCTGATGAATTATTTAGTGGATATGATTGGTATAGGGCTTTAATAATATCTCCTTACCTGCCTCCTAGATATAAGAAATTAATTTTTTTATATTCAACAATTTATAAAAAAGTTATGGGTGAAAAAAATATAAATCTGAAAGATAAATACGAATTATTTTTTAGTGGTCAAGGTAAAAATACCCCAGTAAAAATACTTAATTGGCAAAATACATTTAAACTAAATAACATTAAAAAAGAGGAAGACATATTTAATTCATATATAGATAAGTTAGATTTATCTTCAAGCAAAAATAAATTTGATTTAACACAGTTAATCGATTTGAATACTTACATTTATACAAATATATTAAAGAAAAGCGATACGGCGTCAATGTTAAATGGGCTTGAAGTAAGGCCTGTATTCTTAGATGATAGAATACTAAATTACTCTCTATCTGTAAATCAAAAGAAAAATGTTTCTATATTTAAATCAAAAAAAGAATTAAGAAATATTGTATCTAAATTTTCAAAACTTTCTAATCAACAGAAACAAGGGTTTAGTCATGATTTTGGAGAATGGATTAATAATACTGGTGCACCATATTTGAATAAACAAAGAAATAATTCTGAAATTATAAATACATACTTAAATACTATTCAAAATAAAAGTAGTCATAACACAATAGATGAGAGAAATATATGGAAATTATACAGTTTATTTAAATGGATAGAAGTTAACGGATTGGATGTTGTTAAGTAATATATTGTGAGTTTACAATGTATTAATGGATTCATTTAATTCTTCATATAAAGAAAATAATTTTGATCAAATATTTAAAACTATTTGCCAAACCATAGAGCCAATGAGCATATTGGAAATAGGCATATTAGATGGTTACTCACTTAAATCCTTCTTAAGTCATACAAGTAAAGAATGTAAAATTCTAGCAGTTGATTTATTTGAAGATTATAAATACAAAAATTCAAATTATGAAGAAACCAAAAATAAATTTTTAGATAATAAAAATGTAGAAATAGAATACGGAAACTTCTTTAATCAACATTTAAAGAAAAATAATTATGATTTAATCCATATAGATATTTCAAATGATGGAGAAATATTTAAATTTGCAACAGAAAACTATTTACCAATAACAAATAAAATAATGATCCTTGAGGGAGGGTCTGAAGAAAGAGATAATGTAGAGTGGATGCTTAAATATAAGAAACCTAAAATTAATAATTTTTTACAAACAATTAAAGATAACTATAGATATCAAATTGTTGAGAAATTTCCTTCCATTACAATATTTTATAAAGATGAAGAAACGGCTTTAATTAATATATGAAAAAACTCTTATTATTAAATACTTCAATTGTTGTAAAAAAACCTATTTTTTCAAGAGATACTGTAAAAATTGAGTATGGTGATAAAAGAATTCAATCCTATATTAAAGGACTAGAAGCTTTAAATAATATTGATATCATAAATAATTTTGATGATATATATATTTTTGACAATACAGTAAACAATCAAAAGAGCATGCCCAAAGAAATAATTAACGTCTTACCAGAAGAAGCAAAATATTTTTGTAATAAAAATAACAAGGTAGGGAGAAAAAATAAAGGTGCTGGAATGTTGGAAACTTTACAAAATAATTCAAAAGAATTACTTAATTTTGAAAAATTATTCTATTTCGAACCAAGATTAGTTATAAATGATTCTAATTTTATTAATGAATTCTTACTATCAGATAAAAACTACTTTTCAATAGAAAGTGATAAAAGAGTAAAAACAGGTTATTTTGGTTCAAACACTTATGATTTGATTCAGTTTTTAGAATCAACAAAAGTTAAAAATCTTATTGATAAAAATTTGCATATTGAATTATTAATGTATGATTTTTATGCCAATAAAAGCACGGAATTTTTTCATAAAAATATTTCTATTTGGAAAAATTATTTAACTGGAGTTTATGAACCTTATTAAAATTAAATTGATTTTTTATATTTTTTAAGGATTAATATTCATATATGTCAAAAAAAGTTTTAGTAACGGGCGGGGCGGGATTTATTGGCCATATTCTTATCAAATATATCATTGATAATACTGACTGGGAAATAGTAAGCCTTGATAGATTAGATTATTCAGGTAATTTAAATAGATTTAATCACATGCTTGAAGACTATGACAATTCAACAAAAAAGAGACTTCACATTATTTATCATGATTTAAAATCTGAAATAAATAATTTAATAGAAAGTCAAATTAGAGATGTCGATGTCATCTATCATCTAGCAGCATCATCTCATGTTGATAGGTCTATCGTAGATCCTGTTATGTTTGTCAAAGATAATGTTTTAGCTACTGTTAATATTCTTAATTACGCAAGGTCTATGGACAACCTTGAACGTCTTATCTATTTCAGTACTGATGAAGTTTTTGGACCTGCAAAACCAGGAAAATCATTCAAAGAATGGGATAGATACAATAGTACAAATCCTTACAGTGCCTCTAAAGCTGCAGGTGAAGAGCTTGCTATTGCTTTTGAGAATACATACAATCTTCCTATTGCAATTACACATTGCATGAATGTTTTTGGAGAAAGACAGCATCCTGAAAAATATATACCAAATACATTATGGAAATTAAAAAATAATAAAAAAATTACAATCCATGCCAATAAAGATAAATCCAAAGCAGGAAGCAGACATTACATTTACTCAGAAGATGTTGCAAGCTCAATTTTGTTTATAACTGAAAATTTTAATTCATTAAAGAATTCACAAATAACTGATGAGATTGGCCCTAATTGCTTGAAGGTAAATATTCCAGGTACAAAAGAACTAGATAACTTAGAAATTGCAGAATTAATTTCTGAATATTCTGGTCTTAAACTTGATTTCGAGTTAGTTGACTTTCACTCCTCTAGGCCCGGTCATGACCTAAGATATGCTATTGATGGTTCCTTTATAAAAGATGCTGGATGGAAGCCAAAATATACCGTTGAAGATAGTTTAAATAAACTAGTTAAATGGTATCTTGACAACCCAGAATGGTTGGAGTTTTAATCACCAACCTTGCTTTATAGTTTCAACTATATATTTTCTATCTTTTTCTGAAACCCACCAGCCAACTGGTATACAAACCATTTCGTCTATAAAAGAGTCCAATGAAGGTAACTCCTCTTGAAATTCTTGTACAGCAGAATGCTTATCATTTCTTTCATGAACGCGACTAACAATAATATTATTCTCTTCCATGTGTTTCATAAAATTATCCCTGTTTTTTACTTTTATTGTGTAAATCCAATAAGGAACTTTATCGTTTGATGAATATTCCATTAGTTGAACATCTTTAATACCCTTTAATTCATTGTTGTAGTAATTTCCATTATCAATATGGATATTAAGTTTATTCTTTGTTACTGAATCAAAATTTATTCTTCCTATATAAGCATTTACATCATTCATGTGAAATTTAAATCCAATATTTTCAATATCTGTTTCACACCTAAAATCTTTTCTATTTTCATTTCTGTCTATCCCATACCATCGAAGAAGTTTTGCTCTTTCAACATCAAGACTGTCATTGAAGTTAATACATCCACCATCTATAGAAGTTAGATGTTTAATTGCTTGAAAGCTAAATACGCTTATATTGTCTGTATTTCCAATTTTTATATCTTTATATGAAGACCCAAATGCATGAGCTGAGTCTTCAATAATGATAAACTTAAAGCCATATTTTTTTTCAAAATCATCTTGAATCCTAGACAATCTATCTAAATCTACTGGAAATCCTCCCCAGTGAACTACTAATACAGCTTTGGTATTCTTTGTTAGTTTTCTTTCCAAATCATCAAGATTCATATTGCAATTATTAGGATCTACATCAACCCACTTTAATTTAATGTCATTTGAAAGAATTGGCCAATTGGTAGCAGTACAGGTAAGTGGTGTTGTTAATACGTGGTCTTCTTGATTCTCAATTTTTATTTTCTCTTGACCTAAACCAAACTTTTTTAACATATGAAATATTAAATGCAGTCCTGAAGTAGCAGAATTAGTAGTAACTACATTATTATTTGAAAAATATTCTTTTAATGTATCTTCAAACTTTTCTACTTCTGGGCCCTGTGTTATATACCCACTTTTAAGTACATCAGATACTGAATTTGAAGCCTCTTCACTCATATAAACCTTAAATAAAGGAATAGGTTCTTTTAAATCCATGTTAATTATTATATCCAATGTTCAAGGAATGAAAAATTCATAGTATTTATTAATAAAATGTCTAATAATTTAGTCTTTTATGAAATAATTTCTTCAAATATCTCATATTGCTTCTTCTTGTCGAAAATATAGTTAGAGTTATTAATTATATCTATGCTAATCTCCTCTAAAAGAACCTCGTTTGTAAATAGCTCTATCTTCTTTGAAAGGTCTTCATAATTAAACTGTTCAAATTTTAATATATATTCTTTTGGAAAAAACTCACTCATACCTCCAAACTTTGGAAATAAAGAAGGAACGCCATTAATTAATGCTTCACACAATAATCTTGGTTGGCCTTCATACATTTTTGTTGCTGTCATTACTCCCTTAGCGTCTTTTATAATTTCTAATGTCTCTTTATGCCCTAGTTCACCTAAGAACTGAACGTTTTGATATTTTTCATTCCCCTTAAGGGATTCGAGCAATTCACCACTTCCAATAATCTTTAATATTAAATTTTCTCGCTTTGACCTGTTCCAAGCTTCAAGTAATTCATATACACCTTTTTCTTCTGTAATTCTCCCAGCGTAAACTAAATAATCACTATTAACTTTATACTCTGGATTCTCATTTTGAAAAGTGGGGTTTTTATATATATGAACATTATCAGTATTAAATCCTAAATTTATTAAAAATTCTTTCTGAAAATTAGTCATTACTAACAAATTAAAATCATAATTTTTTAATATTTTAAAATATCTTCTTCCGTAAATTATTACAAAAATTGATTTTAAATACGATTCTTGAAAGTACTTATTAAAATAAGAATTGGATTTTTTTAGATTACACATGTAACAAACTTTCTTTCCTTGGAGGTGCTTTGAAATTGAAAAAGTTCTTGTGCAGTTGTACCTAAAATTATGTAGTTTTATAAAGACTTTAATATTTTCTTTTTTTAAAACTTTAAAAATTCCAAGGTTCCCTTTGTACCAAGTGTTATGAACATAGACTATGTCTGGCTTATATTCTATTATTTTCATTCTCAACTTTTTATTTGATTCTCTGTTAGAAGAAGTGAGGAATGCTAGAGAGTCTAAAAATTTAACTCTATCGGCATTTTTATACTCTAAATAGTCAACTTCATAATTTTCTTTAAGAAAGTCTACTTCATCAATAATGTTTGTATCTTCTCCGCCTTTTTCTTTATATGTAGTATTGATAATTAATATTCTTTTCATTTTATTTAATTCTAAAACCTCTGGTATCCTTACTTTCTTCTTTATTAAATTAAATAGTTATCTACCTTATAATTTTGTATATAGGAAGTTACCATGAAAAATAATAAAACATTATCAGTTGTTGTACCTTTCTTTAATGAAGAAGATTATTTAGCTGGCTCATTAAATAGACTCTTAGAAGTAAATATTTTTGACAAAATAATACTTGTTGATGACAAATCCTCAGACTCAAGCATGAATATTGCTAAAGATTTTGCAGATAAATATAAAAATATTGTTTTATTGCAAACAAAGAGAAATTCAGGAAAAGGAAATGCAGTAAAAAAAGGTCTTGAAATGGTTGACTCAACACATGTAATAGTTCATGATGCAGATCTAGAATATTTCCCAGATGATATTCCTGAAATGTTTAATGTTGCAATAAATAATCCTAATAGTTTGATCCTTGGTTCTAGAGTATTAGGAGAGAAAGAGAGGAAGAATTTATATTTTATTACATATCTAATAAATCGTCTTTTTTCAATTTTCTTCTCATTAATAAATATGTATAAAGTTTCTGATATTTCAACTTGCTATCAGTTAAGTGAAGTTAAAACTTTAAGAGAACTTAACATTAAAGAAAAAGGATTTAGTCTGGAAGTAGAAATACTTTCTAAAGCATTAAGGCTAGGTATTGAAATTTATGAAGTGCCAATAAAGTACCATGGAAGATCTTACGAGGATGGAAAAAAAATAAAGATAAAAGATGCAATTAAAATTTTCTATAAAATGGTTACCTTGAGCAAGTTAAACATTTTCTTCAAGTGAGTCTATATTATAGAAAACTGAAATCAAAACTAAATGTAGAGTGTTTAGTATGTATCTATATGATGATTGAATTCCAAAATCCTTCCACCAGGCAATAAATAATATTAAAACCAGAAATATATTTAACAATATTGTCATGAAAAACAAACTATTAGAAAAGTTGTTTTTACCAAATTTAATGAAATTAAAGAGATTAAAAATAAGAAATATAATAAATAACAAGGTCATTGGCTTATCAATAATAAATTGTTCTATTATTTTCTTAATATTATTTAACTCAAGATCTCTTAAGAAAAATAGATCTAAGATAAAATCACTGTAATTAAATCCATTTAAGTATTCAAAACTTTTAATTTCTGGATTATAAATTCTTTTATAAATCATATCTAGAAAGTAAATTGGTAAAGTTATTAATACATTCCTGCTCCTTTTAACAAATAAGAGATATATAAAAATAACAATTGTCAAAGTTGATATAAATTGTTTACTAAAAAATAAACAACTAAAAGAAGTAAAAAAGATAACTGAGCTTAGATTCAAATTAGAATTTAAATGTTTATTTAGATTTACTAAATAAATTGCAAATATTAAACTAACAATTCCTTCTAGCATTAAGGAATCCACAAAAAGATAAGTTAACCAATCACTATTTAGTACTAAAGAAACAAATAACGTTGAAATAATTATTTTATTTTTTTTATTTATTTTTAAATCAAGAAATAAAAACAAAGTGAAGATAAGAAATAAATTTGAATTAAGTCTTAAAAATTCAAATTCTTTATTAAAAAAATTTATTTTGAATACAAGAGACTGTATATAGCTAAGAAATAAACCATGACCATCAATTAAATTGTTTGTAAAAGTATAAAAATAATTATAAGAATATATCGATTCAGCCATTCCAAACCATTGAACAGGTACATCTGTATTTAATTCAACATACTCTCCGAGGTTCCTTACATCAAAATAGAAACGATGGTTAATTACAGAGATAATTAGATAACTTATTAATAAATAAATTACTTTTAATTTTGAACTACATTTAATAAGTAGAAAACTAAACCAAAGAAAAAGTACAATCCCTGTTACTAATTGGAAATCTAAACCCTTTAACAAAGTCAAAGAAAAGAAAACAAATAGGAAAAAACTAGTAAAGAAGTAAACAAGAGACAGGGAGAGTGACTCTAAATTAAATGTCTCACTTATTAACCTTGAGATATAAAAATAGAAAATAGAATTAAGTACTAATAAAAAGAAAACATTTTTATTATCTAAATAATAATTAATTAAAATAATCTCATTATTTAAAATTTTCTTAATAAAATTAAACATAAAAGGAAGCAATAATACAACTGAAATATTTGAAGTTACATATTTTTTACTTAAAATGTTCATTTTTTAATTCTATTTATTTGTATCTCTCTACAAGTTGTTTAGTAATAATAGTCTCTGTATTTTCATTCCAATAATTATACGTATAATATTTACCATATTTTTTTGGAAGTTCTTTATAAATATTTCTTATAAAAATAAAATATAGATTTAAAATTCCTTGTTCATTAGTTCTGGAATGAGGATATTTTTTAACAAGCTCCAATATCTCTCGACTTGTTTCGTTGCTAATAATATTTGTATCGTAATAAATTATCCCTGTTTGGAAATAATCCTTGATATCTAAATCAAAATTTTTAGATAGCTCCTTATATCCCTTATGTTCTTTGTCGAACTGACCACTGAGTTTCCATGATAAATCATCATGAGAGTCTCTATTTGCAAATAAAACTCCCTCTGGTTTTAAATTTAAAATAGGATTTATATCCTTGTGTATTTGCATATTTATATCTATATAAAAAATATATTTCCAATTTTTCATTCGATTATGAAATAGATTTACCTTATGCCATTGAAATTTCTTATGTATATGCCTATTTGGTTCACCTTTTGTATTAATATTTTTTAATGTTAAATCAGTAAATTTATCAAATTTTATTCTCTTAAAACGAATAAATGTTAAATTACTTTTGTTCTTTATTGGGATAATGAATGTAGGACAAAAAATAGAAGTTAATACTAAAATCTCTCCAGTGTATTTGCCATTATCTCTAATTTGGTTGACAAATAAGTCTAAATATTTATACAAAAATTTAAAATCTCCAACTACGCATACAGCTGTATCATTTTTTTTCATAATTAACTTTTCTTTAAAGATTTAACGAAACTCGAAATTAGTTTAATTGGATGTTTTAAGCGAAAAATTTTCAAAGTTAAGACAAAATTTAGAAAGTGAAATATAGAATCTCTTCTGTACCTATGTAAAATGTGGTATTTATTATTATTTAATTCTCTATATATCTCTTGATAAAAACTTTCCCCATAATACAAAATACCTTTCATTGTCCAGGGTTTTTTCTTTCCCCAATAATGATAAAAAACAGCCTCCTCTTTAATCTCAGAAATTGGTAAATGTGTATCAGTAAAATTTAATTGTGCTGGCAATTCGTTATACATTCCATTCAAATAAGAATTTAATACATCTTGGTCGTACCACATAACTCTTTCTCCAAGATAATTCATCCACTTTGTTAAGTTTTCAGTGTAATTCTCTTTCAACCATTTTTCATAATTTATAAATGTAACTCCAGCATTAAAATATTTATTATTTGTTAATTCCAGGCGTTCAACTGTCTCACTATTATCTTTTTCATAATGCTCTGTTCTTGCTGATAAAACAAAATCGGATCTATTCAAAATTTCAAATGTTGTATTGAAAATTAAATTAAAATTATTAATACAAATAATGTCTGGATCTATATACATTATATTTTTAACTTCTTTAGGTAAATAATCTCCAATAAACAATCTATAATAAGTTGCTTCTGTCATATGAGATTCATCAAAATTAGGAAATGTAACTTCTTCTCTTTTTTTAAATTTATATACATTTACAGACTCAGTTTTCTTATTTTTTTTAATTCTTTTCGACATTTCACTAAAGGTTGGTGGATTGTCGTGAATAATATAAAAATTAATTCTACTATTTGTATTTCTTAATAGTGAAGTCATTGTTACTTCACCCTGTATGTTGTAGTTTGTATCAAAACATAAAAGTATATTAATTTTATCAGTCATTTAATAACCCTAGTATCAAATCTTTTTCTTCTTTTGCTATTACCTCAATTGAATAATCTTGCTGAATATTTAAATTAGCTGATAATGAAATATTATTTAATTCATCCTCTTTTAAGCTTTTAATATTTTCAAATTTTTTAAAAAGAGAGCTCTCCTTTAAGTCGAACAAGAAACCATTTACTCCATCTTTAATAATCTCATTATGGTTTTTGATATTACTAGCTAAGACTATGCAGCCTGCAGACATAGCTTCAAGTAAAGCTTTGGGGTTACCTTCAAAATTTGATGGTAAAATAAAATATTTAGAACTATTTAGTATTTTCATTAAGTCTTTGTTTTTAATTGAATTTATTATTTCTAAGTTAACATTGTGTTCTCTTGATAAATCTAATAACCTATTTTTTTCAGATCCATTTCCATAAATAACTATTTTATCATTTGTGTTTTGAAATTCTTTTATCATATAACCAAAGTTTTTTTGATACTCCAATCTTCCAACAGATAAAACTACTTCCTCTCTTTTCTTTAAATATTTTATTTCTTCGACTTGTATCCAGTTTCTTAAAAGAGAAACTTTATTTTTATTTATTTTAAAATTTTCATTTAAAAATTTTAAATCACTATTACTGCTTACTGAATACAAATCTGAATATTGAAGTGATAGTTTTGTTAGTAGCTTATATGATAATTTTTTTATAAATGATTTTTTATCAAAAATACTAAATAAATACATATCATATCCTGTTCTAATAAAAAGTTTCTTTTTAGTGATAATTTTGAAAACAATACTAACCCATGATCCAAAAAGTTGATTCTGCTTAATAACAAAATCTTCTTCTCTAATTAGTTTGTTTAATTTAAATGCATAAAGAAAAGAAAATAAGAAATTTATAAACTTATTTCTAGTTTTATTTAAATGAGAATATATTGGAATTATTTCAGCATTCTCAAAAAGATAAGAATACTCTAGATCTTCTTTATTTCCATAAGTAACAATGTAAAATTTAAAATTATATTTTTCACTTAAATAATTAAAGTATCTAGCTTCTCTTTCAAGAGCTGAAGAATCACTCCATGTCTTTAAAGAGTAACCATAAGTTAAAAAATAAACAATATTCAAACTATTGTTATTTTAATTACCAATCACACATAATTAATATATATTTAATATAAGATTTATGACATCTAGTAAGGTTTTAATATTTGGTAGTAATGGACTGGTTGGTTCATCATGTAAAAGGATATTTTCTAATAATAAAAATTACAATATATTTGCATCTACAAGAAAAGATACTGACTTATTTAATTTACCTGACACTAAGAAAACAATAAAAGAAGTTAACCCCGACATAATTATTAATGCTGCCGCTAAAGTAGGCGGAATATTAGCTAATAACAATTTAAGAACAGAATTTATATTAGAAAACTTAAAAATCAATATAAACATTTTTGAAGCTTCTATTGAAAATCCAAATATAAAAATAATAAATCTTGGAAGTAGTTGCATATATCCATTAAATGCTCCAAATCCTATAAAAGAAACTAGCTTTATGGAAGGTGTGTTAGAGGACACAAACTCTCCATACGCAATGGCAAAATTATCTGCTATTGAAATAGGTAGATCTTTAAATAAACAATTTGGGCATGAAGTAGTTAACTTAATGCCTACTAATTTATATGGACCGAATGATAATTTTGATAGAGATTCTAGTCATGTAATCCCTGGACTCTTAAGAAGAATGAACGATGCAAAAATACAAGAAATTGACAATTTTGAAGTTTGGGGTGACGGGACTCCTTTAAGAGAGTTTTTGTTTGTTGATGATCTATCTTTAGCAATTAAATATATAATTGAAAATAAAATTTCAAATGATCTAATAAACATTGGATCAGATGAAGAGATTTCAATTAAAGATCTGGCATTGAAAATAAAAGAAATAATAGATTATGAAGGTGAAATAATTTTTGATACAACTAAGCCAAATGGAAATCCAAGAAAGTTGCTAGATTCTTCTTTAATGAGAAGTTACGGTTGGCTGCCTAGTTTCGAACTAGATAAAGGATTAAAATCAACTTACGAATGGTTTCAAAAAAATTTAAGTTGAGTATTCCCAAGTAGGCGATAATAATTTATTTTCTATTAGAGTCTTTTCCCTTTCAGCTAGTAAAAGATCTTTTTCAACCATCAATTTAACTAAATCTTTGAATGAAGTTTTAGGTTCCCAACCTAATCTCTCTTTAGCTTTTGAATAGTCTCCCAATAAATGCTTTACTTCATTAGGTCTGTAATATTCTTCAGAGGTTACAACATGATCTTCGTAATTTAAATCTAACTCTGAAAAAGCAACTTCAAGAAAGTCCTTTACGCTGTGAGACTCTCCTGTTGCTAGTACCCAATCATCTGGCTCTTTATGATGCATCATCATCCACATACCTTCTACATAATCACCTGCAAAACCCCAGTCCCTATTTGCTTCTAGGTTCCCTAGAGTTAGTTTTGTTTGAATGCCGTGATGTATCCTTCCTAATGCTCTTGTAATTTTTCTTGTAACAAAAGTTTCTCCCCTTAATGGTGATTCATGATTAAACAAAATGCCATTTACTGCAAAAATCCCATAAGACTCTCTGTATATTTTTGTCATTTGATGAGCAAAAACTTTTCCTGCTGCATATGGGCTTTTGGGTATAAATTTTGATTCTTCATTAAGCTTTTCTGAGTCAATACCTCCGAACATTTCTGAAGATGATGCTTGATAATATTTGATTTCTTTTTGAGAATTTCTTACAGCTTCAAGTATAGATAGTGGCCCTAAAGTACCGGTTTGAGTAGAGAAGACTGGATTCTTAAATGAAACTGCAACATGAGATTGTGCTGCTAAATTGTAAATTTCATCTGGTTGAATTTTCTGAATAAGTTGATTAAAAGATGAAGAATCTAGCAAGTCAGAATAGTGTAAAGATAGCTTTCCTGTATCTTTATATTCTGAAATTAATGGATCAATCCTTTCTGTATTTATAGTTGAAGATCTTCGTATCGTTCCGTGAACTTCATACCCCTTTTCAAGAAGGAGTTTACTTAAATAATATCCATCTTGTCCTGTAATTCCTGTTATAAATGCTACTTTTCCCATAATTAAATATTAGATTCATCTAAGAACATATTCTTCTCATTTCTCTTTAATTTTAGAAGATAGAATTGAATAAAACAGAAAGGGAAATCTAACAGACTCCATACTTGAATCAAAAAAAGATACAAATAAAACGGCAAGTATAAAAACTAAAGAATTGTTTGATAATTTAAGATTTATAATCCTTTTTAATAGAAAGATATAAAATAAAATAAATAAAAATAGATGATAAAGGCCTCCTCTAGCAAGAATGTTTACAAAGTAATTGTGGACATGTATGTTTGTTCCATCTAAGCCTGCTCTATCAATTCTTTCCATTGCAGGTATTGTGTTGTCGTAACCATATCCAAAAAATATAGATTGTTTCTCCGTCAAATCATAAAATACATCTTGCCATATCTGGAGTCTCCAGTTTAAATTGCCATCACCAGAGTTTAATCTAGAGTTTTCTAAGAAAAGAAAAGGTTTATCATATTCAGGATATCTTTTTGAAACTAAAGTCATTTCTAAACTTTCTAAAGCCATCTCTGTGTTTATCTCTTCAAAATCTATTTTTGTCCAATCTAAGTAAATAGAAGAAAGTGTAAGGGTAGAAACAAACAATAAAGAAGAGATGATGAATAAAATCTTATTCCTTAAAAAAGCTTTTCTGTTTGTGTAGATGGTATAAATTAAAATAATAAAAGTCCCTATAGATGCACCTCTACTTGAAAAAATTATTAATGGAAGTAAAAGCCCTGACATAAGAAAAGTAAATAAATACATAACATTATTATTTTTAATTCTCTCAAAGAAAAAAATACAATATATTGAATAAATAAGAAATAGGTCTGATCCCTTAAGATACCTAAATTTGTCAGAAAAATTGACAAAAAAGTTTTCAATAAATCCAGGGTAGTAAACACAAGTAAATATATAAGAAAGGGGCAAAATCAAAAACATTAGCGATAAAAATATATTTCTATCAAAAATTTGTGTTTTTGATAGAAATGGCAAAATAAATATAAAACCTAAAGTCCATATATATGAACTTGACCTATATACCTGTGTATTAAGAAAATTATCTAAATTACCTTCAAAAAGATTCATTATAAAGAAGTGAATTAAAACTAATCTAAAAATCCAGATTGTCTTTTTCCCCAGCAAACTATTAATCCGATCCGGCCTAATAAATACATGATAAAAAAACATCACCATTCCACCCGCAATCATAAGTTCCCCTAATCTAAATTTAAATAATTCGACCCCGGTAAATGAACGACCAAATATAAATAATAAAAAATAAAAATAAATAATCATATTTTCAAATGATAAAAAAGTTGCTATTTTGTTAATTTTCCCAAGATAAGGATCTAGTCTTTCAAACAATAAGATCTTAAGTCTATTTAATGGGCTTACTTGGTATTTCGTTGTTTCTGACACATTTAGCATAATAATCTTGTTGTTTATTAAAATTAGCTGAAATATTATCTTTCATATTAAGTAAGTAAAGTGGTTCCCTCAAATGCTTAAAATTATAGCCAGCCTTTAAAAGGTCCGAAAATAACTTATAATCTTGTGAGTAGTAAAAATTCTCATCATATCCACCAATTTCTTGAATTACGTTCTTTTTAATTAAGAGAGTCCCATGTATAAATGGGTTCTTAATTTTAGTTATAAATTTTGGAGGGAAATAATAAGACCTCTTAGGGATAATTTTATTGTTATGCTTCCTTAAGGCTCTAGATACAACTACATCATAATTTTGATTTACTATATAATTAATTTGCTTTTCGAATCTATTGCTAAAGCTAATATCGTCTGAATCTTGCCTTGCAATAAGTTCCCCTTTCGATTGAGTTATTAATTTATTCAGAGATTTTGTTAATCCAATATTTTTACTATTCTCAAATATCTTTATACGTGAATCTAGTTTTTTATAATTAGTAATTATATCTTTTGTGTCATCAGTAGATGAATCATCACAAATTAATAACTCAAAATTTTCATAAGTTTGATTTAATATACTTTCAATTGATTGATTTATTAAATCAACAGAATTATAGGTAGGCATTATTACTGAAATTTTCATTACTTAATTAGTCTATTGTTATTAAAAAATTTAAATTAAATGTTTTAATATAAATTTTATACACTTCAATAATTTCTAAATATACAATACTGATATATGCTATTAAGTGAAAAACAAAAGAGTATTTTTAGTTTTGTTATCTTAATTCTTTCAATACTGTGGATGAAAGAAGTTAACTATTTATACTATAACTCCATTGAAAGTCCTGATTTTTATGAATACTTTGTATATTTTCAACATTTTGCTGATCCAGACTTAAGCATAAACAGAGAGCATGGCTTGCTTTACTACTATTTACATTATGTAAATTATTTTTTTCAATATAATAACTTTGCTAATTCTGATTTATTTTTTCATAAATCTCTTCAGCAAACAAATTTTTATATATATATATTTGGACTATTTGGTTACTACAAGCTTTTAAACTATTTAAAATTTAAAAACTCTTCAATTTTTCTAACATTTGTTTTTATAAACTTTTTCCCAATCTCAATTGTTCAAAGAATAGTTTTTAAACCTGAGATTCTAGCTTTTTCGCTTATGCCCTGGATAATTTATTGCATAGAAAAATATAAATCAGAGAAGAATTCAAAATATATATTATTCTGTATCCCGCTTTTAGTCAGCTGTCTAACTTTAAAGGGAAATGTCTTAGTTCTTGTTTCTGTTTATTTATTTTGTATATATTTTCATTTGTTATTAAATTTCAATAAAAAGAAACTTGTTTCTTTACTTCTATTATTTATATGCATATTTGTAGCTACTACCATTGAGAACTCAAATGCAACAAGTAAAGGTATTCTGGACGTACAGAGTGGTGCTACAGATGTAAATGTTGGAGAAAATTATGACAACAGAGCACCATTTAAAATAATTTATAATACTGATCTATACAATCTAGTGACAAGTCCTATTAAGCATTACCATGCTAATTCGTTTATAGGTATTACCCTATTAGAAACTACTGGAGATTATTTTGATTTATATTGGGATAATGACAGTAGTAACTATTTTGTTAGTAGAAAAGAATTTATTGAATTTTCCCCTACGAAAGAAATTAAATCCCCTTCAATAAATAATGAAAATAAGCAGTTAACTATTTATTTACAAGAAAAAACAGATATTTATTTATATGAATCAATAGGGTTAATCATCTCTTTAGTCTTTTATTATTTACTGTTTAAACATATGGTTATAGAAAAAAAATATAGAAAATTTCTAATAGCTATTATTTTTGGAATGGGTCTTTTGCTATTTCATTCAATTACAGGATTGCCAGTAAATAATTTTGATCCAAATGTTGGAGATACTTTTAAACCTCACTACTACTCTTTTCTTTTCTTGTTAAGCACTATATTTTTAATAACAAATATTATCGAGAAGAAAATTCGAAGTAAATTATATCTTATTTTATATGTACTATTAATTCTTTTACTCATGGGCATACCCAAAATACAAAGTGAAGAATTGAATCAAAGTTTAAGTTATTTCATTGAGTATTCAGATTATTGTGAAATTGAAAATTCCCTATTTCATAATTTATATGAAATTAATGAAGTAAAATGTTTTGACAAAATTGATTTGGATAACCTAGCCACTAACGAAAATAAATTCTACAAAAATAATTTTGTTATAAAACCGTTTAATTTTCTTTTAGGAATATCTTCTCTCTTTATATGCCTTCACTTACTATTTAAAGATAGTAAGTTAAAGCTTAAATAATTTTTCATTTCTAAAATTTAATATCGCCATAAAGAAAAAACTGTATAGAACAAAAGAAGAGAAATAATTCAAAACATCATTTTTAAATAAATTTATAAAGATAAAAAGTATTATCATTTTGCCAAGAGTATTAATTCGTTTTCTATTTTTAAAATAAAGAAATGAAAATAAAATCAGAATTAGCAAAATACCTAGGAATCCAAAGAAAACTAAGAAAGATAAAAATGAGGAATGGGGCAATAGAACACTCCGTGTTTCATTAACAATATTCTCACCGTATAACTGACCAAAATTAAAAGGTCCTGTACCCATTATGAGTTCCGAAAAAGTTGGATTGTAGCGAGCTGCAAAAATTCCCCAAATTTCTGATCTATTTAAAAAATAAGCCATAACACTAAATATGCCAAAAAGAAAACTAAGAGAGCCTCCTTCTTGGAATCCTTTATCAATCCAGTTAAGAAAGCTAGAAACTACAGTATCATACTGATAAAACTTTGCCTGAGCGTAAAGAGAAGACCTTAAAAAATCATAAGAATAAGAAATCTTTTCAAAACCTACTAGATATATTACGAAAAGAGCTGAAAGTGAATAAATTGATCCTAACAATATTTTCTTATATTTACTTTGAGAAATAAGTAAGTGTGCTGAAAAAACTATAACTAATACAATTACAGCCCTGTTATTAGAAAAGTAAAGACCTAAAAGAGCAAAAGGAAATCCTACTTTTTCATAAATATTCAAGTTTCTCTTAATACAAAAAGAATAAATGGCTAGCAAAATTGCTAATCCATAAAACTCACCTATCGATTCCGCACTAGAGTAGAAACCTCTCCAAGATACTTTCTCCAACCATTCGTTAAAAATAAATGGATTCCCTATATTTATCCCAAACTTCTGCTGGCCGAAAAAATAATAATTAAAAAAATTCAATAAAGGAAAATTCGCACCTAAATAACCTAAAATCAATAAAGCAACGGAGACTAATTGAAAGTTATTTATAAGCTTCTGAAATTCAAAATTTTGAATATTATTTTTTACAAAATACCATAATCCATTAACTAATAAGAAAAAATATAAACACCAAAATAGAGTCGCGTTAAACTCATAAACAGTACTTGTAAATCCCCTTAGTTTTCCAGGATTGAAATAATAGCTATTTGTAGAGTTAGCTATCCACCATAATGAAAAAACCAAAAGCACTCTATTTAGTTTCCAATTTATTTTTTTTTCAAAAATAGAATATATACCAAAATAAACAAATATTGCTGAAAAAAATGTGAAATTAAATCCACTAAAGACAGAATAAATCAAATATAAAAAAGGTAGGTAGTAAATTAAATTACTGGATCTATTCAAAGAGATTCGAACCAAATTATTAAAAAGAAAATAAATAACTAAAAATAAAAGAGCATAAGAAAAGAAACTATCAAAATTTAAATAATAAATATTTTTTTCATAATATCTTCTTTCTGCATAAATTGAAAAAGTAAAAAGATATGATGTCAATATTAAGCTACTAAAATGTTTTATCTTAAAAGAAGTGTCCTTAATAGATTTTTCAAGATCTGATTCCTTATTTTTTTTTATAAAACTTAATAAAAATACCCACATTGCTCCTTGCAATAGTAAATTTACAAAGTTATTAGTTCCAACAGAGATGTAAAAACCATTTTGTAAAAGAGTTACTCCGCTAACTTTCCCAAAACATAGTATTGATTGATAATTACTAAACCTAAAATAATAATGGTCTTGAAAAATAGATTTTTTATTTGATATTAAAAACTGTACTAAGGAAACCTCACAAGGATTAATTTCATAAAATGTTACATCCTCTTGACTAACTTCTGCTGCTTTTAAGTTAGCATCAAAAAGATTATTAAACCAAGGAAGTAAGATTATTAACAATATAACAATATAAAATATTTTATTTTTTTTAATAGCTAGAGAATTCATTTTAAATTTATCAGTTTGTATTTTCTAACTAAATATTGAGATATAACTAAGCCAGCTATCCCTATAAATAAAATCTGGTGAAGCAATATTTCTGTATTTTGGATTGGGGAGTAACCCCAGCCGCCAGCTACATAGTGTTCACACTCAATAAAAGAATTGACAAATACAGTGTTCCCTTCAGAATCAAAAAGCTGCCTTAAGGAAAAAGAAGGGTCATTTACAAAAACATAATTAGGATCACTTGAAATATCTTGTTTTATAAAACTTTGAGGATATTCTCCACAAAGATCTTCTATTTTACTCATATTAACTCTTACTATTTATAACAAAATTATATTCTTTTTATTAATAAAAAATATTTTTAATAACTAATTTAGTCTTAAAATAAGATTAGACAGAATAGATAATTGCAGTGAGTTTAAATAAATTTATAAAATACATATTTCGATTTCTTTTTATTCAATTTACCGTTGTTGGATTTTCAATATGGTACTTTGATAATTATTTAGTAACCCTCCCTTCTCTTAAGGAGATAATTTATCAAAATTTACTTGAAGATTGGTCAAGATTTTTTTCATTTATTCCATTAAATCTGATAACTGTAGATGCTTTTTTAGTTATTAGTATAGGAATTTTTGTTATTTTACTATTTTCAACTAAATTTTATACATATGTGAATGAACTAAGTTTCACACTTAGTAAAAACTTTTTTGGTGAATTCATAAATATTTATTTCTTATGGACTTCATACATGTTTTCTATTTTCTTTGTATTTAGATTTGAAAATTTATCAAGAGTTGGTTTGATTGTTTATTCAGTAGTAGTACCTTTAATTTTGCTAATTTTTCGAAACACTGAAGTTCTCCTCTCAATACTTGGGAGATCACCATTAAATGAAAAATATATATCTTTTAATTTAGATGAGAGCTCAATATTCAGGAACCTAAGAATTTTAAACTTTAGGACAGAGTTGGAATCAATAAAAATTGACCTCAAAAATAATTCAAAAAAAATCATTAAGAAAATTGACTCTGTTAATAAAGTCGAAGAAATTAATCTAATCATACTAAATCTAGAAAATTTATCTAACCTCTCATTAGATCTTGAGATGTATTTAATTAATTTAAATAAAAAAGTACTGCTTATCTCAAATAAGCCTTTAAATTTTAATAATTATTTTATATACAGGAACGAGATTGTTAATGAAAAATATTTCTACTATTTTAATAACGATATTCAATACGGAGCAAAATACATAATAAAACGTCTTTTGGATATTTTTCTTTCTGCCTTATTCCTAATTATTCTATTTCCTATATTGCTATCTATATCAATATATACACTTTCAATTGATGGTCGTCCTTTTTTGATTAAACAAAATAGAGTCGGTCTTCATGGAAAACAGTTCAAAATGTTTAAATTCAGAACAATGAAAAACAATGCTCATGAAATGAGGAAAGATCTTGATAAATTAAATAAAAAATCGGGACCATTATTTAAAATTGAAGATGATCCAAGATTATTAAAAGGTTCTAAATTTTTAAGAAAATACAGTATTGATGAACTTCCACAATTGCTTAATGTGTTGACTGGAAGTATGTCTCTTGTCGGACCAAGACCTTTATTTGATACAGATACTCAACTTTTTAATGAAAATTACATGAGAAGATTAAACGTAACTCCGGGCATGACTGGATTGTTGCAAATTAAAGATCGTAATGCTGATAATTTTGAAACTTGGTTCAAATATGACTTAGAATATATCGATAATTGGTCTTTGTATTTGGACATCAAAATACTTTTTAAAACATTGCCTTCGTTATTTAAAAAAGATACTCGAGGAGTATAGTGGGTCGGGTGGGAATCGAACCCACGACCTTGAGCTTAAAAGGCTCCTGCTCTACCAATTGAGCTACCGACCCTGCCAACTTTAAAGAATACTATATTGTATGGAAATTGATGAATAAATATTTATTATTCTTCTTCCTGCAAAAAATCTGTATCTTCTGAATTAAAAATACTTTTACTTGAATCAGAAACTGTTTTCTTTATTTCATTGTTTATCTTTTTCACTATTTCCAATGTTTCATTTTTTATTTCTTCATCTTTAATTGTTGAATCAATTGTCTCAATAATATTTTTAAATATATCTGAAGTATTTTGAATTGTGTCTTTTACTGATTCTTTTAAATCTTCGACTAAATCTTCATCCCCAGTTTTTTCCTTAATTTTTTTAGCTACTTCTGCAATTTCTTCTGATATGTCCGACCAATTGTTATTTTTATTTTCCATCTTATTCCAAATTATAAATAAGTTAAATTTTTGATTTATCTTTAAATTTTAAATTTGGATTCTTTGTAAGTCTTTGTTTAGCCCATCTTGCAGGAGCAATCAATCTAAAAAAAGGTGGGAGAAATGGTCTAGTTATCTTCAATAAACTTAAATTAAAAATTAATAAAATATTTTTAATCTTTGTTTCTTTTATCCCATATATTTTTTTAAATTCTTTAGGTAGGGTATTAAAAGCAGTAAAGGCTATAAAGGGCCATATAGGTTTAATATGTATTGGCACAGGGCCTGTTCTAATAATTTCATATACATCTTTAGCAACATCAGTTAATACCAAATAGTCTCTTTCTCTAGATTTTGCTGTAACCCATTCTTTCAAATCATTGTGAGTCTTAGGTGCAAGTTCTTTATTAACTAATACCATTTCAGCCGCAAGCATATTTTCTCTGTGATATTGATCTTTTTCTTTCTCTGTTAAGTGTTTAACAGTTTTTTCATAAAAATAAATGGATGAAATCTGTAAACATGCATGGACCCATAAAAGTTGATCGTGGTCTAGTGCATCGTAAGTTTGTCCTGTGATTTTATCCTTACCTTTAATGACCTCATGAAGTTTGTTAATCCTAAGAGCACTCTCATCTGCTTCCTTTTTCGTGCCAAAAGTTACTGAATTTTGTAATGATAGTGTCCTTATCAATCTCTTCCACGGGTCTCTTTGATAGAATGAAGTTTGCCTAGCCCCTGCAGCAATTAAGGGGTGGGCTGCATGCATTAATAAAGCCCTTGCTCCACCAAATAATACAGTAATTTCTTTATTAATTGTCCACATCATTGATTTAGGACCAAAATAACCTGGATCACCTGTCATATATTGATTTTATCAATTTATGACTGTAACAATAATTAAATGAGTATCTTAGAAAACTTTTTCTTTACATTCTGTTAACAAATATACTTAAGTTGACGCTTAAGTTATGAAAACAAAATCACTTACATATGTTACATATCAGACCTTTCCTGCTGAAACGGCTAATAGTCTGCAAACAATCTCAAGTATTAAATACTTTGTTAAAAATGGATTGGATGTAAAACTGTATTTTCCTTTAAGAGAGAAAAATAGCAGTGATAATATAAATGTATTAAAAAAGTTTTATTCATTTAATGAAGAATTTAAAACTTTTGGACTTAAACATAACCTTCCATTTGGAAAAATTAGATTTCTAGAGCCTATTTGGTTTCATATAAGCCATTTTATATGGTCTAAAAAAAATGTAAAAAATATAATTAAATTAAGTGCAAATGATGAAATATTTTTCACTAGATCTGACTGGGTATTATATTTCCTAGCAAAGCAGAATAAAAATGTAATTTTTGAGTGTCACCAAATTTCAAAAATTAGAGATTGGGTATTAAAAAGGATTAGTAATAATAACAAAGTAAAAATAATATTTCTAAATAACAATCTTGAAAAATATTATCAAAATCTTAATTTAAATAACAGGGTTATGCATAGTGCTGTAGACTCAGTTCTTTTTAGTAAATTTAATAATATTAAACAAAAAGAAAATCAAGTTGTCTATGTTGGAAACCTTCTAAGGTTTGGGAAGAAAAGAGACCTTGATTTTCTTATTGAAGCTTTTTCTTCTTATGATGAATTAAAAAAATATAACCTTCAAATTATTGGTGGTCCTAAAAAAGAAGCATCAAGGCTTCAGAATATTGTAAAAAAGAACAAATTTGAGAATATCACTGTAACAGGAAGACTTAATAGAGAAGAAACTGCAAAAAAAATTATGGAATCTTCTGTAGGCATATTGATTAATACTAATGAAACTAATCACTCTAAAGAGTTTACTTCTCCTCTTAAGTATTTTGAATATCTATTTGCAAAACTAAACATAGTCGCCGTAGACTTTCCTGCTCATAGAATTCTTCCTTACTCCGAAAAAATCTCATTTTTTAAAAAGGGTGACTATAGAGAATTTGTTAATTGTATTATCAAAACTAGTTCAAAAAATAATTTAATAAATTTTAAAGGAATCTCTATAGACGATAGGGTAAAGGAGATTATTAAATTTGTTGAAAATAATTAGCACGCCTGGAGGGATTCGAACCCCCAACCCTCTGATCCGAAGTCAGATGCTCTATCCGGTTGAGCTACAGGCGCAAAAAATTATTTATACTTATAATTAACTTTAACGTGGAAAATAAAGTAAAAATTCTGAAGACTTACATTAACCAAATAACCCTTAATGAATTAATTAATATCTTATTAAGTGAAAAAAATAAAGACGTTGCTATATGTAATGCAAATACATTAGTAAGGTCTTACAAAGATGTTCACCTTCAAGAAATAATTAACAATTTTGACATCGCAACACCAGATGGTTTTCCAGTAGTTAAATCATCAAATATTCTATATAAGAGTAAACAAAAGCGTGTTGATGGCTATAAAGTATTTACTAATACAATTGGAGAAGGGTTGGATTCAAATACCTCTCATTATTTTTTTGGAAACACAAAAGAAGTTTTAGATAAAATGATAAGTAATTTAAAAAATGAATATCCGACTATAAATATTTCAGGGTATTCTTCTCCACCAATGCTTGATGTGAATGAATTAAGCAACAACAAATACATGGATGAAATTATTGAGCTAAGGCCAGATATAATATGGCTTTCATTTGGATTCCCCAAGCAAGAAAAGCTCATGAGCCTAATAAGGTCTAAATATAATCTCAAATCTAATCTCGTTGGTGTTGGTTTTACATTTGAATGGGTTGCCGGAACAAAAGTTAAAGCACCGGAGTTTATTGCAAATATGGGATTAGAGTGGGTTCTTAGATTGATACAAGAACCAAGAAGGCTTTACAAAAGATACTTCGTAGATAATTTTTTATTTATCCTTTACTTCACAAAGCAATATTTCAAAATTAAATTTAAAAGATAGAAGTTAAACTGATTCCTTTTCAAAGCTGATATTATTTGTTTAGATGAATACAATTCTAAATAATATCAAAGAAGAGCTGAGAATATTATTACAAGATTTTGATATTGAAGAAAATATTCAAATTTCTGTTACTAAATTAGATAATTTTGATATTCAAATAAATAATATAGTTAAGTATCAAAATCATGACTCTATAAAGGAAATTAAAAATAAAGTTAAAGAGAAGCTAGATAGTATTAAATATTTATCAACAGTTGAATTTAGTGACAAATTTTTTATTAATATAAAATTCGACTATTTCGAACTATCTAAAGTTATAACAAATTTAAATAATACTTTAAAATTAAAATCTCAAAAAAATATTATTTTTGACTACGGAGGACCAAATATAGGCAAACCGCTTCACGTAGGCCATTTAAGATCCTTAAATATTGGGAGAAGTTTATACAACATGCATGAATTTATTGGAAACAAAGTGAAAAGTGACATTCATATGGGTGATTGGGGCATGCCAATCGCTCAAATAATAGGGTATGTTGAGAAAGAAGATATAGATCTTAAATCATTAAAAGTCGAAGATCTAGAATTAATATATCCAATTTCTTCAAAGCTTTATTCAGAAGATAAAAAATTTCAAGAAAAAGCAAAAGAGATAAATAAAAATTTAAATACAGGAGATAAAGAAACTCTAGAAAAATGGGAATCTATAAAAACCTTATCTCTTACATCTCTTAAGGAAAATCTTAATATTTTAAATCATACTTTTGATTATTGGTATGGAGAAAGTGATGTTAATCATCTTATCCCAGATATGTTAGAGAGCCTGTTAAAAAAAGGCAAAATTAAATACGATGAAAATGCTTTAATTAGTAATGAAGATACCGAACCAAAAATATTAATTACAAAATCTGATGGCTCCTATCTTTATATCACTACTGACTTGGCAACAGTTCTTTATAGAGAGAAAAATATCCCCTATGATAAAGCATATTATGTTGTAGACAATCGTCAATCACTTCACTTCAAGCAACTGTTCAACTCTTTAAGATTTTTTGGTTTTAAAAATTTAGACTACAAGCATGTTTCTTTTGGTACCTTAAATGATGAAAACGGAAATCCTTTTAAGACACGAGAGGGTGGGACAAAGCCTCTACTAGAGTTATTTAAAGAAACTTACGATTACATATACAAAATAAATGATAATCTTGACGAAGAGTCCATAGAGTTATTAACAAATACAGTTTTAACTTATAGCGACTTACTGACAAACAGAAAGACTAACTATAAATTTAACCTAAAAAAATTTACAAATATATCTGGAAAAACTGGTATATACGTACAGTATTCTCAAGTGAGAGCTAAAAAACTATTAAAACAAAATGAAAGTAATGAAAAACATAGACTACAAAAAAAGCTGAGCTCAGCAGAAAGTAAATTATTATCAGATCTTTTCCTATTTAGTTACTATTTGGAAAGAAGTTTGGAATTAAGCGAACCACATCATTTAGCAAATTATCTATATGAAATCTCGAATTCATTCAATCTATTCTACGAAGATGAAAAAATATTGAGTATTAAAGATGAAGAACTGAGAAATTCAAAACTTTATATTGCAAATCTCTTTCTTACTACTTGTCATAGTGCTATGTTCTGCCTTGGAATAAAACCAGTAAATGAAATGTAATTTATAAAAATAGCTGAGAAGATAAGACCCAAACAAACAATGTAAAACTATAAGATACATTTTCGAGTAAAGATATTTTATTCCTGAGTGTGTGTTGTATAAACAGAATTACAGGGACAGCTACAAAGCCAGCAAAAGATACGGCCTTACCAATTAAAGAAATATCATTCATAATTAAACTACCACTTGGAATAGAATATTGAAAAATAATTAGAAAGACTAAGGAGATAACTATTGAATAAACAATATTAAATATTAAATCTTTAAAAGAAGCATTAAATACCTTAAAAGTAGTAAGAAATTCAACTGGTATAAATAATACAAATATTCCTGCGAAAAATAGTATGAGAAACCAAAATAGGCCCTCTCCATTCCAAGAAATTATCTTTCTGTCTACTTGCCCTACTACTTCTAATAAAAGATATAAAGAATATCCGGAAATAACAGCACCTAATGAAAATAGATAAAGACCAAAGATACTATAAAAGTTCCTTGATTCAAACCTCAGGCTAAGTTCACTTCTGTTAATATTTTCATTTTGCATACTGTCATATGATAATGTTTTTTGTATTAAAATATATATAAAATATGGAATTAATTGATACACCAAATCCAAATGCAAAGAAAATATTGAGTGACTTAACTGAAGATGCCCTTTCAAGTTATTTATATGAAATAGAAGGTGTGTCTTCTGTTTTTTTTGGTCCTGGTTTTATAACAATTACAAAAGAAGAAAATACAGAGTGGGAATCAATAAATCAAGACATTATTAACATCTTTGATAAACTGTAATGTATGGAAACATTTAACCAAGACCCTAAACCTGGAAGACTTGTGTTGCCTTTGGTTCTTATTGGAATGATTGCAACAACTTACACCTTTGTTAATAGAGTTGCAACTAATAATGATTTAGATCTTTCTGTGAATGAGGAAGTAGCCGTTATTGAAGATGAAGAAGCTACAGAAGATACTACTACTACAACTTCTACTACAACTACAACATTGCCAGGTGAAGTTGTTTCTTATCTTGAAGAAATCCAAGGAGAGAAACTACAATCTGATGAATTAGGCCAAAAAGTTTTAGAAGCAAACCAAAGATGGGATGACGAATTACTCTCCTATCAAGAAGCTAAAGATGAATTTGCTAAGTTTATTGAAGATGCTGAGCAGTTTCAATCGACTGTAAGTGAGCCTGGTCCTCCAAATACTTTTGCTAACTTGGTCACAAGCCATGAAGAGTTGAAAGTACTTGCTGGCTTGATTTATGAAGACACTGAGGAGCTTCTTGAAGGGTTAACCTCCTCAGACACTGGTGAAAGAAGATCTGCTGCTCTTGAGTCTTTCAATGGTAACTTAGCACAGTTTCAACAAAAAATTGATGAAATTATCGCTTCAGCAACATCTAGCTAGTAGCAGCTGAACAAACCGTATCAATCATTAACATACCAATTACATAAGGGTCTGCATTTGCATTAGGTCTTCTATCTTCTAAGTAACCTTTTTTATCAACTTCTACTTGCCAAGGGATTCTAACTGAAGCTCCTCTGTCGCTTACCCCATAAGAGAAAGTGTCGTACTTTTGTGTTTCATGATCTCCTGTGAGTCTTTCTTCAATTCCTGCTCCATAATTTTTTACATGAAGTTCTGCATTTTTACCTAATGCTTCACACCCTGCAACAATTGCATCATAGCCACCATCTTCTCTCATTTGTTTTGTTGAAAAGTTAGTATGCATACCAGCCCCATTCCAATCTCCTTTTACTGGTTTTGGATCTAAGGTTGCTGAAATATTGTAATCTTCTGCAATTCTGTAAAGCAACCATCTTGAAACCCATACTTGATCTCCAATATCTGGAGCGCCAATAGGTCCTATTTGATATTCCCACTGTCCAGGCATAACTTCTGCATTTGTACCAGAAATTTCTAAACCAGCTTCGATACATGCTGAGGCATGTTCTTCTGATATGTCTCTTCCGTAAACTTCATCTGCTCCAACGCCGCAATAATATCCTCCTTGTGGTGCTGGATATCCTGACGGTGGAAATCCTAGTGGTTGCCCAACTTTTAGAGAATCGTAAGACTGCTCATAAAATGTATATTCTTGCTCTAGCCCAAACATTGGTTCAAACTCAGCAAAATTTTCAGCAGCTGCCACGCATCCCGCTCTTGTGTTTGATACATGAGGAGTCATATCAACATTTAAAACTTCACACATAACTAATATATTATCTCCACCTCTTATAGGATCCTTAAATATTGAAACAGGTTTTAAAACACAGTCTGAATTCTCTCCTGTTGCTTGTTCTGTACTTGAACCATCAAAACCCCATATTGGTGGCTCTGTTCCTTGTTCTATTATCTTTGTTTTACTCCTTAATTTACTGGTAGGAGTTTTACCATCTATCCATATATATTCTGCTTTTATTTTCATATTTACTAATGTAGTATCAATTTTGAATATTTGGAATTTCTAGATATTAATATTTTGTTTCAAGATTATGGTTAATGGATATATAAATTTAGATAAAGAACATAGTGAATTTTTAACAATATTTAAGAATATTGGTATTAAAAAGCTATCTTTAAAGAAAGTTAGTAAACAAAATGAGGTTGATATTGTTTTAACTTCATTATCTAAATATGGAGAAACAAAGAAAAACTTATCAGATATTGAAAGCTCAAGTAAGCCAATACCTACTCTAATTATCTCTAACAATAAGGAATTTGATCAAACCATTGATTTAATTAGAAATGACCAGATTGAGGTTATTTCTAACAAGAGTCGCGTTAGTGAGATAAATGCAAGAATCAATTCTCTTATAGGTGATAGCAGTTCAGAAAAATTAGAGTTTAGAGATCTCGTTATTAATTTAAAAACGTATGAAGCAAAAATAGATAATGAACTTTTAGATTTAACTTATATGGAATATGAATTATTAAAATTCTTTATTGAAAATCAAGAAAATGTTTGGTCAAGAGAAAAGCTTCTGGAAAAAGTTTGGGGATATGATTATTTTGGAGGCGCTCGAACAGTAGATGTTCATGTTCGAAGACTGAGATCAAAACTAGGTGAAAAAAGATTAGACTGGATTAAAACTGTTCATTCAGTTGGATATAAGTTTAACTAAAACTATTTCCGCAACCACAAGTTCTTGAAACATTTGGATTGTCTATTGAGAATCCAGTTTCCATTAAACCTTCTTTATAATCTAATGTTGCACCTTGAATATGGGATGCGCTTTCAGTATCTACTACTATTTCAACGCCATCATATTCTTCAATAGAATCACCATCAAATTTTTCAGTGTCGAAAAACATTTCATAAGAATAACCTGAACAACCTCCTGGCTTAACTCCCATTCTTAAGAAGCTATTTTCTGAATCTTCAGCAAGCTTAAGTTCTTTAAGCTTCTTTACTGCACTATCGGTAGCTAAAACTACTCTTGATGATTTAATTTGTATATCCATAAATCAATTATAGCAAATTCTGGATTTTGTAAAAATTTATTATTATAAGTACATTTCCCATAATAAGATATCAGTATGCTACAAAATGATATTCTTTTAAAACACTTATCAAATGTTATGGACCCTGAATTAGGTGTAAATATTGTCGATTTAGGCATGGTTAAAGATATAACTTATACAAATTCTGAAGTAACAATAGATCTTGCTTTAACAATTGCTGAATGTCCTATGAGAAACCAAATTGAGACAGAAATTAAAAGAAAGCTTAAATTAATTGAAAATATTGAAGAAGTTTACATAAATGTAGTTGAAATGAGCAAAGAAGATAGATCTTCTCTTATGACAATAGCTAGAAAAAATGCTCGAGATAAAGCTGTTCCAACAAATATTAATAGTCGAACGAGAGTAATAGCAGTTGGAAGTGGTAAAGGCGGAGTTGGAAAATCTACTATATCAACAAACCTTGCTGTAGGACTAGAAGGTTTAGGATTTACAACTGGACTACTTGATGCAGATATTTGGGGATTCTCAATACCAAGATTATTAGGAATAGAAGGAAGGCTAGAAGCAAATAAAGATAAAAAAATAGTTCCATTCAAAAAAGGCGGGCTTGAAGTTGTATCAACTGGGTTGATAACCGATGATGAAGATACCGCTCTGATGTGGCGAGGACTTATGCTTAGCAAAGCACTTGAACAGTTTTTATTTGATGTTGAATGGGGAAACCTTGATTATCTCGTAATTGACATGCCACCAGGCACAGGTGATATTCAAATGGCTTTAGGTAGACTTTTGCCACAAACAGAATTGGTTGTTGTTACAACACCTCAATCAAGCGCTCAGAAAGTAGCAACTAGAGTGGCCGATATGGCGAAGCGAAGTTTTATCCCTCTTTTGGGTGTTGTTGAGAATATGTCTTATTTTGAAGCAGGTGATGGAAATAAATATAATATTTTTGGAGAAGGTGGTGGAGATGAACTTTCTAAAAAATTTGGCATACCATTGCTAAATAAAATACCAATAAGTGAAGACTCAATAGAAGAATCAGAAAATGGTACCCCTATTCTTTTGCAAGAAAAAAATACTCCTACTAAAAAAGCTATGCAAGATTTAGTAAATAAAGTTATAAAAATTCTTCCTCCAGTATCTGATGAAACATGTACGGGAAGATTGGCTAAAGTTCTTGAGGAATTAGAAGTAGAAGTTTAAATTTGATGGAAAATATATCAGTAAACAACTTAGTCGAAGAATTTGAATCAAACCTCCCAAGAGAGCTATCTGTCTCAATTGCTAAAAACATTTTAAATTCAAAAATAAGTAAAGAAAATGCAATAAGTGAATATAAGAAAAATATTGGCTTACTAGAAAAGAAAATTCAAAGAAGTGTTATTAATTGCACAGGTACTTTACTACATACAAACCTAGGTAGAGCCCAAATTAACCCTGAATTTACAGGAGATGCTTCAAATATCGAATATGATCTAGACAAACACAACAGAGGAAAGAGAAATGAATACTTAACTTCTTCTATGAATTTACTACTTAACTCTGAGAATGTTTGTTTTGTAAATAATAATGCTGCCTCTTTATTTATTGCATTAAAAACTATAAAAGAAACTTCTGAAGTAAAGTCTGTAATTATCTCTAGAGGAGAATTAATTGAAATTGGGGGTTCTTATAGGTTGCCTGAAATAATTGAATCTAGTGGTTTAAAACTTAAAGAAGTTGGAACAACTAACAAAACAGATGTTAAGGATTATGAAAAAGCATTAAAATCTAACCCGGACTCTCTTCTTCTTAAAGTTCACAGGTCTAATTTTTCTATTGAAGGCTTTTCAAAAGAAGTTTCAATCAAAGAACTTAAAACTCTCTCAAAAAAATATAATGTTGAACTTTTTCATGATCTTGGGAGCGGACTTGTGGTTGATAGAAAATTTCTAGAGTCACAACAAGTAAATATCTTTGATGACGAGCCAACGGTTCAAGAATCTTTAACAGAAGGTTCAGATTTAGTTATGTTTTCTGGAGATAAGCTATTCGGCTCAGTTCAAGCAGGAATAATTGCTGGGAGGGGAAAGCTCGTTGAGGATATTAAAAATAATCCTTTATTTAGAACATATAGATGCTCTCCATTAATACTTTTTGAGTTACAAAATACTGTTAATAAATACGTAGAAAAAAATGAAATAGAAATTCCTATTTGGTCTTCTTTATTGATGACCTACGAAGATATTCTATTAAGAATCAAAAATATTTCAAAAGAAATAACAATGAACCATGAAATTGTAGATAGTGAGTCCTTAGTTGGTGGAGGTACAATGCCTGATAAGAAGCTTTTGACACCAGTAATTAGTATTGGTAATCAAAATATTGATAATCTTTTGACAATATTATCAAATCAAGACACTCCTCTAATACCAAGAGTTTCTGAAGATAAAATAATAATCGACGTAAGAAGTTGTTCAGCAAAAAATGACAAAAAAATAATAGAATTGCTAAGCAAAGTATGACAGTACTTGCGACAGCAGGGCATGTAGATCATGGAAAATCGACTTTTGTTAACTTTATAACAAATCAAGAAACCGACAGATTAGCTGAAGAAAAACAAAGAGGATTAACAATTAACTTAGGTTATACATATTTTAAGTATGACAATCAAACCTACTCTATTGTTGATGTACCCGGGCATAATGATTTTTTTAAGAATACTGTTTCTGGATTTTCAAATGCAAATGTAATTTTATTTATAATTGACTCAACTCAAGGTTGGTCTAAACAGTCAGAACAGCACTTCAATACGCTAATTGAATTAGGTAAAGAAAATTTTATATTTGTTTATACAAAAATAGATTTATTAGAACCTTCAACAAAATATATTGACTTAGATGAAAAATCAGAAAAATTAGAAAACTTAAACTATAAAGTCCTTGAGTTTGATTTAAAAAATTCTGAAAGGGCTCAAATTACTAAAGAAATCGTTGAATTTATTAGAGAATGTAAATTTAAAGAAAATATTGCTTCAATGTGGGTAGATAGAAGCTTTATTATAGACGGAATTGGTCGAGTTATTACAGGTACAGCAAGTTCGAGTTTTAATACAGACAAAATTTACTTTCCTTCTGAGAAAGAGGAATTAGAAATAAAAGAATTGCAGAGTATAAATGAATCCTATGAAGATAGTTCGAATTCAAAAAGAGTTGCTATATCTCTCAAAAAAAATAATAAGAAATTCCCAAAAAAAGGAAGCTTATTAACAAATAAAAATATTGAATTTTCAAATTTATTATTTGTAAAATTTAAAAATAAAATAACTGATAAAAGTTTTCACAAAGGTACTAGAAGAATTTTTATTGGAACAACTAGTGTCTTAATAAAAAATATCTGGAATATAGAATCTAAGTCTTACACATATGGATTAATTGAAGTTAATAAAAATATACCAATTGTTAATAATGAAAATTTTGTAATCCAAAATATTGAAAATAATAAATTTTTTGGAGGAGAATTTCAGTTTTTTATTAATAATAAATTCTTAAAAAAATATCTTATAAATCAGTCAGCAATCAATAAGGAAATAGACTCTCTGTATGATTTATTTACTGTTCTAGAAAGTAGCTTTGTTAAAGACAAAATCAAAACTGTAAAAATAGATAACTGGTTTATTAAAGAAAATACTTTAAATAAGATCGAAGAAGATTTAAATAAAAACTATAAGCAAATCAACAAAATTGGATTTGTTAAATATATGAATAGTAAGTATTTTATAGAACAAGAAATTCTAGATAGACTAGTTCAAAATTACAATAATCTAAATATTATTGAAGATCAAATAACATTAAGTTTAAAGAATGAAGAAGAAGATAGTAAAACATTCAAAGATATTAAAACAAAACTAGGCAAAACATTAGATGTTAATAAAGTAGAGATAAATCAATATGACAAGGAATCAATCAAATCTCTCTTTATAACTGAAAAAATATATAGGGTATCAAAAAATATAATAATCGCAGATTTTCATCTCGATATGCTGCTTAAGCATATCGAGAAACTACCTGTTGAATTTACTGTCTCTGATTTTAAAAATGAAACTAAGTTGTCAAGAAAGTATGCAATACCTATGTTGGAATTATTAGATAAGAAATTGATTACTTCAAAAATAAACTCATCAGGCGATCGGAAAATACTACTCTGAAAGAACTAAAATTCTCTTTCTTTCAACTTCATTTTGCCCTCCCCAGATACCAAATGGTTCAGAAATTTCCTTTGCTTCGTCTAAACATTCAGTTTTAACAGGACATCCATTACATACAGCTTTAGCTTTTAATTCTCTTTTTTCTCTATCTTCTTTTTTTTCAAATGTAGCTGGGGGAAAGAATAGGTTGCTGCTATGTTGTCTGCACATGGCATCATACTGCCAAGAAGAATATTTTATTTCTAACATATTGAAACGATATTAAGAAATTTACATATGGCAAAAGGTTTTTTTCGCGAAGTTTTACTTATTTTTTTATTAATTGTTAAATAATTAAAGTTCCATCTTCTTCTTTAATAAGATGTTCTTCATTTACTTTATATTGTTTGTCTTGTTTGGTATCTACTCTTATCTTTAATTCATTAACCTCTACCAAAACAGCATTGTTATCAAGAATTTCGATTATTTTGGCTTTCATACCCTCGAGAGAAGTCATTGCACTTGTATCAGTAGTTAACCTAGACCTAATAACTGTTGGAATCGCAATGAAATAAAAGAAAGCAAGACCTAAGGAAACCAATCCTAAGAGAACTGAATTAACTCTTATTTCATAATCCCTAAACATAACCAATGAGGATAAATATAACAATAAAAAAGCACCTACTCCTAAAAGTGAAAAGTAACCTCTAGATAAAATCTTTATGTAAACTAAAAATGAAATTACAAATAACACAATTCCAAAATAATTTATTCCAAACTCTTCAAAAGCCATTGTTGAAAATATTACTAAAAACCCTCCTATGAATGCCATTAGTCCTGGTCCAAGTGCAAATAATTCTAAACCAATTAATGCAAAACCTAGAACAAAAAATAAATAAGTAAAAATTGGATTAGAAATAGAAATATAAAATCTTTCGATCAATGAGGGTTTAGTAAATCCTATTTCATTATTAGAAAGATTTATATTTATAGCTTTACCTGATAAGTTGCTAGAAATATTTTCTGAACTCAGGTTTTGAATAAAAGCACCTATAGAGCCAACAATAATATAGTCTTGGTAAACACCCTCTTTGTTAACTATGTTTATTATATTTTTTTCATAATCACAAATATTTATAACACAATATTTCTTTTTTATAGATTCATTAAAATTTACATTTATCAAATTTACTCCAGGAGTAAAACCTAGAAAATCAAAATTACCTATAGTGTCAAATTCTAAATCAACTTTATACGGGCCTACCCATAAAGCTGTAAAGAAGTCCTGGTTTAAAACTAGATTGTTAAATTCTTCTAATTTTTCTGATGAAAAATCTTTTGCACTGTACTGAACAACAAATAAGTCTTCTTTTTCATATTTAAATTCTTCAATATGTCTTTCGATGGACCTTACGTGTGCAGATGAGAAAATACCATCAACTTCAAATATGTTGATTTGAGCAATACTTATTGATGCTAGAACTATTGAAAAAATTATATTTATCATTATTTATGTTTAAAATTACAGGATAGTAGTCTTTTAAAACTGTGAAAATATTATTGATATCAGATAACACATGGGTCAAGGAATCTCTTGAAAAGTACCTTGATTTTGATTATGAATTAACCCATATGAAAGAACATACAACTATTGAGCATTATTTTGATTACATTTTTGTCGATATGCAGGTTCAAAATAATGGAGGGCCTTCAATAATTAGAGAACTAAAAAGGAGCGATTCTACGAAAAATTCATTTATAGTGCTTCTTGGAGACAGGGATGCTGATGAAATACAGGCAAAAAGGGTTGAATCTAATGGTTTTATGGTTAAGCCAATTACAAAAAGTAAAATAAATAATTTCTTTAATTTAAACTAAGATGCTTTAAAATTTAAATATATATATTGAGTACTAACTTAGACATAATCCTATATTTACTAATCTTTACTTGTTTAGTGTTCTCTGCCTTGCTCTCTGGGTCCGAAACAGCAATTACCTCACTTCCTAGAGAAAGGATTCATCAACTGGATGGGTCTAAAAAAAATAAGAGAATAAAGCGTGCAAAAGATGAAATTGAAAAAACAATTGGTGGAATCCTTGTAGCAAACAACTTTGTAAACATATTAATGGCATCACTTGCAACAATTTTATTTGTAAGAAGATTTGGTGAGAGAACAGGTGGAATTATTGCGACACTTTTTATAACAATACTTGTTCTTGTATTTGGAGAAGTAACCCCAAAGACTCTTGCTACAAGAAAGCCTTTAGAGTTTTTCTCACGAACATCAATTTTTATAGATTACCTTGCAAGAATATTTGCACCTTTTACAAATTTAATTACTGGATCAATAAACAGGTACGGGACAAAAAATATTGGAGATATGGATGGCGATAATGAAATAACTGAAGCTGATATTCAAGCACTAACTGCTTTAGGTGAACAGGAAGGACAAATACTTCCTGCTGAAAGAGAAATTATTGATTCATTATTAGAATTTTCTGATAGACCAATTAAAGAAGTAATGACTCCGAGGGTAGATGTTTTATTCCTATCAACTCCTCTATCTATAAAAGCTGTTCGAACAATTGTTAATGAAAAAAGAATCTCTAGAATGCCTGTTTCAAAAAGTGAATCTCTAGATGATACTTATGGGGTTGTATATGTAAAAGACCTTCTAAATCTTAAGATAGACTCTGATGCTGTAGAAATAGAAAATTTGGTTAAAGATGTAATTTATTTACCTGAATATACAACAGTTCTTTCAGCCTTGAATATCTTAAGAGAAAATAAAGCTAGCTTTGCATGTGTTATTGATGAAAATGGTGGAATTGAAGGTGTTATAACAATTAAAGATGTTCTTTCAGAGTTTGTTGGCGACCTTCCAGATGAACATGACCAAAGATTTTCTGGCATTAGAAGGCTTGGACCGGGACAATGGCGTATTGATGGAAAAACTGATATCGATGATTTTGAGGAATTTTTTGGATTAGACCCTAATGATAAAGATGTCGCAACTCTTGGTGGGCTTTTCTTAAGCCATTCAGAACAACTTCCAAATGAAGGTGAAAAAATTACAATTGATGGACTCGAGATTACCGTTTTAGAAATTGACGGTAGGAGAATTGAGTCTGTTGTAGTAAAAAAAATAGCAAAGAAGTAAGATTTAAATAATCAACTAAACTTTATCTTATGGCATTAATTTGGAGAATAGTTTCAATAGTTTCTATATGGTTGCTTTTTGGTCTAGCAGCTTCATTTTTTGTTAAAAACGTTGATAGAAGAGACTATCTATTACTAGTAGTTTCGGGACTAATTGGAGGTATCGTCGGTGGAGGGCTTGGTAATATATTAAACCCTCCTGACAATATTTGGTGGTTAAGGCAATTAATTATCTTTGGAGTAGTAATCCTTACAATGCATACTCTTCATAATGTTTTTAAATGGAGAAAATATAAAAAATAGTTATTTTTTAGGAATTCGTGCAGCTTTTAAAAGATTGCCATTTTCATCAATTAAACCGCATCTTTTAGATAGTAATTTAGGGTTAAATGAAAATAGATTCTTTTTCCAGGTTGCAATATAACCATAACCACCAACTTCATCAAGCTTTCCTATTGCCTCCCCCAATTCAACAGTTGAAAGCGCTACAACAACAGGTAGATCATCTTGATATACTGCATCCCATTCTTCTGAGGTTGTTGCTTTACCTGACTTAAGGAGTAAATTAAGAATATCTTCAGTCATCTTTTGAAATCAATTCTTCAAACTTAAACATATACTCTTCTTCTTTTTGACCATTTAAAGTTAAATCAAATGTGGTGTCTTTTTTAATTCCTAACTTTAATATGCCAATCATGCTTTTGCCATCTCCTTCTTGCCCGTTGTAAGAAATGACTACTTCTCCATCAAACTCTTGTGCTATTTTAACGAACTCAGCTGCTGGCCTTGCATGTAATCCTACAGATGATTTAATAGTTAAATTTTTTGTAATTGACATCTAGTTATTTTAACTTAGTTAAATATTTTTCCAAATTACTTCCAACGTTCCAGAAGTCATCCAAAAAGTTTTTAATACCATTTTCAAATAATTTTTTAAAATCACTAAACCCTTGTATATTTTTAAAATCTTCTTTTAATAAAATTTCAAAAACAGACCTAAAAGTTTCAACATTAAAATTATTTTTTATGAGTAAATCTAATGGTGCATGAAATCTTTCTAATCTATTAAATTTTATCATTGGATTTCTTGCAACACGTAACAGGTCATCTTTTACTTCTGGAGCAGCAAATCGTGTGAGAATTGTTTCCTTATATATATCAATACTTGCTGTATCTTTGTCAAATAGTAAGTACGCCTCCCCTAAAGAGTTTGCAGCTTTTCTAGAAAAATCTATACCTTCATCATCTTCAAAAAGCTCATGCATAAATTTCTTGTTATTAGCCAAACCAAAATAAGCTAACTTAAGATGCAAACCATTTAATATCCATAGTTTTTTAATAAATTCTTTTTCATAATCTCCATAGCTTACAACTTCTGAAGGTTTTAGAGGCTTAATTGCTTGATCTTCTAATACAATAGACCCAAACTCTTCAACAATAACATCAAGGGATCCAGTTGGCTGTGGAGGGACAATTTTATCAACCACGGCATCAATAATATTGAGTTTACTTATATCTACTTTGGCTTCTTTAAAAGTTATTGAAGAAGCTCTATATTTATTTTCAAAAGCTATAAACGAAGGGTTTTTTTCAAACTGTACATTAACAATACTTTCAATGACACTTAATAGATGATTTGGCCCTACAGAAGTACTAATTAAATCTGCTTGTGACAATGCTGATTCCAACTCTTTTAAGTTATTTAATTCAATTCCAGAAAAATTATCAACCAAGATATCATCTTTACTATTTAAAAAGTTTGATACATGGTACTTATTTGTTGAATTTAATTTAGATATTAAAGAACCGTCAATATCAACGAAAATAATTTTATATCCATTGCTTTGAAGAACAGGAGCTATGAACCCTCTTCCAATATTTCCTGCTCCAAAGTGTATAGCTAAGTTATCCATCAACTAAAAAGTTCATATATCTGATCTATAGAGTCTATTACCCAAATTTTTTTTGCATCTTCAGGGTCTTCTATCAAATCAGCAAGCTTACTTAAAACATCTATATGTTCATCATCTTTTGCTGCAATCCCTACAATTATATGTGCTATCTCACCATTCCAATCAACCCCTGTATGAGATTGGATTATTGATATTGCAGTTTCATTTATATATTTTTTACCATCCTCCATCCCGTGAGGTATAGCTACTCCATTCCCTATATAGGTTGCAAAACCTTCGTTTTCTAATTTATAAAGCATTGAATCAATATATTCTTCTTGAATACTTCCAGTATCTTTTAATAATCTACCAGCAAGTTTTGTTGCTTCTTCCTTACTTGAAAGTTCTTGCGAGACAGCAATTGCTGCTTTTTTTAGTATTTCCATTATTTAAGCTGAATGAATATCGTTCCCTTTAGATAAATCATCAACTAATTTATTTATTGCTGGATCATTCATAAACATATTAAAAGTAACTACTACTGAATTCTCAGCAACTTCTCTAGCTCTTCCTGCTAGCCCTTGGTGAGCAACAACTACATCCGCATCAGCTGGAATAAGATTAACTGGAGAGTGTTCAACATTAATTTCCAGTCCGGCTTTAGCTAATTTTTTTATTAAACCATTTTTTACCATCAAACTTGAGCCCATTCCGGCCTCGCAAGCAAGAACAATTTTTTTAACTTCACTTGAAGGCAATGAATCTTTAGTCATATTATTTTTCCTCTCACGTTACATTATATAAAAAAGTTTGGGGAGGTAAAACCTCCCCAAACAAATTTTTAGCTTAAAGAAACTTAAACAGTTGGAACGTCGACGTCAATTGCGTCTTCTACTCCAGCATCAGTCTCTTCTATTGGTCTTGCTTTTAAGATAAGTGTACCTGCGACAGCAGATGCTACTGCTCCGATTAATACACCACCTAATACAGCAAAGTGTCCACCCTTAGGTGTGACAGCTAAGTATGCAAATATACTTCCTGGTGAAGGTGTTGCCACCAAACCTGCTCCCGTAATTGAGAACCAAAGGTCAGCACAAATTCCACCTGCCCACATACTTAGGATCATAATTGGATGTCCTAATACATATGGGAAATAGATTTCGTGAATCCCTCCGAAGAAGTGAATGATAATGGAACCTGGAGCAGATTGCTTCCACATTCCAGTACCTGCAAACCAATATGCAAGCAACAGTCCTAGACCTGGTCCAGGATTTGTTTCAAGCAAGAACCAGATGGATTGACCAGTTTCAGCAGACTCAGCTGCTCCAAGTGGTCCTAATACACCGTGGTTGATTGCATTGTTTAAAAATAGTACTTTGGCTACTTCAATAGGAATGTCTGCTAATGGTACTAGACCTGCGTCTACTAATGCACCAGCTGCATTTCCTAAGAAATCGGTTATTCCTGTGAGAATTGGACCGATAACGTTCTTGCTTACTACGGCAAGAATTGTTCCAAGGATACCAAGAGAGAAGTTGTCTACCAACATCTCAAAGCCTTCTGGAGTTGCAGGTTGCAATGCTCCGTCAAGTTTCTTTTGTACCCATGCTGCCAAAGGACCCATGGCCATAGCTCCTAAGAATTGAGGAGTAGTTGATCCAACAACAATAGCTGTTGTAACAACCGCACCAATCACACCACCTCTGTGTCCATGAACCATTTTTCCGCCTGTGTAACCAATAAGTATTGGCAACATGCTAACGATCATAGGACCAACCATTTCAGACAGACCTGCATTAGGTACCCATCCTGTTGGTATAAAGAGTGCTGTAATCAAACCCCAAGCGATGAAAGCACCAATGTTAGGAATAACCATTCCTGCCATAGCACCACCAACGCGTTGTATGGATTCTTTCATTTTTCAATCTCCTTTGATTGATTAATTGCCGTAATTTTACGACACGTCTATTATATTGCCTATTCTCTTGCCAATAGTTTTAGTGTAAATTATTTTGAGCTAACCATGTAACCAAAAAAAATTATAACTAGTCTCTTTATCCTTATGTTTTTAATTAAAAGCCTATTATTATTGATTATTGATATGGATGTACAATCAACAATGCTCTCTTTAGGGACAAAAATGCCTAATTTTTCGCTTTTAGGAATTGATGAAAAAAAATATACAAATAATGACTACTTAAACAAAAAAGGCATCCTTGTAATGTTTATTTGTAATCATTGTCCCTTTGTAAAACATGTAAACGAGGAATTAGTTAATTTAACAAATGAGTTAATGGAAAAAAATATTGGCGTTATAGGTATTAATTCAAATGACAGTACCCAGGAGAAGTACGCCGAAGATAGTCTTGAGAAGATGAAAGAATATGCTTCCGCGCTTAATTATAAATTTCCATATGTAGTTGATCCTGACCAATCAGTTGCAAAAAACTTTACAGCTCAATGTACACCAGATTTTTTCTTGTTTGGAGATAATCAGGAATTATTTTATAGAGGCCAACTAGATAGCTCAAGACCTGGTAATGATGTACCTGTTACTGGAGAATCTTTACGCAGTGCTGTTGACTCTTTATTGGAGAACAATGATCCTCCAAACCCTCAACTACCAAGTATGGGATGTAATATAAAATGGAAAATAGGCGAAGAACCTGAATACTTTTTAAATATTAAAGGTTAACTTATATCGTTAGTCTGAACAAATAATCTTCTTGATCTTGAACAATCTAATTCAACAAAGAATATTCTTTGCCAGCGTCCAAGTAAGATTTCTCCGTCAACAATAGGAAGTGTAATAGCAGTAGTCCCAACAATTGAACCTCTAACATGGGATCTACCGTTAACATTTTCATCTTCTTGCATATTCTCAGTTCTGACTTCCCAGTCATCGTGCTCATAATAAGAATCAGAAGATATTAATTCTTCTATTTTTCTTTTAAAATCATTGACATATCCTGTCTCAGATTCATTTATTAGAATAGCTGTTGTAGTGTGTGGGGTAAATATATTCACTGATCCATGCTTTATGTTTAAGTTAGAAACAATAGAAACAATATCATCAGTAAAATCACAAAACTGATTTGTCTCTTCTGTTTTGAAATGTAAGGCATATGTGGCAGAACCTTTTGACCCAGGTTTATGCATCTCTACAAGCTCTGATTTTAATTTAGATGCGCCTTCTCTATGTGTTTCTTTTTTCATTATTCGCCTATTTAATAATAACTAAAAAATAAATTAACTAAGTTTTATTAAATCAATTTGTTTTTTCCAGTATCTATAAAGATGGTTCTCTACTAAAGTCACATCATCAATAGCTAATGGCTCTCCTTTTCTTATTTTATTATTTGCTATATTATTTTCAGCAATCCCTAAAGGTAATAGGTTATTAACTTTATTTGCTTCCATTGCTTTTCCATATATTAAATTACCCCCAATTGAACCTAAATTTGTACCAGGTAAGATGTCTTCTTTTGCGTGAGCTACAACTTCTACATTCCAATGCTCAGCACTAAGTTTGGTTTCTTTATTTACAATTAAGCTCATTATGGTCCTTGGGATTTCTAAACTAGTTAAATGATACGGTCTCGCTAAAGTCCAATATGGTCCTTTGCCCATCTTCAAATATTCCATCTCATAATTAACATACTCATCGTCGGAATAAACTACTGCAAAAACACCGGGTGCTATACCAAAAGCAAAATCTACAATATTTCTATTGTTAAGTATTCCACCATCTTTTTTTGGTATATAAATTGAATTTAAATTTTCATATGTTGCTTCCGCTCCATGCATGCCTTCAATATCTATATTGAAATCAAGATAATTTGCAAGGGCTGCCATTTCAATCATTGTCTTGCTCCCGTCAACAAAACTTGTCAGCATATATGGATTCATCTTTTTTTTGATTGCTTCATCTTTTAAAAGTTCGGGAGTGGCAAAAGTATTAAATGGATTATTTTTTCCCTTACCAATTGCAATAACTTCCATTCCTATTTCATTAGCAAAATTATATAACTCAACAGCAGCAACAGGCTCATCTCCATCTCCAACTGTTACTATAGAATTATTTCTTTTTGCTTCTTGATTCAGTGCCAGACCTATTGTTGCTTCTGTTTCGACATTTAGAAGTATTAAATTAATGCCTCTATTTAGAACTTTATTTGCAACATCAGCACCTGAGGATGGTGTACCAGTTGCTTCAATTACAATATCTAATTCAACATTATCAATTGCGTCAATAGACTTTTCTATTGACATATCATGATTTCTACCTTTTGTATATTTTGCTTTTGCAGAATCTAACTTTTCATCATTTTTATCAATTACTAAAACAAGATCTACACCTGTCATTTTATTTAATTGAGTAACTATGCCTTGGCCCATTTGGCCAGCGCCAACCAATGCTATTCTTACGTTTTTGCCTCTAGACTCAACCTCAGTACTAAAATTTTTTAATAGACTCAATTCTCTACCTCTAATAACACTTGAAGTTTATCCAAATCTTCTTTAAAAGTAATTTTTTTATTTAAATTACTGCCCTCAATTAAACTAGCTTCTAATCCTGTTTCTTGAGAGACTCTTTCTGTAGTGTCCACAGAATCAAAATTATTGTCTGAAGTTTTGATATATGCTTTACTTAAAGTCTTAAAGTTAAATATTTGAGGTGTTTGAATTTCAACAATATTTTCTTTTATATATTCAGATAAATCTTTTGAAACTAATAATGTTCTGATATAGGGTGCTGCAGATTGATTCTGTTTAGCGTGTTCAATTAAATTAAGAAGTAATTTTACAGGCAGGAAGGCTCTTGCACTGTCATGAATTACTATTAAATCTTCCTCGTGAACATTTTTCTCTTTAAGCTTTTCTAATGCTTTTAACTCACTTTCTTGTCTTGATTTGCCTCCTAGAATAAAATCTATTTCAATATTTGTTTCTATATTTAACAATAATTGTTTAATTTTCTTCTTATTTATCTTGTTACAAACAATAACTAAAGTGTCTATATTCCCTGAATTTAAAAAAGTTTCTATAGGGTAGAGAATAAGGGGTTTATTTTTAACTTCGGTAAAAAGTTTATCGCCTTTAAACCTATCGCTTTGGCCTGCTGATAATAGAACTCCATGAACTTTCAATATATTTTTATAATATGAGCTTTCTAACGCTTTGAGAATCTATTTGTGAAAGAATTTTCTCCGGACTCACATGAGACAATTCATTATTGGCTTTAAGAAGTGAACTTAACACTAAAGGAGCTTGAGATGGTGCAATGCTAAAAATTCTCAATCCTAATAAATATAAAATTAAAGCTCCTTCTTTGTCAGATGCCATATCTCCACAAACAGAAACTTCTATATTCAACTCATTACCAAGCTGAATAACATTACTGATTAAATTTAATACACCTGGATTTAACGGATCTTGATATTTATTTAATTCAGCAACTCCCCTATCTGCTGCATATGTATATTGAATTAAATCATTCGTTCCTATTGAAAAGAAATCTACATGGCCATGATAAATTCTTGCATTTATTGCTGCTGAAGGAGTTTCAACCATAATTCCTAAAGGAGGAGTCTCTACTCCTAGCTTTTCTGCTTCTTCAATTACAATTTCTTTAGCTTTCAGAAAGTCTTCAAGAATAGAAACCATTGGAAACATTATTTTTACTTTATTAATAAGGCTTGATTTCAGAATTGATATAATTTGTTCCCTGAATAGCTTCTTTTCTTTAAGAGAGTATCTTATCCCTCTGGTTCCTAGAAATGGGTTTTCTTCTTTCGGAAGGTTAAGATAGCTTACTTCTTTATCACCACCAATATCTAGAGTTCTAAAAACAATCTGCTTACTAAATTTTGAAGAAAGTTTCTCATTGATCTTAATTTGTTCTTCAAGAGAGGGTTTTGAAGATTTATCAATATAAATAAATTCAGACCTAAACAAGCCCACTGATTCAATTAAATTATCACTGAATTCATTAATTTCTTCATCGGATCCAATATTTGCTCTTAGTTCTATTTCTAGTGAATCAATATTTTTTTGGGTGTAATCTTTCTTTAATTTTTGATTAACAACTTTAAACTTTTCTACTTCAAGAACAACTTTTTCATCTGGGTTTAGAAATACCTCCCCAGACGATCCATTAATTGCAATGCTATCCTCTAATTCTTTTTGAATACTTTCAATGTCGACTCCAATCACACAAGGTATTCCTAGGTTCTTTGCAACTATAACTGCATGTGAAGTTGGGCCAGCATATTGAACTATAAAACCAAGTACTTTTTGCAAGTTTAATGAAGAAGTATCATTTGGAGTTAATTCTTTAGCAAGAACAATCATATTATCCTCTCCCTCATCGCCTAACTCAACAGACTGCATTGTAAAGATTAACTCTTTACCTATTGAGGTAATATCTTCGGCTCTTTGTCTAAAGTAGTCATCTTCTAGAGCAGCTAATGTATCAGCAGATTTGCTAAAAACATTGTAAATTGACTTTATGTCATCTCCATTAATTTTATTGAGTTCATTTTTAATTTCTGGATCATTAAGGATTAGCTTGTAAGAATCTATTATTTCAGCTTCTAAATTTCTATTGTTATTTTTTAGGTCCTCAATTAAAGAATCATATCTATCATCTAATAACTTGATACTATCTACAAGTCCATTTGTAGGCTTAATTGAGAAATCAATTTCATTGCTAATGAAATATGGCTTTCCTATAGCTAAACCAGGGGAAGCTCCTGTACCTTTGAAACTCTTCATAGAGTAAAGTTAGTGAAAAATTTCGAGAATGCAATACTTCTTAGTGTTTAAAACAAGTATCTTTTACTTATGGAAATAATAAATTTAATTGATGTGAAAAATTCTCTTTACTTTATTGATAATGAAAAGCAAATTCTACTTTCTGAAGAAAATTTTGATGATATTGACTCTAGCTATGTAGTAATTAATAATGAAGCTAGTTTAGAAATGGGTAGTTTGAATGTTAACTTAGAAGAATTAGATAATATAAATATGGTAAGTGTAAATCCAACCACAAGTGCACTTAAATTAATTGAAAAAGACAAAATAATAAAACACATCGACAGAAAGAATTATTTAACCATAAGTTATCCTGTAATAGCAACAAAAAAAGACCTCTTTCGTCATTTAATCTCAAATAATTTTTCTTGGAATTTAGATTTATTTATAAAAAATAATAACTTTAAAATTATTAATTTTTAGATTTTGAATCCGTAATTACCTGTAATATTCCCACAAAAAGAATAATTAAAAAACCTACAACCTGATTTAATCTAATATTTTCATTTAAAATTAAAACTCCTAGTATTACACCAGTTGTTGGCTCCAGGTAGGTGATAGTACTAACAGATAAGGGTTTAATTATTTTTACTACATACCAGTATGTAGAGAGACCAATTGCAGTCAAAAATACACCTAAGAATAGACTTACAAATATATTTGAAATCATCCATTGGTAGCCTTCTATCGTAAAGTAAAATAAACAGACCCCAGCGACTAGTAGTTGTATGAAAGCGACTTTTAAACCGCCGAGCTCAGTTGAATACTTTTCACCTATTGTGATAATTAAGGCTAAGCTAATCGCACTTAATATACCGTAAAAAACACCTGTTAATGAATCTATATACTTTACATCTAGCAAGATCATTAACCCTAAGAAACCAAAAATTATTATTAAAACTTGTTTTATTGAAAGAGTCTTTCCTCTTATTCTTTCAATAATTAATACAAATATAGGATAAGAAAATACTGAGCCAATTCCTACTGTAACTGAATTAAGTTCTATTGATTCAAACATTGTAACCCAATGTATAGCAAGCAACGGGCCTAGAATTAATCCTGGTTTAATAAGATCTTTTATATTTAATCCTTTTCTAATAACAAATAGTGATAAAAAAATTGACCCAATAAATGTTCTTATACCAACAAGAGAAATTGAACTAATTTCAGATGTTTTAATGATTAATGGTATTGTCCCCCATGAAACTGCTAAAACAGTTATGGCTAAATAAGCCCTAAGAACTTGGTTCACTATTCTTCTTGTTTTGAATAGTTACTGAATTGAGTATATTCCTTACTAAAGTAGAGGTCGACTTTTCCTGTTGAGCCCGATCTATGTTTTACTATATTTACTTCTGCAACTCCTGGTCTTTCAGTAGCTGGATTATAGTAATCATCTCTATAGAGCATCATTACAATATCTGCATCTTGCTCTATTGCTCCAGATTCTCTTAAGTCTCCAAGCCTTGGTCTCTTATCTTCACGTGCCTCTGCTGCTCTGTTCAACTGAGATAAAGCTATGATAGGAACTTTGAGTTCTCTTGCTAGGTTCTTTAAGTTTCTACTTATTTCTGCAATCTCTTGTTGCCTATTGTCCCCTGATAGCCCTTGCATTAATTGAAGATAGTCTACAACAATTAAATCAAGGCCTTTTGAAGCTTTAAGTCTTCTTGACTTAGCCCTTATATCAGTAACAGTAATTACAGATGCATCATCAAAATATAAAGGCATATTGTTTACCTTAGAAGCAGCTTCAACAACTCTTGACCATTTTTCCGGACCTAACTGACCTTTTCTAGCGTCACCAGATGTTACTTTTGCTTCTGCAAATAATACACGTTGAACTAATTCTTCTTTTGTCATTTCAAGAGAGAAGAAAGCTGTTATTTTTTTCTCTTTTGATACATTGGTAGCAATATTTAAAGCTAATGATGACTTACCCATGCTTGGACGAGCTGCAATAACTATAAGGTTTCCTTCTTGTAAGCCAGCCAAAGTTGAGTCTAAGTCTGCAAAATGTGTAGCTAAACCAGATAAGCCAGTTCCTTGATTCTCAATTTCTTCTATTCTCTCAATTGCTCCATCTAAAACATCAGCAACACCAATTAATCCTTCACCTATTGCATCATCTGACGCACTAAAGATAGATTGCTCGGCTTCATCCATAACATTATGGATGTCTTTATCTGTTGCATAAGCTAGGAGTTCAATTCTACTACTTGCTTTCAAAAGCTTTCTTCTATTTGATTGCTCTAAAACTATCTCAATATATCTTTCAAAATTAGCTGAACTAGGTACATTATCAACAAGTCTTGCAATGGTTGAGGTTTTAAGACTAGTTGTATTCTTCTTATCCTTAAATACAACCTCTGAGACAGTTACAGTATCTATTGGCTTACCGGAATCAAACAATTCTTTCATAGCTTCAAATATTGTCTGATTTGTAGGGCTGTAAAAATCTTGTGACTTGATTTCTTCCATCAACCTATTTGAAGCATCTCTAGATAATAAAGCACTTCCTAATAATGCTTCCTCTGCCTCAACACTATTTGGGGGAGTTCTTTGAAGGTCTGTTGATCCCCTTGGAGAGACTGCT
>CABWZY010000001.1:0-128600 GCA_902510055.1 uncultured Candidatus Actinomarina sp. | reverse complement strand
GTGCCCAACGTCAATATAGTCGTGAGCAAGAGCTGAAACAGTTCCTCCAAATATTAATCCAAAAATTAAAAATCCTGTCTGAAGCCCATATCTTACTTTTTCTGATGAATGGATTGTTGGAACAATATCACTAAGGGCAATGTAAATAAAGAATCCAGCAATTCCTCCGTACAAATATCCCATAGGAATGTCTAAATCTCCACCTATTTGGTAAGTTAACACTGCGCCGATAACAGTAGTTAAGCCTGATAGAACGTTACGTATAATAGTTTGTCTTTTTGTAAAACCTACTCTTAGTTGATTACCAAACTCTCCAACCTCAAGAGGAATGTCATGTGCAATTAATGCAACTGTTGCAACCAAACCAGTGTCTCTTCCTAGTAAGAAGGCTCCTCCTAGAGAAATACCATCAATAAGGTTGTGGAAAACATCTCCAATAACAAACAACCACCCCTGGGTAGTGTCGTTTTGTTTGTTCTTGTCTTCTTCATGATGGTGGTGAAATGACTTAAACCCTTTTTCAATTAGAAAAAATACAATAATTGCAACTAAAGTTGCATCAAGAACTTCTGAACCTCCATCTGCAATTGCTTCAGGTAAAAGATCCCTATATGCAATCATTAATAATACACCTGCAGCAAAAGGTGTTCCATATTTAATTAACTTTGATGAAAAGCGTTCACTACCTAATAAAAACAAAGCAACTGATAGCGAAAGTAAACCAGCAGCAATACTTGCTAAAACTACAACTACAAAATCTGACATATTTTTAACTACCTTCTTTCATTTTTTTATCTCGCAATAACATACATACCCTATGTGACATGAACATAAAGGTATTGATCCTATAATTGCGAACATTAAAATATCCATTTTCAAAATCTTAACATGATATAAAAATAAATGAGAATAATTCTCATTTATTTTTTCCCACTCTGTCTATAATATATTTATGAAAAAGAGCGCTACAGAAATACTAATTGAAAAGAATATATCTATTACAAGCCCTCGAGTGCTAATTATTGAAGAGATTTTAAATAATAAAAATCCAATATCTATAGAAAAACTTCAAAAACAACTTGAAGGTAGGGTTGCTTTGTCAACTTTATACAGGGCATTAAATGATTTAAAAAGTGTTGAGATTATAAAGGAGTTTACTACTACAGACAGTATTACAGTTTTTGAAGTTGCTGATCATGATGGAAGCCACCATCATCATCTCTTCTGTACAAGGTGTGGCGATATTATAGATATAAACTTAAGTAAGAAATTTGAAAAAAATCTAGATACTGAAGTAGTTAAGATTGAAAAAGCATTTAACTTCGAAATTAAAGATCATACTTTAGAACTTTTAGGTCTTTGTAGTAAGTGTGTAGATTAAAAAATAATTCCAACTAAAGAAGCTTTGATTAATAGAGATTGAATAGTTTCAAAACTGTGGTTCTCTATAAGCCCTCTTACTATTGGAATAGTGAAAGATTCATTACTATCAGTACTTACAGCCAATAAAGCTGAGTCGTTATATTCTATTGCTGCATTACATACTACGCACATAATTTTTCCTTCCTTTAATTGAATTATAATTAATCATTAGTATATAAAAAGGAAAAAGTGAGAAACCTTATATCAACAAAATTAAATCACGGCATTGGAAGTGTTGGGGATTTACCTATACCTTTTGAAACTGTATTAAATGTTTCTGCATGGGTAATAGTTTTAACGTTTGTATTTCTAAAAATTTCTTGGAAAGAGTCAATTTTAACCTCTGAAGAGAGGTTCTTTAGTAATAACCAAAGTGTCTATGGTAAGTTATTTGGCTTCATAATTTTATTCCTTCTTATTGCTCCTGGCCTAATTGGAAACGAAGAGCCTACAACCTCAATGGCTCCTTTTATACTCTGGATATTTTTATGGATTGGTGTCCCGGTTTTGGGTCTTTTGTTTGGAGACTTATATGCAAAATTTAATCCTTTAAATATATTTTTATCAAATGATAATAAACCGAATTCTGTGTATGTGGCTTGCGGTTTATTTATAAGCCTTACTTGGTTTGAGCTTGTATGGAGGAAACCTGGTAATCCATTTCATATTGGTATAGTTTTCTTCTTGCTTTTTGTTGTAGTGAATGGGTTTAAATTATTTCTTAATAAAACATCTATAGAAATAGACCCTCTTTTGTTGCTTCACCATCTGTATAGCAAATTAAAAATTGTTAATTCTAGACCTGTGTTTAAAAATTTATTACAAAATATTTCAAATCTTTCAAAACTGAAAGGAATGGAATATTTTATTCTTTTAATGATAGGTACGGTTACTTACGACGGGCTTAGGGGAACGGTGTTTTGGTATAACCAGTTTGGAACAAGAGTTTATGATCTAATTTTTTCAACACTTGCTTTTATAGGTATAAACTTACTTTTAATTGCGTTTTATCGTTTTGCTTGTTATTTCGCAATAAAAGTTTCAAACTCAGATTATTCACTGAATGAAGTCTCTTTAACATTTGCTCATACAATGTTGCCAATTGCTTTTGCTTATCATGTCACTCATTATTTGAGTTTATTACTTTTTGAATCTCAAACTTTTTTTTACAGACTCAACGACCCAATAGGAACTGGTGCTAATTTGTTTGGAATAGATGATGTAACAGTTGTATATTTCTTATCTCCAGTTGCACTCTGGACTATTCAAGTAATTATTACCTTGCTTGGTCATATGTTAAGCGTTGTTTTAGCTCATGATTTATCAGTTAAGCTTTTTGGTCATGAAAAAAGTGATAAAACACAATATATATTTCTATTTATAACTGTTGCTCTAACTCTTCAGGCACTGTTTGTTTTAAGTGTTCCTTAAAATAATATTGTTCGTACAGGTGCTAAATTTTTAATTTAATTTGGTTTCTAAACTCTTTACTCGTTCTGCTATTGGTGGATGTGAGTAATAATAAGAACTGTAAAGAGGGTCTGGTGTCAAGTTTGAAGCATTATCTTTACTAAGCTTAAGAAGTCCGGAAATCATGCTCTCACCTTTTGTGTATTGAATTGAGAAATCATCAGCTGCAAATTCTCTTTGTCTTGAAATATATGAAGTAATTGGTTTGGTAAAGAAAGTGTAAGAGCCTACTACTAAATAAAATAAAAGAAACTTTGAATATATTGTTAATTCATCAAGACCGTGTCCGTAAAAAAAGTTTTCAGACTGAAAAACTTGGCCAAGAAAATAAAAACCAGCAAAACCAAAAAATATAGAACTTATTAATGTCTTTCTAATATGTCCAAGTTTGTAATGTCCTAATTCGTGACCAAGGATGGACTCCATTTCATCAGGCGTAATAGTTTCTAATAAAGTATCATAAAAAACTATTCTCTTATTGTTTCCAAAACCAGTAAAGAAAGCATTGCCGTGTGAACTCCTAAGACTCCCATCCATTACAAACAAACCTTTGGCCTTGAAGCGAATCTCTTCTAATAGTCTCTCTATAGGTTTCTTGAATTTCTCATCTTCAAGAGGTTCAAATTTGTTAAAAAGTGGAAGGATTAAGACTGGATAAATATAAAAGATTATTAACTGGAGGGAAAACACAGCAGCAAAAGCATAGATCCACCAGTTGTTTCCAAGGTTTTCAATTATTGAAATTACAACAGCATAAAGTATTGAAGCAAAAATACTCTGTATTAAAAGATTTTTAAGCAAATCAGTTACGAATGTTTTTGTGGTTGTCTTGTTAAATCCATATTTCTCCTCAATGTAAAATGTTGAATATATTGCGAGAGGTATTTCAATAATTTCACTAATAATAATGAGTAAAAGACCCAGTAATATAGCTCCTACTATATTTGAACCAGTTATTCCTTGAACAAATAGCGTTAAATTATTCAACATTCCACCGATAGTAAAAAACAACAGCACACCAACTCCGAATACTGAAACTAAGACTGAAAATCTAATTCTTTCAATGTTGTAATTAATAGATTTTTTATATTCTTCCTCAGTAACTACTTCTATAAATCTTTCTGGGATCTTTTCTTTGTTTCTATTGATTGAATTAATATTTCTTATTTTTAAATAAGTTTCAATAAGTAGTTTTGATATGATGAAAATCAAAAATAAAGAAGTAAAATTTAGCTGATTAAGAGTCTCTATGATATTCATATCTATCAATAGTAAACAAACCACAAGGAATGTTTACTAATTATTTCCCAAATCTTCTTTCTCTTTGTGTATATTCTCTCAGACATCTAAGAAAATCAATCTTTCTAAACTCCGGCCAATAAACATCCTGGAAAACAAATTCTGAATATGTGCTTTGCCAAAGTAAAAATCCTGAAAGTCTTGATTCGCCACTAGTTCTAATTACTAAATCAACATCAGGCGCATCAGGTAAATAAAGATGTTCTCTAATCTGTTCATCATTAATCTCTTCAACCAAACCTTCAGGGTCTTTTCCTTTGTTTTCAATAACAAGACTCTTTATTGCATCAATAATTTCCTGCCTTCCTCCATACCCAAGAGCGATTGTTAGGGTTTTTTCTCCACCCCCTCTTACCTCTTGAAGCCTGGTTATAGTTTCTTTTAAATAACCAGGAAGGAGATCTGTACTTCCAATAAATTGAATTTTAAAATTATCAACAAGATCGTCAATAATAAGTTCTTCGAAAAGCTCATTTAAAACTATAAAGTATGCTTCAAGCTCCTCTTCTGACCGTAATAAATTTTCTCTTGATAACAACCAACTAGTAACATAACTGATGCCTAGTTCATCACACCAAGAAAGACATTCTTTGAACCTAACCATTCCTATCTTGTACGAAACCTCATAACTTAGAAGGTTTTCCCTCCGAGCATACCTTCTGTGCCCATCGTGTATTAATCCAATATGATTTGGAAGATCTTCTTTTGGTAGCCTTTTTTGAAGGCGTGATTCATATAAAGAATAAACAAATCTTGGCGAAACCATTATTTAGCTACAGATTGCTTCTATTTCTTCTACTGATGTAGGAACCCCTTTTGTTAAGTTAATAGGTTCTTTTTCTGTACATACGATATCATCTTCAATTCTTACTCCTATTCCTAATAAGTTTTTTGGAACTTCGTGTTTTACTGTTTTAGCATTTTTTATTTCTTCTTGCTCAAGCTTTGTTGCTTCTTCCATCCCGATTTCTTTTCTTCTGTCCTTAATTTTTACTGGATCTCTTTCAAGTAATGGAAACTCAATAACTGGTTTATTTGGTCTTATATAAATTCCTGGTTCAATTGTTGTAACCATCCCTGGTTCCAATTTTCTTGGCTCTTCATCCTTTTCAGTGCTTCCTGCATCATGTACGTCTAAACCAAGCCAGTGACCTGTACCATGCATAAAATATTCAAAATAGTGCATCATAGAAGTTGTTTCGTCAATACCCATTGGAACAAGGCCTAAGTTAACTAAAGACTCCGAAATAGACTTAACAGTAATTTGGTGGATGTCTTGCATTGTATTTTCTGTTGTAACACTTTCAATTCCTAAGCTTTGAGCTTTTAATACTTCTATATATACATCCTTTTGTTCTGAAGAGAACTTTCCACTAACTGGAAAAGTTCTTGTTACGTCAGATGAGAACATTCCATATTCTCCTGCTGCATCAATTAGAAGCAAAGAATTCTCTGAAATTCTCTCTCTGTTTGTTGAGTAGTGAAGAATACAAGCATTGTCTCCTGACGCAACTATTGATGGGTATCCGAGCCTCTCTGCTCCTAGGTCGTAAAATGTTTTTTCCATCTCTGCTGCTACTTGGTATTCAAACATTCCAGCTTTAGTAATTTTCATAGCAACCTTATGTCCTTCTACAGTTATATCGCATGCTTTTGTTAGTAAGTCAATCTCTTCTTTATCCTTTACTAGTCTAAGCTCAGAAAGTATTGGAGATAATGCATGCAAGGTTGCTTTACTAAAATCTAAACCTCTCTGATCATAAGGAACTGCAAAACTAAGAGCTTTTTGGTCATATTTTTGAAATTTTGTACTGGAATAATCACAATAAATATTTTCTACACCTTTTAACAGTTCAGAAAGTTTCTTTGGGTAGTCAGTATTCGAAAATGCTGCTTTTGCATTATATTTATCAACTGCTCCTTTTTGTCCAATTCTTTTTCCGTCCCATGTTTCCATTTCTAAGTTTCTATCTTGAACGAATAAATATAACTCTGGCTTACTGTCCTCTATGACAATTACAGCATGTGCATCGGGCTCGGGCCATTCTGTTAAGTAATGAAAATTTGAATCTTGCCTAAAAGGATATGCGACATCATTATTTCTATACATGGAATTGTTTCCATGTATCAATACAGCACCATTAACTATCTCATTAGCTAATCGCTCTCTATTTTTTCGTGATATGTTCATTCTTTGATTAAGAATAATGTATATGTAGTGAAAATTGCTAGTAGTATTTTAGATCTAAGTAATTAGAACCTTACTTTAGGTTTTCAGCTGAGGCTTTACCATCTTTTTCTACAATTTCGAACTCTACTTCTTGATCTTCTTCAAGATTTTGCATTCCAGAGTCTCTAACCGCAGTTATGTGTACGAATACATCCTTATCTCCTTCGTCTGGAGCTATGAATCCGTATCCTTTAGTTTGGTTAAACCATTTAACTTTGCCCTTAGGCATGTTTCTCCTTATATTTTTTAGACTAGGCAACTTTACTATATTGAAATTAATAAAGTAGTTTTTTTATAATTTCTTATAAACTTCTTCAGCTAACTTAGTTGCTTCTTCTTTAGAAACCTCTCCATCATTGATTCTTTGCTCATACAGGGCTTTCATAATCTTTCCAACATCAGGGCCTGGTTCTAAGCTAAACATTTCCATTATCTCATTACCAGAAATAGGTGGTCTCAATTTAGATAACTCTTCTTTTTCATTTACTTCTTTTATTCTTTCTTCCATCTCGTCTAAATACTTGTTTATCTCTTCATATTTTTCTTTATTCTTTGTTGTAATATCTGCCCTGACTAGTTCATTTAACTCAATCATTAGATCTCCTGCGTCAATTATGTATCTTCTTACTGCTGAATCTGTCCAGCCCATCTTGAAGGTGTGTGGTCTAAGGTGGTTTTCTACCAAGAGAGCTACGTTGTTTATCGTATTTTTATCGTATTTAAGCCTCTTCATAATTCCTTTACTCATTTTCGAACCAACAACCTCATGATGCCTAAAATGCACCTTCCCGTTTTCAATTCCTTTAGTTTTTGGTTTTCCTATATCGTGAAGAAGTGCTGACATTCTAGAAATAAGCGTTGGAGAAACTCTGTCTACAACAACCATTGTATGTTCATATACGTCTTTGTGGTGATGTTCAGGGTCCACTTCAATTTTTAATTCATTTAACTCAGGCATTATTAACTGACTTAGGCCGCTCTCTACAAAAGCTTTTAATCCTAATGATGGATTTTCTCCTGTAAGTAGTTTGGTAATCTCATCTCTTATTCTTTCAATGCTTACTATTTCTATTCTCTCAAGGTTTTTTGAAATCGCTTCAAAAATATCATTGTTTGGTGTAAACCCATGTGTGCTTATAAACCTACAAGCTCTAAGCATTCTTAATGGATCGTCCGAAAAGGAAATATGAGGGCTGTCTGGTGTTCTTATTATTCCTTTTGAAAGATCTTTCATTCCACTATATGGATCGATAATTTTATTTATATTTATGTCATATGCAATAGCATTAACTGTAAAGTCTCTCCTGCTTAGGTCTGTATCTAGATCTTTAGATGTTTTAATTTCGGGTTTTCTTGAATCTTTATCATATGTATCTTCTCTATATGTTGTTATGTGAAGAGAATATTCTTCAATTCGTGTTTCTACTGTTCCAAAAGCTTTTCCTATTTCTGTTGTTTTATAACCGTTTTTATGAAGTAACTTTAAAGATTCCTCTGGGCTTGCGTTTGTTGTGAAGTCAAAATCATTTGTCTCTATTCCTAAGATTCCGTCTCTAACAGCTCCTCCAACAAGATATATTTCAAAGCCAGCTTCTGCATAGGAAGATGCAACCTGTTTCAAAAAAGGTTTTTCATCTAAAGTTTTTATTAATGTTGTTGGTACCATATTGTTAGCTTAGAAGAAGAATTGGAAGAATAAAGGATGAATTCTAAAGTAGATTTTGCAGCAGGTGGGATAGTTTTAATAAACAATAAGGTCCTTATAGTAAAAAATCGCCTAAGAAAAGAATATGAAAAAAATTACAGCTCTGGATTTTGGGGTTTTCCAAAAGGTCATTTAGAAGAAGGCGAAACACCTCTTGAGGCTGCTGAAAGAGAAGTTTTTGAAGAAACAGGATTTCAGGTTAAATGTCTTGATGAAAAACCTGTAGCTGAATCAAGATACTCGATTGAATATGGGGAAACCATTCAAAAAACAGTTTGGTTTTATGAAATGATGGTTATAAAGGAGTTTGTAAAAGAACCAGATCACGAAATTGAGGAAATAGCTATTGTTTCAGAAAAAAAGGCTCTTGATTTGTTAACTTATGATGAAGATAAAAAAATTTTAAAATATGTATTTAACAAATGAAAAAAGATTAAATCTTAAAATAAACGGTTCTTTTTATACAAGAAAGTGGAATGCTTTTGTTGACTGTATTTATTTTGAGAAGATTCTTGGAGGTAAGCATCTTCTCAAAAATATAAATAAACAATCAAAAGAATTGGGGTTGTCTTTTAACTCTTCAATGATTAATCAAAACGAAGCAAAAAAATGGTTGGAATCTGGGTGGGTTGAAAAACATAGTTTGCTTATTTGTGAATCAAATCTTAAGAATATTAAAAAAACTAGCCAAAATAATGACAAACCAATAGAGCATAAAATATTTAACTTGTCAGACATAGAAAGTTTATTAAAAATAGATGGTAATATCTTTGACCCATATTGGAAGAATTCTTATTCAAATTTTATTGAAACAATGAAGAGTTGTAATAACAATTATTTGTTTAAGATCTTTTCAGGTAGTGCATTGAGAGGGTATGCAATTCTTGGTGAGACTCGTGGCTTTACTTACCTTCAAAGGTTTGGTATTGATAAATCATTTCAAAATCAAGGTTTAGGTAAAGAATTACTCCAATATATTTTATTGTTTGCCAAATCAAAAAATTATAAAAAGATGAAACTAAACACACAAGAAAATAATGAGGCTGCTTTAGGTCTCTATACAAAATACTCTTTCAGTGTTTCTAAAAGAAAACTAATCATAATGAGTTCTTTTATTCAAAACGAAACTTAAAGAGTTCCTTAATAAACTTAATTGGCTTATCATAGCAATATGGAAGAAGATAGTTTTGTAGAATCGGTAGATGGTCTAATAAAAACAATAAAAGAACTTATTGTCAGGCCTATTCAGCGTTTTACGGGGTTTGCCAGTCTTGGTTTATTGCTTGTTGTTCTTTTATTAACATCTCTGGTTTTTTTATTTATGGGAGTAATTAAAATAATGCAAGGACTTGGTGTGTTGCTTGGAGTTAATCCAACTGGTTTCGCTTTAGCTGCACTTGGTTTAGTTTTTTTATTTTTATCTTTAAACAATTATAGAAAGAAGAGAAATGCATAATTTAGCAATCATTGGTTCAGGTCCTGCTGGTTATACTGCTGGCATTTATGCTTCAAGAGCAAGCTTAGGACCTGTCCTTTTTGAAGGTCTAGAATCTGGTGGTCAGCTTATGTTAACAACAGACGTCGAAAATTATCCTGGTTTTGATTCTGGGATAATGGGACCTGATTTGATGCAGATATTTAAACAACAGGCTGAAAGGTTTGGAACCCAAATTAAAACCGAAACAATTAATAAAATAGAAAAAATTGATGGTGGATTTAAACTTGAAAGTGGAAAAGATACTTATGAATTTAAATCAGTAATTATCTCCTCCGGGGCCTCTGCTAAATGGCTTAATGTAAAAGGAGAGAAAGAACTTCAAGGCCACGGTGTTTCCGCATGTGCTACTTGTGATGGTTTCTTTTTTAAAGAAAAAGAAGTAATTGTAGTTGGTGGTGGTGATTCAGCTATGGAGGAAGCTCTTTTCTTAACAAAATTTGCAACAAAAGTGTACATTGTGCACAGAAGGGACTCTTTTAGAGCTAGCAAAATCATGCAAGACAGGGTTTTAAATAATGAAAAAATTGAGGTGCTTTGGAATAAAGAATTAATTGAAATTCATGGAAATCAAAGTGTAGAATCTGTATCTCTTAAAGACACCCTAAATGGTTCTTCTTCAAAGTTAAATATAGATGGAGTGTTTATGGCTATTGGTCACACGCCAAATGTATCTTTCTTAGATGGTTTAGTCGACCTAGATGAAAAAGGATACATAAAAACAGGTTTCACAACTGATACCAGTACTTCTGTACCGGGAATCTTTGCAGCTGGAGATGTTGCTGATTCAGTTTATAGACAGGCAGTAACCGCTGCAGGTACCGGATGTCAGGCGGCAATTGATGCCGAGAGGTGGCTTGACCATTAATCTAGAATCTCTCTCTTTTGTAGACGAACTTTCAGAGGTTGAATTACAAGATCTTAAAGAAAGGTTAAATTATGTTGGGTATTCATCAACAGAAGAAAAAGCTGAAATTAAATCTATTCTTTCTTTATTTTTAGAAGATAGAAGTATTGAAAACCTCTCAACAAAGGAGGAACTTTGGATGGAGTTGGTGAATTACGGATACAAGCTTGGAGATAGGATTTTAACAAAAGCAAATCCAGCCCTTTATGGAGCAGATATTGAAGAGCTCCAAGAACTTTTATCTAGGCTAGGTTTTTACTCAGAACCTATTAATGGGATCTTTACAAATGAAGTTGTATCTTCTGTAGTTAAGTTCCAAGAAAATAGGGGTCTTGATGTAGATGGAACTGTGGGTTTAAATACTGTTGAAGAAATTAGAAAGCTTATAAGACCTGGCTTTGATACTTCACTAAACGAAGCAATTAAAACAATTTCACCTGGTTTTATGACAGGAAGCATTGGATATTCTGTTTCTTTTAATTTTCCAAACTTTGGAAGCTATAAAGACCAAGTTGCTATTTATGAAAAAACAAGAAACCTATGTTTAGAAAAAAATATTCTTGCTTCTTTTGCCTCTGAGGCCGGTGAGAAAATAGAAGAAGAAAATATTATAAATTACGTAAATAATAAACAACCAGCCCTTTTTGTTTCTTTTAAGAGTTCTGATGAAAGTTTGATCGAATACTTCAAAGGAAGTTTTTCTGAAAGCATTATTGGTAAAAAGCTAAGTGAGTCTATCCAAGATAGATTTAATATCCCTATTGTAGGAAGAGCTTCAAGTCTTTTAAAAAATACAAAATCTGTTTCAATTATAATAAATGGTAAATTTTACCAAATTAATGAACTAGAAGAAATTCTTACTTATCTTTTAGATAGTTTAAATGAATCATTGTCTACTTAAATCTATTTATAAAAGACCTTAATGCATCTTCGGTTGGAAAATTTAGCGTTACCTTAAATTTTTTATTGTTCTTTTTAATATCTGCTTTTGATCCTGTTTTGTCTTCAAAAAAATTTTTGTAGTGTAGTAGTTCTTCAGAGGTTTCTTTATTAAAGGTTGTGATGCTTCTTACTCTTTCTTCTACTTGCCTACTAGATAGTTTTAAATTTAAGATTTCAGCAAGGAGCTCGTCTTGTTTTTGTTCTTCTAAATTAATTATTGGCTTAACTTGCCCCATTGTTACTACTTCTTCTTGAAGGGCTTTGTAAACCCTGCTACTTAGTTTTGATAATCTAAGTAGGTTTGATACGTATGATCTACTTTTCCCAACTAAAATTGCTATGTCTTTAGTTTCTAAATTATATTCTTCAATAAGCTTTTTATATCCGGCTGCTTCTTCTGTTGTGTTAAGTTGTTTTCTTTGTACGTTCTCAACTAAACCAATTACTGCAGCATCTCTAGAGCTTACATCTTTAATTAAACAAGGGACTGATTTTAATCCTGCTTCTCTTGAGGCTCTTAGTCTTCTTTCCCCCGCAATGAGTCTGTATTCACCAGATCCTACTTCTTGAACTATTAATGGTTGTAAAATTCCGTTCTTTACTATTGACTGACTCAATTCTGATAGCTTTTCTTTATCAAAATTCGTACGCGCTTGTGTCTCGCTTTTCTTTATTGACGATATGTCTATTTCTACAGCCTTAAACTCTCTAACGTTTGTATCTGTTATTAATGAACTAAGAGATCTTTTCATTTATTCCAACTCTTTCTATTATTTCTTCTGCTAATTTATTAAATTCTATTTTTGCTTTACTCTCCTCACTAAAATCTATCACAGTTTTTCCATAAAAAGGGCTGTCTGCAATCTCTGTTAAGTGAGAAATTTTTGTTTTTAATAATCTATCTCCAAGTAAGTATTCTAATTCAGTTAAAAATTCGTTGAAGCTAGACCTTTTTATTTCAACCTGGTTTAATAAAACTCCTAAAAATATAGGATTAATATTAGGTATATTTTTCAATGTCGTTTTAGCAAAATTCATAGCTTGTGCTACTCCTTCAATGGCTAAAAATTCTGGCTTTGTTGGTATCAAGTAATAATCTGATGCGGCAATTCCTTCCTGTACTAAAGAGCTCATGGTTGGTGGTGTGTCTATAAAAACAAAGTCAAAATTATTAAAAATTCCAGCTTGTTTCAATTTCCTAATTCTTGATCCTCCAATAATCTTTTCTTCGTTGTATCTCACTATTTTTTTATTTGAAGGAATAATTGAAAGATTTTCATTCAATTCTCCTGGGTATAGCTCTTTTACCCCCTCTAATAGCTCGATACTATTTGTAACTTCGTTTGTGTTTTTATCAAAATTCAAATATGTGGAAACATTGCCTTGTGGGTCTAGATCAATAATTAGTGTTTTGTAACCATTCTTTGAAAAAATGCTAGATAAATTAACAACTGTAGTTGTTTTTCCTACTCCGCCTTTTTGACAAATTATTGATATTATTTTCACATACTTGTTATAACATCAATAAATCGATAATCGTTTTTATTAATAAAAAATTTTTCTTGTTTCACGTGAAACTTTTCATTTGTTTTTAGTCTATTTTTTTCATTAGAAGATATAAGGTATGTATTTTTCTTTAGTGTTTTTGTGGCTTCTTTAATCAAACTAGGGGTTGATAAATAACACCTAAGTGTAAAAATAGCGTTTTCTTCCTTATTTAATAGTTCTATGGCATCTCTTTCTTCTGCCAAAAGTTCTTCCATTTCTAGTAGTTTTATTAACCTCTCTAGTTCAAATATTCTGCTTTTTTTATTATCTATTAAGGTTAATTTTCTTTTGCTTGCAATAGCTATAGGTACTCCTGGAATTCCTCCACCCGTTCCTATATCAAAAACACTGGACTTTTTTAGACCTAGATCTTCAATTATTTTATAAAAATATAATGAGTGAACAACGAACTCGTCCCAAATATATTGATCTTTTTTTGGACTAATTAAACCAGTTTTAATGCCCGTAATAGAAAGCCATTCGTGATATTTTACAAGTTTTTCCTTGTTTTCTTCTAGGTATTGTTCTCCCCACGCTGGAATTTGGGGATTATAGGTCATTCTTCTTCTTGTTCGCTTGGTGCAAAAACCACAGACCTGTAAGGCTCTCTTCCTTCTGAGTATGATTTTATTGTATCTATTTCAGAAACAGCATCGTGCAGTGTTTTTCTATCAACTGAATTCATTGGTTCTAACATAACCTCTTGTTTGTCCTCAAGAATTTGTTTTGTTAGTCTTTCTGCATAAATTGTTAAAGCTTCTTTTCTTTTAAGAGCATAGTCTGCAACATCTAATCTAAGCCTTGTTCCTGCACCTGTTTTTCTTTGAATAACAGTTCTTGTAAGCTCGTGCAGTGAACGAATGATGTTTCCTTTTTCACCAACAAGAGCCTCTGTTTGTTCCCCGGTAACCTTAACAAGAAGGTTTCTATCTTCTGTTTCTCCTTCAACTGCGCCTTCTAAACCAAAAGATTTAATAAGTCCCTCTAAAAAGGAGATTGAAACCTCTAGTTGTTTTTTTGGGTCTGCTTCAACTCTTGGTTTTTTTGGTTCAAATTTTTCTCTTCGGTTTCTTGGTCTGTCATTTCTATTTCTCTGTTTATAATTTCTTCCGTTTTGATTTTTAAAGCCGTTTCTTACTGAAATTCTAACTAAAGCTTTTGTTCCTCCAACACCAAAAACTCCTCCTTCTGGTTCTCTTAATATACTTATGTCTGCTTCGGTCGCATCATCTAGTTCTAATTCTTTTAAGCCAGCTTTTATTGCGTCATCAATGGTCTTTGCTTCAACTTCTACCCATTTATTAGACATTATTTTCTCCTTCTTTTTTTTCTTTTTTTACGAGAGTCATCATTAACCGGTCCCTCTCCGTTTTCATTATCTTTTTCTTTGTTTTTCTCAACTTCTTTAGTGTTTTTGTCAGGTTGGTTTTCTTCAAGCTTAACAATTAGTGCTTGTTGTCCAATTCTGAAAATATTTCCTGTTAAAAAGTAAACAACCAAACCAGCTGGAAGGGTCCATGAAATAAAACCAAAAAATATTGGCATAACCTTTCCTATCATCTGCATTTGCTGTTGTTGTTGGTTGTTGGACTTTCCCTGTTTCTTGGTTAGTTGATTTTGTTGGATTAAAGCCGTACCCACCACTAAAAGTATTAAAACAATGTATGGAGCTCTATCAATCCAAGCTGTTATTGCAGATGCTGGAATCTGTAAGTCCATATTAAAGAATAAAACACTTGAGTGATCTCCAAGTTGTGAGTAAAGATTTGCTTCTTTTGGTATGAATAAAAGTGGTTCTCTTAGAACTCTAAAAAGAGCAAACCAAATAGGCATTTGAACTAATAGTGGAACAACACAACCAAGCGGGTTTATTCCTTTTTCTTTATAAAGCTCTGCTATTTTTTTATTTAACTCTTCTTTATCGTCTTTGTATTGTTTTTGTACTTTTTTTATATCGGCTTGTGCATCTTGCATTCTCTTTGTAGACCTTGTTTGTCTTAGGGTTAGCGGAAAAATTATAATATTAATTATTATTGTCAATATAACTATTGATAAGCCGTAAGAAACTACAAAGTCGTAAATATAGGAAAGTAAAAAACCTATAGCTAAAGCGAATGGTTCTATTATTGCCAATTTTTACCAATTTTTCTATATATTGGATTACAGATATAAATTCTATATAAAACCCGTGGAATAGCTTTAATAAGGCCTTTTTCGTTTACTTCTTCTGTTATAACAGAAGAGCAAGTTGGGTAATACATACAGTTTCCTTGTCCTAGCCCAAAAAAACCCAACAAGGATCTAAATATTAAAAATATTAAACTCGTAATCTTCACTTCTATTTTAATTTTGGATGAGATGCAATAATTCTGCTTAATTCTTTATATTTAAGCTTGGTTCCTTTTTTTGTTCCAATAATATAAATATCAAAATTATTTTTTGCTTCTAAACCTCTAACTACCTCTTTAATCTTTCTTCTAAACTTATTTCGCTTAACTGCGTTTGCTTCAGATTTAGGAATGCTTATTCCTAGTCTCGACACCTTTTCATCACTGTCTTCTATGTATACTCTTAAACCTTGCTCAGTTAAACAATTTTCTTCTTTTTTCAGGCTCAAAAAATGATTGCTATTTTTTAAAGTAGTAAAATTTACCAACTAATTATGCAGAAATAACCTTGCGACCTTTGCTTCTTCGTCTTTTTAGGATTTCACGTCCTGCTCTGGTACGCATTCTTTTTCTAAAACCGTGTTTTCTGCTTCTTTTTCTATTACTAGGTTGATAAGTTCTTTTCATTTTTTACCTGTCTAATCACAATAAATGAAATAATTAATTAAACAAAGTAATTAAATTTTTTATTTAGGTGTTCGCGAAAAACAAACAAGCTTCGCGAAAATTATATTAACTAGCTTTTGTAATCTATTGTTTTTGTACTTGTTTTTATTGACTATTTATGAAAAAAGTTAAACAACTTAGGCTTTTTTATAGTCAGCTTCTTTTTTCCTTTTGTTTAGTTTGTTTTTAACACTCTATGTTTTTTTTAACTAATAAATTAAATTACTATAGACATGAATCAAAAACTTATAGATTTTAAACAAAAGATACTCGAAGAGCCCCTTTCAAAAACAGATAAATATTGGTTGGAACAGGTTGATTTTCGTACAAACCAAGAAAATGAGCTTAATTTATTCGTGAATTCTGAATTTGTAAAAAGCTCCATTGAAAAAAAACTCTATAAAAAAATTAAAAGTGTTTACAAAGACGTTTCTGGTTCCGATGATTGTGTTTTTGTGTTAGATAAGAAGCTTAAGAAAGAAATTAATTTAAAGGTGCCACAGGTTCCTCTTTTTGAAGAAAAAACAATTGAAGAAGAACCTGTTGAAGAAAAGATTTTGGCTGATCTTTCTGTTTTTGATAGTCTTTTGGTTGGTGTTTCTAACAACTTAGCCGTAACAGCCGCTAAAAATGTTGTCTTAGATCCGGGTCAAAGGTTTAATCCGCTTTTTGTTCATGGTGAACCCGGCGTTGGTAAGACCCACCTTTTAAAAACAATGGAACAGTCTTGTGTTTCGTCTTATTACATAGATTCTGAATCTTTTCTAGAGTCTTACGTAAGCGGTATAAAGAACCAAGATATTGATTTGTTTAAAAATAAAATCAGGTCTGTCGACGTTTTATTAATTGATGACATCCAGTTTTTTATTGGTAAAAAAGGTGTCTCGGAAGAACTTTTTCATACAATAAATTATTTTTTAAACAACGAAAAAGCTGTTGTTTTGGTTTCTGATCAAAAACCTCAAAACCTTTTGGGTTTTCCGGAGAGGCTTATCTCAAGAATATTAAACGGTTTGGTTACAGACATTAGTAAACCAGATAAAAAAATGTTTGAGGAGGTTTTAAGACTAAAAAACGATAGTTTCGAAGATACTTTGTTAACAAAAAAAGAAGTTACCGAGCTTGTTAATTTAGAAATTAATAGCTTTAGAGACATAAATGGAATAGTTAATAATCTAGTTATAAACAAACAAACAGGTGTTGGTAATTCTGACTACATTAAGAGCCTGGTTGGTGAGTCAAAAAAGAATGTTGTTCCTTACTTGACTCCTGATTTTATTTTGGACTATGTTTCTGATGTATACCAAATAGATAGAAAATTAATAGTTTCGAAAAACAGAAGCTCTAACGTGGCCGACGCTCGAAACCTTTGTGTTGCTTTAATTAGAAAACACACCGATCTTTCTCTTTCTCAGGTTGGTCTTTTTCTGGGTGGGCGATCTCACTCAACAATCTTGTCTTGTTTAAGACGGTCCAAGGACTCTACTTTGTTGTTAAAAGAAGTAAACATTTTCGACAATAAAATAAACTTTGTGGGTGTTTCTTAATTGCAGGTTTTTTATGTTTAAAGTTTTGAACACCCCTTTCTTTTTAAAACCTTTATATTTCTTCGTTTTAAACATTTTCAACATCTTTATTATTATTAAATATATAAGGAATTAAATTGAAATTCAAAATAAAAACAATGGACCTAAAAGAAGTTATTTCAACAGTATCAAAGGTTGTGGATCCGCGGCCGACAACACCCTCTCTACAGGGTCTATATCTTAGAACAAAAGAAAACCTCCTTGAAGTTATTGGTTCAGATTTAGATGTTATTTTAAAAGCAAGAACAGAGGTTAAAACAGAAGTGGAGGGAGAAACCTTAGTAAACGCAAGGGTTTTATCAGAGATCGTTAGAAAACTACCCACAGGAGAAGCCACGTTTTCAGACATAGGGTCTGAACTAAAAGTAGAGATTAAGAAGATGGACTTTGAACTAAGAAAACTAGACGAAAAAACATACCCAGAAGCGCTGCTTGAAGAAAACGACAACGACAACACAGAAGAAGTTGAGACAACAGAACTATTTGAGTCAATAAAAAAAGTAGGAATAGCAAGCTCACCAGAAGGAGGAAGACCCGTCTTAACAGGTGTTTACTTTAACAACAAAAACAACAAAACAGAACTAGTGGCAACAGACAGCTATAGACTGGCAACACACAGCTTGTCAGAAATCCCAATAAAAGATATAGGAATTATTTCATATAGAGCACTAAACGAAGCAGCAAGGGTTTTTGAAAACACAGACGAACCTATAAAAATTAATTCTAACGAAAGAGAACTTCATTTTTATAATGATAAATTTTCCGCATCCTTAAGAAAACTAGAAGGAACGTTTCCAGAATATGACAACCTGTTTCCAAAAGAAAACCTATTTTCAATAGAGGTCAAAAAAACAGAACTATTGCAGTCGCTAGACAGGGCAACCGTTGTTGCGGAAGGCTTCATTCCAGTCCAAATTATTTTGGAAAACAAAGACACACTCAAAATAACAACAGTTAACAAAGATATTGGCGGAGGGAACGAAGAGGTTTCTATAAAAACCCTAGGAGTTAACGTTGAAGACGTTTCTGGTTTTAAAATGTCTTTTAACCCAAACTATTTTATGCAGGGAATAGAGGTTTTAGACGGCGACACAGTTTATATCAGGTTTTCAGGAAACGAAAAACCCGTTGTTATTCAAGGAGAGGTAGAAAACTATAAATATTTACTAATGCCCGTAAGAACAAACCAGTGAAAAAAAAAGAACCTGAAAAAATTAATGTCGAAAAGAACCTTCTAGGGATAAGCTTTTCCGAGTCTAAAAAAGTAAAAAACTATTTTGATAAAAACAACTTTTTATGGTCTAAAGAAACCACTCCAGGACCAGTAATAGGGACTACAGCAACACTATATACAACATCAAAAAGAGCAATGGATTTAATTAAGCTTGAGGAACAAAAGATATTAATAGATATTGAAAAAAAAACAAAAATAAAGCTAAATACACTGGACGTTCAAATCCAAAATAGCCAACAATAACAACGGATTTCCGCTAAAATAAGAGTTCAGCTAGGGCTGTTAACAATAAAAAAAGAAACGTATCTTAGGAGATCCGTGCCAAAAAAAGATTCAAAAACTTATGATTCTAAAGACATAAAAGTCTTGGAAGGACTTGAGGCCGTTCGAAAAAGGCCGGCCATGTATATAGGATCAACAGGACCCAATGGTTTACATCATTTAGTTTGGGAGGTTGTAGACAATTCTGTTGATGAAGCAATGGCGGGGCGTTGCAACTCAATTGAGGTCCGTCTTGAAAAGAACGGATCAGTTACTGTTACAGACAATGGCAGCGGTATACCAGTAAAGCCCAGACCAAAAACGAAAGAATCCGCACTTACAACAGTTTTAACAACACTACATGCTGGAGGAAAATTTGAATCAGAAGCATACAGCGTTAGTGGAGGACTTCATGGTGTCGGAATTTCAGTTGTTAATGCACTTTCAGTTTATGTTAAAGCTGAAGTCCAGAGAGATGGTTTTGTTTGGAATCAAAATTTTGATTTAGGTAAGCCAGTGTCAAAAATTAAAAAAGGAAAGGCAACAAAAAAGACAGGTACGAAAATTAACTTTTTAGCAGATCCAGAAATTTTTGAAGAGACACAAACTTTTGAATACAATGTTGTATCAGAAAGACTAAGACAAACAGCATTTTTAAATAAAGGGTTAAAAATTGTTCTAGTAGACAACAGGGTGAAACCAGCAACCAAAGACAAGTTCTTGTATAAAGGAGGGCTAATTGATTTTGTCTATTACTTAAATGATGGATTCGAAGTGCTTCATGAAAAAACAATATCATTTTCAGACCAAAGTAAAGATTCAGAAATAGAGGTTGCCCTTCAGTGGAAAAACGAAGACGATGTAAACATTAAAAGCTTTGCAAACAACATTCACACACTTGAGGGAGGAACACACGAAGAAGGACTTAGAACAGCTATAACAAAAGCAATTAATGATTTTGCGAAATCGAGAAACCTTCACTCTGATATTTCATTAACAGGTGATGACATTAGAGAAGGAATAACGGGAGTAATTTCTGTCAGAGTAAAAGAACCACAGTTTGAAGGTCAAACAAAAACAAAGCTTGGCAACACAGAAATGAAATCAAAAGTACAGGTATTAGTAAATAAAGAGTTACCAAAATGGCTATCAAAAAACACAAAAGAAGGGAGAGCCATTGTAGAAAGATGCGCCGTTGCAGCAAAAGCAAGAATGAGTGCTAAAAAGGCAAGAGAGCTTACAAAAAGAAAAAGCATTTTAGAAACTTCGGGCCTTCCTGGTAAGCTTGCCGACTGTTCCTCTACAGACCCAAGTGAAAGCGAGCTTTTAATTGTTGAGGGAGACTCGGCTGCAGGACCAGCAAAACAAGCACGAGAATCTAGAACCCAAGCAGTTTTACCAATACGTGGAAAGATTATTAATGTACAAAAAGTTACAGAAAACAGGGCATTACAAAACACAGAAATAAGTTCTTTAATAAAAGCTATTGGCACAGGCATTAATAACGAATACAACGGAGAAGAATCAAGATACGACAAAGTAATTCTTCTTACAGACGCTGATGTTGATGGTGCCCACATAAGAACACTTTTATTAACATTCTTTTTTAAATTTATGCCGGGACTGATAAAAGAAGGAAAAGTCTGGATATCAGAACCACCCCTATATAGAGCAAAATCTTCCGGGTCAATAAACTATCTTAAAGACGACGAAGCTTTAGAAAAATTCAAGAAAGAAAACAAAAATAAAAAATTTGATATAAGCCGTTTCAAAGGTCTGGGAGAGATGAATGCCGGTGAACTATGGGACACAGCAATGAATCCAGAAACAAGAACCCTTATACAGGTGAGCATTGCTGATGGAAAAGCAGCAGAAGCTAAAGCAGCAAACATGTTTGAAGTTCTTATGGGTAATGATGTATCAAAGAGAAAAACATTTATTGAACAAAATGCAAAAGATGTAAGGTTTTTGGACGTATAATGCCAGCAAAGAAACCAGCAGCAAAGAAACCAGCAGCAAAGAAACCAGCAGCAAAGAAACCAGCAGTTCAAAATGGAGCAATAGCTGTAGAAGACGAAATTTCTAAATCATTTCTAGACTATGCAATGTCTGTTATTGTTTCAAGAGCCCTTCCCGACGTAAAGGATGGATTGAAACCCGTTCAAAGAAGAATCCTTTATTCAATGTATGAGACTGGCGTTAGACCAACAGGCCCATTTAGAAAGTGTTCGAAGGTTGTGGGAGATGTTATGGGTAATTATCACCCACACGGAAATGATGCGATATACGGAACTCTTGTAAGACTAGGACAACACTTCAGCACAAGATATCCACTTATTGAACCACAGGGAAACTTTGGAACTCCAGACGACCCACCAGCTGCAATGAGATATACAGAATCAAGGATGTCATTACTGGCATCACAACTACTTGATGGAATTGATGAGGAAACTGTTGATTTTGAGCCAAACTATTCTGGAGAAACAAGTGAACCAAAGGTCCTTCCAGGAAGGTTTCCAAACCTACTCATAAACGGCGCAGAAGGAATAGCTGTTGCAATGGCTACAAACATGCCACCCTATAATTTACAAGAAATAACTGAGGCGGTTAAGTTTACATTAAAAACAAAAGATCCAAAACCAAGAGATTACTTGAAGATAATTAAGGGACCAGATTTTCCAACAGGTGGTTTAATAGTAGAAACACCGACGATAAAAGATGCGATATTAAAAGGAAGAGGTTCTATAAAGTTAAGAGCAGTTGCTGATGTAGAAGAATTAGGAAAAGGAAGGTCAGCAATTGTTGTAAAAGAGCTTCCGTACCAAGCATCAATAGACAGAATAATGGAAAAGATTGCAGCATTAGTACAGGATAAAAAACTAGCAGGGGTATCAGACCTTAGGAACGAGAGCAGCGACAGAAACGGGACACGGCTTGTTGTTGAATTAAAAAGAGACGCAGTACCTCAGGTTGTATTAAATCAACTATTTAAACAAACACAACTACAAGACTCTTTTGCTGTAAACTCTGTAGCTCTTGTTGATGGGGTTCCAAAGGTTCTTTCCGTACCAGAACTTATAGGGTTCTACATAAAGCACCAAATAGACGTTATTCAAAGAAGAACAAAATACAGATTAGAAAAAGCAAAATCAAGACTCCATATAGTAGAAGGACTTTTACTTGCTCTAAATAAAATTGACCAAATTATAAAAACTATTAAAGCATCGAAAGATGTTGATGTAGCAAGAAAATCATTAATGAAGAAATTTAAATTTTCTCAAATACAAGCCTCACATATATTAGATATGCCGTTAAGAAGGTTAACAGCGCTTGAAAGAGAAAAGCTAGAAGAAGAAAAGAAAGAGTTGAAAGAAACAATAAAAGATCTTGGGGGGATTCTCAAAAGTAGAGCAAAACAAAATAAGATATTGGTTGAGGAGCTTGAGGCAATAACGGAAAAATTTGGAGACGAAAGAAGATCAAGACTAGTAGCAGACGTAGGAGAGGTAAAGATAGAAGACCTAATTGAAGATGAAGAGATAATTGTTTCAGTTTCTTCAGGTGGGTATGTAAAATCGGTACCCTCTACATCATACAAAAAACAAGGAAGAGGAGGAAAAGGGGTTAAGGCAGCTTCTTCAGACGAAGATGTGATAGAACATCTTTTATCAACATCCGTTCACTCATACTTATTATTTTTTACAGATCAAGGAAAAGTATACAGAGCAAAAGCACACGAGCTTCCAAAGACAACAAGAACAGCAAAGGGTTCTCTTATACACAACGTCCTTTCGATGGGTCAAGACGAAAAGGTCCAGGCAATAATAGACACGAGAGATTACGAAACAGAGAAATTTTTGTTAATTATGACAGAAAAAGGAACAGTTAAAAAATCTGCGTTTAAAGATTTTGATTCAAACTATAAGTCTTTACAAGCAATAAAGCTTAAAGACGAAGATCGGGTCGTTTCTGTGAAAACAACCTCCGGAAAAGAAGATGTAATTCTTGTATCAAAGAAAGGACAAGCAATAAGGTTTGATGAAAACAATCTAAAACCCCAAGGAAGAACAGCAATGGGCGTTAGGGGAATAAAACTTAGAGAAGGAGACAAGGTAGTAGGAGCTTCAACATCAAGAGAGGAAACCTTATTATTTATTACAGCAAAGGGCTATGGAAAGAGAACAAAATTAGAGGAATTTAGAAGAGCAGGAAGAGGAGGAATGGGCGTTAAAGCCCTAAAAGTAACCGAAACTAAAGGTGATTTAGTTGGAGCAAGATCAGTTGATGAAGACACAGAGGTTATGCTTATGAGTACAGGAGGAACTGCTATAAGATGTGCAGTGAAGCAAATAAAACAAATGAGCAGAGCAGCCCAAGGCGTTAAAGTAATGAAACTCTCTAAAGAAGAAGAGATTTCAGCATTTATACCTATAAAAAGTGAAGAATAAGCAAAATGGTAAAAGTAAATAGAGTAAGAAGAATAATAAGAAAAGTAGATCCCTGGACAGTATTGAAGGTTACCTTCGTATTAAATTTTATTGTTGCCCTAACTATTGTTTTAGGCTTTAGTATTCTTTGGGTTTTATTAATTAATGCAGGAGTTCCTCAGGGATTAGAGGACATAGCAAGAAGGTTGGCATTATTAGATGACAATGCTTCACTAGTTGGAAACATAGAAGCACTCTTTTCATCGGTTGTATTTTTAGCAGTCGTATATTTACTAACACAGACAGCCCTCGCAACAGTAGGAGCTTTTTTCTATAATTTAGTTTCAGACCTGGTTGGAGGAATAGAAGTTGTTGTTCTGGAAGAGTCTTACGGAGAAACACCCTTAGTAAAAGATAAGAAACGAAAAAAAGAAAAAGATGAAAACAAAGAGACTGTCTTAATGACCTTATCTAAAACAGTAAAAAACCTTAGATCTCAAACAAAAAAAGAGGAAGAAGTTGTTTACCCGGAGATGCCAAGGCCAGATGTGCCAAGAGACATTGAAGAGCAAACACTCTCAGAATCATTTAAAAATATTCCAAACGAAGAAGAAGATTCTAAATAATTTGCTACACTTTTTTTAAAGAATAAAGCAAAGAAGCGAAGTTAGTGAAAACCTAACACTGTCCCGCAACTGTGATTCGAAAGATAAGTCAGGTCGACTTTTTGCTTTTACAACAACAATTCTCGAGAGAAGGAATGGAGTTTCAAACTTTTTCTCGTGGTAAGAAAGGAAGATATGAAATTTAAATTGTTAATTCTTGCCACCCTGATTGCAACGTGTGGAGGTTCCCAAGAGTCGAACAGAGAAAAAAGAATCATTTCTTTATCAACTACTCATACGCAAGTTATACAGGTTTTAGGAGCTGAAAGGCTTTTAGTTGGTGTAGATTCTTTTTCTAAAACAGAGACACCTATTGAAAGAATAGATGCATTTACTGTTAAAGCAGAAGACTTGGTGAAATTAAATCCAGATCTGGTTATTGTAGCTTTTGATTTTAATGGAATTATTGAAAGCCTAGAAAGCTTAGAAATAAATTATGTTCTTCTCCCACCGGCAAGAAACTTTCAAGAGGTTTATTCTCAAATTGAAGAAATAGGAAATTTAATCAACAAAGTAGATCAATCATCAGACCTAGTATCTTCAATGAAAAGTGACGTTGAAGAAATTATCGAAAACTTTTCAGAAGATAATATAAAAGTATTTCATGAAATTGGATTCACTTACGGTATATACACAATTAATGAGAACTCTTTTATTGGACAAATTTACAACCTTTTAGGAATAGAAAATGTAGCCAACCTAAAAGAAGACCCATTTGGAAGCGGTTATCCTGAATTTTCAGAAGAAGAGGTAATTATTTCAAACCCAAATTTGATTGTGGTCGGACATTCTGATTATTTGAATAAGGATCTTTCAACAAGAAATGGATGGGAAGAAATTACAGCAGTTCAAATGGGTAGTGTCTACTTTTTAGATGAAAACCTTGCAAACAATTGGGGAGTAAGCACAGTTGATTTACTTAACACCTTGTCAGAAATTGGAAAATTTCAAGAAGCTCCACCATTGATTTATTTGAACGAATACTCTCAGGAAATGCAAAATTCTTTAGCGTTGCAAAATAATTTACTTTATCTAGTACTGTTTATCTTGATAGGTTTATTTGTCTACTCAAGAACTAGACAACAAAAGGAAACAGTTTAAGGATAAAAATGAAAGGCTATTCGGAAGATTTATATATATTAGCTTTTGACCACAGGGGGACCATTACGAAGGGCATCTTAGGAGTAGAAGGTAGAGAGCCAACTAAGGATGAAGCAAATAAAGTTAGCGAAATGAAGCAAATTATATTCGATGGTTTCTTGAAAGCTAAGGAATCTGGAATAGCTGGTGGGGATCCAGCAATATTAGTTGATGAAACTTTTGGTCTAGAGGTCCAACAAAAAGCAAAAGAAATGAAAATTAAATTTGCTGCACCAGTCGAAAAATCAGGACAAAAAGTTTTCGATTTCGAATATGGTGAAAAATTTGGAGAAAAGATTAACGAGATAGATGCTGATTTTGTAAAAATTCTTGTTCGTTGGAACCCTGATGATGAAGAAGAGGTTAGGGTAACCCAAGGAGGTCGGATAAAAGAACTGTCTGACTGGCTAACTAAAAATGATAAAAAGTTTCTTTTAGAGTTTCTTGTGCCAGCCACCGAAGAGCAGCTTGCATCTGTAGAAAACGATCAAGCTCGATATGATTCAGAAATTAGACCAAAGTTAGCAGTTAAAGTGGTCGAAGAGATGAGAGAAAGAGGAGCAGATCCTGATATCTGGAAAATCGAAGGTCTAGATACAGCTGAAGACTGTGAAAAAGTAGCCGCAGCAATAAAAAGTGGAGACAGGGGCAATGTTATTGCAGTAGTTTTAGGTAGAGGCGCAAGCGACGAAAAAGTTAATGAATGGTTGAGAGCCGGGTCGTCTGTAGAAGGATATAAAGGGTTTGCTATAGGAAGGTCTATATTTTGGAATGCACTTAAAGGTTTTCACGAAGGAGACAAATCTAGGGATGAAGCAGTTGATGAAATTGCTAAATCGTACCTTGGATTTCTCTCTGTATATCAAAACGGGAGTTGAATAAGTGTCAGCAGGAAAAGCTGTAATTGGTCAGTCTGGAGGACCTACAGCAGTAATTAATAAATCTCTTGTTGGCTTTATAAAAGAAGCCACAACTAGAGATTTTGATGAAATATTAGGAGCTAGACACGGCCTTGCTGGAATGTTGGGTGAAGATTTTGTTGATTTATCCAATCTTTCTGAATCACAACTATATGGAATTGCAAAAACCCCAGCCGCAGCTCTTGGTTCAGTTAGAAAAAAACCAACAGATAATGATATCGAGCAGCTTATATCTATATTTGAAAGGCAAAATATAAGAAGTTTTTATTATATTGGCGGAAATGACTCAGCAGAAACAGCACATTTAGTAGCAGAAGGAGCAAAAAGCATAGGTTATGAAATGAAAGCATTTCATATACCCAAAACAATAGACAATGATTTATTAGAGACTGACCATTGCCCTGGATATGGTTCTGCTGCGAGGTTTGTAGCACACGCATTTCAAGGAGACGACTCAGACAATAGAAGTTTAAATGGAATAAAAATAAATGTTTTAATGGGAAGACACGCAGGATGGCTAACAGCAGCAAGCACCCTAGGAAAAGCAACAGAGGAGGATGGGCCCCACTTAGTTTATGTTCCTGAAAAAATATTTAATATAGACACATTCATAAAAGAAGTTAAAGAAGTATATGAATCATTGGGCAGATGCGTCGTTGCTGTTTCAGAAGGAGTTCATAATAAAGACGGAGAGTATTTCCTTCAAACATATGCAGATGAAACTGGATCGGGGTTAGCTGGAAAAAGAGATAGCCATGGAAATATTCAACTTTCAGGATCAGGCGCGTTAGGCGACACTTTAACAAACATTATTTCAGAGAATATAGACGGAGCAAGAGTGAGAGCAGATACTTTTGGTTATCTTCAAAGATCTTTTTTAGCAGATATTTCAGAGATTGACGCAGAAGAAGCAGAAAGAGTAGGTCAGCATGCTGCTGTTGTCTCCGAAACAGAAGACACTGGATCCATTATATTAAAAAGACAATTTTCTGATAAGTATCATTGTGATGTAGATCTTGTCAGTCTTGAAAAAGTAGCTAAAAATACAAAAGCAATGCCAAAAGAATTTCTTGCTGAGAATAAACCTTATGTTACCAATGAGTTTTTTGAATATGCAATGCCCCTAACCGGAGGTATTGAACCAAAAACTCAGATATTTGTATAATCATGTCAAAGATAGAGTTAAAAAAATCTGATTTTAAAGTTTTTTGGGAAACGAGAATCAGATATTACGAGCTTGACCCACAAGGAATAATGCATAATGCTAACTATCTTGCTTTTTATGATCAAGCAGTCGTTGAGTATTTTAGAGATTTAGATTATGACTATGAAAAAGAAATCAGAACTACAAACAAAGACTTCCATACAGTCCAAGTTGTTGTTCAATACAACAAGCCCTTATATTTTGATGACGAAATAGAGATTGGTTTAAAAATAAAAGAGGTCGGGAACACAAGCATGACGTGGATAATGGGTATTTTTATGAAAAACACTGGGGAGCTAGCTAGTTCTTCTGAAGTAGTTCATGTTTATACGGATATGAAAACAAGTAAACCGACAACAATCACTGATGATCTTAAGAAAAAGCTAGGAGTAGCTTAAAAAATGAACAGAAGAACCCCTCTGTTCTTAATTGTTCTTCTTTTAATTTCTTCCTGTTCTTTTTTTAGTAAGAATGAAGAACAAGGAGTACTCTCCTTAGAGGGTATAGATTCTACTACAACAACAATTGTTACCTCAGAAGAGCGTTCATGGGCTGATTCAGAATTATTGCTTGCACAATGTATTAGAGATAATAATTATGAACTTGAAGATCCAAAAAACCCTGGTGATTTAAGAAGAATACTAACTCCTATTTTTGTAGAAATGAATCAAGAAGAAAGAGAAGAGTTTTATTCGTTAATAGAAAAATGTGCAGATGAATATGATATTCCACTTGACGCTAGAGATCAGGCAACCCCAGAACAGCAAGCAGAGTTACTAGATGCAGAGTTAGAGATAGCACAATGCATAAGAGAAAAAGGTTTAGATGTGCCAGATCCAACAAGTGAAAATGGCTTAAGAGACACTCTGCCACAGTACGTTGTAACAGGTGTAATATCAGCAAAAGACCTAAGGGCCATGGTAAGGGAATGCATAACAGAAAATGGATACGAAGTTCCAGAAGACCTCAGGGAAGAAAACGATTAAAGTATTCGCTATATGAGAAAAATATTATTTCTTTTAGTATTTCTTGTTGCATGTTCAGCCAATAAAGACCAAGGTGTAGCGACTTTAAGCGATCTAAACACTGAGGCTCAAGAAACAGAAGTTATTACGGAGGAAGATTATCCACTAGTTCTTACTGAATGTTTAAAAACTAAAGGATACGACCTCCAGACACCTTTTGATATTGAAGATTTAAAATCTATGTTACAACAAATGAATAGAAGTGAAGAAGGGAAAGAAAAAGGGAGAGAAGAAGCAAAGGAAATAATGGAGGACGTAGAGAACTGTATACAAGAAAATGAATTATGGCCAGATAGAGAGTCTGTCAACCCAGAAGAACAAGCAAGAAAATTTGATGAAAGTTTAGAACTAGCCCAATGCTTAAGAGACAAAGGTTTGGACGTATCAGACCCCACACAAGACAATCCAAAGCTTAACTTAAGTGAAGCAGGGGAAAACAGAGAAACAATTAAAGAGTATCTAGAAGAGTGTAGTCCAGAAAGAACAGCCTCAAGAATAGACAAATAAGGTAATCTACTAGTAAGGGTAAAATTAGTAAATATGATTTCAAGAAAAAACATAACTATATGGTTAGTCATTATTACCGTAGCTGCGGCTTCATTTTATTTTGGTTCTCAAAATACATCCTCCTTGTCTACTGAGAAAACTCTTGAGTTAACTACTGTTAAAATCTCTAAAGGAGATTTGGCAAAAAAAGAAGAATATAACGGTACCCTAAGTCAGGTTGACAAGGCAGTATTGAATTCTTCAATTACTGGAGTTATAACCTACCTACCAGAAGAAGGAACAGTTATTAATTATGGCCAAGTGCTTTATGCTGTAGATAATAAACCAGTCATCCTTCTAGAAGGTTCCACTCCTTTTTATAGAACTCTTGATTTGACCTCAGATGATGGACCAGATATTAAACAGGTTGAAGAAGGCCTAATTTCACTGGGGTATGCAGAAGAAGACTTTGTAGCCGATGAAAAATTTGATGAAGTTACTTCATCCATGCTAAATAAGCTTTATATAGATTATAAAATTGAAACTAAATCTGCGATAACCCCTTCTGAGCAGGTAGCAATTAATGCCAAAAAAAACGCAATAGAGGCAATTGAAGACACTATTTCATCAGGAGGAACAACGCTTGCCCAAGTAAATGATAAAAAGAAAAAATTAGATGATGCTAATGAAAACGCAACTGAAGAAAGCACAGCATGGAAAACATCAGATAACTTAGTAAAAGAATATGAGAAACAGATCACTCTACTAAAAGATTTAACAAATCCAAAAACTAGTGCAAAATCTGAAGATACTAGAAATGATGAGATAAAAAATTATGAGGATTTAATAGAAGAGCAAAAAAGAATCAGAGACATGGAAGAAGGTAAAGAGTCTGGAATTGATGCATCAGAGGCATTAGCAATAGAAACAGCTCAAAAAGCTTATGATGACGCTTTAGAAGCTTACAACGAGGGAGTTGACCAGGGAGCAGAACTTGCTAAGGCAAAAGAAGAACTTGAAGACTTAGAACTAACAGCAAAATCTGAAACATTTAGTCCAACAAATGCCTATGCCTCAACGACACCTTTAATTGTTGGTTCCTATATAAACAAAGTTGGCGGTGCAGTTACAATTAATGGACAGATTTATAATTCTTCTTCTGTCGGAATAGAGGTTTTATTTTGGCTTCCAGCTGCAGATCAGGATACTGTTACATTAGGTGAAAGTGTTGAAATAGAGCTCCCAACAGATGAAAGAACAGACACAAGTATTAAATTTATAGATCAAGTAGTAACAGAAACACAAGCAGGAAATTTTATTCAAGTTAAGTTAGATGTTCTAAAGCCTGAAGAAATAGATGTATATGACCAAGCACCGGTAAAAGTATTTATAACAACAGAAGTATCACAAGGTGTTCTTTACGTTCCAGTCAATGCGTTAATTGCTCTTGCTGAAGGAGGTTATGCTGTTGAAATTTACAATGGAGAACCAGAAAGCGAAGTATTTAGTGGAGAACCTGGAGTAGACACAACATATGTGGGAGTAGAAATAGGAGTATTTACAGATGGCTATGTTGAGATAATTGGAAACATTAGTGAAGGACAACTAGTAATCGTACCAAGATGAAATCAAAAACGAAAACAGTAATATCGTTAAATAACATTTCAAAAGTTTACAAAGGACCTCCGCCAGTAAAGGCAGTAGACAAGATTTCCCTTGATATTAAAGAAGGAGATTTGGTTTCCATAGTAGGGCAATCAGGTAGTGGAAAATCAACTTTATTAAATATGATCGGCTTGCTAGATTCTACAACCGAAGGAGACATAGAGATAGAAGGTCAAGATATTTCAACTTTATCAGATGATGAGTTATCAAAGTTTAGAGGAGAGAAAATAGGATTTATCTTTCAAAGTTTTTTTCTCTTGCCTGGGTTAACAGCACAGGAGAATGTTGCAGAGGGATTACTTTATCAAGGGATCAAGAGAGAAGAAAGATTAAAAAGAGCAGCAAAAGTTTTAGAAGAGGTTGGATTGGTAGAAAGGTTAGGACACCTACCAAAAGAATTATCCGGAGGAGAACAACAAAGAGTAGCTATAGCAAGAGCTTTGGTACAGAACCCCGCTTTTGTGCTTGCAGACGAACCAACAGGAAATCTTGATAAGAAATCAGGAGACAACATATTAAAGATCCTTAAAGATCTGAACAAACAAGGAAAAACAGTAATTATGATTACCCATAATCTAGATCACGCTAAAAAGTTTAAGAAAGTTGTGAAATTAGTAGATGGAAAGATAGTCGCATAAATGAAGCAAAAACTTAAAATTGTAGATTTGTTCATGGTTGCGCTTTATGGAGTTAAAGCAAGAAGAGGAAGGGCTACTCTAACATCTATAGGTATTGGTATTGGAATAGCAGCCATAGTTGCTGTTACAGGAATTTCTGCATCCGGAAGAGCTGACTTATTAGCAACTTTAGAATCTTTAGGAACAAATTTGATCAAAGCCTCACCTCAAGCTGGCTTTTTTGGCACACAAGAAAAACTGCCTGACGGGGTTCTTGGAATGGTCGAAAGAATAGGACCAGTTCAAGAAGTTACATCAACAACACAAACAGATTTATTAGTCAGAAGAACAGATTTTATATCTGAATTTGAAGGAGGAGGTATTTCTACTGTTGTTACAAGTCCAGAATTGCTAGATGTTGTAGGAGGTAACCTTTCTGAAGGGCGTTTTATAAAGAGTGGACTTGGGGACATTCCAGTAACTGTACTGGGGAGCGTTACAGCATCTAGGCTTGGTATAACAAGTCTTGCGCAGCCAACAAGGATTTTAATTGAAAATGAATGGTTCGGTGTTATTGGGATACTAGATGAATTAAAGATACATCCTGATTTGGATCGGTCAGTATTTATTGGGTACGGTGTTGCCAAAACCTTATTTAATATTGATGAGGAACCTACAACAATTTATGTACGATCCAACCCAACGTATATAGAAGATGTTGTTGAAGTTCTAGCACCCTCAATGAACCCAGAAAACCCTGATCAAGTTAGTGTCTCTAGACCATCTGACGCACTTGAGGCACAAGAAGCAGCAGAGGTAGCTTTTACAAATCTATTACTAGGCCTCGGGTCTGTTGCTCTACTGGTCGGAGGTGTGGCAATTGCTAATGTTATGATTATGTCTGTGCTTGAAAGAAGAATGGAAATTGGAGTAAGAAGATCTATTGGTGCAACTAGAAAAGAAATAAGATATCAATTTTTACTTGAAAGTATCTTACTCTCAGGAGTTGGAGGATTGGTCGGGGTATTATTGGGTGCTGGTATTACTCTTGGTTACACTAAGTACACAAATATTGTATTTTCAATACCACTACTTCAAGTTCTGGGAGCAATTTTATTGGCGTTATTAATTGGGGCTTTATCAGGAGTTTACCCTGCTATAAAGGCATCAAAAATACAACCAGCAGAGGCGGTGAGGAAATAAAAAGACTTATATTTTTATTGTTTATTAGTTTTTGCACAATAGGTGGTGAAGAAACTAAAGGAGTAGCAACGATTGAAGCAACAACGGAAACAACAGTAGTAGAAGAAGAAATAACTTTTGAAGAAGGAGTACTCGAATTTGCTCAGTGTATGAGAGAAGAGGGAGTTGATTTTCCAGACCCTACATTTGATATTGATGGTAATCCTGAATTTAATGAACTTAATATCGAGAACGAAGAAGCTTTCGAGGAGGCCTTTACTAACTGTGAAGACATTTTAAGAAAAGCACTCCCCGAACAGTTTGATTTAGATCCAGAAGTAGAAGCAGCCTTAATAGATGCTTCTCTTGAATTTTCTCAATGTATGAGAGAGCAGGGAATAGATTTTCCAGATCCAACACCAGGTGAATTTGGCTTCTTTGCATTTAGAGATGCGGATGTTGATTGGTCGTCAGACCAGGTTCAGGAGGCATTTGAGGTATGCCAACCAGAAAATCCTCTTGAAAACTTAGATGATTAAAGTGAGAAAATGTCTTAGTTACCTGTTTTAATTTAAAGTATGGATAAAACAGAACTCGAAAGCTTAAAAGATCAAGAATTGTTTGAATTACAGAATTCTATATCAGAAGTAATAAAACAAAGGAACCTAGAAAAAGGGGATACTGATGAAATTATTGACTCTGCTTTTAATGTTGGTTTCCCAAAAATGGATGGAGTAGGGTTAAATCCATGGGTAGAGGGGTCTTTGATAGTTTGCCCGGGAGCAAGGATAGATAAATCTCAAACCAAACATATATGCAAATTTGTAGTTGCCGATGATGACTGGTCATGGGAATCTCAACACATGATTAGTGATGTTATTAGGAGAGATCAATCATCCAAGCATTTTAAACAACACTCAATAACATTAATCTCACCATTTGAAGGAATGATTTTACAGGTTATTTCACAGAAATCCCAGCAAGGAAAACATTTAGTAGACGGTATTGAGTCATTTACCTTTAAGAATGGAAAATTAGAAAAAACAATGACCAAATCATCAAGATCTAGAGATCATTAAACAATCTTTTTTCAAGATTATAATTTAATTAAATGGCAAAAATTGTAATTATAGGAGGTGGTTTTGGAGGCTTAAGCTTTCTTCAAAAGGCTCGTAAAAGTAAAAATGAATTTATATTAATTGATAGAACAAACCATCACCTGTTCCAACCCCTTTTATACCAAGTAGCAACTGCAGTACTTTCTCCCGCAGACATAACGGTTCCACTAAGAAATTTATTTAAAAATGATAAAAATGTAAAAACAATTCTTGCAGAGGTAATAGGAATAAACAGAGAGAATAAAGAAATTATTTTAGATAGTAAAGAGGTTGTTAGTTATGATAAGTTAATTATTAGTTCCGGATCTAGTTATTCATATTTTGGTAATAACGAATGGGCAAAATTTTCTAAAGGGTTAAAAGTAATAAATGATGCTCTTGATATACGAGAGAAAATATTAAAAGCATTTGAAAAAGCGGAAAATGAAAAAGATGAAAATACTAGAAAGAAGTATCTTAATTTTGTAATTATAGGAGGGGGCCCAACAGGGGTAGAGTTAGCGGGCTCAATTTCAGAGATTGCATATAAAAACATGACCAAAGAATTTAGAAATTTTAATAGTTCAGATGCAAATATATATCTGCTTGAAGCTGGTGAGAGAATACTCCCAACATATAGTGAAAGCCTTTCTCAGAAATCTTATAAATATTTAACAGATTTTGGAGTCAAAATAAGAATAAAAGAGAGAGTTGTAAATATAGAAGAAATGTGTGTAACTACAGACAAAGACACAATAGAGGCAGATAATATTATTTGGGCAGCAGGGAATGAAGCAAGCCCCTTAATAAAAGAATTAGAAACAGAAATAGACTCAGAAGGAAGAGCACTAGTAAATATAGATTGTTCAATAAAAGAAGATGAAGATGTTTATGTTATTGGAGATGCAGCTAATTTTAGATCTGAAAGAGGAGAGTCTCTACCAGGAATAGCTCCTGTTGCTATTCAACAAGGAAGATATGTTGCAAATAATATAAAAAACAATATAAACCCATCAAATAGGAAACCATTTAAATATTCAGATAAAGGCATGATGGCAACAATTGGGAGATTTAAAGCAGTAGGAGTTGTTGGAAAATTTGAGATGGCAGGCTTTGTAGCATGGATGTTTTGGAGCTTAATTCATTTAATTTATTTGATTGGATATAGGTCAAAAATACTCGTAGCGATTGAATGGATTTTTGCATACTTTTTGAACAAAAGAGGAACAAGGCTTATTTATAGAGATGTTGATTAAATCAATATAAGAGCAATACCTAAGAACCCTGCAAAACCAACAATATCAGTAATTAAAGTTAAGAATATATTTGAAGCTAAAGCAGGATCAAATTTTAGTTTTTTAAGTATTAATGGAATAGAAGCGCCAAAAAGATTGCCAATCAATATATTTCCAAAAACCGCAATACTAAGAGCAAGAGCATAAGTAGAAAGTCCCGTAATGCTTAATAATAAAAAGGACATCGTTCCGATAAGTAGACCATTTACAAGCCCAATTAAAGATTGTTTACCTATAACTTCAAAAGTTCTAGCATCTGAAACATCATTTCTTGCCAAAGCTCTAATTACTATAGCCAAAGATTGTGCACCAGAGTTACCCCCTACCAAAGCAACGACAGGCATTAATGCTGCTAGTAAAGCATCTCTAGCAATAGTTTCTTCAAATTGAGAAATCAATATTGAGACTATAAAAGCAAGGGCCAAATTTACGGCAATCCACGGAAGCCTCATTCTTACAGAGCGTTTTAAAGGTGTAAATATAGTTTCTTCAGCACCCGCTCCAAATGATTGAGAAAAGTCTTCAGCAAGCTCTGTTTGAATAACATCCAAAGCAGTACTTACTGTTGCCTGTCCAATTAATTTGTTATTTTTGTCAACAACAGGCAGAGCTAGAAGTTCATATTGTCTAATAAGTCTTGCTGCTTCTTCCTGATCTAAAGAAGGGTTTATAAACGTTGGGTTTTGAATCATAATATTATCAATTAGTTCATTTTCATCTGCAAAAACTATTTCTCTAAAAGATAAAACCCCAGATAATTTATTTTCAGCATCTACAGAGTAAACATAAATTAAATCTTCAACATTTTCATGAAGTGTTTTGAGCTCCACAAGAGCTTCTTTTACTGTTAATCCGGTAGAGATTTTTCCAACCTCTTCAGACATAAGTCTGCCAACTGAATCTTTTGGGTAAGCCAATCTACGATTAATATCTAACTTAGTTGATTTGTCTAATACTTCTAATAAATCCTCAGCCTCATCAACGGTGCTTCTTTCAAACACATCAACAACATCTTCTGTGTCCATTTCTTTAAATATCTTTTCAATGCTTAATTCTTGAAGGTTTTCTACAATTTCAATAATTGCTCTTGGACGTAGTGATTCAAATATTTTAATTGAAACATCAATAGGTAGTTCTTCAATTAAGTAGCTTGCATCTTTAGGCTCAAACTCTTCTAATGTATCGGCAGAATCGAACGGATCTAAGAATGCTATTTCATTCCAAAGGCTTAAGTTTTCATTAAGAAATATAAGTGCATCTTCTGGACTTTTACGTGCAAGTTTTCTTAATTCATCACCATTTGTTGGTTGTAATATCTCTGAATTCATGAGTGCTCCGATACTACTTTAGCTAGAAAAGAATCAGGTTAAAAGGTCTTAAGTGAGGTGTTTTTTATGCCAATCAATTATTGCTTCAAATCTTTGTTTTCTATGAATAGGCTTCCCTGACCTTGAGAGCTCGTGGCTTTCAGCGGGAAATCTCATCATTGCCGATTTAATATTTCTTCTTTTTAGGTTAGAAAACAATTGTTCTCCTTGCTCAATTGGGCATCGATAATCATTTTCAGAATGAATAATCAAAGTTGGAGATACTATATTATTTGCGTAAGTAATTGGGCTTTTCTTTCTATATAGATTTATATTTTTATCAAATTCATCTAGTAAATACATTTCAGGAAAACTTATCCCAATATCAGAGGTACCGACCATTGTTTCCCAATTTAAAAGAGCTCTCTCAACAACAGAAGACTTAAACATTTTTGGATAGTGGCTAATTATCCAGCCAGTCATGAAGCCTCCATAGGAACCACCCATTATTCCATAGTTTTTATTATCAATTTTTAGTTCTTTCACCATTTGCTTGAAAGCAGTAATTACATCATGTGTGTCATTAACTCCCCATTTATTTCCACAAACATCTCTTAAAAACTTATGACCTCTTCCTGAAGAGCCTCTTGGGTTGCAGGCTATTACGTTGAACCCAGCTTCTGCATAGGTTTGAAATTCATCAAAATATGTGAAACCATATTGAGCAGCTGGTCCCCCATGTATATTCAATAATGTAGGCTTATCTTTCCCAACATAAATTCCCCAAGTATCAATTTTTGACTTTCCTGTATCTATTCTTTTATAAACACAATTAAAGGATTTAGCCTTTTTATGAAAGCTTGAGTTTGTTTTAGAGGTTTTATTCAATTTTCCATCTTCAAGTTCAAATACTTCATCTTGTTTTGAAAAAGAATTCGCAATTACCGAGATTTTTCCTGACTCTATTTCATAATCAGAGATAGTTATTTGTTCATCAATTAATTTTTCTAAACCTACACCATCACCCCTTGAAAGAAGCTGCTTCCCAGAATCTTCATATAAAATATACATAAAATTATCTACGCACTTCACATTTGTTATTGGTCTATCAAGATCTGGATAAAGAATTTTGCTTTTACCAGTGTCTTTTATTTGATGGATACTGGTATTTGTCGGCCAGTTAAACCTGTTATTTAAACCGATTCCATAAAGTTCGTCTTTAAATATAAATAACTTAGCCCACATTCCTTTTGAGTGAATAGTTTTAAGATTATTTCCAGTCTTTTTTATTATTTTTTCATCTAACATTGAACCGGATTCATTGTAAGAACTCGCAGTAAAGTAAATTGAATTTCCACTTTCAACAACAGAACCTATCGATATTAAATTTTCTTTATCTCCATCAATAATTTTTTGATTCTTTTGAGATAGAACATTTACTTTATATACGTGATTTCTTTTGTTATAAATAATGCCTCGAGTATCAAACCTGAAAGGAATATTTTCAAGATAAAGAGGCTCCATTTCTTTATCTTCAATACTTTTGAAAGATTTGCTCCACTCTTTAGTAGTTATAAAAATAAACTTATCCTTAGAGTCCCAGAAATAACTTTGAATAGTATCTTTTGTTTCAAATACTACCTTTATTGAACTTCCACTCTGAACACAAAGAGAATTTAGTACTTCTTTCTTTCCTTTTTTCTCTGATTTAACATAAGAGGTTAATTTTCTATTGTTAGAATATTGCGGCATAGAAAAATTTTTCCCTTTTGAGCCTTTAAGTTTTTTCCATGTATTTTTTGAATATTTCCAAAGTTCATTGTTGTAACTATTTTCTTCAAAATCCATTTTTGTACTTTGCACAATGAGATCTTCACTATTAGCTGAAAGACTGGATAGCGTTCTGTAATCTTTTAAATTATTTGGTTTCAAAATTATTCCTAATAGCTATCAAGTAAGTCTATTTTGAAAATTTATTGTATGCAAGTGTGGCAAATGTAGAACTTAAGAAACCGATAAGAAATGTATTTAAATCAGCTAAACCATATAGGTCTGTTGGTATGAAAACACCCCCCGGGTTCATCGATAAATCTATGAACATATATCTATAAATAAAAACAGTAAACAAGGAAAAAACAAAAGGGATTAAAAGAAAGAGATCTTTGGTTTTGCTTTTTATTTTATAGAAGGCAGGGAAAACTAAACAAACAGCGAGAAGATCAGCTAAAAGAAAAACTGAAAATATATTATTTACATAGAGTGAAGCAAATATTGCAAAATGAATAATAGCTAAAGTTATATACTGAGCTTCTTTTGGTCCTTTTCGAATAAGGTCCAAAGAAATTGTTGAAGATATTGCATTTTCTAGAGTATCAATACTAGATGTAACCAATAGAGTACAAAGTGATAGTAGCAAAATTGATGAAAATATATTTAGGTCGAGCTGACCAATAAAGCTAAGGGTTGGGTTTTCAAGGCCTTTACCAGCACCAACATCGCCAGCAACCCCAAGAAGTAGAATTGTTATAAACGCACCGGTTGCAGAAATTAGAGATGCCTTTTTTATAGTGGTTTCGTTTTTTGCTGAAAAAGTTCTTTGCCAATACCCTTGAGAAAATATTTCAGCAGCTGTAACAGCTAAAATAACTGCAAGTGCAGATTTTAAACTAAATGTTTTAAAAGTAGTCAGACCAGCTTGTTTTGAGTAACTAATAATTTCTGAAAAGCTGTTCTGGCTAAACCAAAGACTAAACAAAACTATAAGCAAAACGACGATTGCAACACCTTGTAACTTATCTGTTACATATGATGCTTTAAAACCAGATTTTTTTAGATATGTATAAGTAAATACACCAACAAAAATCATTACCCTTAAACCTGAAACATTTGCAATTGTTGGAAAAAGAAAATTTATAGAAGCAAATTCAGCAACTAAAAAAGCACTCATATAGATTATTGCAATCAAAGAGACTATTATTTGAGCTTTCCTTCCGTATCTAATCTGAATAAATTGTGGAAGAGTAGCTCCATCGGGTGTTAATTTTGCAATTTTTGGGCCAAGAAAATATAACAATAAAAAAGGTGTTGCAGCAGATATCGCATAACCAATTACATCATAACCTAGACCCCACCAAGCAACTTCAGCAGGCGAAGTAAGAATCCATAAACCCATTCCGCTTGCATAGAAACTCAAAGAGATTCCCAAAACATTTTCTGACTTATTTAATACAAAGTATTCTTTTTGTGTGGACTTTATTTTTGTAGTTCTGATATAAACCAAAATCAAAATTAATAAAATTACTACATAGGCTAGAAGTGAATTCATTTCTACAACTTTTCCCTTATAACTATTTAGGAATAAAGTACTGACTTCCCTTCGTTGGAATTATCCAACAGGTTCTTACGGTCGGTTTTAAAACCCTCTCAGCCTTTGCTCCCGTTTTAAATATTGTACCAAAGCTGGAACCATTTTGGTTACTTTCTATTAATGTTAGGCTAACAAAATGGGCAACCCAAAAACAATTCTATTAGAGAAACCATCAATCTTTAAAACAGTTACTTGCCTATTTGCAGCTGCGTTCATGTGGGCTTCTAGTAATGTTATTTCAAGAAGCCTCTTGATAGAAGGAGTAAATGAAATATTTCTTGTAACAGCAAGGGTTTCTATAATAGGATCTCTACTTTTTACTTATTATTTAGTTTTTAATAGAGAAAAAATTAACATAAAACAACTAAAAGAAGCCTCTTTCACAGGCTTTTTCTCAATCTTTATTGTAGGTTGGTCATTTATTTTCTCTCTTCAATATATTTCTTCTGGCTTAGTAACTCTAATGATCAGCTCAGCACCAGTTTTTACTGTTATGTGGTTAAAAATATTACTCAAGGAAGAAAAAATTTCGACTTCTAAGTATATTGCTATAGCAACAGGCTTTTCAGGTATTGCATATTTATTTATATCAAGAGAAACAGGTTTACTAAATCAAGGAGATATTTTTCTAGGAGGATCCCTAGCTTTCGTTGGAGTTCAAGGTATTGCTTTTGCTACTGTTCTAAATAGAAAATATGCCCCAAAATATAAAGTAACTAGTTGGTTAACATACCAGTACCCCTTAGTATTCGTACTTTCACTGGCTGCATTTTTGATTTCAGGTGTTGGGATAGAACCTCTTGACTTCAGTCAGAAACTAAGATTATTAATTTTAGTTGTTTTTAACTTAGGAGCTTTTATGTCATTTACTTGGTTGATTCAAAGAGTCAGCGCATTGTTGGTAGCAACCGTTGATTATCTAGTACCGATAATAGGAGTTACAGCAGGAGTAGTTTTTCTTAACGAAGTATTTAATAGAAATATTATTATTTCTGGAATATTTATATTTATATCATTAGTTATAAGCACTAAAGAAGAATTTACTACTTAAATAGAATTTAATTCTTTTTTAACTTTTTGTAAATCCTGCCAAGTTAGCCATTTTGGTTTCCCTTTTTCTTTTGAAGGATTTCTAAGCAAGTAAGAAGGGTGGAAAATAGGCATATATTTTATATTATCTTTCTCAATCCATTTGCCTCTTATTTTTGATATAGGTTCTTTGATTCCAAGAAAAGATTGAACGGCTGTTGACCCAGCAAGGATAATAATTTTAGGCCTCAATAAATTAATTTGTTCAGTTAACCACGGCATACAAGCCTCAGATTCACTAGAGCTTGGTTTTCGATTATTAGGAGGTCTGCATTTTACAATATTTGTTATATAGCAATCTTTCAGAGGATCTATATCAACAGATGAGAGTACCGTATCTAGCATTTTGCCAGCTCTCCCAACGAAAGGTTGGCCAGTAATATCTTCTTGTTCACCAGGGGCCTCTCCAATTATTACAATATGTGCTGCTTCATTGCCTTTTCCAACAACCACATTTTTTCTAGTTTTTGAAAGCCCACAAGAATTACATTTAATACATGCTTTGTTTAAATTTTTTAACGAAGAATAGCTTTTCATATACAGCTAAGTTTAATACTCCATAAAATGAGAAAACCCTTGAATACTCCGCTTCTTCAGTTTCCTGAATTAACTTGTTTCAAGGGTTATCTCTAACCCTTCTTGTAATGATCATCTATAAAGATTTTCTTCACAAAAAGTTAATTTAAAGATATATAAAAATATTTATGAAATCAAAAAAAAATTAATTATTTTTTCCCACTTTTAAATCTTTTTTCGGTATTTTAAAACAATATTACTAAAGCCTATGATTACAACTACTCCAAGTACAGCACTGAGTGCTGTTGATAAGAAGTTGTTATTTAAACTTGATATACCGTAATCTTCTAATAATAAAACTATTCCAGTACTCTCAGAAAATCCAAAATCATTAGCAACAGATTCCAATCCATCAGGAGATGACGAGGCATATGGGGTTACTAAAGTAAGGCAAAGTAATAAAAATAGAAACAATCCATAAAAAGTAGATTTATTATTTTTTGTATTTTCATCAGTTTTTATATAGACCAAGTCAGATCTTACTCTTAATAGTAAAGAAACAATTAGTGCTGTTATAACTCCTTCACCTAGTCCAATTAGAAGATGAGATGACAGCATTGCAATTAAGACTTTACCTAAAGGAACTGAGACAGTCCCACCAAGAGCATATTCAAATACAAAAGCTATTGAAGAAAATATAACTGATAAAACTCCAGCAACAATAGATCCTGAAAGTATAGAAACATTGGCTTCTCCAAATAATTTTTTCCATAAAGAAATTGTTAACCAGCCAACTAGAGAAGTGATTATTGCCATATTGAGAACATTTATTCCTAAAGCACTTAATCCGCCATCAGCAAACAGTAAGGATTGAATAACAACCACAATTGAGATACAAATAATTCCTAGATTAGGACCTAAAACTATTACAGCCAAAGCACCTCCAAGTAAATGGCCACTAGTGCCAGCCGCTATTGGAAAATTTATCATTTGAAGAACAAAAATTAAAGCAGACATCATACCTGTTAAAGCTATTAATTTATCTGCAACCAAACTTTTAGCACTTCTAATATAAGCCCATAAAGTAACAAAACTAACAATTCCTGATCCAATCGAAACTGGAGCATTGATAAATCCATCAGGTACATGCATAACTAAATTATAAAAGCGATGGTTCTTATTGCAACAGATTTGCAAAAAGCTTACTAAATAATTTTATTTTCTTTTAACCACTGGTGTATTTCACTTAAGACGAAAGGTCTTGTGTCTTGATTCAAAATTTCATGTTTTGAATTTTCAACTTCAATAAAAGTAACATTATTTAATTTAGAGATTTTGTTACAACCAGTAATAGGAACTATGGAATCTCCTTTTCCATGAAGAACAATTGTTGGAATGCTCAACTTTTCTATATTGTCATTTACAAAATCCTGAGCTTGAGTTATTGCATATCCCAATCTAAAGGTAAGGCTTCGGAAAACTAAAGGGTCTTTAAAGTAATCTTCAGCAACACTTTTATCTGTTGAAATATTCTTTTTTGTTACAGGAGAAGGAGATCTAAATTTTGGTGCGATTTTTGCCATTGGACTTGAAAGATTTCTAATAAATTTAGGATAATTGTCTTGGAAAAGAGGGGCTGAGAGTATTAAGTAGTCAGGCTTTACTACTTCTTTTAATACAGCATCTGCAGCAACAAGACCACCATAAGAATGACCAAAAAGTATTTTTTTCTCGACATTTTGAATATTTTTAAACCCACTAACAACAGCTGAGCTATTTTCTTCCCAGGAACCTATATCGCCCTTATTGTTTGTCTCTCTACCGTGTCCAGGCAGGTCGATTAAGTGTGGTTGAATATTTAATTTTTCAAACCATTCCGCATTTATTTTTTGTCTACCTTTATGTTCAAATAAGCCGTGTAATAACAAAACTCCAGTATTTCCCAATTTTTCTCTTTTCTCTATAAAATTAATATTAATGAATATTGATTATGTTAAAACCCCTTTTACAAATAACCCATCTATGACAAGACTTGAAGGACCTGCTTACAATCAGAATCCTAGTGAAAGATATTTGGCAGAAAAACAGAAGCAATTAGATTTATATGGTGAAAAATTATATGGTGAAACAAAAATTTCAAAAGAAGAACATTTAAGAGAAAAATTTCTAAAATTTTGTAATTTAGACAACACCTTATCTTTAATAGAAACAACAACAAGACTTGAAGAAGATTTTGCAATTATGCATAAAGGAAAGATGGAGTTAGTTTCAGTTTGTTTTCCGAGTGGTTGGGTACCGAAAGAGAAGCTTGGGAAACACCTTTCAGCTATTCATGAACCAATTGCTGATAGCGAACAGTTGATAAGAGCAAGCGACAAGCTTTCAGATTATATGACTAAACAAAGCATAAAGAGGTGGGTTTGGACAATAACTACAAGCAAAAACTTAAGCGAGTACCCAGATTTTGAAAAAACAGAAGCCAGTATCTTTGAAAATTTATATTTTAGAGTTGAAACACAGACAACAGCACCAATAGACAACTTAACAAGTATATTTTTTATTAAAGTTGATGTATTACCTTTAGCTGAAGTTTGGGATATAAGAATTTTAGAGAGTATCAACTCAATGACAGAAGAGGTGTTAAATTACAAAAGTCTTAGGCAGATTAAAGAACTATTAAATAGAATGGAAGTATGAAAAAAGTTTACGTAGCAGGACCATTATTTGATGACCATGAAAGAAGTTATTTAGAAAAAATAGCAGAGATTCTTGAAAGTTATTCATATGATGTTTTTTTACCTCATAGAGACGCCGGTCTTATTACTGGTGAGTTTACTTTAGAAAAAAGAGTGAAAGTATTTGATGTAGATATGGAATATTTAGACTCTGCGGATATAGTTGTAGCTTTATTAACAGGTAGGGATGTAGACTCCGGAACTGCTGCTGAGGTAGGCTACTCATATGCAAAAGGTAAAGAACTAATAGGAGTAAACGCAAATAATGTTAAACCAATAAATAACTTTACATGGGGATTATTCGAATTTGGTAAAAAAATTGTTGATGATTTAGAAGGTTTGAAAGAATATTTAGATTTAAATAAACAATAATGAAAAAAGGAAGTCTACTTCTATCACTACTTTTATTGACGTCTTGTTCTGGGAGTGGAGAATCTCGAGATATTCAACCATACTGTCCTCCAGGCTGCCCACCGTCACCAAACCCTTATAAATTAAACCAGGGAAACAAATAAATTATTAACTAATTTCTATTTTTTAAAATAATAAAGACAATGAAGAAGGTAAAACCGGTTGTTAAAGTATTTGTTGCAACTAGGGGAACATCTTTACTGTAAATTCCATAGATGAACCAAAAAAGAGAGCCAAAGAATAAAAATACATAAGTCATTAGAGAAAGTCCTTCAGTTTTTTTTGTTTGAACTGTTTTTATAGCCTGAGGTAAGAAAGAGATAGCTGTACATACTGCTGCTAAGTATCCGAATATAGAAAAATCCATAAAGTTAAATTTTAGTATGGTCCCAAGAGATAAACTTTGAAGGCTTAATAATAACAACTGATCTTTTTGGGGCCTGGAGCTTCATACCTTCTAAATATTGTGCACTATCCTCACCTTTAATATACTTATTGCCAACTATATCCATATATTTAACAACTTCTTCTGGACTATCTTTACCATTTATAATATCTGCTTCTCCATAAACAATTATTCCTTGTAAGTCGGAATACTGACTACCAGTTTCTGTTAAAACAGTAATCCTCGAATCTCTTTGTAAGTTAATAATTTTTTGTGATTTTGTATAAGTATGAAAAATAAAGCTATCACCATCATAGAGATACCACATTGTTGTTAGATGAGGGCTCCCGTCTTTATTTATTGTTCCTATTTGTAAAGAAATTTGATTTTGAAGAAAACTAGTAATTTCCTCTTTAGACATCCTAATTGTATCTCTTAAGCTCATGATTTAAACCTCATATTAAGATTTTACTTTGTAGGGGTTGTCTTTCCATTAGATTCAAAAATCTCGCTATACCAACATCCCGGTGCAACCATATTAGATTCATCATAAAAACTAGAATCTCCAAGCCAGGATTCATAAGAAGCCATAATTGCAGTTACTGAAGCCAGCAGTGAATCTTTTACGCCTGGATCTAAATAGTTTGTTGGACAAAAATTGTTAAAATCTTGTTGATTACCTGCTCTTACATACTTTCCAATAGTAATTTCTGTTCTACCGAAAACACTTCCTCCTTCTCCATCTTCATAGTTGCCAACATACCCTAATAAATCTCCCGCGTTAACCTGCATACCGCTATATATTTCTGCACCGTTAACAGTAAGAGGGTCTTGGCAAACAGCACGACTTGATCTGTCACAATTTAAACTTACAACATGGTCAATTACGATTGCCCAATCGCTACTCATTGAAGGTTTAATCATCAGTTCCCAGTCATCTTGCTTATAGCTTGAGGTTGGCTGCCATTGAAAAAAGTCAATAACACCATCAATAGGTATATAAACTAATGTATCTCTTGGAACTTTATATTCAAATGTTGGATTGTCATAAGCACCTGGGGTACCTGCTGAGTGGACTCTTCCAAATTCATCAAAAAATACTAATTGTAAGTCTGATCTAAATTCAAAATCACCTGATACTCCTGTAGATGGATCATAAGGACCCCAGTTAGCTATTAGTAAATTTTTAAGCAAAGGAGGATCATCGCTAGCGGGCATAGAACCACTTCCGGGCATGTTACCCATTCCTTGTGTCCCATCACCTTCTGACATTTTAGATTGGTCATAGTCTTCACATTGTTCATCATTTGGATTTGCTTCACAAAATTGCTTATACTGCTCCATGCACTTATCGCTAGTATCTCCTTTTTTACACTGCTCATGGCTTTCTTCAGTTTTTGCCAAAGTAGTAGTAGTAGTTTCTTGTTGCGTAGTGGTGGTTGTATCTTGAACAGTAGTAGTTTCTTGTTGCGTAGTGGTGGTTGTATCTTGAACAGTAGTAGGAATAGGCTCTTCAGAGACCTCACTTCCACCACATGAAGCAATAATTATTAGAGAAGCTAAGAATATTGATATTCTTTTCATAATGTCAATTATAACAAAAAGTCAGTGGGCCTAGTTAGATTTGAACTAACGACCTCATCCTTATCAGGGATGCGCTCTAACCAGGCTGAGCTATAGGCCCTTACGTCATATATACATTAGTAACGAAAATAAAATATTTCTAAAATTTTTTCATTTACACTGGAATACAAGGCATAATATAAAAAGCGAGGGGATGTAGCTCAGTTGGAAGAGCACCTGCTTTGCAAGCAGGGGGTCGTGGGTTCAAGTCCCATCATCTCCACGATAGGGTATTCTAAATATATGGAAAATAAAGATTTTGAAAACCTAAATGACGAAGAACTTTCAGAGTTAAAAAACTCACTTGAAGAGACAATTCAAAATAGAAAAAGAAAGCGTATATCAGCATCTAAAAAAGCAATGGGAACTAAAGGTATTGCTACAGCCTGGATAGTTATTGCGATACTTATTTCTATCTACAGATATATTTCTTTTTAAATGGAAATATTAATTGCTTTATTCATTGGTTTTATTATTTTTAGATTTCTAAAAAATTCAATTGGTTCTTTAGCAAACACCCCTCCTGAAATTGACCCAACAGACGTTTTAGAAACATCACAATCATTTATGTGTAATGCTTGTGGAACAGAACTTACAGTCAACCTTCAATCAGTAGTAGTAAATGATCCACCTAAGCACTGTAAGGAAGAAATGACACCAATAGAGGATTGACCAAAAAAGGATTAGTAATTAGCGATACTCTGTAGTCATTATGAAACCAATTCCAATAAGTCCTAACCCACTCCATAAATACCACTTTGAGACAGAACCAGGAAGAACAGTTAGGTAGTTAAGTACAATCATTAAAACCCCAAGAACCATTAACATAGTCATGGTTATTATGTATTTCTTTGAAGAAGGGCCTTTATCTCCATCAACTAGAGAAGACATTTTCTTAGATTGAGTTGGTTGAGAGCTTTTAACTCTTTTTTTTGAAACAGGCATATGCAAATTGTAAACTAATTACTTTTAATTTCAATCAAATTATTCTTTGAGATACAGACTATTCCATCTCTTTCAAGGCCTTTGATTAGTTTATCTAAGTTATTTTCTTCAATATTTATTTTCTTTGCCAAAGTAGAGTAGTTTACTTTTTTTGCTTCAATTAATATGCTTACGATTTGTCCTCTTTTTTCTCTATTAGAATTTTTAAAAGGCTCCTGCTGTTTGTCTACTTGAATGATATATTTCATACATTTATTTTCTAAAGGACAGAAAGCACACTTAGGACTTCTGTTAGTACAGATTGAAGAACCTAAATCCATAAGTGCTTGATTAAAGTCTCTTGAAGGAAAGTAGCTTAATAATTCTTGCTCATTTCTCTTAATAAAATCAGCAACGTTGTCTTGCTTAAAATATCTGCCAAGTATTCTTTTTACGTTTGTATCGATTGTTATTATTTTCTCTCCATAAGCAAAAGAAAGCAAAGCAGAATTTGTATACTTACCAACACCAGGGAGTTGTTCAAAGTTTGGATAAAGATCATCGAAAGTTTTTTCGCTCAATACTTTTGATGATTCATACAGCCTTACAGCTCTATTATTGTAACCAAGCCCAGACCAAAGTTTCAATAAGCTGCGCCTAGAAGCCTTAGACATTTTTTTCGGATTAGGATATTTTGAAATAAATTTTTTATAATATTTATCTGCTCTAACTAATTGTGTTTGCTGAGATAGAATTTCAATTAAATATATTTTCCAAGGATCTTCAGTTTCTCTCCAAGAGAAGTTCCTTTTATTTTTTTTATACCAACTTCTTAGATGCTTTTTAAAAAGAGAAATTTCAGTCTTCAAAAGTTAACTCTACAGGTGTTTCAGGATCAATAAATTCACCTTTCCGAGGAATCTGTTTCACTATTCTTCCATTTGAATCACCAACCACAGTGGCTAATAGCCCAGCTTCTTCTAAAAGATCTAAGGCTTCTTGGTATGTTAAACCATCAACTTCAGGAACTTCTATTTTTATACCAAGAGAGACAATTACTGTAACTATTTGATCTGGAGTTACTATTTCGCCAGCTTCTGGTTCAGTATGAGAGACAAGACCGACTGAGACGTCAGGTGAATACTCTTCAATGAACTCGTACTCTAGACCTAATGTTTCTAAAATCTGTATTGCGTCAACTAAAGATTTTCTTGAAAGATCACTTACTTCGATCAGGCTAGGCCCTTTTGAGACCACAAGATCAACGGTAGAATCAGGACTCATTTTTGTACCAGCTATTGGATTTTGAGAAATAACAAAACCTCTAGGAATAACATCATCATTAACTTCAAGTTTCTGGCCTACAGTGAATCCACTTTGTTCAATTATATAAATTGCTCTAGCTGTTTCGAGATCTAGAACATAAGGTATAGGAAATGCTTCAGGACCAACAGAAACAATAATTGTTACTAGTGTATCGGGATTTGTTACTGTGTTCGCTGTTGGTTGGGTTCTAACGACGGCACCTGGAGGAACATTTGGATGAGCTGAATTTTCTATACCAACTTTAAACCCAAGAGCTTGTAGATCAGACAGTGCTTCTGCTTGATCACTCCCAGTAAGGTCTGGTATCTCAATTAGAGTAGGAGCTCCTCCGTCCACAGGAAGGCCTTCAAATATTTTAGATAAAGTCCAGAAAGTTCCTAGAACTAAACCAATTGAAATGACTAATGCAGGAAGAGTAAATTTATATTTAATAGTTGGGTTTGTAAGATCAATGAGACTTTCTTGGGTTTGAGCCATTTCCAGCTGGTTTCGCTGTTGAAGAAGAACAGCTCTTAAATCTTCAGCGCTTTTAAACCTATCTTTCGGGGTTTTGTGGAGTAACTTTAATATTGCATTTTCAATTCCTTTGGGCAGGTCTTTCCTATATTTCGATGGTTTATCTGGTTTTTCAGTAAGATGTTTTGTTGCTGTTGCAATTGGAGATTCAGCCACAAAAGGAGGGTTTCCGGTAAGAAGTTCATAGAGAACAGTGCCTAGTGAATAGAGGTCTGAACCAACAGATACAGCTTTCCCCTGCGCTTGCTCAGGAGAGATATAGCTTGCTGTTCCTAATATTGAACCAGTTTTAGTAATATCGCTTTCCTCATCCTGTATAGAGACTATTCCAAAATCAGTTACTTTTACTTTCCCTCCAGGAGTAATCATTATATTGCCAGGTTTTATATCTCTATGAACAAGGCCTTGTGTGTGCGCTGCTTCTAAACCATTAGCAACTTGAGCCCCTATAAAAAGAACGTCACTTAAACTTATAGTTTTTTTATTTGAGATAATTGAAGTAAGTGTATTTCCTTCAATATACTCCATAACAAAATAAGGCTCTTCTTCTATGCCCCAGTCAAAAATTTGTACAATATTTGGATGGTTTAAGTTAGCTGCAGTTTGAGCCTCTCTCTTAAATCTTTCAACAAATGTGGTTTGCTCTACATAATTCGGTTTAAGTGTTTTTATTGCAACCATTCTTTCCAGCTGCATATCTTTTGCTTTGTAAACAAAAGCCATACCACCTTCTCCAAGTAGCTCAATAACTTTATATCTTTCTTTAATTATTTGACCAATTTTCATTTTGATACCACGTTTAGAACAATTGCTGATACATTATCTTTTGGTTTTTGTAGCAAAGCTTCTCCAACTAGAGCGTCCGCCCCTACACCTTCTTGTAGTTTTTTCTTTAGATACTCTTCTCCAAACTCATTGTAAAGACCATCTGTACAAAGAAAAACAACGTCCCCCACACTTAATTGAAAATCTATTTTTTGAATATCTAATTTATCTTTAGTCCCAAGAGCTTGCTCCAGAACATTCTGATAGCCAGGTACATTTTGGTCTTCTGTAAGTTTTACCATAATTCTATTTGAAAGAACATAGCACCTACTATCCCCAACATGTCCTACTTGCATCAAGCCATTAGTATCAACAATTAGGGCTGTCATTGTGGTCCCCATACCATTAGAACCTAAGTTATCTTTTTGATAGTTAGCAATAGCAATGTTCGCATCATTAATTATTTTAGAAATATCATTTTCTTCAGTGCCCATTGAATCTGTAGCAATTTTACTTGCAATCTCTCCTTTTACATGACCACCTAGCCCATCACACACTGCAGCCTTAAATGGCAAATTTTTGCTTCCAGATTTGTCTGGAAAGATAGAATCTTCATTTCTTTCTCTGTTGGGACCACATTCACTCCTAACAGAGCATATAATCTTTAAATTATTCATTCATTAGTAATCTTAGTTGTGAAATACATTTGTTTTCTTAGACTATATAAAGTAGAAAAAAATAGAAAATAGTATTAAATTATGAAAAATTTTAATAAATTCTTTAGAAGATTTATGACAGTTATCCTGAGTGTTTTATTAGGTATTTTTGGTATTCAGTTTTATCAAAATTACACTTATTCCTCAAACTTAAATTCTTTTCTCGAAGATGCTGCAGTTGTTTCGAACCTTCACAAGCAAGCTTCAGAAAACTTTTCTTCAATATTAGATTTTGATGAAATCAATAGAGAAGAATTTGAAAGTACATTAAATCAGGTTGTGAATAATGCACAGGAGGCTTACAACCTAGTATTTAATCTGGAGACTTCATTCTCAAGCAAAGAGAGAGACTTGTTAGAAATATCAGTTACTTCATGGTTAAAAGGTTTGGAAACATTCCAAGTTTCTATGATTACATTAATTGACAGCAAATACTCACAAGAGATCGATGAGTCTATAGCAGAGAGCATTGTAGATCTTGCTATAGGAGATAAAGCATATAAAGATTTTATTAGTCTTATTTCTGAAAAAAGCGTAGCAGACAATATCTTCTTACCAGAATTTTACCCTGTTGAATACACAGAGCTAGAGTCAGGTGCTTATAAGTTTGCAGAGATAATAGTACAGCGAGCTAGACAGAGCTCAACAGGGCTATTTTTAAGAAAAGATCTTGCTATAACAGGAGTGGATTTCCTTCCAAGTCGAATTACTTTAACTGAGGATGGCCACAATGTTTTACTGAATGAGCCTACAGCCATCCAAGTTGTTATTGCAAATGAGGGAAATGTTGAGGAATTTGAGATTGTTATATTAATTTTAGTTTCTGATGAATATGGAGAGTCAATCTATGAGAAAAGAGCTAAAATTAACTCAATTAAACCATTAGAAAGCAGAAGTTACTTTACGGACCCAATAGATATTGAACCCGGTGTTTTACACGAATGGTTTATTAAAATTGAAGAGATAGAAAACGAAGAAGAACTTGATGATAATTTATTTAAAGTTACTGGTTTTATTCCACCAGAGGGGTAGTTAAATGTTAGATACACAAATATTAAAAAATAATCTTGAGGAATTTAATGAAAATTTGAAGAAGAGAGATATCTCTATTGATGTGAGTCTCTTAATAGATCTTGATGAAAACAGGAGAAAAGCGAAATTTGAAGCTGAGCAGATAAGAGCTGAGCAGAATAAATTAGGAAAAGAGATTGCAAAAGCTGATAAAAATGAAAAAGAGGAACTTTTAAAAAAAGCAGCAGAGTTAAGTAATAATTTCAAGAGTTTATCAGAAAAAGCAGAAGAAGAAGAAGAAAAATTTTTAGACCTATGGATAAAAATACCAAATATTATTGATGCTTCTTCTCCTGTTGGTTTCACAGATGAAGACAATAAAGAAATTAAAAAAATTGGAGAGGTTAAAGAATTTAAGAACCCAAGGGATCATTTAGAGATTGGAGAGACATTAGGTCTAATTAACGTTGAAAAAGCTGCAGAAGTTTCTGGTTCACGCTTTTCATACATTTTTGGTGACTTAGTAAAGATTGAATTCAACTTAGTTTCTTATGTTATGAATAAGCTTTCTGATAAAGGCTTTCTTCCAACAGTTCCTCCAGTTTTAGTTAGAGAAAATGCACTATATGGTACAGGATTTTTTCCTGATGATGCAGAGCAGGTATATAAAATACAAAATGACGAACTATACCTGGTCGGTACATCAGAGGTATCTTTAGCTGCCTTACACGGTGATGAAATACTAGAACTTGATTCATTACCATTAAGATATGCTGGTTTTTCAACATGTTTTAGAAGAGAAGCAGGAACTTATGGTAAAGACACAACAGGAATATTTCGAGTTCATCAGTTTGATAAAGTGGAAATGTTTTCTTTTTGTGATCCAGAGAAATCAAAAGAAGAGCACGAATATCTTTTATCTGTTGAAGAAGAGATATTAAACGATTTAGAAATACCATATAGGGTTGTAGATGTCTGTTCAGGAGATTTAGGAGCTTCTGCGGCAAAAAAATATGATATAGAAGCTTGGATGCCTAGCCAAAATAACTATAGGGAAGTAACTTCTTGTTCTAACACAACGGACTATCAAGCTAGAAGGTTAAATATTAGGACAAAAAAAGACAAGGATACATCATTAATTCACACCTTGAATGGAACAGCATTGGCAGTTGGAAGAATCTTGATAGCGTTAATTGAAAATAATCAACAAGAAGATGGTTCTGTAGAGTTCTCAGATGAACTTTCTAAGTTAACAGGTGTAAAAAAACTAAGCTAACAATAAGCTTGCAATCATACTCACGCCAAGGATGATATAAACGACTCTTTCAATTTTTTTATTTTGCATTAAGAATTTTTGTAAATTCTCTCCAAGAAATAGCCAAGTGATAACACAAGGCCCCCCAACAATTAAATAAATTAGATTTGCTTGAAGGTGAGATATATCAAAAGCAGTTAGTCCAGAAACAGCCATAACAACACCCTTTGGATTAACCCATTGAAATAAAGCAGCTTGAAAAAAAGTAAAAGGCTTCTCGTTTTCAGAAATCTCTTTATCAGAAGTTTTTGTTGTTGCTACTTTATACGCTATAAAAGTTATAACTGCATACCCAACATATTTGAAATTATCAAGTACAACATCTGGAACAAATGTTAATAAATTACCACCAAGAAAAAATAAAAAGTTAAACCCAAGCCAAATCCCAAAAAAATGAGGAAGAGATGCTTTTCTTCCAAATCTTATACCAGATGCCATAAGCATAGAGTTATTCGGTCCAGGAGTTATAGAAGTAACAAATGCAAAAATACCAAATTCGAGCATTTGGTTATATTAACATCAACATAGGAAAAGTTAAAAAATGAAATATATATCAGATGAAGACAAGATGAGAGTAGCTCTTGATGAAGCAAGAAAAGCTCTTGATATTGATGAAGTTCCAGTAGGTGCAGCAATATTTGATAAAAACGATAATTTAATTTGTGCAAATCACAATAGAAGAGAATTAGACCAAAACCCAATTTCTCATGCGGAGATACTAGTTTTAGAAGAAGCTTCACAAATCTTAGGCACTTGGAGACTTGAAGAGACAACAATAGCAGTAACTTTAGAACCAGATGCTATGTGTGCTGGTGCTATTTCCTTATCGAGAGTTAAAAAATTAATATATGGAGCTCAAAACGAAAAGGCCGGTGCAGCTTTTTCATTATATAACATACCCCAAGACCCAAGATTAAATCATTTTGTTGAGATAAAAGATAATATTCTTACGCATGAATCTGAAGATATATTATCCTCTTTCTTTGACAGTAAGAGATAACTAAAATAGAGTCTAAGATTTTTTTTCGGAGGGATCGCATAGTCTGGCCTAGTGCGCACGCTTGGAAAGCGTGTAAGGGTTTATCCCCTTCGAGGGTTCGAATCCCTCTCCCTCCGCAAAAAATAATACCTTTTAGGAGGGATGGCCGAGCGGACGAAGGCGATAGTCTTGAAAACTATTGTATGTATTCCATACCGTGGGTTCGAATCCCACTCCCTCCGCAAACTTGGAGAGGTGGCTGAGTGGTCTAAAGCGCTCGCCTGCTAAGCGAGTGGGGGATGAAAATCCCCTCGAGGGTTCAAATCCCTCCCTCTCCGCCAAGCGCCTGTAGCTTAACTGGATAGAGCATCTGATTACGGATCAGAAGGTTGGGGGTTCGACTCCCTCCGGGCGCGCTTTTATTACTAGTAGCTCCAAATAGGTTCTTCAAGATTCCAGTCTGGTGAATTTCCCCATTTATTCAAATATGTAACTTCATCAACAGGATTTCTTTCAGCTACTCCCCATTTACCTAATGGATATCCTGCAGTTATAACGGCATTAAGAGTCCAGCCTTTATCTTCAGGAACTTCAAGTATTTCAAAAGCTTCTTTTTGTTTAAAAGACATGACGGTTGTTAAACAAGTACCTATACCATGTGCTCTCCCAGCTAACATTAAATTCCATATAGCTGGAAATATTGATGAACCAGTTGGATCATTTCTGGAAAAAACAAGAAAATGTGCAGGAACTTTATGAAAATTTTCTGCTAACCATCCTGCAGACTTACTTATTCGTATAACCTGATTAGCTTTTTTATCATCCCCAACCTCTGAGGCACCAAGATCGGGTTTTCCTCCATAGAATTCTTTCATATAATATTCCCAGGTTTCCCTATATATATCGCCTAATTGTTTTCTTGTCTCTTGATCAGTGACAACAAGGAATTTCCAACCTTGTCTATTAGATCCGCTAGGTGCTCTTATTGCAGCATCGACCATAGTTTTAATTATTTCATCAGGTATAGGGTCTTCTTTAACCCTTCGCATTGCTCTCGTTGTATAAAGAGCTTCAAAAACATCCATTTTGTTATTTTAGTAAGATAGAATTTAGGTAATCATGAATAAAAAAATATTTTCAGAAGTAAAAGACAATATAGGAATTATTTGGCTAAATCGTCCAGAGAAAAAAAATGCTTTAAATGATGAATTATGGTTTGGTTTACCAAAGCTAGTTAAAGAATTAGATGACAACGAGGATGTGAGGGTAATTATTTTGGCAGCCAAAGGAGATACATTTTCTGCTGGTATAGACATAAATTTACTTGTAGAAGCTTTTGATTTAAATGAAGACTTAAGAACTAACGCAGAAGAAAGATTAGAGATAATGGAAATAACAAAAAAATTCCAAGATGCGTTTACTACTGTTGCAAAAACGAAAAAGCCAACAATTGCTGCTATCCAAGGTTATAGCATTGGAGGTGCAACGAATTTAGTTGCATCCTGTGATATTAGACTTTCAGCAAAAGATGCTGAATTTTCAATTGGTGAATCGAAACTAGGCTTAGTCGCAGACGTAGGAGCCTTACAGAGGATGCCAAAAATTATATCTAAAGGTTTGCTGAGAGAGCTTGCTTATACTGGAAGAACTTTTGATGCAGAATATGCAAAGGAAATTGGATTTGTAAATCATATTTATGACACACATGAAGAGTTAATAAAAGGAGCAATGGACCTTGCTAAAGAGATAGCTTCGAATTCGCCGTTAGTTGTTAATGGAGTAAAAATGATTCTTGATAAAGGAGAAGAACTAACTGCAGATCAATCTTTAGACTTAGTAAGAATGTGGAGCACTTCTTTCCTAGTTTCTGAAGACTTAAAAGAGGGTATTTTTGCCTTGATGGAAAAGAGAGAACCTAAGTTTAAGGGTAAGTAATTATAATTTGCTAAACTCTTTTAAAGCAAACCTGTCGGTCATACCTGCTACATAGTCAACGGCATTTTCCAAGTCTGTTTGATCAGTCCTGTATTGTTCAGGTAGTAAATCTGGATTTTTCTCAAAACTTGAAACAAGTTTCTCAACGACTTCTTTAGCTTCACCCCTTTCTTTAATTGTTTCTTCTCTCAAATAAACTTTTTCAAACATGAAATCTCTTAATTCATTCATGCATTCTAAAATTTCACTATCCATATCTATTCCTGTATTAGTAGAAGCTTTAAAAACTCCTGAAATTAAATTATTTATCCACTGTTTTCCCGGAGAACCCAATATCTTAGTTATTTTTTTAGGTATATCATTTTTATTTAAAATATCTGCTCTAATTGCATCCTCTACATCATGTGTTAAATAGGCAATCCTGTCAGAGAACCTGCAGACCATACCCTCAGGTGTTTCCGGTGATTCTTCATATTTCCAAGGGTGGAATTTTATTCCATTTAAAGTTTCATAAGAAAGATTTAAAGGCTCTATTTGTTTAAATATTTTTACAGAGTTTTCAGAGTGACTCCATCCATCTTCGAGTATCTCCGCTAGTGCATCTTCTCCTGTATGACCAAAAGGAGAGTGTCCTACGTCATGACCTAAACATATTGCTTCCGTAAGGTCAGGATTAAGCCCAAGAGTTCTTGCTATAGATCTTCCAATTTGAGTTACCTGTAGTGTGTGTGACATTCTTGTAATAAAATGATCACCATCAGGGTTGATAAAAACTTGAGTTTTGTGTTTTAATCTACGAAATGCTTTTGAATGAATAATTCTATCCCTATCTCTTTCGAAGACAGTTCTAAATAAATCAGGTTCTTCATTTATTTCTCTTCCTTTTGAGTTATTAGCAAAAGTTGCATTAGAAGATAAAGTAACTCTTTCGTTAGCTTCTCTCCAGTTACGGTCTCTTAATATAAATGAATCATTCACATTTTTACCTTAAACACTAAAAGCTATTTAATAAAGGGATTAATTCACTCCAATGATGGATATCAAAAACACCATCGAGTGGTTTATTGTAACTCCTAACGTATCTAATTATTTTTTTCTCAGGAGCTTTTTCTTTGAAATTTTCTAATTGATAAGGCGCATCATCTATATACACTTCACAATCAACAGTCCACTTATCTTCAATAAAGTGTATTTCTTTAGTTGGAATTTTATTTTCTCCTAGCCAGATTAAAGTATCATGAATTGACCACCAGGGTTTAGAGGAAAGGATAACAATTTCGTGTCCGGATTTAGAAAGCTCATTTAATGTTTCAACAGAATCTTTATAAACTTCTAAGTTTCTAAAGATGGATGAACCATTAATATCTTTTGCCCATTCCCAAAAATCTAAATCTTCCTTAAAGTGGGTTAAGGGTGTTGATAAACCCCAGCCTGTAATATCCTCTTCTAAGATTTTTTTGCCGAACTCTTCTTCGTAATATTTTGTCCAGCCTTTAGTGAAGTTTGCAACGACCCCATCTAAATCTACTCCTATTCTCATTTGACTAAGTTTAATTCTTAGGTGCACTATAGAGAAGGAACCTATTACCATTTAATAATATGAAACAAGCATTTTATAGAAAATATAGACCAATAAAGCTATCAGAACTAGTTGGTCAAGAAGAAGCAGTTTCTTTAATTAGCAATCAAATTGAGAAGGAAAACCTAGGTCATGCGTATCTATTTTCAGGGCCTAGAGGAGTAGGTAAAACATCTTTAGCAAGAATTATTGCATTGCAGTTAGGTTGCGATCCAATATTTGACATATCAGAGATAGATGCAGCATCACATAATAAAGTCGATGACATAAGAGAGATGAATGAAAGTGTAAATTTTATTGCTAGCAGCCCCGGAAAGAAAAGAGTATTTATTTTAGACGAAGTTCACATGCTCTCGAATGCAGCTTCTAATGCTTTTCTTAAAACGTTAGAAGAACCACCAGAACATATAATCTTTATACTCGCTACCACTGAACCAGAAAGAGTTTTGGAAACAATAAAAAGCAGAACTACGCAGATAGTCTTTAAAAAAATCACAGAAGATGAAATTATTAAAACCCTAAAACAAATAGGAAAAAAAGAAAAAATAACTCTAGATGGTGAAATAATAAAAATGATTGCAAATTCATCAGATGGTTCCCTCAGGGATGCAATAAACCTCTTCGAACAAGCATATAATACATTTGGTGAAAAAGCATCTACAGACGAACTGTTTAGCTTACTCGGTCAGTTAAGTAGTAAAGATTTTGCAACAATAATCAACGCTGTAGAAACACAAGATACTGGAGCTGTCCTTAGTGTAATAAGAGAAGCATACTCAAAAGGCTTACAACCAAATGATATTGTTGACTCTGTATCAGAATTTTTTAGAAACCTATTTTATCTTAAATACTTACCTGATGACAATAAATTAAGTTCACTTACACCAAATTTAAAAAAGCTTCTTGAAGAAGCTAATAAGAAAATATCTGCAAAACAGTTAGTTAGAATTCTCGACTTGATAGATGAAATAAATAGTGTTATTTCAATAACATCTTCTGCCCACCTAAAGTTGGAATTATTTATTATGAAAATAATAAAACCAGAGCTAGGTTCGGATGTTAAATCAATAGGATATAGAGTTGATTTATTGGAAGGTAAATTAACTGGAGCTGTACAGCCTAAAAAAGAAGAAAACCCTGTATTGGAAGTCAAAGAAGAAAATGTAAAGGTAGAAAAGCCAAAAAAAAATATAAAAAAAACAAATACAGAGTCACTTGAAAATTTCGATGTATATTGGCCAAAGATTTTAGAAGAATTAAGAGAGAAGTTATCTTCAAGAAAATTTTCGTATCTAACTGCTGTAAAACCAGAAGTAGAGAGCAATGACACTATCAACTTATTTGTTGATAAAGACAATGAGTTTCTTTTACAGGAGCTTCAGAAGTCACAAGAAGTACTTGATTTAGTAATTTCTGAAGTTGAAAAAAGAATGGGAATAGAAGTAAGTATTAAAATATTATTAAGTGAAAAATCTAAAGTAGGAGAATCTAAAGGCTTGGATGCTGCCCAAGAAGTATTCGAAGTAGAAGATCTAAATTAGCTATCCTTTAGGTTTAGTTCGCTTAAAGCTATAGTGATTCTTCTGGAACCTTGGTTTTGTGCGCTTTTACATAACTCTATAAAACTTCTTAGTTCTCCAGTTCTAAATTTTTTTAGTTCATCACCAGTTTGAATAGAGCCGTTCCTCTCTCTTTCAAGCAGTTTAATTTCTATTTCTTTAGCTCTAGCTAAGTAGGTACTACTAACTTCAAACAATGTATCAACTCCATCAGAAATAGGTGGATTAATATGTCCCATAAGAACATCTATATATTCATCTATTTCCTCATGGAGATCTTTAGCGTCAGATAACCCTTTTTTAAGTGGAAATTTCTGCACTATCTTCTCCTTTTAAATTCAACATAGTTCATTCTAATGATACTGATAGACACTAAAAATGAAATAATAACAATAATTGAAGTTACAACTAAGTTATAAATAATATTTCCAAAATCTAGGTTTAGGTTAATTAAGGCTGTATAAATAATCCCTGATAACAGTAAACATAAAAATATATCATAAATTAGAGCTGTATCTAGTATCGACTCTCCTTCTATCTTGAGTGAAAATAACATAAAAGCTGCATAAGCCCACAAAAAAGAAATAATAATTATTGAATAGTTAATTTCACTAGCGTTACTACTTAGCAGGAGTGTAATAGTTGTTCCCAGAGTTCCTATAGTTCCAACTCCCACTGGGAACCAGTAACGCTTTTGGACGTAATAAGACCTATTTACAATTTGATTAATAGACCAAGGGACTACTCCTAAGGCCACAACCTTCATTATTGATGAAACCCTCATTACATCAGCACTAGAAAATCTTCCTCTTTCGTAAACAATACTTATGATTTCTTCTGAATTTATTACAAGAATTAATACCATAACAACATTAAATAGAAACAATGAAGAGAGCTGTGTTCTGATTATATTTTTAAGTTCATCAAACTTTTTCTCTACAAACATTTTTGATAAGGTTGGGTAGCTAGCAACACCTACGGCCTGAGCAACTATACCTACTGGAAGTAGTGCAATTCTTCTTGCATACCTAAAAGAAGCAACAGACCCAGCACCTAAAAATGAACCAAAAATCCTAAATAGCTGCTCATCCATTACGGCAATTGATTGTCCCACGATTAAAGGTAGAGAAACAGTTAGATATTCCTTAATATATCTGATCTTTGGTGTAACAGGTTTAAAAGTTAAACCACTTTTTTTAACTCCTATTAGTTGAATAAAAAAATGTCCAACAACTGACCCTATAAACCCTCCTACTGCAAAGCCATATACTGTTGATTCTGGAGTTGAAGAGTTCAACCAACCGAAAAGTATTATTGAAAAATTGTAAATTACAGGAGCTAAAGCGGGGTATTTAAAGTCATTATGAAAATATTGATATGACATAAGTATTGCCCCAATAAAAAAGAAAGCCTGGCTAAAGACTATTGGGGCAAATAGTTTTGAAAAAAGGTTCAAGTTTTGTACTTCTAGAATTAAACCTATCTCACTTTTAAGCAGGAAAAAGATAGCTGATATAGAAATAAAAATAATAGAGAGACCATAGAGAAGAGATAAGAAGTAATCATTCAAACCTCCACTATTCTTTTGTTTTAAGTCTGAAAGGATTGGGATTAGAGTTATTGCTAAATAACCACCTGCAGATAGGTAAAATAAAAAATCTGGAATTATGAAGGCTAAGTCAAGAGTGTCTGAAGCAGAAGATACACCAGTCCACTTTGCAAGAAGAATTTCTCTTAGGAATCCCAACAGCCTGCTGCTTAAGTAAGCTATAGAAATTATAGAAATCGGTCCTATGAGTTTTTTATATTCCTGCATGTTTTTCTTTCATTTTAAATAAAAATTCATAAGGGGTTTTTAATGGTTTATTTTCATAACCAAATCCGATATTAATATTTGGTCTATTTTCACCATGATAATCAGTACCACCAGACTCTAGAAGATTGAAGTTTTTTGCAACAGTAGATAAGCTTGATGTAATTTCTGAATTGTAACTTGAATAATTTGTTTCCAATCCATCAATACCTAATTCAGCAAGCTTATCTATATAGGTAATAAAATCATTGTTTATCCATTTTTGATTATTTGAATAATTTTTATTACTCATCAAAGTATGAGGGTGTGCTAAAAATATTAAACATTTTGATTCTCTTGATAATTCAATCAATTTCTCTATAGATTCTTGGTGAATTCTGGAATCACCTACTTTTCCATTTCCTAAGTATTTTACAAAAGCTTCGTTTATAGAATTAACATATCCTTTTTCGTACATTATTTTTGCAATGTGGGGTCTACCTGGTACTTTTGTATCGAACTTATTGAGTTCCGATGGATCTATTTCTATATTTTCTTGATTTAGTTTTTTTAATATATCTTCATTTCTTTCAATCTTAAGATTTCTAATTTTCTCCAAGTGTTTTGTTATAGAACTCTCTTCCTCTAAAAAATAAATTAGCAAATGTACTCCTGCAAATACATTAAAACTTTCAAGATCATCCCAGCTAGCACTAACTTCAATTCCTTGGATTATTTCAATACCATCTCTTTTTTTAGGAATTGTAAGATATTCATGATCTGTAATTGAAATAGCTTCTAGCTGCATTTCTAAAGCTTTATCTACTAGTTCTTCAACCGAATCGGTTCCATCAGAGTTTATTGAATGTATGTGTAAATCAATAGCCATTACAAACTAGAGTACTAGGTCTGTTAAATCTTTAATAAGTTCATTAGAATGTTTCAGGTGAGTTTAATAGTACAAAAATTTGGTGGCACAAGTGTTTCAAACCCTGAATCACTCAAAACTGTCGCGAATAAAATTATAGAATGCAAAGAAGGCGGGAACGAAGTAGTAGTCGTTGTTTCAGCAATGGGTTCAAGTACAGATGAATTAATTGACTTAGCAGAGGAACTCTCCGAAACACCTTCACCAAGAGAGATGGATATGCTTTTATCAGCTGGAGAAAGAATTACAATGTCTCTTCTTGCAATTCACTTAAATAATTTAGGGTACGAATCTTTTTCACTAACTGGTTCTCAAGCTGGTATTACAACTACGTCCAGACACGGAATGGCAGAAATTGAAAATATAAGTGGAGAGAGAGTCAAAGAAGGAATAGAAAATGGAAATATTGTTATTGTCGCAGGATTTCAAGGAGTTAATAAAGAGACTCGAGAAATAACGACTCTAGGTAGAGGAGGGTCAGACGCAACAGCAGTTGCTTTAGCAGCCTCATTAGATGCTGAAAGGTGTGAGATTTATACTGATGTTGAAGGAGTCTTTACAGCTGATCCAAGAATAATTAAAGAAGCAAAACTCATAGAGGAAATAACTTATGATGAGATGTTAGAAATGGCTTCATCAGGAGCGAGAGTATTGATGGCTAGGTCTGTAGAATTTGGTAGAAGGTATAATGTACCAATAATTGTTAAATCAACATTTAACAACGGCGAGGGAACAATAGTAAAGGAAAAAATAATGGAAGAAGCCATAGTCAGGGGAGTTACTCATAATGATAAAGAAATGAAGTTCACTCTTTTTGGAGTTCCTGATCAACCTGGTATTGCCGGGAAGGTTTTTGGGCCCCTATCTGAAGGTGGAATAATTGTAGACATGATTGTTCAAAATGTTTCTAAGGATTCAAAGACAGATATAAGTTTTACTGCCCCTACAGATCAAAGTGAAGAGGTAATGGAGGTTCTCTCCAATCTCTCAAACGATTTAAATGCTGAAGGGACTGATTCAGATGAAAATATTGCAAGAGTTTCAATTATTGGTGCTGGAATGAAGGCAGAATCTGGTGTAGCTTCAAAGATGTTTTCAATATTAGGTAAAAATAAGATAAACATAGGAATGATTTCAACATCTCCTATAAGGATTTCCTGCGTGATTCCAAAAAATGACATGAATAAAGCTATAGAGGCACTTCATGAAGAATTTATTTCTGAGTAAATGAATATAGCAATAGTTGGGGCAACAGGTTTAGTTGGAAGGCAGATTATCAACCTTTGTGAAGAATTTCTTCCAAAAGATGCAAGTTATACTTTGTTCGCATCTAGCAAATCAGCAGGAAAAAAGCTAGAGGTTAATGGTAATGAATATGAAGTCAGAGAGCTTAATGCAAATAATATAGAATCTTATGATATATCTTTATTTTCAGCAGGCGGTGAAAGGTCCAAAAGCTATGCTGAGATATTTACCTCTAAAGGTTCATATGTTATTGATAATTCTTCCGCTTTTAGAATGGAGAAAGAAGTTCCACTAGTTGTTTTTGGAATAAATGAAAATACAATCTCTAAAGAAACAAAATTAATATCAAACCCTAACTGCACAACTATGGGTTTGGTAATGGCTTTGAAACCTTTGCATGATAAATATAATTTATTGAATATTGTGCCTGTTGCATACCAAGCTGTGTCCGGATCAGGCAGTGAAGCTGTAAACTCGCTAGAGAAAGAAGAACATTTAGGGGAAAAACTTAATTCAAATTATGATGAAGGATTTTATCAAAGACCTATAGCAAGAAATGTAATACCTTTAGCTGGTAGCTTAACTGAAAATGGATATTCAGATGAAGAGATGAAATTTGTAAATGAATCGAGAAAAATTTTAAATATACCAGAACTGACTGTAGAGCCTTCAAATGCAAGAGTTGGTGTAAAAACTGGTCATGGAATATTTTGTTCCGCAACTTTTGAAAAAGAAGTAGAAGTTAAAGAGGCAAGCACTTTAATAGACAGCTTCAATGGAGTTCAATACTGGGAAGATGTATTACCAACACCATTAGATGCCGAAGGAAAAAAATATGTATTAGTTGGACGTATGAGAAAAGGCTTATCTGATAATAGGATTTTGAATTTCTGGGTGGTTTCTGACAATCTATTAAAAGGAGCTGCATTAAATGCTGTTCAGATTGCTAGTTATGTAGTTGAAAATGATTGAAGTTCCAGAGAATATCCCTAAGAGAAAACGAATAATTTTAGGCCCTTTAGGTAGATTCCTTTTAAAACTATTTAAATGGGACATAACGGGAACTATTCCTAATTTAAAAAAAATGATTTTAATTGGGGCACCACATTCAGCGATGAGAGATGCTTGGTATGGCTTGTTGGCTGTTCTTGCTTTAGATTTAAAAGTTACTTTTTTTGGTGCACGCTGGATATTTACTAGGTTGCCAAGTCTTGTGACTTTTTCAAAGAACTTAGATAAACTAGGTATTCCCTGGCCTCTAGGTTGGTTGCAAAAAATAATACTGATGAGGCTTGGTGGAGTACCAGTTTATAGAGTTAACTCAAGAGGCACTATTAAAGGCGCTATTGAGGAGTTTTCTAAAATTGATAACTATCTTCTATTGATTGCGCCAGAAGCAGGAACAGAAGTTGCTTATAAATTTAGAAGCGGTTTTTATTATTTAGCAAAAGAATTAGACATACCCTATGTTCCTGTTGAGATAGATTTTAAAAATAGAGCATTCAACATAAGAAACCCAGAAAAGGTTAGCTCTAATTTCGAGGAAGAATCTCAAAAAGTAATTGAAATTTTTGATGGAGTAGAGGGAGCAACAAGAGTTTTTACAATGTCAAAATAAAAGGAACAAAAAGACTAAGAATATAATTCCCAACTGGGATTTTTTTTATTCCTAAAAGATTTATTCCAACACCAATTAATAAAATCCCACCAATTCCTGCTATTGATTCAGAAATTAATGGATCAATTCTTGAATTTATTAATAAAGCGCATAGAGTAAAAAAGCCTTGATAAATTAATATTGAAACTCCTGAATATACAGCTCCTTTACCACCACTAGCTGTAATAAATATAACCAAAAAACAATCAAGTGCAGTTTTGATTAGAAGCAACTCTAAATTTGATTCAACAACATCAAAAAAAGGACCAATAATTGCTAAGGGACCTGTTATAACTATCAAGGTTGTAGTTAAGTAGCTTTCAATAAACTTACTTTGATCAGGGTCAGATTTTTCAAATTTTCTGTATAGGTAATCACCAAATTTTTTAATTCTCTCCTCAATTTTTAACAGGTTTCCAATTACAGCGCCTACGATTACTGCGAAAATAGTAAATATAAAACCTGACACCTCAAAGCTCATGAACCTAACATAATCGGGACTTTTTAATGATTCTCTCAAACCTAGAGCTAAAACTAATAAACCTAAAGGAAGTAAATTGTCTTCAAAATTTTTCAGCTCTTTTTTGAATACTATGCGAGATAAAATGCCAACAAATAATACACTTACTCCATTAACAATTGTTCCAATTCCAGGAATCATTTCTTATTAAAATCTGAGTGGCTTTTACTTGGAGTTGGTCCTTCTTGCCCTTGATATTTACTTCCGTAGGTTTCAGAACCATATTCAGATTCTGATGGAGAGTTCAAATAATAGAAAGAAATTTGGCCTATTTTCATTTCTGGATAAATCATTATTGGTAGATTCGCAACATTAGAAAGTTCCAAAGTTAAATACCCAGCAAAACCAGGGTCAACAAACCCAGCAGTAGAATGTATTAATAACCCAATTCTCCCTAAAGAAGATTTTCCCTCAAGCCTTGCAACAACTTTATTTGATAAAGTTACTCTTTCAAAAGTTGTACCAAGAACAAATTCACCAGGATGTAGAACAAAAGGCTCCTCTATTGATGCTGTAACTAGAGTGGTTAGATCATCTTGTTCAGCTTTAGGGTCTATATGGCTATATTTATGATTTTCAAAAACTCTAAACTCAGAACCAACTCTTAAGTCAATACTTGACGGCTGGATGTAGCTTTCATCTAAAGGGTTAACCTCAATTGACTTTTCTTCAAGAGCTTTTTTTATATCTACATCTGAAAGCATAATTCCTTCTGTCCTTTGAATATAATAGTCATCATTCTCATTTTTTTATCCATTTAAAATAGATGCAACAGACCATAAAGTTATAAAGAAACCTATAGTTCCAAGAAAAATAGTTCTTGATAAATAGATTTCTTTGCTTTCTTTGTTTTTATTAATATAAGCGAATAGATTTCCAAAAAACATTGCAGCGCCAACTCCAAGTAAGAGTAGATTGATTGTTAAATTTAATGCAAATGGGTCATTCATAGCTTCATGTGTTATGTTAATAAGATGACAAACACAAAAGAAATAGTAGATATATTTTTAAGTTCCGAAATAACTAATATTTCTGATCCTGAGATGTATTCGATATCAAAGTTAGGAGGAATAACAAACGATAGTTATAAAGTAGGCGTCTCTGATAGGTATTTTGTACTGAGACTTCCTGGTAAAAACCCGGATTTAATTAATAGAAAAGCAGAAAAGATAAACCAAACCTTAGCTGCAGAAGCAGGGCTAACATTACCTTTTTTATATTTTGATGAGAATACTGGAATAAAGATTTCAGATTTTGAAAGTAATTTAGTTGCTCTTGAACCTGACCAATTAAAAAGTAAAGAGTATATTAATACAGCTTTAATTACGCTAAATGAACTACACCAAAGCAATATTAGTTTCGAGCAGTGTTTTGATCACTACGCATTCTTTAACGAGATTCAGAAAGAAGAAGAATATAAAGAGATGGCAGAAATAGGAAATTATTTACTTGAAAAAATAAAATCAATTAATCAAAAATTAGTTCCATGCCATAAAGATATGTATGGTCCAAACTTTGTTCTTTTAGGTGGTGATATGTATTTAATTGATTGGGAATATTCAGGAATGGAAAGCAAATTTTTTGATTATGGAGATTTATGTTTGCAACAAAACATTGAAGAAGATCAAAGAAAACAGTTATTTCTAGAACTAGAACTTGAAGAAGGGGGAGATGACCAAGTTTTATGGAATTTATATAGATATCTTAGTTCTCTGACCTGGGGCTTATGGGCTACAAGAAAAGGAGTTTTAGATGAGGAAACTGATAAAGATTATCTGAATCTTGGAAAAAATAAGATTAAGTCTGTATTTGAGGCTGTAAGTACTGAAAATTTTGAAAAACATCTTTCACGTAAATATTAAAAATCGACTACACTTCTTCAGTCCGGAAAAAAAGGAATAAATACGATTTATGGGATCTTTGATAAAGAAACGACGTAAAAAAATGTCGAAACATAAGTACAGAAAACGTCGTAAATCAAATAGACATAAGAAGAAGAGCGTCTAGCTTTCTCTTCCTTCGTTATTTAAAAAATCTTCAATCTGTTGAACTAGGTTCTCTTCTGAGAAATTATCTTCAATATTTACTTCTGCTTCTTCTAATTTAGAGACATATTCCGCAAGATCTTTAGAATTTTCCATTGCTTTGTTAATTCGTACTTCAAACTGCTGACCTTCGGTTTGTATTCCGGTGTCATCAACTTCTATATCTAATATTTCGGCTGTTTTATTTAATAAAGCACTTATTCCTTTTGGATACCCTCCTGAGCTTAAGTAATGAGGAACAGCAGCCCATAAACCAGAAGTTTCAATACCATTTTTTCTTAAATCATGGCCAACTACGCTTGTTATCCCAGTTGGTCCAGAGTAGTTTGTAGATAATACATTAAATCTTGCATGAAAAGTAGGATCATCACTTACTCCAAATATTGGAACAGGAAGAGTATGAGCAACTTGACCAAAAAAGGCACCTAGTGTGACTGCTCTCTTCACTCCCAGGTCTAATAAAGTATTTGAAATATTTTCAGAGTAGTTTTTCCATTTCATTGAAGGCTCTTCTCCAAAAACCAAAATTAAATCATTTTTTAATTTGTAATCTTCTATTGAATAAAATGATGTTTGTGGCCAGTGAAATTCTCTTTGACCAATATCTTTTACTTCTACTATCGGTCTTCTCATTTGGTAGTTGTAGAATCCTTCTGAATTTAATTCAGCAAATGGTTCAATATCAAAAGTTCCAGATAAATTTTCCACACATCCACTAGCTGTATTACCTGCATCACTCCATCCTTCAAAAGCTAGAACAGCAACAGGCTCTGATAGTAATGGTTTTCTATACCAAATTACGTCATCCATATCCAAAGATTAACCTTTGTGAGGTTTTAATAAGAAAATATTTTTACAGATTTCTTGACGAGTTAAACACAACTGAAATACTAGAAGCAGCCATTGCTAACGCAGCCATATTTGGCGATATATTTCCCGTTATAGCAATTGGTATCATTGCTGTGTTATAAATAAAAGCTAAGAATAGATTCTGATTTATTCTTTTTTGAGATTTCTTTGCTAGATCAATTATGTCAATAATTTTAGATATATCGCCTTTATGAATAATTATGTCTCCAGCACTCTGTGCTATTTGTGTACTATGTGAACTTGCTATCCCTACATCAGCTTGCTTTAAAGCAGGCGAATCATTAATCCCATCTCCCACAAAAGCAACCGTATTGTTTATTTGTTTTTCTTTTACATATTTAACTTTATCTTCAGGCATCTGACTTCCAATAGATTCCGAAACTCCTAGAGATTTTCCAAAATCCTGAACTTTTTTACTACTATCTCCTGATAAGATTGAAACTTCGTAACTATCTGAAAGAGTATTTATAAATTGAGAATTAATTCTGACTTCTTCTTCTAGTTCTATAGAAAACATATTTTCATTTATCTTGACATCCAAGATAGTTAAAGTGCCTTCATTTACGGAAGCTTTTTTTATAGATACTTTTTTCTCATTTACCTTTCCCTCAACACCAACTCCTTCTTTTTCGACAAAATTCTCTACTTCAAATAGGGGTATATTTTTATTTTCTGCTTCAAGCAATATACTTTTTGCAATTGGGTGGTTGGACTTTTGTTCTAGGCTTGCTATATATTGCAATACTAAATCAGTGCTTCCTCCGTTTTTAGCGATAATTGATTTAATCTTAAAAACGCCAGTTGTTATTGTTCCAGTTTTATCAAATATAATGGTTGTCACTTTTGTAAGCTTTTGTAAGTAATCAAAGTTTTTAAATATGAAACCTTTTTTATTGGATATAGAAACTGATCTAAAAAGGACTATTGGAATTGCTAGACCTAAAGCACAAGGGCATGCAATAACAAGAATAGATATAGCTATCTTTAATGCTACAAAAGTTTCTTGCTCAAAATAAATTAACCTCATGAAAAAAGTGAACAAACTAATAATAAGTACAGTAGGTACAAAAATTTGAGTCACTTTATCTATATTTTTTTGAACGGAGGGCTTTGTTGTTTGAGCTTTAAATATCATATCTTCAATTAAATTAAAAGTCGTTTCACCACTTATTTTTGATACTTTAATTTTTATTTCGCCAGTAAGATTTATTGTCCCCGCTATAACTAAGCTGTCTTTATTTTTTTCAACAGGAACTGATTCGCCTGTAATAATACTTTCGTCAATAGTCGATGCTCCTGTTTGTATATGACCGTCTAAAGGTATAACTTCTCCTGGAAGAACAACTATTTCTTCATCTTTTGATATTTCATCTATATTTTTCATTACGTATTCCCCGTTATAAACTCTTACATCTTTAGGGATTAGCTCTAAAAGGGCTTCAGATATTTCTACCGAAGATTTAATTGATACTTCTTCAATAGTTTTTCCAATTAATATAAATGAAACAATATACGCACCTGTTTCAAGAAACATCAAGGGTTGCTTTGTTGATAATATGGCAAAAATGAAAGAAGAAAGACTACCAATTGAAATCAAGGTATCCATATTAAAGCTAAGTCTCACTAAATTCTTTATTGCAGATATGTGAAATTTATAGCCAAATACAAAAATTACAACTATAGCGATACTAATTGCTTGAATTGTAAAACCATTCTCAATAAAAAGTGGTTTTAGAAGTATTGTTAGTATTAAAGATAGAACAGGTTTAATAAATTTTGTTATTTTCTTTTCGTCAACAATGTTTTCTTCGAATACAACTGCTGAATAGCCAATTGATTTAATTTTTTCAATAACTTTATTCGTATCAATAGATTCATGAAACTCTACAATAGCTTTTTTCAATGGGAAATTAACTACCGCATTTTTTATTGAAGTTTCTTTATCTAAGACTCTCTCAATTCTTGATGCACAGGCAGCACAGGTCATTCCCTCAATTGAGAGAGTTAGAGGCTTGCTTTCATTCGACAACTGTGTAACCATGATCGTCAAGCAATGTTCCTATTGCACTGATTGAGACTTCGGTATCTGAATTTATTAATACTTCTTTTTTTTCAATATCTACAAAAGCAGAAATTATATTATTTTCATTATTAAGAATTGTTTCAATTGTATTTTTACAATGTTCACAACTTATTTCAGGTACTTTAAATTTTAATTCCATATAGTAATGATAATAATTAAAGACTTATATTGAGAATTCTTATTTTTTTAGTCGAGTTGAGATACTTAAGCTGTTTCTTGAAGTATTCTTCCTCTAACTCTTGGATACTTAACTGGAGCATGATTAAAACAATGATTTCTCTTGTTATAAATACTCAATTTTGTTTCGCAAGACTCATCGTTACAAGTACGACCCTGTTCAAAACTTTTTGATGGCCTAATGCCACCTTTTATTTGACTAGCTTTTAGTCCGTCAGTCATTTCTTCCCTTTACTTTGTGAATATATTCACAAGATTAACAACTTTACTTGTAGCATGCAAGCTTTTACAAAACTTTATATTTACTATCTTCTTGTGATAGTATTTCATTATGGAAATCAAACTAGAATTCTGTGTAGTCTGAAACTACACACCCCGTGCAGTTAGTACGGTTGAAGACATTTTAGAAAAATATGGTCAAGAAGTGAAATCTATCGACTTAATACCTACTTCAGGTGGCAAATTTGAATTTTATTTAAATGGTGATTTGCTCTATTCAAAAATAGAAACAGATAGGCACACTGAAGACGGAGAGATACTGGGTTTAATCGAAAAAGCGCTTAGTTGAACATTCCATTCGACTTAACAATATTTGAACTAGTCTTTATTGCATCCTTATTATTTATTGCATCATACATACAAGGACTTTTAGGCTATGGTTTTGCTGTAATATCTTCTCCAATTCTTGTCCAAATAGATCCTGTACTTGTCCCAGCTTTACTTAGCTTATTAGCTTTTCCCTTAACGATAAAAATATTTAGAAGAGAACGATCACAGGTTATATGGTCTCCAATGAAGTATTTATTAATTGGAAGGCTTGTTGGAGGTCCTTTAGGACTACTTTGTTTAATCTATTTAGAACAAAGAATCTTATCAATAACTGTTGGTGCGATAGTCTTATTTGCTGGTCTTGCTTCTTATTTTGGCTGGACTTTAGAAAGGAATTTTAGGAATTCATTTAATGCAGGAATGTTTTCAGGCATTTTTGCAATGATTGCAGGTGTTGGAGGACCTCCTATAGCAATATTATATAGAGATACAAAAGGGAAAGAATTTAGACCATCTTTGAATGCGGTTTTTACATTCGGGATACTTATTACATTAACTCTTTTACTAATAGATGGTCGAATATATCAAGATCACTTTTTTTTGTTTTTATATATGATTATTCCAACATTTCTTGGAATAAGCCTCTCGTCTAAATTATTCATGAAGGTTTCAGACAAAGTAATTTCTAATGGAGTTATTTGGTTTTCAATCATTTCAGGATTAGTTGTTATATCTAGAAATATTTTTTAATTTATTTCGTTATCTGTAATTACTAAGATATGAGCATATGTTAATTTCATCATTACTTTCTGGAGTCTTGTACTTTTTGAGCTTTCCTCCTTTTGGTTATTGGTATTTGATATTTCCTGCTTTATGGATTTTCTTCGGAGCAGTTCTAAGAAGCAAAAAGTCTTTTTTATCAGGGTTTATATTTGGCTCTGTTTCGTATGGAGTTATTTTATTTGGTATTCAATCGATAGGTTACGAAGCCTGGGTCCCGTTAACGATATTAATGGGATTAATGTATGGAGTTTTTGGAAAAACACTTTCCTATTTTGGATTTAAAACAGATAATAATTTTTTCATTTTGGTAGCAGTGATTAGTGTATTTGACTTAATAAGAGCTTATTTTCCATTTGGAGGCTTTCCTTGGGGGTATCCCTCAACTGTTTTAATAGATTTTATTCAACAACCATTTAAAATATTTGGACCAATAGGATTTTCGCTCGTTATTCAATCTATAGTTTTATCTTTGGTTTTAAACTTTATAACTTCTTTCAAAAATAAAAAATATGAATATGACAGACAATCATTTTTAAGGGGTAGAAATATTTTAGTTTTTCTATTAATTATGTCTTTTGTTTATGAGATCGGATTTGCTGCAGAGGGAGAAGTAAGAAAAGGAGATGTAGAGCAAGGGGATATTGAGATTTCAATAATTCAAGGAAACAGCCCATGTCCTGGAGCAAAGAATAGATGTGAAAATGAGAGACAAAGGATTTATGAAAGTCATTTGAATTTAACTAAGTCATTAAGCAAAGAACAGTTATTTCCTTATGAAGCATTAGAAGAGGAATTAATAAAACCTCGATTAATTGTTTGGCCAGAGAGTTCAAGTGGTTTTGGAAATGATCCAGGAATTAGTGCAAAAACATTAGATGAGATATCTCAGGAAGTAAAAAGACTTAATGCTTCTTTTTTGATTGGAGGAGACAGGCCTGTCGACTCAAGTTATTTTGAAAATTATGGAATTTATATTGATGAAAAAGGAAAAATAGCAGGTGAGTATTTAAAACAACACCCAGTACCATTTGGAGAATATATTCCTTTTAGGAAGTATTTAGACTGGATACCTCCTCTTTCTTTAGTTCCAAGAGATATGATTCGTGGGAATGGTCAGGAGATATTTTCTATTGGTAAAAATAATATAAAAATTTCATCTGTAATTTCTTTTGAAGGTTCGTTTGAAAGATATATAAGGAGAAGTGTCCAAGAAGGAGCAGAGGTTATTGTTATTTTGACAAATCAAGCAAGCTATGGAGAAAGTGGGATGTCTGATCAGTTCATTCTTATGTCTAGAGCTAATGCTGTTTCGAATCATCGTGATATTGTTCATGCTGCAATAACAGGTAAGTCAGCTTTTATTAGTGGGTTTGATGGCAAAGTTTATTCTTCAACTGAATTATTCACAAATGCTGTTTCTACTAGAAGACTTATTGCATATACTAACTCCACCCCTTATTCACTTTGGGGAAATTATTTAAATTATATAATGATTGCAATAGGTTTTATTATTTACTCTTTTCCAAAGAAAAAGACTTCAACCTGGAATAATCACCATATTCAGAATCATATCTCTTGGAACTAAAGAAAGAGCAAAATAAGTCTATATTTCAGGTTCGTTAATAGAAAGGCCTCTTGAAGCAGCAGCTTCTACTGTACCACCTTGGAAAGCTCTTAATCCAAATTTAGGCAATACAGCAAAAATATGGTCAAAAATATCAGATTGAATACCTTCATACTCAACCCAATCAATTGTATTTGTAAATGTATAGATCTCTAAAGGAACACCTTCAGAAGTTGGGGAGAGCTGCCTAACTATTAAAGTCATGCTTTCAGTATTAAGATCATTATGATTTTTTAGATAGCTTACAAGATACGCTCTCAAGGTTCCTAGATTAGTAAGTCTTCTTTTTTCTTTTTCTTCATCTACTGAATTATTGTAATTTTCAATGTCATTTATTTTTTCAGACAAGTATTTATTTATTGATGGAAGTTGTTTCAATTTATCAATATCTTTTTCTTCCATAAACCTAACACTAGATATATCAATCAAGATAGATCTTTTTATTCTTCTCCCTCCATAATCTGACATACCTCGCCAGTTTTTTACTGAACTAGTAACTATTTTTGAAGTTGGAATAGTTGTTATTGTTTTATCCCAATTTTGAACCTTTACAGTATGGAGTGAGATGTCTATTACATCTCCATCAGCTCCATACTCAGGAACTTCAATCCAATCATCTAAATTTATAATGTCATTTTGTCCAATTTGAACTGAAGCAACAAATGAAAGTATTGTGTCTTGAAAAACTAATAGAAGTATTGCAGTAATAGCACCAAGTCCACTTATGTAATAAGCTACTGACTGGCCTGTTCCAATAGCAAATATTATTATCACGATAAAAGCATTGAGTACAATTTTTACTATTTGTATGTAGCCCTTAATTGGCTTGTCTTTCAATGCTTCATAATGTGTAGAAATTTTATTTATTAAAGTTAAAAACTCTGAGATACTTAGACCTATAAAAATAGCTAAAAGAATATTAATTATTCTATCTGAAAAACTATCGAAATAAGGCAAACCAACACTTGTCTCCATATACACTTTTAATGAAGAAAATACTATTACAAGAGAAAATCTATTCAAAAACTTTTTGTCTAATAGAATATCATCGAGAATAGTGGTTGTTTTTTTTGCTAAAAACTTTATTCCTGGGAAGAATGCATATCTGCAGAGAACGTATACTCCGAAACCTATCCCAAAAAAATATAATATTGTTAATAGTTCTTCATTCATAATTTTAATTTTACTACTTTTAGAATCCTGATTGTTGGCTTGACCAAGGAGGAGGTGTTTTATTTAAGAACTCATCTACGCTAGGACCACCAAGTTTTAACAACCTCCTCTGTCCATATATATATGTCACAACAAGAAGAAATATAGTTGTTTGATTAGATGTTGCTAATTTAATAACTGCAAGTATTTCAGGCGAATTAAAGAAATATAGCTGCAATAAACCCTTAATACCTAGAAAAACAACCCATATAAGGGCAACCTCTCTATACGCTGGCTTTACATTTTTGTGTAAAAACCATTCTAAAGGCCAACCCCTTATTGATTTTGATGTGTATATTGTAAAAGGCCTTCCAAATAAAATAGAGAAAAAACCAATTGCAGCAACGCTTAAGTCTCTAATTATTCCTGGAAGAAAAAATCCAGATGCAGAACCTTGAATTTGAGCAATCAAAAGTGCAATCGATGTACCAGCAACACCAATCAAAGAGTTCTTTAATGATTCTTTTCTAAAGATTCTATATGAGAATGTAATCACTATCAGTCCTACAGTTAACAAAATTGAAGTTTGTAGTTCTTGAAATCTTGAAATTGTTACAAAAAAAACAGGTGCAAGAATAGCATCAATAAAATTTTCATTTGCTATGGGCAAGTCTTGATAGTCTTTTTTTATAGCTTCAAATTTTTTTTTGAAAGAGTTAAACAATTTAAAGTTCTTTAAGCTTCTTTTCAATTATTTTAGAATCTATATTCGTTGTTAAGTTAAAACAGTTTTCAATTTCATCTTTTGATATATCATCAAATTCTGACAAAGTAGATTCAATAATTGCATCTATAGAAAAATTATTTTGTGTAATATTTTGAACAAACTTATAACCTTCATCACGTGAGTTACCTTTACTCACAATTAATGAAAGAAGTTTTTGAGATCCAAGTTGTGTTTTTGCAGAATTTAAGTTTGATTCAATATTCTCATGATTAATAACAAGGTCGTTAATAATATTAATCAAGTCTCTTGTCATAAAATCAATCAATTTAAATGTATCCGGAAGAATAATTCTTTCAACCGAAGAATTTGATATATCTCTTTCATGCCAAAGTGCCATAGTCTCGTAACTTGCTTGTGTATTTCCTCTAACCACTCTTGCTAATCCACAAATTCTTTCAGAACCAATTGGGTTTTTTTTATGAGGCATTGCTGAAGAGCCTTTTTGTCCTTCCTGGAATGATTCAAACATTTCACCAACTTCAGATCTTTGATAATGTCTTATATTTGTTGCAATTCTTTCATATGTACCAGCAATTATTGAAAAACTCGAAAATAAATCTGCATACCTGTCCCTACTAACTACCTGTGAAGCAAGGGGCTCTGATTTTAGAGACAGATTTTCAAGAATTTTACTTTCTAGTTCTTCAGAAACTAGAGAATGATTACCGACAGCACCACTAATTTTTCCATAACTAATTATTTCTAAACTTGAATTTAACCTACTCAAACCTCTTGAAACTTCAAGACACCAATTTCCAAATATATTACCTAAAGTTGTAGGTTCAGCATAAACACCGTGAGTTCTGCCAATAATAATTGTTTCAGATTCACTTATTGCTTTATTTTTTAATGAATTTACTAGTTCACTTATTTTTTCAGAGAGAACCTTAATTGAGTCTCTAATTAATAAAGCATTTGCAGTATCAACAATATCTGAACTAGTTAATCCATAATGTATCCAATTAGAGTCATTTTTTACCTTACTTTGTAATACATCTACAAAAGCAGCCAAATCATGGTTTGTAACAGCCTCTCTTTCTAAGACTTCATTATGAGATACAGAAACTTCATTTAGTTGTTTGGACAGTCCCTTTGGAGTAATTTCTTCTTTTTCAAGTACTTCAATTACTGCTTTTTCAACATCTACCCATTTCGCTACTTTATTGTCCTCACTCCAAATCGAGGACATTTCTTCAGAAGAATATCTTTCTATCATTGCTCTCTTATTATATTTTGATTTCTTTCAGGTCCAACAGAAATAAAAGTAATAGGTACTTTTATAAAATCTTCAATAAACTTTATATAATCTTTAGCTTCTTCAGGAAGGTCTTCAAAAGACGTTATATTTGTTATATCTTCATCCCAACCTTTTAAAGCTTTATAAATTGGTTTACCATCATGTAACACTCTTTGTTGTCTTGGAAAATCTTTTACTTCTGAGCCATTTATATCGTAAGCAACGTTTACTTTTAATTCATTCAAGCCTGAAAGTACATCAAGTTTTGTAATAAATAATTCAGTTAATGAGTTAACTCTTACAGAATACTTTAGTGAGACAAGGTCTAACCATCCGCATCTTCTTTTTCTCCCAGTTACTACTCCATATTCAGCGCCTTTATCAATTAAGTAATCACCAATTTCGTTTTCTTGTTCGGTCAAGAAAGGTCCTGTTCCTACTCTTGATATGTATGCTTTAGTAACTCCTACAATTCTTTCAATATCACGAGGTCCAATCCCAGAGCCTATTGCAGCATTTCCAGATGTGGTATTTGAACTTGTTACAAAAGGGTAAGTTCCGTGATCAATGTCCAACAATGTTCCCTGCGCTCCTTCAAAAAGTATATTTTTTCCTTCATTGACTGCATTTGAAATTAATAAAGAGGTATCTATCATGATTTTTTTAACAGTATCTCTATAGCTGTTAAATTCTTCTAAAATCCCTTCAAGAGTGAAGGGTGTAGAATTATATATTTTTGTAATAATTTCATTTTTCTCTTCTAAAATTGCTGAAACCTTTTCTTCAAAAATTTTTTCATCGAACAAGTCTTGTACTCTGATTCCTAATCTTTGGATTTTATCTCCATAGCATGGACCTATTCCTCTTTTTGTTGTTCCAATCATGTTTTTACCAAGTTTGTTTTCTATTAACTCATCTAAGAGTTTGTGGTAAGGCATAATAAGATGTGCATTTGATGAAAGTTTTAATTTTGAAGTATCAACATTTTTCTCTTTGAGCATCTTTAGTTCGTCCATAAGGAAACCAAGGTCTACAACACAGCCAGAAGCGATAACAGGTATACAGTCTGGATACAAAACACCAGAGGGAGTTAATGAAAGTTTTATTGTTTCATCTTTTACGACAATAGTGTGACCAGCATTATTACCACCTTGAAATCGGACCACCATATCGGCATTTGAAGCGAAAAAATCTGTGACTTTACCTTTGCCCTCATCACCCCACTGGGCTCCTAAAACAACGGTAGTAGACACGTTTCTCCTTAGATTACAACATTCGATAATACATGGTTTTATAGGATATTTGCAACAAATTTCAAAAGATTAGTTGATTTAGTGTTGAACTATGCTGAAATATCATTAAATTAAACATATGACGGTTCAACCGACTTTAACAGGGCGGTTCGATGGACTTGTCAACTTTTATATAAAAGGAGAAAACATTGAGTAAAAAAGCAATCGTTTCTTTGCTAGTTCTTTCAATGATAGCTGTCGCTTGTGGAGGCACAGATGACGCTGTTGAAGAAGTAGTTGAAGAAGTCGCTATGACTACACTCGAAGAGGTCCAAGCTAGAGGATTTCTTAAGTGTGGTGTTAGCACCGGTGCAACTGGATTTACAGAAGTAGCTGACGACGGATCTTATTCAGGATTCGACGTTGACTATTGCTATGCAGTTGCTGCTGCTGTTTTCGGTGATTACAGTAAAGTTGAATTTAAGCAACTTACTGCTGCTGAAAGATTTACAGCACTTAGCGCTGGTGAAATAGACGTATTGATTAGAAATACAACTTGGACTCAAAGCCGTGATACCGAATTGGGTAATGACTTTGGTCCGACCACTTACTATGATGGTCAACAATTGATGGGTAGAAAGTCTGACGGATTGTCAGATAGCTCAACTCTTGCTGACGTTGATGGATTAAGAGTATGTACAAACGCTGGTACCACAACTGAAAAGAATATTACAGAAGGTGCTGGACTTGTAGGAGCAACAATTGAACTAGTAACAGTTGAAGCTTTCTCAGAAGCTATTGACAAGTTCATCGCAGGTGAGTGCGACATAGTAACAACTGACGGTTCAGGATTAGTTGGTAGAAGAGCAGTTAATGACGCTCTTAATGACTGGGCAATTTTCCCAGCATCACCAATTTCTAAAGAGCCATTAGGTCCAACATATAGATCAAATGATAGCCAATGGGCTGACATTGTTAACTGGACTGTTTACGCTACAATCATCGCTGATGAGTATGGTGTAACTAGAGCTAACATTGATTCATTTGATTATGATGCTGCCCCAGAAATGGGTAGATTGTTCGGTAAGAACGATGGAGAGCTTCAAACAAAGATGGGTCTAAGTGCAGATGCTTACTACAACGTTGTAAAGCAAATAGGAAACTATGACGAAATCTTTTCAAGAAACCTAAATCCATTAGGTCTCTACAGAGAAGGTAGTTATAACGACTATTGGAACAACGGAGGATTGGTTTACGCACCTCCAGCAAGGTAATTAATTACCTTACTAATTTTGTAAAAGGGGCTGAAAAGCCCCTTTTACTTTATATACTTCGACATATATAGTCCTTCTTCTAGGCATAAAGCAGATAATTCTGATAAAATTCATTTATGAAAAACGCAATGAAATATCTTCTTTTCTTCAGAAATGTAGTTTTTCTAAAATGGGCTTTTCAAGTTATTTTCCTTTTTGGAATATTGTCAATAATTTGGAATTATATTCAAAATGCAATTGTTAATTTAGCAGATACAAATATTGCATTTTCTTGGGGATGGTTAGGAGAAACCCCTGGGGTTTCTGTAGCAGAAGGAATGTATACGTTACCAAATTCAGGGTTGCAAATGATTCAAACTGGGATGATCAATATGTTTAGAATCACATTAACAGGGATATTGGCAGCAACCTTATTAGGTACTTTTTTAGGGATTGCTAGGCTTTCAAGTAATTATATAGTTGAAAAAAGCTCAACCGGTCTATTAGAAGTAGTTAGAAATGTTCCACTTTTAGTTCAAATATATTTCTTTCAAGCTTTTGTTCTGTCATTTCCTAGGCTTGAAGTTTTTGAAGTTGGGGAATATTTTATTCACATAAGTGCAAAAGGACTTGCTTTTCCATGGTTCAACAGAGGCCCAAATGCATACTTGCTTATGGTGTATACATTAATTGTCATATATATTGCTAATAAAATCTATAAATGGCGAGTTGAATTATTAGAAAAAGAAGGAAGAGATACAAAGCCATTTTTATGGTCACTAGGTATTTTAGGATCACTATTAGTTATAGGTTGGTATGGAGGTTTCAGAGCTGCAGGGGTGTTTGGCTTTTTAGCAGGCTACATTTCTCTTGGCCTAGAAAGTGTTCCAGCAATCGTTTATCAGGGCCTGGTTTCAGGTGTTGCTATTTATATTGGCTTTAAAGTAACTAAGGCATTTATAGATAGTAAAAAATCAGAAGAAGCTCAAGGGATATACAGTGATGATGATTATTTTAAGATCATATTAAATGTTGTAGTAGTTCTGTTAATAGTACTTCTTATGTTTTCATCTATTGGTGCTGGTTTTGCGGGTTTTTTAGTTGGTGATGAAATAACATTTAAAGCAGACTGGGGATTGCCTCAGTTATTTCATGGTATTGAAAATAAATTAGATTGGTATCCACATATAGATCTTGAAATATATGAAGTAATTGAAGGAATGAAAAAAGCTGAAATTACAAATTGGTTAATTAAGCCAGGAGACAACATTACAGAAGGACAAGTTGTTGCTACAGCCTACGCAACTGGAAATAAAATTGGCAAGCAAGAAGTAGAACTGAAAGCAGAGTATACAGGCAAAGTGGAATCTTTGATTGTTGAAGAAGGTAAAGCAATAAAAATAGGAATTCCTTTTTATGAGTTGGAAGTTACCGACGCAGCACCGTTTGTTTTTTCTAGGCCTAAAGTTGAAAAGGTTAATGAAACATCAAAGTTTAAGAGATATGCAAAAGGACATGGAAAAAGTCTTTCAGTTGGATATTTTGCTATATGGCTAGGAGTTGTCTTATACACTGCAATATTTATTTCTGAAGTAGTTAGAGCAGGAATAATGGCTGTTTCTAAAGGTCAATCAGAAGCTGGGATGTCTCTCGGATTAAGGAGAGGCGCATTATTGAGATTAGTAGTACTTCCTCAAGCGATTAGAGTTATGTTGCCCCCAATGGGTAATCAGTATTTAAATTTAGCCAAGAATACATCATTAGGTATTGCCGTTGCGTATCCAGAAATAGTTGCTGTTGGTCAAACCTTATATAACCAGGAAGGCCAGACATTACCAGTTTTCTTGATATGGATGGCATTTTATAGTTCTGTAAGTTTGACAATTTCATCAATAATTAATTATTACAACAGAAAAATGAAAATAGTGGAGAGATAATGGTTGATGTAATTAAAAAGAACGCCAAAGCAGTACAAGAAAGTTTATTTTCATCAGTAGGTTCTTCTGTGCTAACAATTGGAACAAGTTACTTAGTACTCAATTTCTTTAGAGGCATGTTCGGTTTTGTTATGTCTTCTGATAAAGATTGGTTAGCAGTATTAAATAATATGCAATTATATATGGTTCAAGCCTATCCAGAAAGTGACTTTATACGAGTTTGGATCTCAGTAGGACTTACTTTTGTATTTTCAGGAATTTCTATTGGGTTATGGAGAAGTGATGATCGCTCAAATATAAGTGTTATGTTTGATAGATTTTATAAATTGGGGCTAGGTGTTTTATTCTTTACAATTGTTGCACCAACTTTTACAAGTTATATGGGAAATGATGGATCTGTAATAACGGAAGAAGTATTTTCTAGAAGTTCAAGAATAGGAATGTTAATCCCAGTTCTTGTTATAACAGTAGGGTTTTTTCTATTAAAAAATAGAAAAATTAATTTTTCATTTAATAATTCTGATGCTGTTTTTCTTTATTTGTCTATTCCAATTGCTTTGATCTGGATTATTGAGTTACCAACAATACAGCTTGATCAAAACAAAGATAGGATAATCCCCGATCCATTAATGCCTATTGCTAATACAACTAAAGTTCCTTGGACTGTAATTTTTGTTTTATTTCTTTTGTCATATTTTATTGGAATTTACTTTAAAGAAGTGAAGAGGTTAAAGAATATTATGTCAATTTCTTGGTTTTTACTACCTTTGCTTATTTTCTCGTGGATATTTAAAAAGCCGCAGATTGAAATGGCCGAAGTCTTAACAGGTGATATACCTATATTTCTTATATTTTTTGCAGTAGGTTTAGGAACGGTTTTATTAATAAATAACCCAATTGTGAAAAAATACTACTCAATTTATATAGGGGTTGTAATAGTTGCAACAATAGCTGGAGTATTTATAAGTATTCCGATGCTAGCAAAGGCTTGCTTATTATTACTTGGATTGTTTGTAACGGTTGTACCTGCTGTTTCAACTTCACAACAAGGGAAGAAAAGTTTGATAATTATATGGGCTGTAGCTCTAGTAACTTTAACATTCCTATTAAGAGGTGGAGCATCAGAAACAGGAATTGTTGTACCAGGGTCAAGTATTTTTGGAGGCTTCTCTTTGACATGGTTGCTTGCAATTTTTGGTACCTATGTTTCTTTTCCTTTAGGTGTACTACTTGCTTTAGGCAGAAACTCAAAACTTCCTATTGTTAGGATAATTTGTACTGGGATTATTGAATTAGTAAGGTCAGTTCCATATATAACATGGTTATTTTTCGCAAGCGTAACCTTAGCTGTCTTCTTGCCAGCAGGGGTAGAGTTTAACTTAATAGTAAGAGTCTTGATGGTTACAGCTTTCTTTAGTGGAGCATATTTTGCAGAGAACATAAGAGGAGGTCTGCAATCAATTCCAAAAGGACAGTACGAAGCCGCAGATGCAATTGGAATGAGCCCATTTCAAAAAATAGGTTTAATAGTCTTACCGCAAGCACTTAGAGCCGTTATACCAACTCTTGTTAGCAGCGCAATCACGGCGTTTAAAGATTCAAGCCTTGTTACTATCATCGGATTATTTGACTTCCTTACAATAGGTAAAACTGTTATTGATAATCAATCTGTACCAGTAAATTTTGTAGGACACCAAAGAGAAAATTTAATATTCGTTGCTGTTGTCTATTGGATATTTACATTTACACTATCTAGACGAAGCATGAAAATAGAAAAAAGATTAGGATTAGGAGAAAGGTAATTAAATTATGAGCATAATTCAAGCTAAAGGCGTGAAGAAATGGTTTGGTGATTTCCAAGCCCTTAAGGGTATATCAATGGAAATTGCTGAAGGTGAAGTATTGGTCATTTGTGGCCCTTCTGGCTCAGGCAAGTCAACCTTCATTAGGTGTATAAACAGACTTGAACAACACCAAGAGGGTGAAATAGTTGTTGACGGCACAGAGCTAACCAATGATTTAAAAAATATTGAAACAATTAGAGCTGAAGTTGGAATGGTATTTCAGAGCTTTAATCTTTTCCCTCACTTAACAGTTATGCAAAATATTACTCTTGCACCAATTTGGGTAAGAAAGAAAAGCAGAAGTGACTCGGAAGAAAAGGCCATGGAGCTACTAAATAGAGTAGGTATACCTGAACAGGCTGATAAATTTCCAGGACAATTATCTGGTGGTCAACAACAAAGAGTTGCTATAGCAAGGGCTTTGGCAATGGATCCAAAAATAATGCTTTTTGATGAGCCTACATCAGCATTAGATCCAGAAATGATTAAAGAAGTACTCGATGCAATGAAAGAACTAGCAAAATCTGGAATGACTATGATTGTTGTTACTCATGAAATGGGTTTTGCTAAAGAGGTTGCAGATAGAGTAATGTTGTTTGACGAAGGAATGATGGTTGAGGAAAATACTCCTGTTGAGTTCTTTGACAACCCAAAGAATGATAGAACTAAACTTTTCTTAAGCCAGATACTTTAAAGTCCATCCCAAAGGTTTTTTTCAGCTAAATCAATAATGGTTGCCCCCATTCCATAAGCTCCATCAAAAATAGCTTTATGACCCCCAGGCTTTATAGTGGCTGCAGCGTATTCTGGTTGGTGGTTTACAGCATCTCCCGCATCTATATCTAACATAGGATGGATTGAAGGCATAGCAAGGGAGATATTTCCCATATCTGTTGAACCTAAGCCGGGCCTAAGAGGGTCTTCAAGAGGCATTTCTCTACCAATACTTTCAGAGTTTTCCATGAATAATTGATACATAGTTTTATTATTTAATATTTCACGATATTTATAGTCAGGAGAGTTTACCTTTACCTCACATTTTGTTGCTAAAGCAGCAGCATTTACACAATTTAAAAAATCTTTTTCAAGAATATTAAGACCGTCTTCATTTAGAGATCTTAAATACCATTCTGAGCTTGTATAAGATGGAATGATATTTGGTTTAAAACCACCATCTTTTATGACTCCATGCATCCTATTTGATTGAACCATTTGTTGTCTGTATGTTGATGCATTTACAAACAGCTGTATTTGAGCATCTAAGGCATTACGCCCTTTCTCTGGTGCACCAGCAGCATGAGCGTCTTTACCAAAAAATTCGACTTTGTATTGTTGAATAGTAGTAAATGTAGGATTCGCAACATTTAAAGGTCCAGGATGAATCATCATTGAACATTTAGCATCTTCGAAAGCTCCTCTATCTAGCAATATAATTTTGCCACCACCACCCTCTTCAGCAGGAGTGCCAAGTAGTTTTACTCTTATACCAAGATCATCAGCTAAACTCCTTAATGCTAAACCAGCGCCTATTGAAGCTGTAGCAATTACATTGTGTCCACAAGCATGTCCAATTTCAGGAAGAGCATCATACTCAACACAGAGGACAACAAGGGGACCTTCCTTACCAAAAGTTATTTCAAATGCCGTTTCTAATTCATTTGTAGGAAAGACAACATTATCTTCAAAAGAATTTATAAACTTAACTAAATATTCTGAGGTTTTATATTCTTCAAAACCAAGTTCAGGGTTTTCATACATCCAGTCACTAACTTTAATTAAGTCCTTATGAATAGATTCAAGCTCTTTTTTAAATGTATCTTTAATACTCATGACTCGAGTTTAGTAAAATAATCTAATTCATACGTGCTTAAAATGTTCCAAATTATCCAATCCAGATTTTTGCTTTCAGCTGCTTTTATGTTTTCTTGAACATCTGTGATTGAATGCCAAAACCCTTGCAAGAAGGGCCTTAGTTGTATTTCTGGAACACCTCTTTCAAGTCCGTCAGCCAAGGCTGCAGAAACGACTTCATATGGATGGTTATTAGGATACTGATAGCCAAAGGAACCCTTAGAGTAATGAGATGGGTAAACCATTGGGGAAATAAAATCTACGTTCTTTATTATTGTTTCAAGGTTTTGGCCTATTCCTCCATCTTCAGTATTAGTTAAAATATATCCAAAAATATCTGCTGAGACTAGACACCCCTCGAGATGCAATCTTGTTTTCGCTTCCTCCAAGAAACTATTTATAGTGTTAACTCTAGTTTCATAATCACTTTTTTCTTTAAAGACCATATATTGATAGTTGGAATCAGGATATCTAATATAATCAAATTGAATTTCATTAAAACCTAATCTACAAGATTCAATTGCAATGTTAATCATGTACTCTTTTGCTAGTTCGCTGCTAGGGTCCAAAAAATATTGCCCATCTTGGGAATAAATTTTATTATTTTTTGAATCAAAAATAGCCTCTTCTTTAAAGGTTTTTGCAAACAAAGGGTCTTGGAATACAACAATCCGTGCAATTAAATGTATATCTTTTATTTCTCTTAACTCAGCTAATGTTTGAGCATCATATTTTATTCTTTCATTTTTTAATAAATCTGTCTGAGAAGAATTACTATCAAACATTATGTGACCGTTATCTGTTTTTGCGTCAATTACTAAAGTGTTAACGTTTGTTTTAGTAAGTATTTCTTTTATATGATTAATTTTTGCTTCTTGATTCATGTAATATCCATTTAGGTATATACCCTTAACTCCGTTATTTGATTCTCTAAAGTTATTAAAATTATGAAAAAGAAGATCAACGTTTATTTCATTCACAATTGAATCAATAGATTTTATATAGTCTCTTATAAAATTTTCTTCATTTAGTGTGATAGTTTCATCTAAAGATTCAAAATTTATTTCTTCAAGTTGTTTTACTACTTTATAGTAATGTTGAATACTTTCTTTACTTATTGTTGTGTTAGTTACTGAAATTTCACTTGGTGATTCATAAAAACCGACTTCATCAACAATGTTTCCTTCGTATAGTAATAAAAACTCCAATACGTATGTACCAATAAGTAAAATTGTAAGTCCAATAACCCTCTTCACATTCTTAATTTAAATAGAATTTTTTTGGAATTAAAGTCTTAAATATTTATTTATAATACTTCTATGTCTAATTCAAGATATCTAAAAGTTGAAAAATTCTACGAAATACCAGTACTTATTGCTGTAATATTATTAATTCCAGTAATTGTTATTGAGTATTCAGATTCAGCGTATAAAGAAATTGCTAATTATATAAATTGGGGCATCTGGATTATATTTCTACTTGAATATGCTCATCTGTTTTTTCTTTCAGAAAGCAAAAAAGAGTATGTTTTGAGCCACAAACTAGAACTCTTTATTGTTGTTGTATCAATTCCTTTCGTACCAAAGGGATTTGAATCATCAAGATTCTTAAGATTCGCCAGGCTTCCAAGGTTGTTGCGATTTTTTCAATTGTTTAGATTAGCTGCAGTTCTTGTTCGTTTTGGCACTGCAATAAAAACTATTTTCAACAGCCGCGGACTTAGATTTATTGTTTATGCAACAGTATTTTTGATTATATTTTTTGGTTTTTTGTTTTATATCGCGGAGCCAGATGTTGAATCTTTTGGAGATGGAATTTGGTGGGCACTGGTGACAATAACGACTGTAGGTTATGGTGACATAACTCCATTGACAACACTAGGTAGGATAGTTGCAAGCACATTGATGATTCTTGGAATTGGCTTCATAGCTACATTAACTGCTGCAGTTTCTGCTTATTTTCTGTCTAATTTTGGAGATAAACAAACTACACTAGAAGATGTTCTAATAAAACTTGAAGAAATAGATAAAGAATTAGATGAGCTTAGGGAGGGGAAAAATGAGTAATAAGGCTTTAGACCAATTGGCAGAAGATTTCTTCCAAGAGTCTCTTGAATCATCACCAACTTCTGCAATTATGCGTGGCCACAAAAAATATTTTGATCAAATTGAAGAATTAACTGAAGAAAAATTTGAAAATGAGAGTGAAAAAGTAAAAAGTTTTAAACACAGATTAAATGAGTTAGATTTTGATTCATTAACTAGTAAAGAAAGAGTTACTTATGGGATGCTTGAATTCGCTTTAGACTCAAATAGTGATTCACTGATTGATAAAAGTTGGGAATTTTCTGCAGGTGTTGCTGGATTTGAGGGTTTTTTGATTGATTACAACCAGCAAATGTTTGTGCGTGATAATGAGTCTGCGGATATGCTTTTAAGAAGATTAGAGCTTTATCAAAGATTCTATAGTCAGATTTCAAATGTTCAAAAAAAAGGGCTTGAGAACAAAAGAGTTGCTACACAAAGAAACCTGAACAGAAGCATTGATCAACTTGAAAGCTACTTAGAGACATCTTTAGATAATGATCCGTTACTTCTTGTTAACTTTGCTCCAACAGTATCTGAAAAAGAAATTTCTGAATGGAAAGAAAAAGCAAAGGGAGTAATAGAAAAATACGTTCGTCCAAGTGTAATGAGTTATTTAGACCAATTACGAACTGAACACTTACCAAAGGGAAGAACTGATGAAAATCCTGGAATTATGTGGATTGATGGTGGAGAAGAGGTTTATTTAAGAAGTCTTAGGAAATATACCGGACATAGAGAAACGACAGTAAAAGAAGTTCATGAGATTGGCTTATCAGAAGTTGAGAGACTAAAAAAAGAATTCCTTCAAATAGGAAAAGATGTTTTCGATGGTGTTAAAAGCCCTGAAGATGTAATTCATAAGATGCAAACCGAACCTTCTATGCGGTATGAGAGCAAGGAACAAATGCTTCAATTAGCAGAAGATACTATTGAGAGAGCATATAAACCTCTTGAAGAATGGTTTACTGTATTCCCTAAAGCTCCCTGTAAGGTGTTACCAGTACCTACGCAATCAGAAAAACATGCACCCCCAGCTTATTATTTTCCGCCATTGCCAGACGGGTCCAGAGATGGTACCTATTTTCTCAATACTTATAAAGCGGAAACAAAAAGTATATTCGAAGCTGAGAGTGTAGCTTTTCATGAAGCAATACCTGGCCATCATCTCGACAGAACAATTGCCGTTGAATTACAGGGTGTTCCCAACTTTCAAAGATATGTTGCTTCAACAGCATTTGTTGAAGGCTGGGGTCTTTACTCTGAACAATTAGCAAATGAGATGGGGCTCTATTCAAATGATGTTCAGCAGTTAGGGCGTCTTGGAAATGATGCATGGAGAGCGTGTCGTTTAGTACTTGATACAGGCATGCATGGCATGGGTTGGTCAAGAAATGAAGCTATTGATTTTTTTAGATCAAATTCTCCTATTGAAGAAATTAATGCAAACATTGAGACTGATAGGTATATTGCATGGCCTGGTCAAGCTTGTGCTTATAAAATGGGACAATTAAAAATTGAAGAACTAAGAAGACAAGCTGAAAATGAGCTTGGTGATAAGTTTGATATCCGATATTTTCATGATGAAGTGTTATGTGATGGCGGAATAACCCTACCTATTTTAGAAAACAAAATTAAAGCTTTTATTGAGAAACATAAAAGCTAAGTATTAATTTTAGTAAAATTAAGTTCATGGACAGTGGAAATAGTATCGCATTCTTTAAAAAGTTTAGTATATGGAGATTAATTTGGTCTGGGATATGGTTAAGAGTATTTGCTGCCATACTTGATGTAATATTTAGCTTAGGAATTAGAGAAATACCTAGTTTTAATTATTATATTTTTGCGTTAGCTTTAACGTACACTATTGTCCGGATGTTTAATAAAAGCTACGAAGAAGAATATTAAAGCTTTTTACGTAAATCCTTATTTGATTTTTTAACAATTTCATTTTTGTAACTTTTATGAATTTCATTTTCCTTTTTAGCTCTAGCTGACTTTTCGCTACTAATTTCTTCTTGTAGGAAATCTATTTTCTCTTGCATTTCTTCTATTTTGTCTCTCATCTCATAAATAATTTTTATTCCCTCTAATTTAATCCCCCTTTGTGAAAGATTTGCAATTTGTATTAATTTATCAACATCTTCTTGAGAATATCTTCTGGTTCCACCTTTTGTTCTATAAGGTTTAATTAAGCCCTTTTCTTCATATGTTCTGATTGTTTGGGGGTGTATCCCAGATAAAGTAGATGCTACTGAAATGAAGTATAAAGAAATGGTTTTTTTATCATTCATATAAGTATCCTCGATACTCTTCAGGTGTCCCTTCATATCCTTCATCTCTAAATTCTTCTAGTTTCTTTTTCCCAGTTCTTGATAGTTTTGAAGGGGGCTTTATAGCTACTCTTATATATAAGTCTCCAGACCTTCTACCTTGAGGGGAGATACCTTCTCCTTTTATTTTGAAGGATTTACCACTTGGTGTACCTTGAGGTATTTTTAGACTAACTGTTTTTTTAAGTGTTGGAATTTTTATTGTAGCTCCGAGCGCAGCTTCAGAGAAAAGCAAAGGAACTTCTAATATTAAATCGCTACCATTTCGTTTAAAAAATTTATGTGGCTCTACTCCTACTTGAACTAATAAGTCACCATCTGGAGCACCGGCATCTCCTGGACCTCCATAGCCTCTTAATCTAATTACAGTTCCATTATCAACACCAGCAGGTACCTTCACTTTTATAGTTTCATTTTTTATTACAGACCCTTGTGCTCTACACGCTTTACATTCCTTATCTATTACATTCCCCTGACCCTTACAGGCTGAACAAGGTTGCGCAAAAGAAAAGAAACCTTGGTTAGATGCTGTTTGTCCACTTCCGCTACAAATATTACATGTATGAAAGGCGTTACCATTTTCTGATCCATTACCTTTACAGTCTTCACAAACAACTTCTTTTCTAAGAGGGACATTAGTTTCTATCCCTGATGCAGCATCAGTAAATGAGATTGTAAGATTTGTTTGATATGTTTGACCCTTTCTTCTGCCAGCTCCTCCAAATCCGAATATATCACCAAAAATATCTCCAATATCTACATTGAAGCCTTGACCACCTGAAAATCCAGAGAATCCGGAAGCACCCATTGTTCTAACTTGATCATACTCTTGACGTTTTCCTTCATCAGACAAGATAGCACTAGCTTCTGATATTTCTTTGAATTTTTTCTCTGCCTCTGTATCTCCAGGGTTTAGATCAGGATGATTTTCTCTTGCTAATTTTTTGTAAGCTTTCTTAATGTCATCAGTACTTGCATCTTTTGAAACACCAAGAATGGCATAAAAATCTTTTTCTAGCCAGTCTCTATTCACTTTGAACTTTAACCATTGCTGGCCTTATCAATCTATCTTCTAATTTATAACCTTTTCGTAAAACCTCTTCAACTATTTGGTCGTCACCTTCACCCGAGTGTTCTATTGCTTCATGGTATGAGGGGTCAAATTTTTCTCCTACTCCTGGCACTTCAGTAATATTTAAATTTTCAAGAAAAGTTAGCACTAATTTATATAATGCCTCAAGTTCTTTAGGAACTTCTTCTTGGCCCATTGCTATTTCAAAGTTATCTATAAGAGGGAAAAGTCCAGTCAATATAATTGATAGCGACCCTACTAATTGATTTTCTTTATCTTTTTCGGTTCTTTTTTTAAAATTGTCAAAATCTGCAGCAAGTCTTAAGTAGTCATCTTTTATTTTTTCGTAATCTTCTAAAGGGATAGAGGGCGATTCTTCTTCTGTAGAATTATCTTCATTTTTTTCATCATCTTTTTTCTTAGATGATGCCTTTTTTTTACTCATCTTCTTCTACGACTTCACCATCAACAACATCATCATTAGTTTCTTCATTTTCAGAAACTTCATTACTTTGTTGAGCTTCAGCATAAAGTTTTTCTGCAAATGATTGACTAGCTTTTGTTAACTCCTCAATTGAATTCTTCATTTCATCAAGACTTGCTTCTTGATTTTCAAGTACTTTTGATAAGTTATCTTTACTTTCATTGATAGCTTTAATTTCCTCATCAGTAGCTTTATCTTTATTCTCTTCAAGCATTTTTTCTGTAGATGTAACCATGCTTTCAGCTAAGTTTCTTGTCTCAACAAGCTCTTTCTTTTTAGCATCTTCATTTGCATGCTCCTCAGCATCCTTAACCATTCTCTCTATTTCATCTTCTTCGAGAGCAGTACCACCAGTTATTGTTATAGCTTGTTCCTTACCAGTACCAAGATCTTTTGCATTAACATTAACAATTCCGTTAGCATCAATATCAAAAGTAACTTCAATCTGGGGTGTTCCAGCTTTTGCTGAAGGGATATCAGTTAAATTAAATTTACCTAATGACTTATTACCAGAAGCCATTTCTCTTTCGCCTTGAAGTACATGAATTTCTACTTGAGTCTGTCCGTCGTCAGCCGTTGAAAATGTTTCAGACCTTTTTGTTGGTATTGTTGTGTTTCTTTCAATCATTTTTGTCATAATTCCACCCTTTGTTTCAACACCAAGAGTTAAGGGAGTAACATCAAGAAGCAAGACATCTTTAACATCACCTTTTAGTACACCTGCTTGAATAGCAGCACCTGAAGCTACTACTTCATCGGGGTTAACACCTTTAGAGGGATCTTTTCCAGTTATAGATTTTACAAGTGTTTGTACAGCAGGAATTCTAGTTGAACCACCAACTAAGACTATGTGTTCAATATCTGAAAAAGATAATCCAGCGTCTTTTACAGCTTTATTTACAGGGTCTTTTGTTCTATCTACAAGATCTGATGTAATTTTTTCAAATTCACTTCTTGATAACTTTTCTAGCAAGTGCTGCGGGCCTGAATCGTTAGCTGTAATGAAAGGCAAGTTAATTTCAGTTTCAGTTGTTGAAGAAAGCTCTATTTTTGCTTTTTCAGCACCTTCTTTTATTCTCTGCATTGCCATTTTATCTTTTGAAATATCAATTCCTGTTGAAGACTTAAATTTTTCAACTAACCAGTCCATTACTCTTTCATCCCAGTCATCTCCACCTAGTTTTGAATCACCTGATGTTGACTTAACTTCAAAAACTCCTTCTGAAATCTCTAATACAGAAACATCAAACGTTCCTCCACCTAAGTCATAGACTAAAATTTTTTGATCTTCATTATTTTCTAATCCATAGGCTAAAGCCGCCGCAGTAGGTTCATTAATAATTCTTAATACATTTAATCCTGCGATTTGCCCAGCTTCTTTAGTAGCTTGTCTTTCCGCATCGTTGAAATATGCTGGAACTGTTATTACAGCATCTGTGACATCTTCACCTATATAGCTTTCAGCATCTCTTTTTAATTTTTGAAGAATCCTTGCAGAAACTTCTTGAGGTGTATATTCTTTATTTTCAAACTTTTCTTTCCAATTCGAGCCAATTTTTCTTTTTATTGACCTTACAGTATTATCTGGATTTGTAATTGCTTGTCTTTTAGCTAATTCACCGACCAATACTTCTTCGCCTTTAAAAGCAACAATAGAAGGAGTTGTTCTATTACCTTCTGCGTTAGCTATTACAGTTGGCTCGCCGCCTTCTAAAACAGCAACTACGCTATTCGTAGTGCCTAAATCAATACCTACTGCTTTTCCCATTGATGATTTCCTTTCCTAATAAAGTTTTTGAGATTATTGTTCTCTTGGTAAATGCCCTCTAACCCTTGGATAAGAGACTGGAGAGTGAAGAAAACATAGTTTCTTTTTGTTGTAAATGCTTATTACAGTCGCGCATCCGGAAAAATCACAGATACGACCTGATGTGTAGCTCTTAGATCTTCTGACACCAGGCTTCACTGAAGAAGCTGTTAATGTAGAACTCATAATAATTCCTTTCTTATCTAACTTTATTTAGTAATAAAATCTAAGTAAATCTACTTAGATTTAATATAAATATACTATATTTCTGTTTTAATACAAACTTTTTTTATTTTTTACTAAAAAAAGCTATTCTTTCATTACTTTTAATGCTGATATTATTGAATAATGAATAATTTGGATATACACATAGTAGGTCTAGGAAACCTTGGTTCAGCACTTTTGCAGGGTTTAATTAATCTTGATAAAAACTTAACATTTCATCTTTATGAAAAAGAAACAAAAATTATTGATTTTATTAAAAAACAATTTGAGCTTGACCCAAAAACAGAGATTGATGTTATTGAAAATGGAGTTCTTGTTCTCTGTATTAAACCAAAGGATTTAAATCTTTTTATAAAGACAAATAAAGAAAAGATTTCAGAAGATGTATTAATTTGTACAGTATTAGCTGGTGTGAACACATCGTATATATCAAAATTTATTAATAATAAAATTATTCGTCTTATGCCAAATTTATCTATAAAAGATAACAATGGTTTTATTCCATATACAAAAAATTATGAGAAAGATTATTTATCATTTCTTGAAGTACTCAATGGTTTAGGATCTATATCTGAATACGACGAAGAATTATTTCATATAATCACATCAATATATGGAAGTGGCCCAGCTTGGTATCTAGAACTTTCTTCAAAGATTGTGGAGGCTGCTTTAGAATTAGGACTTTCTAAATCAGAATCAAACAAAATTGTAAAGGAACTTATCAAATCTCTACCAGCATTAGTCAATGAAGAGGAGTTTAGTGATACTGTAGAGAAAATAAAATCACCCAAAGGTACAACAGAGGCAGGTATCAATTCGCTTACGCATGATTCTTTTGATAAGATTATTTTCAACGCAATCAATTCTGCAACAGAAAGATCAATGGAGATATCAAAAGAAATTAACAATGAATAGCCAAAAAAAAGATAGACAAGTAAATGATTATGTTTTGTTATTTTCAGCAGGGGCAGCACTTGGAACATTATTCTTATGGGGAGCAAGCTATATATTTCCAGAAGGAGAAATAGTAGAAGGTAGAAGAGTATTTGAAAATATACCAAAGTATCTCCAATATTTGTTCTATTTACTTAGTGCTTCTTCAGTTTTCATCTGCGGTTATTTATTCTCTTTAAGAGCTAAGAACTGGTCAAGAGGGACTGAAGAGAAGAGAAAAGTAAAGCTAAGTCAAAGAATTATAAATTTATTTGATGGACTTCTAATGAAGACATTACTTAGATTTAAAGCTGCTGGATTAATGCATTCAATGATTTATATTGGCTTTTTAGGACTGTTTGCTGGGACAATAACTCTCGAAATACATCATTTGATGCCACCATCATTAAAATTCTTACAGGGTACTACTTATCTAGTTTATTCATTTGCTTTAGAGCTCGCTTCCTTGGTCTACTTAGGAGGTATAGCTTGGGCTTTATACAGAAGAATTTTTGGTACAGAAGATAGGCTAAAAACTAAAACTAAGATGGATGATTATTTAACCCTCCTTCTTCTAGGATTTATGGGTCTGTCTGGTCTAACTACTGAAGCTGGAAGAATCATAGTGGAAGGCTTTCCTAATTATGAAAAATGGAGCTTTGTAGGTTATTTCATTGCAGAGTTATTACCTATAGAAAGTGGTGTTCTATTTCATAGAGTTTCTTGGATACTGCATGTAGCTTCATTCTTTGTATTTTTAATTGTTCTTCCTCAGTCCAAGCTGCGCCATATTGTGACTTCACCTGTGAATATGTACCTGAGTCCAAATGAAAGACCAAAAGGAGCTATGAAAGACATAGGCAACCTTATGGAGCTAGAAGATATAGACACTGTAGGAGTTGAACTTATTGAAAATTTCACTTGGAAACAACTTGTAGATTTAGATGCTTGTACAGCTTGCGGTAGATGTACATCGGTTTGTCCTGCAAATTTAACAGGTAAGCCATTAGATCCAAGAGAAATAATTCTTAAAGTAGGACAAGTAATGTCAGAGACTGGCGATCCACCTGTTCCTTCTACAGTAACTACACCGATTGATCTTAAAGTAAAAGCTTCGAGTGTATTTGAAAGAGTAACGACAGAAGAGTTATGGGCTTGTACTTCATGTAAAGCTTGTGATGAAATTTGTCCTGTAAATATTGAAATATTGGACAAAATATTAGACATGAGAAGACATCTCGCATTAATGGCTTCGGATTTCCCAACTGAGTTAGGGAAGGCTTATGTTGCAATGGAGAATTCATCAAATCCTTGGGGTGCTTCACAGAATGACAGAATGAAATGGTCAGAAGATTTAGATTTCGATGTCGCCCTATTAGAAGAAAATAACAAAGAAGAAGTAGAGTATCTTTACTGGATTGGATGTGCAGGAGCATTTGATGATAGAAATATTCCCGTTACTAAAGCAGTAGCAACCTTACTTAAAAGAGCAAATGTATCATATGCAGTTTTAGGTCCAAAGGAAATATGTACAGGTGATTCAGCAAGAAGAACAGGAAATGAGTTTGTATTTCAACAACTTGCAATTCAAAATATTGAAAATATGAACAATCTGAATGTTAAAAAAGTCATAACTCAGTGTCCTCATTGTTTCAATACTATTGCTAATGAATATCCTCAATTAGGTGGAAATTTTGAGGTAATTCACCATAGCCAATTATTAACGGAACTTGTGCAGTCTGGGAAAATAGAAGTTGGAAACGCTGAAAAGCCTTACTCAATTACATATCATGATTCTTGCTATCTGGGTAGGCATAATGACATTTACACAGCACCAAGAGAAATAGTAGGATCTATCGGAGGCATAGAGATTAGAGAAATGAAACGCCAAGGAACCAAAAGCTTTTGTTGCGGTGCTGGTGGCGGAAGAATGTGGATGGAAGAGAATACGGGTAAGAAAGTTAATATAGAAAGATCTCAAGAAGCTATTGAGACAGGAGCAGACGAAGTTGCTGTAGCCTGTCCTTTTTGTTACATTATGATGGACGATGGCGTTAAAGAACTGGGTGAAGGAGATAACGTTAGAGTTCGCGACGTATCCTTAATTTTGTTAGACAACTTAAAGAAAGATTAAATATTTTTACCTAAGAAGAATTTTTTTACATCGTTATTGGAAGTATTTATACAATAGATTACATAAATTGCAGTCGTTAGGTTACCTAAAGTCATAAGAAAGAAGACCCAAAGTATTGAAGAATAGTTCCCTTCTCTATAGATCATCCAAATCGCAATAAGTAAAAAACCGGAATATAAATCAACTAATGAAACTATACCCCAAGGCAATGAAGGTATTAGAGAATCAAATAAACTTGTTTGATTTTGCGCCCATAGAATAACGCTCGCCATTGCGAAAGAAATAAAATAAGATATTACCTTTGTTATAGTCATACAGTAGATTTTAAAGTAGAGAGTAGTTATATGCGAAACAATAATATATTTTATAGAATTTTAAAACTGGACAAAAGCATTTACAATGAGCTCATTACCGATAGTTCATCTGTTCAGAGAGCAGTTGCAATATGGGCTGTAAGTTATTTAACAAGTGTTCTGGTCATATTTACATTGTTTAGGGATTTTGCTAATTTTTTAAAGAATAACCTATCTTTTTTAGCACCCCAACTTCCAGAGGCTTCGTTACTTGAATTAAGAAATGTTATTTCTGCATTAGAGATAACATTTAGTTCTGAAACTACTTTCACTGGGCTGCTTGCAACTTTAGGAACAGGTTTAGTCTCTTCACTTATTGGTATAAGTTTTATTTTTGTCCTCATTAAATATTTATTTAGAAAAGATCCAAATTTTATACACATAGTTGTTATTTTTGGATTCTCATCTGTGGTAGGCCTTTTAAACATTCCAATACTATTTATTAATTCATTTGGATTTAAGTTAACGATAGTCTTTTTTACAGGTATATATTCTTTAGTTTGTTTAGGGTCTGGGTTGAAACAGGTTTACTATTTAAGAAATTTTGAAATCATATTACTGGTTCTTGGATCAAGCATTGCAAGCTCTTTTTTGTTAGAAGGTTTTTAAATGATAGCTGGCGTAATTCTTGCTGCGGGAGATTCTTCAAGGATGGGTTTTCCAAAACAATTAGCAGAATATAAAGGAAAAACAATCCTTGAGACAGTTGTCGATACTGTAACTTCTAAATTTGAAGAAGCAGTAGTAGTCCTAGGTCATGAGAATGACACAATTACAGAAAAACTAGATTTTAAAGACAGCACAATCTTAATAAATGAAAACTGGGAGGAAGGAATAGTTTCATCTATTAGAACAGCATTATTTTATTTAAGTGAAAATAAAGAAATTGAAAGCGCAATGATTTTTATGGCTGATCAGCCATCTGTTAATAATAAAATTATTGATAAATTAATAAAAACGAAAAAAAAAGAAGACGAAGTAGTGATTTCAAAATACCGTTATAAGATGAATTATCCAATTATTGTCCCAAGATTCTTCTGGAATAAGCTTGAGCTTCTTACTTATGACAATCTTCTTGGTGAAGACGACTCTTTATTCAAAAATTTTGACTTGGTAGACTTTTTTGGCTCATCAGAGTATAAATCTAAGGTTGTAAATTTTAATTTTCTAGAACCAACAGATTATGACGAGCAGAAAGATTTTTGAGAGTGGGAAAATCTCATTAAAAAACTTTTTCACTTATAAATAATATTTTGTACAATTTAATAATGACTTCAATAGATTCGATAAACGGTATGACTCACATAGAGGCTACAAAATTAAGAAGAGCAAGAGTTCGAACAACCGTAACATTTTTACAGATAGCATCATCAAGATCAGGAAGAGCATTATTAACAAAAGAAACAGGAATTAGTTCTCCAAAACTTCTTCATTGGGCAAAAAGAGCTGAATTAATGAAAATAAGAGACCTTGGAAGGGATTATTCTGACTTACTAGAGGCTGTAGGTGTAGAAAGTGTTTCAGAGCTTAAAAGAAGAAATCCAGAATCACTTCATGAGTCAATGTCGGCAATGAATAGTAAGCAAGAAATCGTTGACAGGGTGCCTTCACTCAAAAGAGTTGCTAAATGGATAGACGAATCAAAAGATATCGATATTAAGGTCTCTTCTTAGTTAACCAACTATCTATCATTAAATTGTGGGTACAAAAAAAATACGAATAACTGGTGCACAATTATCTTTTTCAGTTGGGGCAATTCAAGAAAATAAGTCAAAAATTTTAAACACCTTAGAACAAGCAGAAAAAATTAATTCAGATATAGTTGTTTTTCCAGAACTCTGCATTACAGGTTATCCTCCTGAAGATTTACTTTTAAGAGAAAGCTTTGTAGGAAAAAATTTCGCAGTTTTAGAAGAGATTGCAGAGTTTTCTGGTAGAACAAGCGGGATAATTGGTTTTGTAGATAGAAGCCTAGAAGAGCAAACAACAGATAATGTTGATAGAAAAATTACTAATGCAGCAGCAATAGTTCAGAATGGTGATGTTAAAGGAATTTATCATAAATGTTATCTACCAAATTATTCAGTATTTGATGAAGCCAGATATTTTGCAAAAGGAACAAAACCAGAAGAAATATTTTGGTATGAGGATGTAGGCGTAGGAATAAATGTATGTGAAGATATCTGGATTGATGAAGGTCCAGCAGAAGAACAAGTTAAAAGAGGAGCTTCTTTAATAATAAATATAAATGCTTCCCCATTTGATATAGATAAAACTAAATCAAGAAAAGAAAAAGTAATTTATAAAGCTAAGAAACTAAATGTTCCGATAATTTATTTGAATATGGTTGGGGGGCAGGACGAGTTAGTTTTTGACGGAGGTTCTTTTGTTGTTGATTCTGATGGAAATATAATTCATGAAGCATCTCAATTTGTTGAAGAAGTTTTTAGTTTTGACATTGACCTAGAGATCAAAGATATAAATACAGAAAATAAACTTATAATAAATGAAAAAAATTCCGACCTACCTTCAATTGAAAGCACAAAACCCTTAGAAGAACTTGAATCAATGTATTCTGCCTTAAAACTTGGGTTATCTGATTATGTTAGAAAAAATAAGTTTAAAAAAGTTCTAGTAGGTATTTCTGGAGGAATAGATTCTGCCTTGACAGCTACTATTGCAGTTGACTCCTTATCTTCAGAGAATGTTATTGGAGTTGCCATGCCATCAAGATTTAATCCAGAGTCCTCTCTAAAAGACGCAGAAGCTTTGGCAAAAAATTTAAATATAGAGCTAAAGACTATAAATATTGAAGAAACTGCTGAAAAATTTAGAGAACTTATAGGATCAAATATTGATGAGAGCTTAGAAAGTGTTGTGAAAGAAAACATACAGGCCAGGATAAGAGGCAATATATTGATGGCTTTGTCAAACCAGTTAGGAGCAATGGTTGTTTCAACAGGGAATAAATCAGAAATGGCTGTTGGTTACTCAACTTTATATGGTGATTTAGTTGGGGGTTTCGCCTTATTGAAGGATGTATATAAAACAGAGGTTTATAAACTTTCTAATTATAGAAATTCAATCTCAAAGGTAATACCAAAAAATATTATTAGTAAAAAACCAAGTGCCGAGCTTAGTGAAGGTCAATATGACTCTGACACACTTCCAGAATATGACTTACTAGACAAAATATTGAAGATGTATATAGAGCTTGACTACTCATCTGAAAAAATAATAAAGTCGGGAATTGAAAAAGATGTTGTATTTGATATTCTTGAAAAAATAGATAGAAATGAATATAAGCGTAAGCAAGTTGCTCCAGGTGTAAAATTAACGAGTAGGGCTTTTGGAAAAGACAGAAGAATGCCTATAACAAATACCTACATAAGAGATCGGTACTAGAAAATGTATTTACTTAATGGAAAAGTAGTTAAAAAAGAGGACTTCAGTATTCCTGTTCAAGATTTAGTAGTCTGGCGAGGCGATGGAATTTTTGAAGCTATAAGAATTCACGGAGGCTTTTTATTTGCACTAGAAAAGCATATGGATAGATTTAAGAACTCTGCAAAAAAAATGTATTTTGAAAATATTGATTTTAATAAAATACAGCAAGATTTAATTAAATTAGCTTCAAATTTTGATACCGGTTATGTCAGAGTAATAATTGGTCGTGGTGTTTCTGTAGATGAATTTAATGTGTATATTTTTCATCAAGAACCAGTTTCTTTTCCAGAATCTTATTCCTTACAATCACAGAAAGCACACTGGATGGCAGGTGGGGATTTTGGAATAAACGAAATCCATAACATAGCAGCAAAAACAACTTCTTATGCAATGAATATGAACGAAACAAGACTTGCTGAGAAAAAGGGATTTACAGATGCTTTATTAGTAAACAGAGAAGGAGTAGTGCTTGAAGGTCCATCATTCTCAATAGGCTGGGTAAAAGAAGGTAAAGTTTTTGTTCCTGATTTAGATCTTGGAATATTAGATTCTGTAACTAGAAGGTGTTTAATTGAAATTGGAGAAAGCGGGGCATTTGATATAGGGGTAGGGAGAATATCAATTGATGAACTTTACAAAGTTGATACAGTTTTTGTTTTATCTACTGCAAAGCATGCAATCTTTGTTAAAAGAATTGATGAAGCAGAGTATTCAGAAGACCCTCTTGTCGGCGTGATTAAAGATTCTTTTAAAATAGAAATCGAAAAAGAAAAGAGTGGAAAACTTTAAGACTAGGAGGTGCAATGAGACTAACTCAATACTCTCACGGCTCTGGCTGAGCTTGTAAACTCGCACCAAGCGAGCTTGCTCAAGTTTTGAAGCAATTTGAACAACATAAAGCACTAAAATCTGAAAACTTAATTGTTGGTTTAGAAAACCCAGATGATGGTGGAGTGATCAACATTGGTGAAACAAAAATTATACAAACTGTAGATTTCTTTACACCAATTCTCGACAATCCTTATGACTGGGGAAGAGTCGCAGCTGCTAATGCCTTGTCTGATATTTATGCAATGGGAGGAGACCCTATATCTGCACTTCAACTAGTTTGTTGGCCCAGAGAAGATATAAGTTTTGATATCTTGGCTGAAGTGATTAATGGAGGCCTTGACGTTATGGGTGAAGCAGGTTGTACCGTTATTGGCGGTCATAGTATTGACGACAAAGAACCGAAGTATGGTTTTTCCGTAACAGGAGTAATAAAAGACAATCCATTACTTAACAACAGCATTTCAGATAAAGACAAACTATATATTACAAAACCACTAGGCACAGGAATCATTGCAACAGCAATAAAAAAAGACATGGCTTCAGAGGAAGAAATCCTAGAAGCTACAAATAACATGGTTGCATTAAATAAAAATGCACTTAAGTTTGCAAAAGATAATAATGCAAACGCACTGACAGACATAACTGGTTTCGGATTACTCGGTCATTTAACAGAAATGATAAACGGGACAAAGCTATCAGCAGTTATAAATTCAGACAATATTCCAGTAATTAAGGGAGTACATGATCTTCTTAATAAAGGCATTTACCCTTCAGGGAGCGAAAGAAACCTAGCCTCTATAAAAGATAAATTAATATATGAAGTTGAGGAAGAGAAAATTAAAATATTTTGTGATGCCCAAACAAGCGGAGGTTTGCTAATTTCACTACCCGATAAAGGAAATATCAACCTTAAAGAAGCAAGAGATAATTACGGAATTGATATCTGGGAAATAGGCGAAATAACTACACAATATAATGAAAAGATAAATATTATTTAATTAATGATTAAAACACTCACCAAAATATTTGCTTTTACTACGATTATAAAAAATTTAGTTGGGACAAAAAAAAGCAAGACAGAAGGAGTAACACAACTTCATCCTTCAAAAATTTCTGGAAGAACAATTTTTATTCGCGAAAAAGAATATTTTATTAGAGAAGCCTTTGTTGATGGCACAACCCCAATAGTTTTTTTACATAGCTGGGGATCCGACTCATTAGGCAGTTGGTTTAAAGTTTTACCAAAATATAAAACAAAAAACTCCTTTGTAGCTATTGACCTAAAAAATCATGGCAAATCAGATGCAAGCTGGGAGAGATGGGACATTGATGAAAATGCAGATATTGTAATCAGTGTTTTGAAAGATTTGAATATATCAGAATGCTATTTAGTTGGCTGGTCTATGGGGAGTGCAGTTGCTCTAAGCGTGACAAGAAAAAATCGAGATCTTGTAAAAAAATTAGTTTTAATAACTCCTTTCAGCTGGCAAGGTTTTAGCACGGAGTCACCTTTATTTAAAATATTTGTAGCAGGAGTAAGAGTAAGAGAAAGACTTTTTCCTAATTCAAATCCACAATCAAAGTATTCATTTCTAAGGAAATCAAAAGCTGTAAAGAACGAATATTCTGATTGGGCTTGGAATAATCTACATAAATCAAAAGATAATTTTATTTATGCTGACGGAGGTAGGTTTGTAGTCCCTTTTGATGCAAGGCCATGGTTAGGTGAAATTAATACTGAAACACTTGTACTAACTGGTGGCAAAGATAGCTTAGTCCCAGAACAGGTCTCTACTGAAATAATAGATGGCTTGCCGAATGTTGAGTCTAAGATCTTTATCGATGCGACACACGGAATTCCATGGACTCACGACCAAGAGCTTTCTGATGAGTTAGATAGATTTTTTGAGATATGAAAAATGTACTTTTTGTTGCTCCAACTACATATCAAATACCTTTAACTGAAAATATAGAAAAAAAATTTAAATACTTGAGTGAAATTTGTAACTTACATATTTTTGCTTTTTCCAATGAAAAAAATCATCTTAAAATTGGAGATACAAAACTCTATCTTTATAAGAAATTTAAAAATAGAATATTAAATTATTTAAAAATATTTTTTTTGTCAGTTTTTATGCTCCCATCAGTTATTAAAGAAAACAATATAGAGATAATCTCATACCAGGATCCAGTATCTAGTTTTTTTTCTATTTTTGTTTTAAGACTAAGGAATATAAAAACAAAAATAATTATTGAAACTCATGGCGATTTTATTGAAACATTAAGCCTTGAGAAGAATTTATTATTTCCAAGTATTTATAAGAAAGTGTTTATAAGCATGGCTAAATACACACTAGACAAAGCGGACAAACTTAGAGCCGTTTCCTCATCTACAGAAGCCCAGGTAAGGGAAATAAATCAAAATAAGGAAATAACTAGGTTTCCAGCTTGGGTAGATTTTGATAATTATAAAGATATTGAACCAGTTCGAGAGAACAATAAAGATTTTAAAATTTTATTCATAGGTAGTGTAACTGATAGAAAAAAACCCCACTTGATTGTCGAAGCATTAAATAATATTAAAAGCAAAGAGATAAAGTTATTTATTGTTGGGCCAATGCCTAATGAAAGTTATTTAACTAAATTAAAAGAGCTTGTTAAGAGATATAGCCTAGAAGAGCAGGTAATATTTACTGGTTCTGTAGATAGAAAATCAGTCATGGAACATTATGCAGAGACAAATTTGATGATTTTACCATCAGTTTCTGAAGGCTTAGCAAGAGTAATATTCGAGTCACAGGTAGCTGCTTGTCCTGTGCTCGTAACAGATGCTCCAGGGATGGGTGATATTGTCATTGATGGACAGACTGGGTATATATTTGAAAGTAATAATCTTGAAAGCCTCACCAACAAAATACAAGAAATTAAAAACAACTATGAAGAAGCAATACATGTTGGTAACAATGCAAAAGATTTTATATTAAGCAATTATTCAGCAGATAATTTTAAGTTTAGTTTTCAAAAGCTCTTCGATACTGCATGAGTTTGTAATGTTAAGAACATTAGTATCTATAATTTTACCAATAATTTTTATTGGAGGAATTATATGGCTTATTAAAAGCTCTAATAGAAAGATTAATGAAGCATTAATTAAAGCATCAGAGAAATTAAATTTTCTTTACAGCCCTTCAGACAGGCTTTTCAAGAAAAAAACTACGTCTGGAACAATAGATGGTTATAAGTGTGAAATAATTGTATACACACAAAGCCACGGTGAATCATCATCAACTTATATTTCTTTCTTTACTTACTTTCCAGATAGTTTAAATATGGGAATAAAGATTAATTGGAGGGGACAGTTTGAAGGAGACGATGACTATGTAGCAAATCTTTTCATAGAGAGAAACTTAGGTCTTATTGAAAGCCAGAAGAAGAAACTTAGACGATTAAAAATAACTGACACATATGTAAATTCTAGAAAAATTTTATTTAAAAAATATTTCAATCCAGAAGAGATTGTAAAAACTATGCATGACGTTGTTAATCTTGCAAAAAAAATAAAATAAAAAAGAGTCCAGTTTCCTGAACTCTTTTTTGAGGTAACAGGCTTATTACCTAATTTCAATAATAGTAGGTATCATGTATTTAATTTTTATAAAATTTAAATTATTAATTATGTTTGAAATACAAAGTAGCATCTCTTAAAGTGAGCTAATGAGCATAAAAAATAAAGCATTCAGCTCTGAACCTGATTACAACATCAATTCAGCAACACAGGTTGAAACTGCTGAAGAACTAGCATCGATTGATAAAAAAATGGGAGGTATCTCTATAGACAAAAATACTTTTAAAGTAGCTAGATTTATGTCTAAATTTTTAGGGAGTCTTCTCACACCAAAACCTGATAAAACTGGGGTGACTATAAGAGACGAAAAAAATATTGGAAGAGGAGTGCTTATTGTCCAGCCTGAAGTTCAAAAAGGAGAAGGTGCTTTATTTATTATCCACGGTGGTGGATATGTTGTTGGAAACTACAAAGATAATTTAGGATATGCATGTAATACTGCAAGAGAATTGGGAGTAACAGTAGTTAGTCCTGGTTATTCACTTGGACCAGAAGAGCCCTTTCCTGAAGGTTTAGATGATCTACATGAAACATGGCATTGGCTTCAAAAAGAAGCAGCTTCATTTAATATTGACCCTTCAAAAATAGTTGTTGGAGGTATTAGTGCGGGTGGTGGTATAGCTGCTGGTCTAGTACAAAGACTCCACGATGAAGGGGGCATCCAACCAGCAGCACAATTACTGATATATCCAATGTTAGATGATCGAGTAGCAGCAAAAAGGGAGTTGGATGATCGTGCACATAGGGTTTGGAATAATCGAAGCAACTTATTTGGCTGGTCAAGTTATCTGGGACAAGAACCCGGTGGTGAGGTACAACCATATGCTGTTCCAGGAAGAAGGGAAAATCTTAAAGGACTTCCGACTACTTGGATTGGGATAGGTACAGCAGACTTATTTTTAGATGAAGATAGAGAGTATGCAAAAAGATTAAAAGAGTCCGGTGTTGATGTTACTTACGTTGAAGTTGCGGGAGCGATTCATGCTTTTGATGCAGGGGGAACTCAGATGGGTATTGATTTTGATAAAGCTAAATTGGATTTTCTCAAAAATCATATTTTATAGTTAAACCAGCATCTTTGTTAATATCTGATAAGACTATCTATTTTGAGGAATTTAAATAGTCTATTTTAGATAAGGGGTTTCTCCAGGATGGGAACCCTCTTATCTCTTAAATTGTCCCTACTAGTTGCTATTCTTAAATTATGGAAATTGTCTTTTATGTTTTAATTATTTTGCTTCTTGGGGCAAATCTTTATTTCTCATTAAAAAAAGATAATGAGAAAGATAATGACGATGAGTACCTAATCAAAGGTATTGTTAGTGAAATTATAGAGAATGAAGAGTCACAAATTTATAAACTTCTAGACAAATCAGACCAAACAGTTAAAGATTTTTTAGAGAAAACAGGAGAAATTAAAAGCTCCATAAGCGGCGTTGATCAACAAACAAGAAATTTAATTTCTGTTTTGAACAACAATCAAAGTAGAGGCCAGTGGGCAGAGCTTCAAGTTGAAGACCTTCTAGGAATTATGGAGTATAAGGACGGTGTTCACTATGAAACACAAAAAATAATGGAGAAAGGAACAAAGCCAGACTTTACTTTTTACCTTCCAGATAATAAAACAATAAATATGGATTCAAAATTTCCTTTGACCATATATATGGAGATTGCAAAGTTAAATAGAGACCTTGAAGATGATACTCTTGACGAAGTATCAAGAAAACAAATAACAGAATCAATAAAATCAAAGAACAGAGATTTTATAGATAAAGCAATAAAAACCAAAATTGATGAAACAGCTGGTCGTGACGGATATATATCAGCTGAAGAAGGAACTGTTGATTTTGTGCTTATGTACGTTCCTCTTGAAAGCCTCTATCATTTTTTACTTACATCAGAAATAGGAGCAGATAGAGTTCCTGTTATTCAATATGCTTTCAGCAAAAAAGTAATATTAGTTAGCCCACAAACTTTGATGGCTTATCTAGAAACTATACGGCACTCAATGAAGCTCTTTAGTTTGCAAACAGACACAAAGAATATTCTTGCTACTCATGAAAAAGTTAAGAATGAAGTAAGAAAATTTATAGAATCTTTTGATGATGTTACTAAGAGATTAGATCAGACTGTTGAGTCTTTTGAAAAACTAAAGAGTACTCGTGTTAATAAACTAGAAAAGTCTTTTGAAGAGCTAGATGAAGTAAATAAAAATACTGACGATTAGTAATTATTAATTTGCAACAACCATAATGCACTGATCGTCAATATAGTTTTTCTTTTTACTTTCTAAATAATTTGATATTTCTTCACTCTCAGCTCCTGGTTGATACCAGAAGTTATCATAACCTTTTTCAACTAGATCTTTTGTAATTTTGATTCCCACACTTGGAGGCACGACAAAATTTATTATTGATGGGCATTCTTTAATATCTGAAACACTCTTAAACACAGGTGAACCATCTATTTCTTCTTCTTTAGTATTTACTGGGATTACATTAAACCCTTTAGATTTAAGGTTTAGTAAGATTTTATTTCCATATTTACTTGGGTCGTTACTTGCACCTACTAAAGCAATCGATTTATTTTTGTCTTCAAGCGATTCTATCAATTAAAAATTTTCTGCTTTCATAGCAAAAAGATCATCTTTTCCGGCCGTAATTGAAGATGCATATCCCGAAGCAAGCGGTAATAATTGTTCCATATAAAAATTACAAAGAGTTAATTTATCAGAATAAAACTCATCTTTAGTATCTTTATACTTCTTATTTGCAATAATTGCAGCTTTACCCATATAGTATCCACCTAATACCTGTCCAAACATTTTTAGATAAGGAGTTGCAGCAGCGCTTGCGTCAACAATTTCACCCTCAAGCATTTTCGAACCTAGCCACATTGTTACTTCTGATAACTTTGTAACCTCAGTTTCAAGCTTTCCTGCCATTGAAGCTACAACTTCATCTTCTTTTTTCATTTCTTCAATTACTTTATTAACATCACCAAGGAGCCTCTGCATTGCCTGACCATTATCTAAAGGTAATTTTCTAAACATTAAATCTAGAGCTTGGATTCCATTCGTTCCTTCATATATAGGAGCAATTCTTGAATCTCTCAAATATTGGGCTACACCTGTTTCTTCTACATATCCCATTCCACCATAAACCTGAATGGCAACCGACGAGAGCTCAACTCCTAAGTCAGAAATCCATGCTTTTGTAATTGGTGTTAAGATTCCACACCTTTCTTCACCAAAAGCTTTCAATTCTTCATCTTCGGCAGAATATTCAAGATCCAACATTAATTGGTTGTCATACATAAGATATCTCATTGCATCGGTGTAGGCTTTGATTGTCATCAACATTCTTCTTACATCAGCATGGTCAATTATGGTTGAGTTCTTAGCATCTTCTTTTGACATTCCAACAGGCCTTCCTTGAACCCTATCTCTTGCATATTGTGCTGCCCCCTGTAGAGCACCACTTGCACAAGCTAAGCCTTGTCCACCAACCCACACTCGAGCTTCGTTCATCATGGTAAACATGTATGTTAAACCTCTATTTTCTTCACCAACAAGATAACCAGTTGAGCCATCGTATTCCATTACACAAGTTGGGCTTGCATGAATACCTAGTTTTTCTTCTATAGATATACAATTTACATTATTATTTTCACCTAAAGAACCATCATCATTTACATGCATTTTTGGAACTATAAACATTGATATTCCCTTAGTTCCTTCAGGAGAATCAGGAGTTTTTGCTAATACAAGATGGATTATATTTTCTGTCATGTCATGATCACCAAAAGTAATCCATACTTTTGTACCAGTTATTTTGTATGTTCCATCCTCTTGAGGTTCAGCTTTAGTTGTTATTGTCCCTAAGTCAGAACCAGACTGAGGTTCACTGAGGTTCATTGTTCCAGTCCATTCGCCGGAAACTAACTTAGGAAGAAACTTTTCTTTTTGTTCTTCACTTCCATGAAAATACATTGCTGAAATTGCTCCAGCACTAAGGCCTGGTGCAAGGCCAAAAGCTAAATTAGCAGTACTTAGTATCTCTAAGGTTCCTCCAGATAGTGAAATTGGCATACCTCCACCACCAATATCAGCAGGTAAAGAGATTGAAGCCCACCCTGACTCAGAAAAACTCTTATACGCTTCCTTAAAGCCTTTAGGCATAGTTACAACACCGTCTTTAATAGTTGCACCCTCTTGGTCGCCTATTGCATTAATAGGAGCTAATACCCCTTCAGCAAATTTTGCACATTCTTCCATAGTTGGAATGACTATATCTTCAGAGAAATCACTAAATGCAGAAATTTTATTTAAGATATTATACGAATCAATTACTTCGTAACCAAAAACTATATCTTTAACAGGAGCTTTATACGCAACAGCCATAAATAATATTCTACTCTATATGTATTTATTAATAAAAAAAGTTAGCGTGGTTTTATCTCTACTAATTTTGAAATTTCTTCAATTTTTTCTATAGAAGGGAGAGAAGAAGTACCAGCTACTATTGCACCTGCTGCACAAGCATTTCTAGTAGTAGTTATGACATCATCTATACCGTGTGCTCCAATATAAGCAGCAGTAACATCCCCTGCACCGGTTGAATTTATTGTCTTAAAATCTGGAGGAGTAATTTCCACTACACCATCTTTACTTAGCAGGCGAGCTGGTAAGTTAGCAGAGGTCAGCAGAATCCAAGAGACAAAATCTTCGTTTAAAAGCCTGTTTGCTTCGATGACATCTATCTCATCCTTACTAACAACTAAAAAATCTATTTTGTAATCAATAGTTTCACCATATCCTGCTTGAGTTATGAAGACGTTGCTGAAATCCTCATTTTTTAGGTTTTCTCGAATATATTTAATTGAGTACCTATCAATTATCATTGAATCAAATTCTTTAACTTTATTTAAGTTATTCCAATTACAGTTTTCATATCCAGATGAGATTATTGTTCTTTCTCCGTTTTTGTCAATATAAATTGAACAGGTGGGAGTTAAGCAATCATTTATAAGAACATCCTTATAACCTATCTTGCTTTCTTTTAAATAGGATAATAAATAATCACCTAGAGGATCTTTACCAATACAGTTTCCCATTACAGAAGTTTCTATACCCCAGTTTTTTATGTTTTCTGCACAGTTGATTGCTGTTCCACCAGGTCTGATTTTGTATTCTTTGCTTCTAATATCACCACCTACAGGAGGTATTTCATCAACAAAGTACATTAAATCTGGGTTAAGGGTTCCATAAGATAATACTTTTTTATAACTCATATAAGTTTTTGAAGATAAATTATTTTGCTTGTTATTAAACTAAGCCACTAATTACGGCACCAGCTACAAGTATTGCTATATAGCTAATTAATCCTCCACCTATTGCTGCAATCTTTGTACTCCTTGAAATCAAGCTAGGTCCTGCAAGGTGGTATATCAATACACCAAAGAAGGGTACAAGATAAACTATTGCTATCCACATGTACTTGCTTCTTCCCTGAACTTTATCATTAGAGTCAATGTCTTTAATTGCTAATGCAGCCCAAGCCGCATACAAAACAAAAGGCATTAGATATCCGTAAAGTTGAAATAACAATTGCCAAACATTAGGGCTTGTAATCGGTACTCCACTCATAATTATCTCCTTTTTAGCTCCAATAAGATCTTCAACACTGTCTCCACCTAAAAGATGGAATGGAAGACCAATTGAATTTATATCTGGTACATAAAATAAATTTATTGCTGGTGATGGTTTATTAATATCATCAAAAATCATATTATCTTGAGGTTCAGGCCACGGGTAGTCTTTGTATCGTGCTTTTGGTGCTTCTTGGCTTGCTGCATCTGCAAATAAACCTGCAAGCATCATTAATCCTGATACGTCACCCTGTAATGGGAATCTTGAAAGAAGAGAACCAGACCCGACTGATTCACAATCATGAAGTTGCTCAAGCAAGGGAGGAGTAGATGTTTGATAGATATTTCCTTCAAAACAGTTTCCAGGACCCCAAGGGCCAGCTAATGCTAAGTCCGTATAACCTGAATCCATTATTAGATTGTTCTTAACTTGCACATGTTGAGAGAAATAGAGGTTTACATCTAACATTGGGCTTGCGACAAGACCATATTTATCATGGTTAATTACTATATTTTTTTCGATTATATCTCCAACCCTACCGGGCACAACAATACCCATTCCTTTAGCTACTAAACCAAAACGGTTTGAAGGTGCTTCATAGTTATTATTGTTTACAACTAAATTACCAACGAGAGTTGTTTCTCTTCCAGGGGGGTCTAATTCAGAATCTAATGTATTTGGAATAACTCCTGACATGTTATCTCTCCAAATATTATTGAATATATACAAATGACCACCAGCATTTGTTCCAGAGTACCCAAGTGCATTGCCCTCAACAACACTGTCATAAATTAAGGAGTTGCATGGGTAGCATTGACCAATATAGATACCACTATCAGGATGTCCAGAAGCGTATATATTCTCAAATATACCGTCTGTCGAACCAAATGCATAAACACCATAATCACCATTGTTATAAGTTGTTAAATATCTACCAGCAAAGCCTTTGGAACCATTCCAGTAAACACCATTTAGAGAGAAATTTCTAACGGATAGGTTCTCAACACTCACTCCATCAGTATCGTAAACATTTATTCCATTTTCTCTCATAAACTCACCATCAATAATTACATTATTTCTATCTCTTCCACGGATTGTTAGATAAGGAGTGGTAACAGTAATTGTTTCGTTGTAAACGCCATTATTTATAAGAATTAAATTCCCCGGTTTAGCTGCATCAACAGCACTTTGTATTGTTGAAAATGAAGAGTCTTTGCCGACTTCTAGAACATCACTAGTTAGAGCAACATTTACGTCTTCTACAGGAGGAATATATTCTGCATCTCCAACAATAATGATTCCAACCATGCCTTTATTGTTAGTTCCATGATATGGGCAATAATATTCGTATACGCCAGCTTCATTAAAGGTGTGTTCAAACTGATCGCCTTTAGTAATTATTCCATATTCAAAATAATCAGAGGAGACAGCCTGCCATGACCCATCACTAGCTATTACATTATGGTCATTTGACCCACCAGACTCCCAAATAACAGTAGTTCCTTCAGATATTTTTAGGACCTTAGGAGAGAATTCATCATCAACAACTCTAATTATTTGGAGATCTGGCCCAGAAGCTTCTTGAGAGCCACATGAAGCAATTATTATAGATAATCCAATAAAAAGTAATATTCTATGATTTTTATGATTTTTAAATTCCATCACTATTTAATAGTACAATATTCATATGGAGAATAAAACTTGGTACTGCACAAAGTGTAAGAATATGCAATATGAAGAAGATACTGTAACTATGACTGGAAAATCATGGTCTAGATTCATGAATATTCAAAATAGGAAATTCACTTCAATTACATGTGCTAAATGTCAATACACAGAATTTTACAAAGGGACAAGTAAAGGCTGGGAAAGCGTTGTAGATTTCTTAGGAAATTAAATTTATTTTCTTTTTAGTACAAAATCTTTAAGCACTACTGTTTCTGTTTCTTTTTCAATTACATTTGCAATTGTATAGGAATCTTGATCCCAGCTGTTTATTTGCAATGTATTTCCAGGAGTTACTGGTCCGCTAAATCGAGCAGAAATTTCAGAAACTTTTAGGGGGTCATTTTCAAATTCACTTTCAATTAATTTTTTACAAGTTATTCCATATGTACACAATCCATGAAGTATTGGTCTTTCGAACCCAGCAACTTTTGCAAAGTCAGGATCAACATGTAAGGGATTATTATCTCCAGAAGGAACCCTGTAGAGAATAGCTTGATTTTCAAGAGTTTTATATTCAATTACATTATCAGGGTCAGTTTTTGGGGAAGTTAGTTTTTCTTTCTTCTCTGGCTTTATGCCAAAACCACCTTCTCCAATAAACAACATTACTGATTCTGCGGTTGATATTTTTTCATCGCCTATATAAGAATCAGAGGCAATAGTTACCGATGCAAATTTTCTGTAATCTTCAACAGCTGTAATTTTTGCTTTAGTTAAGGCTGTCCCACTAGATGGAATATCTTTATGTATTGTTATTTTTTGTTCACCATGAAGAAGAGAGGTTAAAGAAACCTCAAGACCCTCGGTTCCAATAATTGAAAAGACTGACTCCATGGGGTATATGCACGCCGCAAAAGATGGTATAACTTTTGGATTAGGACCTAAAGTAAATTCAAGATCACTTTTATTTAGAGGATCTTGACTACTTCCAACAGCAATATTATATAAAATAACTCGTTCTTCTGACCAAGAGCCTTCTACCTCTTCTAGTTCTTTGTTTAATAATATTTCTGGATTAATTGGCATGAGTTTATTCTATTGAAAGTGTCCCACTTTTTTCAACTTCTTCTATAAATTCTTTACTTATATTTAACTCATTAAATATAGATCTAATATCTCCTGAGGTATTTTCTTCTTCTTTCTGTATAAGAATATTGTTACTTCTAGGGAAGTTGTTGTGATACGAATTTCTAGAAACAGGGTGAGGATGGACTCTTGCTTCATCTAAATCAAGTACTGGTGTAACACAACAGTCAGTATTATTAAAAATATCAGCCCACTCATCTCTAGGTTTACTTAAAAATATTTCACTAAATAAATTTACGTGTTTAGGCCATTTTTCAAAATTCATTTGGTCACTTACCATTTCACTTGGAAGGTTTAAAGTTGCAATCAATTCTTTGAAAAATTTATTTTCCAGCGCTCCTACTGCTACATATTTACTATCTTTTGTCTCATAACACCTATAAAAGGGAGCCCCACCATCTAATAAGTTGGTTCCCCTTGACTTACTCCACATTCCGCTATCTTTTAATCCAAATAATAATGACCCAAGATATGAAGCCCCTTCGAACATCGCAACATCATAAACTAGATTTTTCTTTTCATTACTCTTTACTTCGTAGATTCCAAGTATTCCAGAAATTACTGCAAACATAGTTCCAGAGCCATAATCAGCTAAGAGATTTATTGGGGGTTCAGGAGGATTTCCTTCTTTACCTAATAAACTTAAAATCCCTGACAATGCAAGATAATTTATATCATGTCCAGCATCTTCTTTCATAGTGCCTTCTTGTCCCCATCCAGTAAGCCTTATATAGACAGTATTAGAATTTACAGCATGAACTTCTTCAGGTCCTAAGCCAATTTTTTCCATTACATTTGGCCGATTACCTTCTAATAAAATATCAACGCTAGGAAGTAATTCTTTTATTAATTTTATTCCGTCTTTGTTTTTTAAATCTATTGTTACATTTACTCTATTTTCTAAGGATGGATCAGTACTAGGAGGGAGTAGATTTACTATATTTGGATTATTTACCCTGATTACTTCAGCACCAAGTTCAAAAAAAGTATTTGCCGCTAAAGGCCCAGGCCCAATAGAAGCGATCTCTAGAACACGAACCCCTTCAAGCGGTTTCATTAATTAAACCAATTCAACAATTGTAGCGTTTGCGGTTCCGCCACCTTCACATATTGCTTGAAGGCCATATTTTAATTTATTTCTTTTCATTTCATGTATAAGATTTGTCATCAGTCTTGCACCTGTTGCTCCAAGTGGGTGTCCAATTGCTATAGAACCTCCATTAGCATTTACATTTTCATAACTAATTCCTGGGAATTCTTTTCTCCAAGCACCAACTACAGATGAAAATGCTTCATTTATTTCTACAAGATCCATATCTTCGGGTTTCAACTTTGCATGTTCTAGAGCTTTATTTGTTGCGGGGATCGGACCACTTAACATTAAAACAGGATCTGTCCCTACAACGGACATACTATTTATTTTGACCATTGGTTCTAAGTTGTACTTATTTATCGCTTCTTCTGAGACAACTAATAGAGCTGCAGCACCATCGGAGATTTGTGAAGAGTTTCCAGCAGTAATTACACCATCGGGTTTAAATGCTGGGTCTAGCTGAGAAAGGATTTCTTTAGTCGTTTCTGGCCTAACTCCTTCGTCTTTAACTAAAGTTTCTGAAATTTCGAGAATTTGGTTATCAAGATGACCATTCTCTGAAGCAAAAAGAGCTCTTTGGTGTGAAGAGTAAGCTATTTCATCTAATTCATCTCTATTTAAATCCCATTTTTCTGCCATCATTTCAGCTGATAATCCTTGGGGAACTAAGCCTGGGTATCTATCGTACATTTTTGGACCAAATGCTGTTGAGACACCTTCGGGCCCTTCGTAACTAAATGTTGATCCCATGGGCACTCTTGACATCATTTCTACACCACATGCAATTGCAATATCATATGATCCAGCAATTATTCCTTGAGCTGCAAAATGTAAAGCTTGCTGAGAAGACCCACACTGCCGATCAACGGTAGTTCCAGGTACTGATTCGGGGAGTCCAGCAGCTAATGCAGCATTTCTTCCAACATTTCCTGTTTGTTCTCCGAGTTGGGAAACACATCCTGCAATTACATCATCAATATCAACAGGATCTATAGAATTTCTGCTTACTAGGTTTTCAATTACTAATCCTAATAAGTCTATTGCATGGGTTCCTTTAAGAGAACCGCCTCTTTTACCAATTGGTGTTCTTAAACCGTCTACTATAAAAGCGTTTCTCATAATTTTAATATACTAAAGTTGCATCCATTCTTCAGGATTGTCATCTACAAAGAAATCTGATACAAGTTGTTGACCAGGTTCAATTGCATATTGATCAAAATCAGTAACACCTTCTTCTTCTAAAACATCTTGATCTAAGAAGAAGTTACCAGTACAACTAGAAGAATCTCTTTTTAGGACAGCGTATGCAGCGTCAGCATATATTGTTGGTTTCCTTGAACCTTTAACTAGTTCTGAACCAATTACATTTTGTACTGCAGCAGTATCTAAAGCAGTTCTTGGCCACAAGCAATTAGATGCTATTCCAAACTCTCCAAGTTCTTCTGCAAGCCCATGTGCAATAAGAGACATTCCATATTTTGCTGTTGTATAAGCAAGGGTCATTCCGAACCATTTTCTTGCAATATCTATAGGAGGTCCAAGCGTTAAAATATGTGGATTATTTCCTTTTTTAAGATGAGGTATGCATGTTTGGCTTAATAAGAATGTTCCTCTGACATTTATATTATGCATTAAATCATATCTCTTCATGGGGGTATTAAGTGTGTCACTAAGGTGTATGGCACTTGCATTATTAATACATATATCTATACCACCAAATTTTTCCACAACTTGTTTTATTGAATCCTGTACTTGATCTTCAAACCTTATATCACATACTAATGGAAGAGCAATACCGCCAACTTTTTCAATATCTTCTGCAGCAGTGTATAAAGTTCCTGGAAGTTTTGGATGAGGCTCAGTTGTTTTAGCTAAAATAGCTATATTTGCACCATCTTTTCCAAGTGCTTTTGCTATTTCAAGACCAACACCTCTAGAGCCACCACTCATCACTATTGTTTTGTCTTTAAAGAAACTCATTAAGATATTTTATTAAAATTGTGTATTTTCTGTCGAGTCTTTTTCAGAAAGTAGTTCAGAATCTTTTCCTAAGATTATTTCTCCTAATCTCTCGTAATAATTAGAACCGACCTCTTGTTGGTGTTTAGTTGCTGTGTACCCTTCTTTCTCCAATTCAATCTCTTTTTTTTGAAGGTCAACAAATGCTTTCATATTCCCACCTTTATAGTTGCTTGCAAGCTCATACATAGAACTAGCCATTGAATGAAAACCAGCTAGAGAAACAAACTGTAACTTATATCCTAAGTCTGAAAGTTTGCTTTGGAATTCTTCAAGTTCTTTGTCATTAAATTTTTCAGTCCAATTAAAAGAAGGAGAACAATTATAAGCTAAAAGTTTATTTGGAAATTTAGCTTTAATTTCATCAGCAAATTCTTTTGCAAACCCTAAATCAGGCTCATTCGTTTCACACCATATAACATCAGCAAATTCTGCATAAGAAAGAGATTTCGCCAAAGCAAATTCTTTGTTGTTCTTAATTTCAAAGTACCCATCAACTGTTCTTTTACCGCTTAAATAAGCTTTATCGGTTTCATCAAAATCTGAAGTTATAAGTTTTGCACTATAAGCATCAGTTCTTGCGATAATTACAATTGGTGATTCACTCACATCTGCTGCTAACCTTGCTGCGCTAAGTTTGTTAATAAATTCATGAGTAGGAATTACGACCTTTCCTCCCATATGCCCACATTTTTTTTCTGATGCTAGTTGGTCTTCAAAATGTAGACCAGAAATACCTGAATTAATAAACTGTGAAGTTAGGTCGAATACACTATAAATACCACCAAAACCAGACTCTGCATCGGCGACAATAGGTGGCAAGCTGTCCATTTCTTCTTCAGCACTAATTCTTAGTAGTGTATTGTTCATTTTTTTTATAAAGTTAGGACCACTATTTGAAGGGTATAAAGATAAATCAGGATAAGTGTTATCGCCGTTATTACTTTCAGCGGCTATTTGCCATCCACTTATATAAATAATTTCAAGACCAGCTTTTAACATTTGGATACCTTGCTGGATTGTTGAAGCACCGAGTCCTGAAACCCATTTATCATCTCTATTTAATAACCCCCATAAAGATTTAGAACCTTGCTCAGATACTGTATTACTAACTTTAAATGGGGGTCTTAGTGAAAGAATATCTTCAGGTGTGTAATTTCTTTTTACCCCATCCCACCTATTATTACTTAGGTAATCTTCGATGATTTTTTTGTCTCTAAAATTAACTTTATTCACCTCTTATTAATGCTGACTAGCAGCAACACTGGCAATTATAATTATTAAAGTTAATATTCCTGCACCAGCAATAAGTACTTCATTTCTAGTGATCTTTATTTTTGGAGCAGAGCTCATAATAGAAGCAAACAATAAAACAGTAGCAGAAATTATTAGGGCAAAAAGAGGAGCATAGTCATGAAAGTTAATAAAGACTTGTGAAATAAATATAGCAACAGCTCCTCCAGATAATATTGCACCTACTGGTACAACAATGGATCCAGTAATTCTTTTTCTTACAATATCTGCTTGTTCTTGTTCGTAAATATCAAGACCTTTAGGAACCCCTAAAACCATTGTTATTAAAGTAATGAGACTTTGCGACACTACTCCAAATAAAACTATTCTCCAAAAAGAACCGAATACGGGTATTAAGTAAGTTGTTGGATCTTCAGGGAGAATTCCTTCTATTGTTTGACCAATGTTTGAAGTAATTAGAAAGGCACTAGAGGAGCCAAAAATTAAACCTAAACCTAAACCGAGAAAAATAGATTCTCTATCTGAAGTGTGGATACCAAATCCATCAAAATTTGTTTCCAGAATTTTTTTAATGTTTATTGTGTTTAACACTGCAAAGAAAGTAGTAGTTAAAGCCAAGTTCAAAATAAAATCCCTTTGTTCGTAATTTGCAATTAATTTAAGTGTTTCAGATTCTAGTACTAGACCTTCATATAAATTAGAGCTCATAATGAAAGCTTGTATAAATCCAGCTACAACTCCAAAAAGTGAACCATATTGTAAAGCTTTTGTAATCTTTTCAAACAACATAACAGGAGGTTCAACTTCCTCTATTGTTAGGACACTACTTTCTACAACGACAGGTTCTTCTTCTACAGTTTCTACAACGACAGGTTCTTCTTCTACAGTTTCTACAACTGGCTCAGTACTTTTAACTACAGCAGTCGCAGAAACAGCTTCTCCAGATGACCAACTAGCTAAAATGTTATTTATGTCTACTCCGTTGGCCTCAGCTCTAGCTTGAGCAGATCTAGAAACAAGCTCTTGAGGAACACCTGTCGAGCTACTAATTTCTTCTATAAGTTTTTCATCCATTTTGATTCTCTCTAAATTTTAGTCATTTGATGAGTTTCTAACTACATCATCAAACGTTTTTTCTGTTTTATACCATTTCATCCATATAACTAATATAAAAGACCATAGAATCAGACCTCCACCAAGCTTAAGTATTACTCCTGCAAGGGTCTGGTCATCTATAGTTGATATATTAAATACTTGATCTATACCGACGTAGGCTGAATAAAGGGGTTCTGTTCCAAAAGCTAAAAAGCTAGCAGGAATTGTTGGGAGTAAGGACTGCAAAAAAAGGTATCCTATTTTTGCTGGTGAGCCAAGTTTCTTTATGTCATCTGTAAAACCAATTACCGGAACCCACATATTTAAGGAAACTAAAAGCATTAAAGAGTGTATGAAAAAGTGAAATATTGTATTAGTCACCATTAGGTTTACAACTAAGCTCCAGTGCATCCCAACCATAACTGTATTGAAAAGTATAAAGGCAATTAAGGGATGGCTTGTTATCTTAAGTAAATTAATGAAAGGTTTGATTGAGATAACTTTTTTTTGTGCACTATGCATCCCCATAAGTAAGAGGGGAGGCGTTACCAATGCAAGAACCAAGTGCTCTACTGAATGGACAGAAAATAAATACTTCTCACCAATATCATGAATCGGCCAATCAGTAAAAATCCATAAAATTAAAAGTCCTGAGTACCAAAATTTTCTTTTCTCTTTTTTTAAGTAGTTATTATCGGTTGTATATTCAAAAAATATTATTAAAGAAAAAATTAATGCCCATACATCAAAATGTGGATGCCAAGAAATATAAGACATTAATTAAAAAAGAAATTTGCCATTCCTCTTTCAAGCATGACAATTGTGAAAAGTACTAGTGCTAATATCATTCCTCCAGCAAAAAATCTATTGACCATTTTATTTTCAAAGCGTAAATGCATAAACCAACCTACAACAATGATATATTTGCCAACTGCTAAAAATATCAGCAAAGGGTCAGTAAAAGACCCAACGAGGTCCTCGATATAATAGAGTGTCACTTCAAGTGCTGTTAGGACCCCAAGGACAATAGCAATCTGAACATATTTTTTTGGTGTTGGGTGTTCTTTATGGTCAGCAGACATTAGATTAAATACACCACAGTAAAGAGAACTATCCAAACAATATCAACAAAGTGCCAATATAATGCAATAAACTCTAGGTTCATCCCACCATCTAAAGAAAGACCTTGTTGTCTTTGACCAATTGCCCAGAGTCCAATTAGAAATACAACTCCAATAAAAACGTGAAGACCATGAAATCCAGTTAGAACGTAAAAAGTTGAACTAAAAATATTAGTAGAGAGCTCAAATCCTTTATGATAAAACTCAGTAAATTCATAAATCTGGCCTGCAAGAAATATTGCCCCCAACATTGCAGTAGCTAATAACCAAACTCTAGTTTTTTCTTGATCTTCATTCTCTAAAGCATTGTGAGCTAAGACCATAGTTAGTGAACTCATCAATAAGATAAAAGAGCTAATTGAAGTAAAAGGAATATCGTAAACATCAGTTAATTTAATTCCAGGAAAGTCACGACCCTTAAAGAGTAAAAATGTAGTTATTAAAGTGCCAAAAAATAATATCTCGGTTGAAAGAAAAACCCACATACCAAGTTTTCTAGTTTCAACACCAGTTGGTTCATGCGGATAATCATGGCCACCACTCATTCTTCCTCCTCTTTCGTAGTAAATTCTTCTTCAAGAGGCTCTATAGCCCAACCAAAAGATCCTACTAATAAAAGAACAGCACCAATAAGTGCTAGTGGGATTGATTTATAAATTACAGCATATCCAAAAAATGGAAGTCCTGAGGCAAGGATAATAGGGAAGTAGGAAGGATTAGGTAATTCAATTTCTTCTTCTGGGTTCAAACCTTCTTCCTCAAGTTGTAAAAGTAAAGCATCAGCAGTGTCTCTTCTTACAGCTCTTCCTTCTTCATCTTCATCATATTTTGCATGCCAGAAGTCATCCAAAGCTTTAACCTCAGGAGCTTTTGAGAAATTCCAAACAGGTGTTGGAGAAGGAATAGTCCACTCTATTGTTCTTGCATCCCAAGGATCAAATGGAGCTTTTTCACCTTTTCTTCTCGAGTAAATCCAATTAGCCATAAATATGAGTATTGATAATGCAATAATAAATGCACCAATTGAAACTATAAGATTCCAAAAACCAAGATTTGTCTCCTCAGCATAAACCCAGGTTCTTCTTACTTGTCCTTGAAGGCCCAACCAATGCATAGGACCAAATGTTAAGTTGAAACCAATCATCATTGTCCAAAAGTGTATTTGTCCAAGCGTTTCGTTATACATTCTTCCCCATACTTTTGGAAACCAATAATATAAACCTCCAAAAATACCAAACATGGCTCCACCAAAAAGAACATAGTGAAAGTGTGCAACAATATAATAAGTATCTGTTTGCTGAGTATCAGCTGGGACTATTGAGTGTGTTACACCACTTAAACCACCAATAACAAACATTCCAATAAAACCAAGAGCAAACAACATAGGGGTTTTAAGGTTTAATTTACCTCCCCATATTGTTCCTAACCAATTAAATATCTTTACCCCCGTGGGAACAGCGATAACCATTGTCGATAAACCAAAACCAGCTTGTGCTACAGGACTAATTGCAGAAGCAAACATATGATGAGCCCAAACACCAAAACCTATAAAAGCAATACCAAATCCTGCAAAAACTATTGCTGCATAACCAAACAATGGCTTTCTAGAGAAAGTAGGTAAGATTTCCGATACAACTCCAAAAGCTGGAAGAATAAGAATGTAGACTTCGGGATGACCAAACAACCAAAATAAATGTTGCCACAATACGGGGTCTCCTCCACCCTCGGTTAAGAAGAAGGTGGTTCCAAATTGTCTATCAAAAGTAACATAAAAAAGAGCAATTGCAATTATAGGTAAAGAAAAAGCAAGAAGAAAAGCCACAGCAAAAGTCATCCACGTAAATACAGGCATTCTCATAAATCTCATACCCTTAGTTCTCATATTTATAATTGTGACTATGAAATTAAATGCTGATACAAGAGAAGAAATACCTAGTATCTGCAAACCTAAAGCCCAGTAATCCATTGCTGTACCTGGAGAATATTTAAACCCAGCATTAGGCTGATATCCAAACCAACCACCGTTAGGTGCATTTCCAAGCCACCCAACTTCTTCAGCTAAATAGCCACCCTCAGGAGCTCCTGCGGTACCAAATATAAATGTTGAGTACAAAAATAGACCTCCAGCAACCCACAACCAAAAACTAAGAGCATTCAGTCTTGGGAATGCAACATCTCTTGCTCCTATTTGAAGAGGAAGTAAGTAATTAAAGAATGCAGCACTAATTGGCATTATTGCAAGGAAAACCATTGTAGTTCCATGCATAGTAAACATTGCATTATATTCAGCAGCACTTAAAAAACTATTATCAGGTTGTGCTAGTTGTATTCTCAGAACTAAAGCTTCTAAACCTCCAATTAATAAAAAGAAAAAAGCAGCATATCCATACATGATTCCAATTTTCTTATGATCAACTGTAGTTACCCAACTCCAGAATCCATATTCAGAAGAAGGTCTTCTAAATATATTTGTTCTTTTGGCTGGCTCGATTATTTTTGTCATTTCAAAGTTCCTAAATAAGCTATCAATGCTTCTATTTCCTTTTCAGTCAATTCTAGATTAGGCATAAAAGTACCTGGTTTTATCTCAGGAGGGTTTGCTAACCATTTTGTTAGGTTTTCTTTATTATTTTTTAATGCAGCCCCAGCAAAAACATTTCTATTTGCAAAATGAGTTAAGTTTGGAGCAATCCTGTCTCCTTGAATATCCCAAACACCATTGATTACATGACATTGTGTACATCCTGCATTTAAATAAACCTGCTGGCCTTCTGCAGCTAGAGAAGACTCAGGTAAATCTTTTTCAGCATTTAATTTTTCATTATTAATCCATTTTTCAAAATCTTCTTGAGTCAGAGATAAGACCCTTCCTCTCATTTTTGAATGGCTGAGACCACAATATTCTCCACACTGAGCCCAAAACTCATCAGCCCCATCAGCATGTAAGTTCAAATATGTTTTCTGTCCAGGAACCAAGTATCTTTTACCATTTAATTTTGGAACCCAATAATTATGTAAAACATCATTTGACCACATCTCTAATCTAACTGGAGTATCTTCAGGAATAACCATTACGTTTGCTGTAGTAATTCCATATTCAGGATACTTATACTCAAACCACCATTGGTGACCAATAACCTCAATTTTTAATGCGTCTTCAGGCTCTTTTGCTAAGTCAAAAATAGTTCTAACTGTTGGAACTGCAATGGCAGCCAATATAAGAACAGGGATAATTGTCCACATAAGTTCTAATACATTGTTTCCATGAATTTGTTTTGGCTCTGGTTTACCAGGCATATCACGAAAGTAGAAGACAGAAAAAACCAATACTCCCATTACAAGAAAAAATACCCCTACAGCTATCCAAAAAGTTAACCAAAAGAGCTCATCAATTTGTCTAGCATAAGGACCAGCAGGACTTAAGGAGTCCATAGGTGCATTTTCTATACATGCTGTTAAAAAGATTAAGCTAAGTACTGAAAAATTTTTATATTTAAAAAGTCCTTTTTTATTCATAAATTAACAAAACCTGCAATTAATCTTTAAGGATAGCGTCGTACATATATATAGTGTAATCATAAGTACTATGTCTTTATGGTTGCAAAGTTGAATTCAAAATTGAGTAGCTACATGAAGCTTTCTAAATTAAGAGTGATCGAACTACTCTTAGTCACAACTGTTCCTTCGATGATTATTGCAATATATGGTATGCCTCCTTTGGATTTGGTTTTATACACGTTAGCTGGGGGAACGCTACTTGCAATAAGTGCGAATGTTATGAATCAAGTATTTGAAGTTGATAGAGATAAGCTAATGGAAAGGACTTCTGACAGACCTCTTGTAACAGGAGAGCTAAACAAAACAAACGGAATTGTCTATGCTGCATTTTGTGGTATCTCAGGTTTTATAATTCTTTATATTTTTACAACTCAGCTAGCAGCATGGATAGCTTTATCAGCAAATTTATTTTATACATTTATTTATACACTTTTTTTAAAACCAAGAACTAATCAGAATATTGTTATTGGGGGAGCTTCAGGTGCAGCACCGGTATTAATTGGTTGGGCTGCAACAGGTAATTCACTAGAGATAGGTACATGGGTTTTATTTTTATTAGTTTTTACTTGGACACCTGCTCATTTTTGGGCATTTGCTATTGAAAACAAGTCAGATTATGAGGAAGCAGATTTTCCAATGCTTTCAACACAGGAAACATATGAAAGGACATCAATATTTATAGCTATATATTCTTGCGCAACAGTTATAGTCTCAATTGTTGCTGCACCAATTTTGCAACTAGGGGTAATTTATTTGTTTATTGCTATTTTCTTTGGTTCTAATTTAATGTATAAATCATATAACTTGTTTAAGAGAAAGATTCTACCAATAAAATACTTTGTATTTTCAAATACATACTTAGCTGTTATATTCATAGGTATTGTGGCAGATGTTTTATGGACTTTAAGAGGAATCTAGTTAATGTTTGAATCATTTTTATCAATAACTTATCCTCCAATACCTATTACACAAATTGGACCTGTGTCATTCTCACTTCACGGCGTCTTTGCTGCTCTCGGATTTTACTTTGGAGCTAATCACGCAATTAAATTAGCCGAAAAAGATAAGAAAGATACAGTACTTTTTGAACAAGGGTTAACTTGGGCAATTTTTGGAGCAATAATTGGAGCAAGATTTTTTACTATTCCTGCCCATTTGGGTGATCCAGGATACGGTTTAGATGATGTCTTTTCTCCTGTAGGTAGCTATTCAATCATGGGAGGAATGTCGGGAGGTATTATTGCTGCTTATTTAAAAATAGAATTAATTGGAAAAGGGGATTTCAAACAGTACTCAGATTACGCTTCAACAGGATTGATTCTTGGTACTGTAATTGGAAGAATCGGAGATCTTGCAATAGTAGAACACCTTGGTAGGGCAACCAGCTTTATGTTAGGTTATGAGATAAAACCAGGCTACGATGTAGCACCTCAGCATAACAGTTTAGAGTGTGCTGAGCCGTTGACTACATGTGGCACTTTTCATCATGTTGCAATGTATGATCTTTTCTTTGCTCTTATTGTTTTCTTTATCTTTAAATCACTAAGAAGTAATTTTACCTTTGGCAAAGGTTCATGGATTGGTTTGTGGGCTATTTGGTACGGGATTCAGAGAGCAATATTAGATACTTTAAGATTTGGAATGGGTGACGCAACGATTGGAAACTTTACTTGGAATCAAATTGGCGGTTTGTTACTTGCATTACTTGGTTTGTTCATATTTCTAAGAAATAAAAACTTAAAATAAAGTATATATAAAAATTGAATAAGAAATTAATGTAATAAATCCAATTAAATAGCTTTTTTTAACTACAGACCTAGATAGTAAAACTACTAGCAATGACACAATAAACATCATCGTCATTTCATTTGTTACATCGGTTTCAATAACGCCAGGAGCAATAGAAACCGAAACACCTCCAACCAATGCAATATTAAATAAGTTTGAACCAAATATATTTCCAAAAACTATATCTGGGTTTTTCATTTTCGCAGCTGCTATTGTTCCAGCAATTTCTGGGAGACTTGTTCCTAAAGCAACGACAGTAACGCCAATAATTATTGAGGATAAATTAAAGTATTCAGCCAAAGTAATGGCATTATTGACTACTAATGTACTACCAAAAATTGTTGCTGTGAGTGAAGCAATAGCTCTCAACCAAACATAATCTTTTTTTTCTATTAATAAATCCTCTTGATCAACAGCTTCTTCTGTAACAAGTTTATAGGTAACAAAAACTACTAATCCTAATAAACCAATTCCAAGGTAAAGTGGGAACTCTTTAAGAACCAAATATGCACTTACAAATATAATTGTTACGATAATCATCCATGTTGAAGAAGTGTTATTAAGCTTTAATTTTTTATTAAAATCTTTATTTAAAGCTAAGTATAAAACAGAAATTGCAACTAATGAGTTAGCGATATTGGAACCAATAATATTTCCTATACCTAATGATAGGTTTCCATTTAATGCTGCACCAGAGCTTGCAAATAGTTCAGGGGCTGATGTTCCAAAACCTATAAAGGTTGCACCAATTACTGAATTAGGCATGTTAAATTTCATTGCAATTTGAATAGCAGTGCGAACCATCTCTTCCGCACCTTTAACGAGAAGAATAAATCCTAAAATTAAACCAAAAATTGTAAGGTAAAGGCTCATTGATTTTTAACCTTTAGAATCTCTCCAGGAAATCCATTCTTTTACAGGTGACAAATCATAACTAGGACCATTAACAGCTAACGTTAATTCAGTTGCTCCAGCCTCAAGTAAGTCATCAGCCTTATCAATTCTATTGATGTCAATTCCGATTGATCTTTCAATTTCTTTAGGATCTCTTCCAATTTCTTTACACCAATTATTTAGTACATTATTTTTATGGGCTACAGTTTCAACTCCGGATCTTTCTTCAGTCCTCATTGCAAAACCATGCCAAATATCAGCATATTGAGCAGTTATCCTTAGTGTCACTTTTTCACCACCACCACCAATTAGTATTGGGATTTTTCTTGTTGGTTGAGGGTCTAGCTTCTTCATTCTCTCAACAATTCTTTCTAATGATTTCTCAAGTTCTTGGAGTCTCCAAATTGCAGAACCAAATTCATAACCATACTCATCATAATCTTGTTCAAACCAGCCAGAACCTATTCCTAGTATTGCTCTTCCGTTTGATATATGATCAACAGTTCTTGCCATGTCTGCTAATAACTCAGGATTTCGGTATGAGTTACATGTAACAAGAGGACCTATGTCTACTGTACTAGTTGCTTCAGCCCAACTAGCTAACATTGTCCAACACTCAAAATGTTTTCCTTCTCTTCTTTCTCCTTCAGCCCACTGAGTTCCATCTTCTTTATATAAAGGGTAGAAATGATCCCAGTTATAAATAACATCTGCACCTATTTCCTCTGCCTCTAATGCAGCGTTTCTTATTTGATCATATTCTGCATGTTGGGGTTGTAAAAAAACAGCAATTCTTGGCTTCATTCTTAGCTCTCCTTTAATACTTTTTCAATGACTTCTGCATTGAATTTATTTTCAATATTTAATACAAACTCTATATTAGCTTCTAATCTTTCTAATTTTTGCGATGCGATTTTCTCTGAAGAAGGCAGAGGGTTTTTTGTAATAAAATCTTTTATATCATTTCCCAATTGTTCATCATAGATAGAAGAAAGTGCATCAAGAATTCTTGAAGCTGTCCATGCTGGCATTACTTTTAATAGTTCATCAAAGTTTTCTTTTATAACTAACCATGACTCTTTACCTATATATTTGTTCATTATCATTGAAGCTAATATATAAGGGCAATCAGCGCCGCGGATTTTTTCCTCAAGCATATATTTCACTATTTCGCTAGGTGCATTTCTATCTTTAATGATTCCTAATATTGCTCTATATCTTCCCTGTATCTGTGGCGACGGTGCATTCATGAATTTATCTAAAAAGATTTCAACATTATTTGATTCATCTAAAGCTGCAATATAGACAACAGTATTAAAAAAACTACCTTCTAAAATTGATTCAAAATCTTCACTGTTAAAAATTTCACTAAAATACTTTATAAATGATTCATCCTCTAAGTTCTTAGCCCTTATTTTATTTATTAGGCCTCTAAGTTCTTTTATCTCTGGATCATCATCTGGATTAACTTCAACCCCAAGCTCCTTGCTTAAAGGGAGTGTTAGCTTATCAATAAATTCTTTAAATACTTTTCCATTTTTTTCGCTATCAATATTTGAAAGGGTTGTAATTATTGATCCAATATATGTCCATATATCTTCATCCTTTTCATTTTTATAATAAAGAAGGAACTTTAAAAAATTTTCTACCTCATTAGCAACCATTTCGTTACCAATCTTTTTAAATTGCATCCATCGATCTTCAAGAAGCCTGTATTTTTCTAAGTCATCTAATTTTTCAAAATTATTTAAGACTTTATTAAATGATTCTTCATCGTAAAAAACATGATAGAAGCCCCAACCACCACTATTTATGAGTGGTACATTACCATTATTTTTAATATCTATATCTTTATTAGATTCTTCAAAAACTATGTTTATTTTTTTGTCAGTATCTAGAAATCTAATACTTAATGGTATGGGTTTATTTGAATTTTTAGTTTTAATATCTTTTAGTAAAAATCTATTCTGCTCTAAATGTAAGGATGAGTCATTAATTGAAACACCAACACAAGGGTAGCCTTTTTCTTTTATCCAATACGGGAGCATTTCATTTAACGATTGCCCACTAGCCTTACTTAAACTGTCCCAAAGATCTGAAGAATTAGTATTACCATATTTAAATTTATTTAAATATTCTTGTACACCCTTTTGAAACACATCTTCACCAATAAAAATTTCAAACATTCTCAAAACAGTAGAACCTTTTTCATAGGTTAGAACGTCAAACATCTCTTCAGCTTCTTCTGGTGTTTCAACCTCAAATTCTATTGGTCTAGAATTTTCTAATGAATCAACAGAAAAGCCCGCACTTCTTGATAAGTTCATTGCATTCCATTGTTTAAATTCTGGATACTTATTATATGATGCGATAACTTCCATCAAGCTTGCAAAAGCTTCATTTAACCATATTCCATCCCACCATTTCATAGTTACTAAATCACCAAACCACATATGTGCAAGTTCATGAGCTATTACACTTACAGACCTATCTAATTCTGGCCTAGTTGCCTTCCCTTCATCTATTAGAAGTAAGTTTTCTCTAAATGTAACTGCACCTACATTTTCCATTGCACCCATAGCAAAGTCTGGAATTGCAATTAAATCAAGTTTGGATCCTGGATATGGAATTTTATAATAATCTTCAAAGAAATTAAGTAGCTTAATACCCGCTGTTCCAGCATATTTTGTTTGATCAGAGAAGCCTGGGCGATGGATTATTCGAACTTTAGTATCTCCTGCCTTACCAATTTCAGTAGCTTCTAATTCCCCTATAACAAAAGCAACTAGATAGGTTGACATTTTCATTGAATCAACAAATATCGTTTCTATCTTATTGTTCTCAAGCTCTTTTTCTGAGAGGACCTTTTCGTTACTTACTCTGAGATATTTTTTATCAGCAATAATAGTTATTGAAAATACTGCTTTGTATTCTGGTTCATCCCAGCATGGGAAAGCATTTCTTGCAGCAGTTGGTTCAAATTGAGTAGTCGCAATCCACTTTTCTTCATCATCTTTATTTAAGAATTTACTTCTATAGAATCCTTTTAGATCATTTGTAATTTCTGATTTAAACTCTAAACAAAGTCTATAGTTGCCTTTGAGAATTTCATTTTTGGAAGAAAGAGATATTCTTTCAACATCTTCAAAATATTCAATAGAGAGGTTAATTGCTTGATCGTTTTTATCTATTAACGAAGCATGACTTATTTTAATTCCTAGACTGTTTAGGAAAATTGACTTCGTATTTTCCAAGATTTCCATATCTACAGTCTGATTTCCAATATATGAAAAATTTTCTAAGTCAACATCTAGTTTTATTTCGTATCTTTTAGGGAACGAAGTCTTTGGTAGTATATTTTTACTCATTAGATTAACTTAATCCCAATCTATATTTACATCCTCTTCAGAGTCACTTAACTGTACTTTATGCCTTCCGAAAAAGTCCCTTTGAGCCTGTATTAAATTTGCAGGATTGCTTAATGAACTTAAATTTAGATACCAATTAAAGGATGCTGACAAAACTGGAGTTGATATAGCACTCAATACTGCCTGAGAAATAACTTTTTTTGTTGAGTTTAAGTTATCTTTAAATATTTTATTTAGTTTTGAGTCATTTATGAAATCTTTTGATGATGAATTTATATCATTTAATTCATTCAATAAGTTGGATCTGATAATACAGCCACCTGTCCAATTATTTAAAA